>CALXRC010000005.1 GCA_944390865.1 uncultured Spirochaetales bacterium | reverse complement strand
CCTACCATGCACAAACCGAGTCGACCACTGTTTCGGTCATTCCGATCCGGGCAGCCCGTGGAGAGATTTATGATCGGTGCCAACTATTTCCCCGCGCAGTACTGTCAACTCTTCGATTGACGGGCGCTTCACGTACAGCTTTGATCTTGCAGCCCAGTCGTACTACGGAAGGACGGAAGGCTTTGTCATCCGTTCTGCAGGATTAATCACAAGCCGCCCGGACATCTCATTTGATCTTTATCTTGACAATACTGAAGTCCGTCTGGACAACATCCTTGTCTCTGACTCCTTCACGCCGCTTTCCGGTTCTGCCGTCTACAGGATAGGAGAGAGGAACTTCGCCCTCACGCTTGGAAACAGGAATGAGAGGGCGAACCTCTCACTCATGCTGCACTCCGGAGACTACTCAGGCATTCTGGTTCTGGACAACCTGAGCCTGGACCGCTTCGGCCTTGCCGGCACTGTGCTGAACACAAGCCTGACGGGAAGGGGTGAAAGCAGTGCCGACTTCTCATTCTCAGGAACTGTCTACCTGACCAGCACAACTGAAAGCCAGTATGATTATTCACTCTCAGCAGACGTGACGCTGACAGAGCGCGGCGTTGACTGCGAGAATATTACATACAGTACGGACGAGCTGACAGTCTCCGGCAGCCTGCTGAGCTATGATACGCAGACAGGCCGCATGACGATGTCGGCCATGATGAGGCTGGACAAGGCCAACAGGGACAGGGTTTACCCTGTATCCGCACAGGCTGAGCTTGAGTTCACTCTTGAGCCTCATAACACAATCATTGAGGCTGTGACAGCTGTCATCTCTGATCTTGACAATCTGACTGTAAGCGGAAGAATCAGACTGCCTTATCTTGACATAGATTCAAGCCGCTACATGTCTGACAGGGTGATTGACATCAGTCTGGCGGGGCCCAGGATTGAGTTTGCAGGCAATCTGATCAGCGGCAGCGCTGATCTGTCCCTGGGAAGCATTGACGTCACTCTGAGCGGAAACGATATTGTCTCCGGCCATATCTACGGAACAGTGAGTACGGATAATCTTGATCTTCATCTTGATCAGATCAACTTCAATCTGGGCGCTCTCAACTGGCTTTATTCAATTCCTCTTGTCACATTTGACAACCCGAGCTGGGTTTATGGGGACTTTGTAATTTACGGCAGCCTTGATGACACGCATATTTACGGCCAGGGAGGTTCTCACGGCTTTGACATGAGAGTATGGTGGGTTGAGAATGCCTATCTGCATATCGGCGACACTCAGGTCACTGTCGTTGACAATCACGCGACGACAAGCATGACTCCTGTCGTCGTTGTCGATGAGGACAACGGGGACCTGCACAGAGGCTTTGCTGTGGCACAGGCCCAGCTCAGCAATGCGGACATCATCGACTTTTATGATGTGGAAGTGTGGGTGCCGGAAGGGGAGACTATTTATGTCCACGTTCCTGTCTACAGCCAGAACTTCCAGATCAAGGGTGATGTGAGCGGCTATTTCAGGATTTACTCGGATCTGTCGAAGAATTACCTCAGCGGGGATCTCACGCTGTACAACGCAGTGTTCTCAATGGGCATGGATGAGCTTCCTCACTGGTGGGGTGCAAGCCGCTTTGATGTCAGAAATGAGTATGATGTCACTCTGATGGACAACTGCTCATTTGTGCTTCCTCTCTCAGAGCAGCCTATCGTGCGCGCATATGCAAATGAGAATACAGGCTTCCATTTCCTGTACGACAGCCAGACGCATGAAAGGGCCTTCAACGGCTCGCTGAGCTTCCGCTCCGGAGAGATTTATTACTTCCAGAAGAGCTTCTTCATCACGGAAGGAAGCATTGATTTCCCGTCAAGCGGTGCTGACATGTCTGCCATGAGGCTCAACTTCCGCGCACGGCTGAGAAGCTACAACAGCGACGGAGAGAAGGTTGACATCTATCTGGTGCTGAACAATTCGACAATCGACAATCTGAATCCGATCTTCGAAAGCAGTCCCCAGATGTCGACAGAGGAGATCATGTCTGTCCTGGGAGCCTCTATTCTGCCTTCATCCAGCTACGGCAGCACAGGCCTTGCCTCTGTGGCCTCCCTTGTCACCTCCGGCGTTGATGTGCTCAACAGAATGGGAATCATCAACACGTCAAGCTATGCTGACCTGGGCCCTGTCGTCAGGGACAGCCTGGGCATAGACATTTTCTCCGTGAAGACAAACATTCTTGAGAATTTCATACTCAACACAATGCTCTCGCCTTCGGGCTTCAGCTATTCGCCGCTTGCCACCTATCTGGACAACACGTCAATCTATATCGGCAAGTATCTGACAGGAGGACTTTATCTGCAGGCAATGGTCTATCTGCAGGCCGTCGATCCGTCATATAACGATAATTCATTCCTGTCTGATGACTTATCGCTTGATATCGAGATATCCCTTGAGTGGGACAACCCGATGGGTACCTTCACCTTGTTCACGACGCCCGGCAACCTCACGCTGCACAGTTTCTTCGACAACATAGGCATCAGGTACAACAATACGATTTACTTTTAATTTCCAGGTTATAGGTGTATGAACATTTTTTGTGGTCTTTTTGGTCTTTTTCCTATATATTGAGGCAAGGAGTTATGTTAATGAGCAGAAAAATCGTACTGATTCTCTTGGCTGTGCTGTGTGCCTTCACGCCGCTTTGGGCGGATGACACCACCCAGACAGCTGCAGATTCTGAACTCACTGGTACCTGGTGGTATGACCGTACAATTGACGGCTTTTCTTATGTCGGCCTGCAGCATGTTGAAGCTAGAACGCTCAACAATCTGCTCAGACCATATATCGGACAGACTTTCACTCCAGAACTGGAGAGCGAGATATCAAATCTTCTTTATGCCCAGCCCTGGCTCGAGTATGTGGCCGGTTTCAATATGGTTCTCAATCCTGCCACTGGCGGAATAACGATAGAGATCTCCCTTCATGAGCTTACGCTTGTCACTGAAGTGGCTTTTGCTGGCAACAATGAGATCAATGCCAGGACCCTTACTGACGAGCAGGGCATACAGACCGGAGATTATTTCTCTCCCGGCCTGCTCAGGGCAAACTCAGCGATGGTTCAGCAGTATTATTATTCCCGCGGTTTTGCAGAGGCCACAGTCAGCGCCTACAGCGAGATCAATGATGAGAACAATACTGTAAGAATTGTCTATGAGATCAATGAGGGACCTCAGTACAAGATTGAATCAATCAACTTCACAGGCAACGCCGCGTTCAGCGCGAAGGAGCTGAAGAAGGAGATGACAAGCAAGGAGAGAAGCTTCTTCCGTTCAGGAAACTTTGTCGCCTCCACAATGGATCAGGACATGCAGGTCCTGCTCTCATATTATAATGACAACGGCTACATTGACTGCGTGATTGACGGCTATACTCTGGAAGACGTCACCCAGCCGGATGACAAGTATCATATGGTCGCTGTCAACATCACTGTCAATGAAGGCAGCCAGTGGCTGCTTGGCTCGATTTCATTTGAAGGAAATTCTGTCTTCAGCGATGAGGACATCCAGAATGAGATCTACCTCAGGCCCGGCGTGGTACACAACCAGAGCGACGTGGTCGCACAGATCCAGGCCATAGCTTCGCTTTATTACGATGAAGGATACATCCAGACAATGATCAATCCTGTCATCACGAGGGATGAGGCAAACCATACAATAAACTACAACCTTCAGATTACTGAGAGCGGGCAGTCCGTCATTGAGCGCATTGTCATCACCGGACTGACAAAGACAAAGCCTTATGTCATCGAGCGTGAGCTTGAACTTCAGGTCGGAGATGTATTCTCACAGGCCGCCCTGCAGGCATCCGGACTCAATATCCTCAACACAGGTCTTGTCACCGATATCTCGACAGGCCTTTATCAGGGCGAGACAGAAAACGGCGTCATCCTGGAGATTGCGGTGGAAGAGGGCAATCAGATGCAGCTTCAGTTCGGAGCTACATTCGGCGGAACAGTTGACGGCTTCCCTGTCTCCGGCTTCCTCCAGTGGTCTGACACCAACATCTTCGGAACAGGAAGGGACTTCTCGGTCGGAACAACCCTTTCTCCTGACACGCAGTCAATCACAATGTCATTGTCAGATGACTGGGTAGGCAGCAAGAGATGGTCAAACGGCCTTTCCTTCAGCTTTGAGCGCTCTGTGAGAGATAATGTGCTTCAGCTTGGAAGAGGATCTGATTATTACGATGGCCGTGATAGGGACAATAAAACCTTCCCGCTTGGTGATGGCATTTATTCTAATGCAGCATGGCAGGCAGCTGGTAAAAGAACAAGTGCAGCAAGCGACCTCATGAGCTATGATTTCTACTCATTCTCGCTCGGTTATTCGACAGGATACACATTCAACTTCAGACCTGGCGATCTTTCCATCTCCGCCGGCCTTTCAATCGGACTGTCCCATGCTGTCTATGATGATATGTATGATCCGTATGAACTGCTGATCAAGAAGTATCATGACAGATGGCAGTTCTCAAACAAGCTCTCGCTCTCAATTGCCTGGGATGGAAGAGACCTTGTCACAGATACGACCAGAGGTTATCTCCTGTCTGCAAGCTACACATATGCCGGAGGTTTCCTGGGAGGTCTTTCCAACTACAACAGGATCTCCCTTTCAGCTGCCGGCTACGTTCCTCTCTTCACATATGTGAACGAGGAGGGCAGAAGCAGCAGTCTTGTCTTCTCTGCCACCACTTCATTCTCCATCATGCTGCCGCAGTTCTGGAACAACAACGACACCAATGGCAGCGGCTGGGGCTGGTATACTCCGCAGCAGGGTGCGACAAGATATGAAATGCTCTATCTTGACGGCATGAATACAGGCCGCGGCTTCGGAACAGTCCTTGATCAGGGCATGATCTGGCACAATCAGCTTGAGCTGTCCTATCCTCTTGTGAGGAACGTCCTGAACGTTGAAGGCTATCTCTCTGCAGACGGGATTTATGACTATGTGGACGAGATGAACGGCTTTGGCGACCTGAGATGGTACTTCTCCGGCGGCTTTGGAATCAAGCTGAGAATTCCCGGATTCCCGCTTGGCCTGTACTGGGCAAAGACTGCCAACTATGACAACGTTGACGGCTTCCGCTTCAACGACGGAGCCTTCCTCGGAGGTGAGATCGTTCTTGCAATCACAACTTCGATTTATTAAAATCTTGGTCTGATGGCGGAAAAAACTGATCTTACTCCGATGATGAGACAGTATCAGGAGATAAAGCAGCAGCATCCTGATGAAGTACTGTTCTTCAGGCTCGGGGATTTCTACGAAATGTTTGACAGCGATGCCGTTGAGGTATCGCGTCTTCTTAATCTCACGCTGACACATAGGGGCTCGGCTCCTATGTGCGGCATTCCGTATCATGCGGCGGCAAACTACCTGAAACGGCTTCTGGATGCGGGAAAGAAAGTCGCAGTGTGCGAGCAGCTGACATTGCCGCAGTCTTCAAAGGAGCTCGCAAAGAGAGAGGTCATTCAGGTCTATACCCCGGGTACAGTCATTGATGATGAGTACCTGGATTCCTTCAGCGACAACTATGTCCTTTCAATTGATGTCAGCAAGTCAGAGGTGCTGACAGCATTCTGTGATCTTCCCTCGGGAAGGTTCTATGCCAAGAGGCTTAAAAAGGATCAGAACTATGCCTCTCTGTCTGCCCTGATAGAGACAATGTCCATTGCCGAGATCATCATCAGCGATGATCTGTATTTCACTGACAAGGCACTGCGCTCGCTGCTTGATGAAAAGGGCAGGATAATCACAAAGCTTCCAGCCTGGTATTTCAGCGTCAAGGAAGGGACAAAACAGATCTGTTCCTTCATGAAATGCGACTCAGTATCAGCCTTCGGCTTTAGTGAAAAGGACAGCCTGCTTTCTCCCTGCGGCGCTCTTTTCTTATATATCAGCCAGATGAGCAGGAGTGAACTGCCACAGATCGAGAATATCAGGATAATAGATGATTCAGGGCAGATGCTGCTGGATGAGGCGACCTGCAGGAATCTCGAGCTTGTCAGATCCCTGAGCAGCGGAACGGCGAAGTTCACCCTGTTTTCCGCAGTCAACCATACCCGCACTGCAGCCGGCAGCAGACTGCTGAAGGAGTTTATTCTCAAGCCGCTTTCAGACAAGGCGGAAATTGAGAGCCGCCTTGACTGGACCGGTTTTTTCTTTGATGACATTGATGAAAGAAAGAGGCTGAGAGCGCTCCTTTCAAACAGCGCTGATCTCATCAGGCTCTCATCCAAGCTTGAAATGAAGCGCTCTGTCGTCCGTGACCTGATTTCCATTAAGGAAAGCCTTTATTCCTTTTTCTCTCTGGTAAGTGAAAGGGAAGAGTATTTCAAGCTGCTTGACCGCTCTCTTGCAGACCCTGAAGCGCTCCTGGCCCTGGCACGTACAATTGAGGCTGCTGTCAATCCCGAATGCACCAACGACAGGGACAGCGGAAATGTCATCCTGCCGGGCTTTGACAGTGAGCTGGATGAGCTGAGAAAGGTTCATGCTGACGGAGCGGGACTGCTCAGCAGCTACCTTGAGAGGATAAAGCAGGAGACCGGAATAAGCATACTCAAGTGCGGAGAAAACAGGATAATAGGAGTTTACCTTGAGGTTCCCAAAGGGCAGCTGAACAGGGTGCCTGATTATTTCGTGCGCCGTCAGACGCTGGTTGGCGGAGAAAGATTCACAACGCCTGAGCTGTCAGATCTAGAGGAAAAGATCAACAGCGCAGAAGCAAGCGCTGTGGAAAAGGAGAGGGCGATTTATCTTTCGATAGTCAGTCAGGCAGCAGTGCTTTCCAGAGATCTTGCCATGATCGGCCGCATGTTTGCCAGGCTTGATGTTTACCAGAGCTTTGCGGAAGTCTCAGCCCTTTACGGCTATGTGAGGCCGGTCCTGACCGACGGAGGCGAGCTGGAGATCACAGATGGGCGCCATCCTGTTGTGGAGCAGAACATTGCACGCTCAGGCTTCATCGCCAATTCGTTCAGCTCGCATGATTCGCGCTTTGCCCTGATCACAGGGCCGAACATGGCAGGCAAGTCCACTTATCTCAGACAGAATGCCCTTATCATCCTTCTGGCCCATATCGGCTGCTTTGTGCCGGCATCAAAGGCTGTCATTCCGCTGACAGACAGGATCTTCTGCCGCGTAGGAGCTTCTGACAACCTGGCCAGGGGAGAAAGCACCTTCCTTGTAGAAATGCAGGAAGCTGCCTATATTCTTCGCAATGCTACAGCTTCCAGCTTTGTGATAATGGATGAGATAGGAAGGGGAACAAGCACTCAGGACGGAATGAGCATTGCCTATGCGATCATGAAGTATCTGCAGCACCTGAATGCTGTCACGCTTTTTGCCACGCATTACCATGAGCTGACGATGATGGATACAAGCGAGATGCAGCTGCTGACCCTTGAGGTCTTTCAGGACCGCAGCGGAATCATTTTCCGCCGCAAGGTCATACCAGGAGTTGCGGAAAGCAGCTACGGTCTTCATGTTGCAAGAATGGCCGGCATTCCGTCTTCTGTGATCAGGGATGCCTCTGCTTTCCAGAAAAAGCACTTTGCAGACTATTCCATGAGCGCTTCTGCCAGTCAGCTTGACCTGTTTGTCGACTCCGGCGCTGTTTCCTCTGATGCCAGGGATGAAATTCTTGATCAGATTGCTGACTTTGACGTCAGCTCTTCAACGCCGCTTGATGCGATGATACTGATCACAAAGCTTCAGGAGAGATTGAAAGCGGAAAAGTGATCTGCGGACTAAGTCCGCCCCATAAAAGATAAGACCTGCCTGATGACTTAATTCACCGGCAGGTCTTTCTTTTTTCAGACCTTGACAGAACCGCGCTTGATTTTCTGCGTTGTCGTCATGTCCATCGGCTTGTCAAGAATCGTGATCTTCTCGATCTTCTTGTATCCAAGCAGGTTCTTGTTGACAGTCCTGACGCAGTTCTCAATGTCTTCTCTGATCTTTGCGTCATCAAAGCCTTTGTCCTTGTAATACTGCTGGTTCGGATAGATCAGGGCCTCAATTGCCTCAGATGGCACATCCGGTTTCTGCTGGAAGCCGCGCACCATTATCTGCTCAATGTTGTCATAAGTCTGGAAGGCATCCTCGATCTCCTCAGGGTAGACGTTCTTTCCGCCTTCCGTGACAATAAGGTTCTTGGCTCTTCCTCTCAGGATGAAGTAGCCGTCCTTGTCAACGCTGGCCAGGTCGCCTGTCTTCATATAGCCGTTTTCATCAAAGAGCTTTTCAGTGTTTTCCCTGTCCTTGTAATAGCCGCTGGTGATATTCGGTCCCTTGACCCTGATCTCTCCGATGCCTTCTTCATCCGGGTCGGCGATGATGATGTCCATCATCGGCAGGGCCTTTCCGATGGAGTTGACCTTGAATCTGTCAATCGGGTTGAGCGTCAGCACCGGGGAAGCCTCTGTAAGGCCGTAGCCCTGCAGGAAATCAAGTCCCATTTCCTGATACGCCCTGAAAACCTTAGAGGAGAGGGGACCTGCTCCGCAGATCAGGAACTTGTTGTGATCCATTCCGATCTTTGAGAGAATCTGCCTGTTGAAAAAACCTCTGAAGGGGTTAAGGTTGAAGTGACGCTTGAAAAAGCCGTTGATCTTCATGATTGTGCGCACAAGCGCATATGTAATCACGCCCTTTGATCTGACTTCCTTCATCACAGCGCTCAGAAGCTTGTTGTACAGAAGCGGGATTCCCATGAAGATTGTGACTTTTCCACGCTTCAGGTCATGAAGCATTTTCGAGACGATGATGCCGTGGGCAAAAATGCACTGGGCCCCGAACTTGATTGCTTCAAGCATTACTGTTGTGCAGGTGTAGGAGTGGTGGAGCGGAAGAAGCGCATAGGTTGTGTCCGTCTCATCAGCAGGCATGTCTGCAGAAGTCGTGTACACATCACTGACAATGTTCCTGTTTGTCAGCATGGCTCCTTTCTCATTTCCGGTCGTGCCGCTTGTGAACAGGATCGCCGCAAGCGCGTTCTCATCAACAGAACGCGGCTGGAAGAGCTCCCCATTCCAGTCAGAGAAAGCTCCGGGAATGCCTTCCAGCGAGCCGGTCAGCGTGACTACTCCTTTCAGCCCTCTGTACCAGTCTGTGCTCTTGTCCACCTTGGTGACAACATCTGCGTCGGCAATCAGGAAGACAGTGTCCGCAAACCTGCTGAGCGCTTCGAAGCGTTCAATTCTGAGCTGGTTGTCAACCGGAACAACGACAGCTCCTGCATAGTTTATTGCAAGATATCCTACTGCCCATTGAATTGAGTTCTTTCCGTTCAGCGCAACCTTATCGCCGGGATTGACTCCTGAAGCGATCAGGCGGGATGCAAGCTTTCTGATCAGTGTGTCTGCCTGAGAAAAGGAATAGCTTTCCCTCTCAGGGTTGAATGCTGTAAAGCATGGATGATCAGGGAAGCGTGATGCTGTGATCGAGAACATCTGGTAAATTGTCGGCCACTGGCCTGAAAAGAATTTTCCGCGGTACCTGCTTAACTCATTTTCGATCTTGTTGTTCATAACATCCTCACTAGAAAAATAAACAGAAACTAAACTTTTAAGTCAAATGGCAGTTCTGCCATATGAAGCAAAAAACTGTGCCTGCAGGCCAAAATCCGACAGAACATACAAAATCGTCTGATTTGTATAGGAAAAATCCTGATCAGTTTCTGGCCTGAAACCCCCTTCATTCCCGTTCTCCAGCGCCGCAGAAGCCGGAAAACGCGCCGTTTTTCCCACTGTTTTCCCACATCACGCTGCAAGGACAGCGGACTGCGTCACAAACAAAATTCTCTGATGAGCTGATGGAAAAATGCATAAGCAGTAATTTGATTAGAGGCAAACAGATGGAAGAAATTCCCTCAAGTTTACTACTGAATATTCATTAACCAGTTTCTGCCTCCCTCTCGCATTCCGCTGAGTTTTATTTTGTTTATTCTCCGCCCAAAGTGGGGCAGAATGGGGTAAGATAGTGGTAATTAGTGGTGACTATTCCCAATTTGTGGGAGCAAGAAAGGAGAGAGCTCGATGCTGTTGACCGGTGAATACATCAACAAGGTTGACGATAAGGGACGTTTAATGATCCCCAGCAAGCTGCGCTCTGCCCTTTCAAGTTCTCAGGTAGTCGCCTCTAAAGGACTTGATGGAAGCTGTATCGCTTTGTTTCCCCCTGATTTTTTCGATAAAACCTTCTCTTTTGCAATTTCGGGCGATGACGGCATGCAGATTTTCTCTCCTGAAGCAAGAATGTTCACTAGACGCTTTCTTTCTTCTTCTCAATCTTTGGACTTCGATTCCAGCGGAAGAGTGAATCTGCCCCAGTCCTTAAGAACCTACGCCGGGATAGACCTCAGATCTGAGGTCACTATCCTGGGGATGGGTAAATACATCGAGATTTGGAATCCTGAAAAATACAATGAGCTTCTGGCTGCTGACGATGTCTCAATCTCGGACCTTGGAGAAGCACTGGCTAAAAACAAGAGAGGTGTGTGATGGAAATTGTCCACATACCTGTCATGAAAGAAGAGGTTCTCTCTTTCCTTCATCCTGTATCTGATGATCCGGTCATGATTGACTGCACTACAGGTGAAGGCGGCCATACATACGCAATGCTCAAGGCATACCCTGAGCTCAAGGTCATCGGACTCGACCGTGACAGCGGGATTCAGGCAAAGGCCATAGAAAGGATGAAGGAATTCGGTAATCGCTTTGAACCGGTGAACTGCTGGTTCAACGACTACCTTGAAAAGGCTGAAGACAACTCAGCCGATATGATCCTCTTTGATCTTGGCATCAGTGTCTACCACTATGCTGAGTCAAACAGAGGGTTCTCGTTCAGAAAAGACGAAAAGCTCGATATGCGTCTTGATCTGAACCAGCGTTTGAGCGCGGAAACAATCGTCAATGAGTACGATGAGAAGGAGCTGGCGGATCTGATCTACCAGTATTCTGAAGAGCGTTACTCAAGACGTATTGCAAAGAGAATAGTTGAGGAAAGGAAGAAGGGAAGAATCACATCTTCCGCCGCCCTTGCCGAAATTATCTCACAGTCGGTTCCTCCAGCCTATAGGTACGCCCGCATTAATCCTGCCACGCGTACCTTTCAGGCTTTAAGAATCGAAGTAAACAGGGAACTGGACAGAATTACTCCGGCATTGAAGGAAGCCGTGAGGGTGGTGAAGCCTGGGGGAAGGATTGCCGTCATCACATTCCACTCTCTTGAGGACAGACAGGTAAAGTGGTTCTTCAAGAGAAATGCCGAGGAGGAAAAACAGGTAAAGGTGCTCACCAAACACCCTGTGGTTGCTGGTGAAGAAGAATGCAGTCTCAATCCTCCGAGCAGGAGTGCTAAGCTCAGAGTGGCTGAGAAAACAGAGGGAAAGCATGGAAAAGACTAGAAAACTGGGTATGACTCTTACGACAAAGGCTGTGGTGCTGAGCCTTATTGTCCTTACATTTCTCATGATGCTGATTCCTGTGTATCAGATTGGAAAGAATCATGAATACAGGATCAGGATAGCCAATGCAAAGGAGACCATCGTTCAGCTTGAGGACATGCAGAGAACGCTGAAAAGCGAGATCAGCTATTCAAGAAGTCCTGAAGCCCTGATTGAGAACGTGGTCGAATACTCACTGCAGTATGATGAGATAGACCCCTCAGCTGCGATTCTTGTTGCAAAGGCTGAGGTATGAGGTTTTCTTCCGCTCTCTTTTCTTATCTGACTTCAGCTGAGCATGTCGGCCCTGCAGTCGAGATCTCAGGCGCATCATGCGATTCAAGAAAACTTGAAGCAGGCTGGCTCTTTGTCTGTCTCAGAGGCGAGAGGACAAACGGATCGGCCTTTGTCCATGAAGCAGTGAAAAAGAAAGCCGCTGCTGTCCTCATTGACAGATGTGACAGCGATGTCGTCATGCGCTACAGGAAAGACATCACTTTCCTTGTATGCCATGATGTCGTGAAAACACTTTCGCGCTTTGCCTCGCTTCAGCTTCTTGGCAGCAGGCCCATTTCAATTGGAATCACAGGAAGCTGCGGAAAGACTACGACAAAAGAGATGATTGCCTCTATTCTGAGCACAAGAGGCACGGTCAGCAGGACTCCCGGCAACATGAACAGCACGATAGGGCTTCCGCTGGCTCTCATTAATTCAGATCCTGACTGCGATTATGCTGTATATGAGCTGGGCGTGGATCATCCGGGAGAGATGGAGCTCCTTTCGTCAACTCTCTGTCCTGAGCTGGCAGTCATCACGAATATCGGGATAAGCCACCTGGAAAACTTCAGGACAAGAGAGAACATTGCATTAGAAAAATCGAAGATACTTCTTCCCCAGACAAAGGGCTTTATTCCAGCTGACTGCCAGTTTGCAGACATAATCAGGCGACAGGGCAGAAATGTTGAAAGCGTCTCCAGTCCGTTTTCCGAGGTGCAGTTTCTCGGGCTTGACGGGCTGAGGCTGACTCTGGGCAGGCACAGCTTTGTCATGAAGGCTGTCGGAATGCACAATGTGCAGGACGCGGCTCTTGCCGCAGCTGTTGCCGCACATCTTGGATTTGATGATGGCGAAATTGCGCAGGGACTGAGCATGCTTGAGCCGATGTTCGGCCGCAGCCGCGTGGTCAGACAGGGCAGCGTGACTGTCATTGAAGACTGTTACAACGCGACGCTTGACAGCATGAAGGATGCCATCAGCACAGTCAGCCGCCTGTCCTGGAAAAAAGACAAATTCATTGTGCTTGGAGACATGAAGGAGCTTGGAAGTGAATCTGCCAGAGCTCATGAATATGTGGGCAGCATTCTCTGCAATGCTAAGTGCGAGCATATTTTCCTGTATGGAGAGGAAATGGAGAATGCCTACCGGATTCTGTGCAACAACGGACTGCGCGGCAAGTCAGTATACACGCCTGATTTCGCCAGACTGTCCGAGTGTGTGAGGACTACTGTAAGCAAGGGAGACTTAGTTCTGATCAAGGGCAGCCGGGCAATGGCCATGGAAAGGCTCTTTGATACCCTGAGAGAGGTCGGCTGATGGCTGTGCTCTTCTCTTTTGTCTGTTGTGCCGTCCTTACTCCTCTTGTCATCAGGTTTGCTCCTGGAGCCAGTTCGCCTGTAAAGGAAGAGCTTGTCCCGGTCCAGAAGGAGAAGGAGGGCACATGCGCACTCGGCTCTGCTGCTCTCTTTCTGAGTTATTCTCTTGCAGCCTTAATCAGTGAAGATAGACTCTGCCTGTCCCTATTAGCTGTCTGTGCCCCGTTTTTTCTGATCGGGATCGCAGATGACATCCTGAAGTGGAGAAAAAGTTCATCTGATGGTTTTAAAAGCCTGACAAAGCTTTGCCTGCAACTCGTTGCGGCAGGCTTTGCCGCTTTTATGCTCCGCGGGTCTTTTCCTTCACTTTCAGACTGGATCTATTACCCTGCAGTGATCCTGTTCATTGCGGTCACTGTCAATGCCATGAACATCAGCGACGGCCTTGACGGCCTTGCGGCAAAGCTGAGCCTTCCCGGCCTTGTGCTGATTGCAGCAGCGTCAGTCCAGCTTAGACAGTCCTCTCTGATAATGACTGCGATTCTTGCTGCCTGGCTCATATACAACAGCTGCAGGGCAAGCATTTTCATGGGAGACGGAGGAAGCCATTTTCTGGGAGCCTTCACCGCCTGCTCAGTGCTCATGAGCAAAAACACAGCGGGTGCGCTGATTCCCTTTGCCCTCATTTACGTCGAGCTGCTTTCTTCCCTGATCCAGATCATCTCAATCAGGCTCTTTCACAGAAAGGTCTTCCTTATTGCGCCCCTGCATCATGATCTGGAGAGAAGGGGAATAAGGGAAGAGAAAATTACTGACACTTTTTTCTCTGTCTCTGTTTTTCTCAGTCTCATTTCTGCTATTCTTGTTTTTGAGGTGATCTGATGAGCGAGCGTGATTACAGCGATTACTACAGACAGGAAAACAGTGAGAAAGACCTTCAGTCGGGTTCTCTTGCCCCGTTCACTTTCATATGCGTCACGGTCATCCTCATCCTGACGGGACTGCTGATGCTGTACAGCGCAAGCTATGCTGAGGCAATCAGCAGCGGACTTGATCATTATTACTTTGTGCTCAGGCAGGGCATTTTCGCCGTCCTGGGAATTGTATGCGCTGTGGCCGTGAATTTTATTCCTGTCAAATGGATCAAGCTCTCTGCGATTCCGCTTGTCGTCATAGCACTTGTCTCAATGCTGCTGACGCTTTTCTCGCCTTACGGCGTCACAGTGATGGGCGCCCGCCGCTGGCTTGATCTTCCTGTCATCCCGCAGTTTCAGCCAAGCGAGGTCGTGAAGCTTTCCATGATCATCTTCCTTGCCTGGTGGCTTTCTTCTCCCTCTGCAAGGAAATATGCCGGCTGGTATTATCTTGTGCCATTCCTGCTGATAGTGCTCTTCACAGCTCTCATTCTCGTGCAGAGGGCTTACACGACAGGAATTCACTTCCTCATCCTGACAGTCGCTGTCTGCATAGCCGGAAAGCTGAAGCTCAGATACATAGCCTCAGGCGCCGCCTTTCTCTTTGTTCCGGGCCTTTTCTACATGCTCAGCGCAAGCTACAGGGTAAGAAGGATTGCAAGTTTCCTGATGCCGTCCCTTGATCCTCAGGGGCTTAACTGGCAGGTCAACATGTCGCTTTCAGCCATTGCCGAGGGCGGGCTGACCGGTAAGGGAATAGGCAATGGATCCTACAAGCTGGGACTGCTTCCGGAAGTGCAGAATGACTTCATTCTCTCATCCATAATAGAGGAGACGGGGCTCATCGGCTTTTTCTTCATTGCCCTGCTGTTTGTGCTGTTTGCAATCCTGGGCTTCAGAGCAGCCGGCAGACTGTGGAAAAAAGACCGTTTTGCCTCTCTTATGGCCACGGGAATCACCGTGATGATCATCACTCAGGTGGCACTGAACATAGCTGTCGTGACCGCGCTCCTGCCGCCAACCGGAATTCCGCTTCCGTTTTTCAGCCAGGGCGGAACGAATCTGTTCATAGTGATCATAGAATGCGGCCTGCTGTACAGGATGATCGCACTTGCCGCAAAGAGGAAGGATGAAGATGAGTGAGAGAAGGATATGGTATTTTCTGGTCATCTTCATTCTCGCCGTTATTCTGGTCCTGCTGTGCGCCTTTGCCCTGCGCTACATTCCCGCTTTCAATATCTCGCAGATAACAGTCAGGGGAATGGATACAGTTCCTGAAAGCGTCAGGCAGGAGCTGTCCGGCTGCTACGGCGTCAACCGCTTTATGCTGGACGGGAAGGCCGTAAGTGCACAGATAGCCTCAAGTGCGCTGATAGACCAGTGCATTCTGACCTTCGACTGGCCTGCAAAGCTTGTCGTGACTCTTGTGCCGAGCGGGGAGGATATCCTGCTGTATGACGGACAGTCCTATTATCTGATGAAGGATTCAAGGCCTGCCGCACTCAGCCAGACAGACAGCGAGGACTATGCCGGAATGCTCTGCACTGTGACAGTGAGCCCGTCATTCATCAGCTATCTGCAGCGCTTTGGCTCTCCTGCTTCTTTTGACAGCGTATTATCTTTAATCAGCAGGATTAACCAGGCTGAAAGCCGGTTGATAACAGGCATAAAATACGATAATAATATTACAGACGGCTTCGGGCAGATTGTCATAAGCCTGGATCCCCTGAATGCTGAGCTTTATGTCAGGGAACAGGTCTCGTTCCAGCGGCTGAGTGATGCAGTCAGCGTGATTCAGACATGCTACGAAAACGATCCTGCTTCTGGTCTTGCCATAAGGACAGAGCGCTGGGATCTGTATGCTGATGCCCTGGTCAGGAGGAGTGTGGACTAAAGAATGGCAAGTGACAGGATAATGATGGGACTTGATATCGGGTCCAGCTGGACACGGGCTGTGATAGGTTCCGTGAACAGGGAAGGGGCCCTGATGGTTGATGCCTTGTGCGAGAAGCAGACAGAAGGCGTCAGAAGCGGTTCCATCGTGAACATCGAGCAGACTTTGAGAACCATAAATTCAGTGATCTCCGATGCGGAGCTTCAGGCCGGATGCGAAATCCATTCAGCCATTCTCGGCGTCGGCGGCGATCATATTCAGGGAATACAGTCGACAGGAGTAGTAGGCATCAACTCGAAAGAGCAGGAGATCAAGAGAGATGACATTTACCGCTCGCTTGATGTCGCCCGTGCCAGAGAGCTTCCTCAGGACAGGGAGTTCCTGCACACTCTCGTCCAGGATTTCCAGGTTGACTCAAGAACCGGAATCAAGGACCCGATTGATATGCTGGGCCATCGTCTTGAAAGCCGCGTCCTGCTTGTCACAGGTTCTTCCTCAATCTGCCAGAATCAGCGCAAATGCGTTCAGAAGGCAGGCCTGCAGGTTCAGCGCCTGATGCTTCAGACCGTCGCTGACTGCGAAGTGGTCCTTTCCCTTGAGGAAAAGGAAATGGGAACCATCCTGATAAACATAGGCTATGGAACGACAAACATGATAGCTTACAGTCAGGGCAGTCCGATTTATACTGGCGGAGTGGCTTTCGGCGGAGACAGCATCACCAGCGATCTGGCCTACATACTCAACAAGCCGAAGCAGGTTGCCGAGCAGATCAAGTGCGAGTCAGGCAGCTGCTACGTCCCTTCAGTGCCTTCATCCGACATGGTCCTCATCCCGCAGGTGGGAGGCATGCCGAGCATCAGGATGCCGCGCAGAAGCCTGTGCGAGATCATTGAGCCGCGCATGGCGGAAATATTCACCCTGCTGGCAATGGAGCTTGAGAAGGTCGAGCATCAGGGATCCTTCGGCGGAGGCGTCGTTCTTGTCGGAGGCGGATCCCTTCTCAGCGGTGTCACAGAGCTTGCAAGCGAAATCTTCAAGCTGCCGGCACGCATCGGTTTCCCGGAAGCGCTTCCGGGTCTGGACAGAAGTTATATCAACCCCAAGTACACGACAGTGCTTGGTCTGCTGAAAAGCGAGGCGAGGAAGATTTCCTCTTCCTCCTCATCAGGCTCCCGAATGGAAAGGGAGAAGAGCTCAATCGGAGGCAGGCTTAAGGGAATCTTTGGCAAGTTGTTTTAGAGGAGTTAACTATGGGATTTGGAATTTTCGATATTGAGGACACAGCAACCGGAGAACAGGCAGCTCCAACAATCATCAAGGTTGTCGGAGTCGGCGGTGCCGGCGGCAATGCTGTCAACAGAATGATAGCAAGCGGGCTTAAGAAAGTCTCTTTCGTCGCCCTCAACACAGATGTGCAGGCTCTGCAGCGCTCAAATGCCCAGACAAGAATCGCAATCGGAAAGGAGCTGACAGGCGGTCTTGGCGCCGGCGGCCAGCCTGAGATTGGCGAGAAGGCTGCTCTGGAAAGCAAGGAAGAGATCAAGGCCGAACTTGAGAACACTGACATGGTCTTCATAACTGCCGGTATGGGCGGCGGAACCGGCACAGGAGCCGCGGCTGTCGTTGCCGAGATCGCAAAAAGCTGCAATGCCCTCACTGTCGCTGTAGTCACGACTCCTTTTGCCTTTGAGGGAAAAAAGAAGTTCGAGCTTGCTCAGGTGGGCATCGAGAAGCTGCGCAAACAGGTCGACACCCTCATCCTGATTCCCAATCAGTACCTGCTTAAGGTTGTCGAGAACAACACCCCGATCAAGCAGGCCTTCCTCATTGCCGACGATGTGCTGTATCAGGGAGTGCAGGGCATTTCAGAACTGATCACGGAGCCGGGCGAAATCAATATTGACTTTGCTGATGTCAAGACGGTCATGAAAGGCAAGGGCGATGCCCTGATGGGAATCGGCTTCGGAGAGGGCGCCAACAGGGCTGTCGATGCGGCTAAGGAGGCAATAAGCAACCCGCTGCTTGAGAATGCCTCAATCGACGGAGCCAAGAGCGTGCTTGTCAATCTGGCCGGATCCGACAACCTCACGCTGCAGGAGTATCAGGATGTCGTCGAGCTCATCACGGCAAACTGTGCCGAGGATGCACTCATCATCGCAGGTCAGGCTTTCAACCCTGAGCTTGGAGACCGAATTAAGGTGACTGTCGTCGCAACAGGTTTTGAGAACAAGCAGGATGTAAGCGGAGGAGAGGCCGACAGCGAGTCTGCCCTCAGACGCTTTGTCACTCCTGAGGCAAGGGACAGTGCGGTTCACAGCAGGGATCATATCGCAGCCCAGCAGCCTTTCAGTCAGCCCCAGCAGCCAGCCCAGCCTCAGGCGCCGGCCGCTCCGCGTCCTGTTTCAGGAGATGCAGAAGCCATTACTGTCAACAGATGGCAGGATCTCCAGCAGCAGCTTGGTAAGCGCAGCCAGGGCAATGACTACTCCATTCCGGCAGTGATGCGCTATCAGCACAATGACGAAGAGAATGGAAGAAAGTGAGCTCAGGGCGGTAAGCCTCCAGCTGCTTTCTGACTTTGAAGATTATCTTGAAAATGAAGCCCAGCTCTCCGGCGCAACCTGCGAGGTATACGCAAGAGAGGCGGGCTTCCTGCTTTCCTGGCTGGATGAACACGGACTTGATGTCTCCACTGTCACGATCAAAGAGCTTGACGAGTACATGGCCGGACGGGATGAGGAGCTTGATGCACGCACCGTCGCACGCATAAGCTCTTCCCTGAGGCGCTTTTTCTCCTTCCTCGTCAAGGAAGAGATCCGGACAGACAACATCGCGCTTCTGATTGAAAAGCCGAGGCTGAATGAGTATCTTCCGCACGCACTCTCAATTGATCAGGTTGATGCCATTCTTGCCCAGATGAAGGAGCTCAGCAGAGATGATCTGCTTTTCTTCAGGGATTATGTTTTCTTTGAGCTGATCTATTCCTGCGGCCTCAGGATAAGCGAGGCCGTCAGCCTGAAGCTGAGCTCCTACAACAGCAGCGAGCACACGCTCATTGTTTTCGGAAAGAGGAGCAAGGAGAGAATTGTCTTTGTCGGAGAGATTGCCAGTCAGGCTCTGGATGAGTACCTGGCATCCGTGCGTCCCCTGCTGAGAGCGCAAAGCGCAGGGAAGGCCAGGAAGACGGCAAAAGACAGGGACAGCCAGGATGCGCTCTTTCTGGGAAGAAGAGGACAGATGCTGACCCGGCAGGCCATGCATAAACGCTATCACAAGATTGTCACTGAACTCGGAATCGACGCGACAGTGCATGCGCTGCGTCACAGCTATGCGACCCATCTGATAAAGCGCGGGGCTAACATAAGGCAGGTTCAGCTGCTGCTGGGCCATGCGGACATCAAGACAACACAGATATACACTCATCTGGATACAGATGACCTCCTCTCCGCCTTTGACAAGTATTTTCCGCTCAGCAGTGAGTCTGACAGTTAGCCGGAATCCGGGGTTTTTCTGTAGTTGGTTATATGGAAACCCTTATCAGCTGCTCTGACTATCCGCTTTTTTACAATGATGCCTGGGAAAACTATACAGGCTTCTGTGAAAATGGCGATGAAGACTTTCCTCTGGCCGGCTATTCCGGCCTGCCTCCCGTCCTGTCCTTCTTCGGCTCTCCTGCTGCCTGTCAGCTTTCTGTCCTGTGTGCGGACTATGCCGGCGAGCAGCTGTGTCAGGAAGCTTACCGCCTGGGGCTGACGCTGGGTGTGAACATGATTCCGGTAAGCCTTTCCCTCAGTCCAGGAAAGCTGAGTCACGCCCTGCGCAGAGGCCTTGCGGATTCTCAGGCTGAGTGCCTTCTCTTTGTCCGCTCAGGCCTCAACCATATCAGGAAGACTGCAAGCCTGAGGCGCCAGGCGTCGCAGTTTCTGATCAACGGAGGAGCCGTCTGCTCTCCGTTCATGCCGGAAGTCAGGACAGGAGGAGAGGAAGAAAGGCTCTACATTGATTTCCTTTCAACGCGCAAGCCCTTCATTATGCTTCTCGGACTTGAGAAAAGCCGCATGGATATTGTCGAATCAGCTCTGGATGAGGGCAGTGAAATATTCATCCACTCTTCTTTTCTGGCGTGGACTTGTGCTAAGATACTGGCAGGCCAGGGTGCTCAGCTGTTCAGCACTCCTGGCGAGCTGAAGCCTTTTCAGGATAAGTGCAGCGCAGCAGTTTATCCGTCAGGCAGAGGCCGCTTCAGCTTTATGGGAAAAAGTTACGATGTCTTCAGACAATGAAAAAAATATTCTGTTTCTCGAATCGTTCCTGACATATCTGGAAAGGGAGAGAAAGTATTCAGAAAAGACTGTCAGGGCCTACAGGGCTGACATTGAGGACTTTCTGGACTACCTTGAAAAACGTGAGCTGACGCTTGATCAGGTAAGCATTCATGATGCACGTGATTTCGTCAGATTCCTTAAGGCGGGCTGGGCGGAAAAGTCTGTCAGGCGCAAGCTCTCATCATTAAGATCCTTTTTCTCGTATCTTCAGAAACGCGGACTGACAGAGGGCAGCTGCTTCAGCCAGATCAGCATGAAGCAGCAGTCATTCCATCTTCCCTCAGTGCTGACTGAAGCGGAAGTGGAAGAGCTTCTCAGCTACAGGGGAGAAGGCTTCGACGGAGTGCGGGATCACTTCCTATTTCTTTTTCTTTACAACACAGGCGCGAGAATCAGCGAGGCTCTCAGCGTGGACGTGAACATGATTGAGCGCTCTGAGCGCAGGATAAGGATAAAGGGAAAGGGCGGAAAGACGCGCTTCATCTTCCTTTCTCCAGTCACAATCAGGGAGCTTGACAGCTATCTGGAAGAGCGGAGAAGGATCCTTGAGGAGAGAAAATGCATGCAGGAGCAGGCTCTTTTCATTTCCTCAAGAGGAAAACGGTTGCCGTTTTCAAGTGCTCACGTTATCTTTGAGAAAGTCAAAACTGCATTAGGGTGGCAGAAGGAATTCACGCCTCATACTTTGAGGCACACATATGCTACGCACCTGCTTGATCATGGTGCCGACATCAGGGTAGTGCAGTCTTTGCTTGGGCATGAGAGTATTTCAACAACCCAGATCTATACGCATGTGTCGCGCAGCAGCCTTCACAAAGTATATGACGAGTGTCACCCTCATGCCAGAGGAGGCAGGAATGGATACAATTAAGGCTACGACAATAGTCTGCGTCAAGAAAGACGGAAAGATCGCGATTGCCGGCGACGGCCAGGCTACAATGGGACAGTCTGTCATCGCAAAGAGCAACTGCAGGAAGGTCCGCAGGATCTTCAACGGCAGGGTTGTCATCGGCTTTGCCGGCTCTGTTGCAGACGCAATCACTCTTTATGAGCTTTTCGAGCAGATGCTCAACAAGGACGGCGGGGACCTTACGAGGGCTGCCGTGGATCTTGCGAAGAAGTGGAGAACAGACAAGACACTGAGGAATCTTGAGGCTACAATGCTGGCCACAGACGGCAGCAAGATGTATCAGATCGACGGCACCGGCAATGTGATGGAGCCGGACAGGGACTGCATGGCAATAGGCAGCGGCGGCTGCTATGCCCTTTCCGCAGCTATTGCCTATCTCGACAGCAATGTTGATCTGAGTGCAGAAGAAATCGCCCGCAAATCAGTGAAAATCGCATCTCAGATCTGCGTATTCACCAACGACAACATTATCTGCGAAGTCGTTGAAAGCAAACAGGAGTAGTAACAGATGGCAAAGAAACTTGATGAGATGTTTCCAAGTGAAATAGTCGCATCTCTGGATAAATACATAATCGGGCAGGCAGAGGCAAAGAAAATGATTGCCATTGCCCTGCGCAACAGGACAAGGAGAAAGAAGCTTGACAGCGTGCTGAGGGAGGAGGTCACTCCGAAAAACATTCTGATGATCGGCCCCACCGGCGTGGGAAAGACGGAGATCGCCCGCCGCATCGCACGGCTGGCCAATGCGCCTTTCATCAAGGTTGAGGCTACGAAGTACACTGAAGTAGGCTACGTGGGCCGCGATGTCGAGTCAATGGTCAAGGACCTCATGGCAAGTGCCGTCAACATGGTCAATGATGAAATGGCCAAGCTGAAGGAGGAGGATGTCAGCAGGGCTGTTGACGAGAGGCTTCTGGACCTCCTTCTTCCTGCAGTGAAGAAGGAAACGGGTGAAGGGACCGTCCAGTCTTCTGACTCCTCAACAAGGGAACAGTTCAGGCAGATGCTCCACAACGGCGTCTTTGAGGACAAGCTCGTTGAGATGAACGTCACTCCGTCAAGCCGCGTTGAGATCGGCGTGCTGGGAAACGGCAACTCAATGGATGACATCCAGGAAGCCATGAACAGCCTCGGCTCAATCTTCCAGCGTCCGAAGAAGAAAAAGATCTCAATCAAGAGAGCCAGGGAGATCATCAGGGAAGAGGAGACAGCAAAGGCCGTTGACCGCGACAAGGTGCTTGAGGAAGCCAAGATCAGGACAGAGGAGATGGGAATCATCTTCATCGATGAGATTGACAAGATCGCAAGCGGAAACAGAGTCTCCAGCGGGGAAGTCTCGCGCGAGGGTGTCCAGCGTGATATCCTGCCCATCGTGGAAGGCACGCGGGTGAACACCAAGTGGGGCGTGATTGACACGACAAACATCCTCTTCATCGCCTCCGGTGCCTTCTCAATGTCAAAGCCGAGCGACCTTATCCCGGAACTTCAGGGAAGGTTCCCGATCCGCGTTGAGCTCAGCGCTCTTTCTGTCGATGATTTCTATCGCATTCTCACTGAACCTGAGAACGCGCTGACAAAACAGTATGCGGCCCTGCTCGCGACAGAGGGTGTCACTCTCGATTTCAGGGAAGACGGACTCAGGCGCGTTGCAGAGATCGCCTACCAGGTCAACGGCGATACTGACAACATAGGAGCCAGAAGACTGCATACAGTAATGGAAAAGCTTCTTGAGGATGTCAGCTTCAAGGCCGAGGAATATCAGGGGCAGACAATAGCCATTGACAGGGCCTATGTCGATGAGCGTCTTGACTTCATCGCCAGCAACGAGGATGTTTCCCGCTACATTCTGTAGGGCCTATGAAATACGTTACTATTGTAAGTGACAGTTATGAGAAGGCAGTGGAGGAAGCCCGAAGGAAATACGGCTCCGCTGTCAGAGTCCACTCCCGCAGGGATTTCACTGTGGGAGGCGGCCTTTTCACGCGAAAGCGCAGGCGCTGCGAGATAACCTGTTATCTTGTTGAGGAAAAAGAGGACAGCAGGAAGAAAGAGCCTTCTGTGACGAGGCAGGATCTGGCTGAATTCGAGAAAGAGGCCCAGACACCTGATCCTGGGAAGCTGACAAGACAGGAGCAGCTTGACACGACTCAGCCGGCGCGTCAGCTTGAGACTGACAGACGCGTGGTCGAGATACTTGACGACAATGACATTTCCATGTCGCTCAGGGAGCATGTGCTGGACGGCTTCGAGCCGGGAGAAGATCTTTTCCTGTCATTGTCTGACAGGATCATCTCATCTGTAGAGATTGATCATGCAAATCAGGCTCATCCGCTCCGCTATCAGATCTTTCTCGGGCCTACAGGCAGCGGGAAGACGACGACGCTTGCCAAGATAGCCTCTCTGTACAAGAATGTCGGACGCTCTCCTGCAGTCATGTGCCTTGACAGCTACAGGGTGGGAGCCTTTGAGCAGGTCAAGGCCTTTGCCGACGCCTTCAGCATCCCGGCTCTGCTTGTCAGGGATGAATCAGAAGTTCTGCCTGCGATGGACCGTCTTGCCAGCTATGATCTGGTGCTCGTTGACACAATGGGACTCAGTCCGAATGACATTGCGCTCAACATGAAGCTCAGAGGGCTGCTTTCTGTCTTTCCTGCAAAAGAGACAAATTACCTGATGACCTGTCCTGCAAACATGAAAAGCGAAGATCTTCTCAGACAGTTCAGGCATTACAGCCAGTATGCGAAGGTGACTTCGCTTATTGTTACAAAGCTTGATGAAAGCAGCAGTGCGGGCAGCTTCCTGACCTTTGCCTACGAAGCAAAGCTGCCTGTCTCATTCTGCACTGACGGCCAGCTTGTTCCTGATGATCTGAAGCAGGCTTCGACGCTTGTGCTCATGCAGTACCTGAAAGGGCTGAACGCAGGCATAAAGCCTGTTCTCGGTCAGCTGACCTGAATCGTTCCCGCCTGTGAGCTTATGAGCTTGCCCTGGCTCATGAGACCGCGGATCAGAGCCGCGCAGGCAGGGGCTGCAATATCAGCGCCCCAGACGTTGCTGCCTTTTGGAGCCGAGACAGCAAAATAGATTATGTACTGCGGATTGTCTGCCGGAACCAGTGCAAGCGTGCTGGCAAGGTTTGTTCCGTCAGCGTAGCTTCCTGTCTCCTGATTTATTATCTCAGCCGTTCCGGTCTTGGCTGCCACCCTGATGCTGTCAACAGAGGCTTTTGAAGCAGTGCCTTCCTCTGCCGCACTCTCCATGTATGAGAGTATCTTTCTGGCTGCGGCACTGCTGATGACCTGTCTTTCATCCGGCTCTGCCTGCCAGAGCACATTGCCCTGATGATCCTTTATGCTCCTCACTATAGACAGATCCTTCATTACCCCGTCATTTGCCAGCGCGCTGGCAGCTCTCACGATCTGGAGCGCGTTCACATTGATCTCCTGCCCGAAGGCAAGGGTCGCCTTCGTGCGGCTGCTCCAGTCTGAAGGGGAGGCAAGAAAGCCCGTTGTCAGCCCGGGAAGCGGCAGGTCCTGCTTCGACCCGAAGCCCAGGAGCCTGAGATAGGAGTAGAAATCCTCATCAGACAGCTGCAGGCACCAGCTGGCAATCGCCCCGTTGCAGCTTTTGCTGATCATGTTCCTTGCATCGACCTCTCCATGAGGAGTATGGCAGTTTATCGTGAAGCTGCTGTCTCCGACTGTGAACGTCTCGCTTCCGTCGCAGATAAAAGGCGTGTCAGTGTCAATTCCTGCGTCTATGCATTTTGCCAGGGTAAAGACCTTGAAGACAGAACCTGGCTCATAGCTGTAGGCGGCGCAGCGGTTCAGCCTCTCATCCTGTGATGACACATTGTAGTAGTTAAGGTCATACCAGGGGTAGGATGACATGGCAAGGATCTCGCCGGTCTTCGCATCGGCCACCAGGGCCATGATGTAGTCAGGATCATTCTCATAAGCTATGTTCTGGACCTGGACATCAGCAAGGTACTGTATGTCGAGGTCAATTGTGAGCTCAAGATCTGCTCCGTATGTTATGTCCTCTCCAAGCTGCGGGTAGGGCGAGAGAATATCGTCATAGTAATACTCAAGGCCCTCTGCGCCTGTGCCTTCCCTGTTGACAAAGCCGATCAGCTGGCAGGCATGGAAGCCTGCAGAGTAGGTTCGTGTCTGCATGCGGACAAGATCAATCTGGTTCTCCAGCCCTGCAGCCTTTATTGCGCTGCCCAGCTCATCCGCCGTCTCCATGTCAATGCGGTCCTTTATAAGGGCATACGTCGTGTACTGGCCTGCCTTGCTGATTATGCTGCTGACACTCATGCCCAGATAGGGGCTGACAGCCGCCGCAGCGTAGTCAAGATCTTCAATGGCTGAAAGCCTGAAATAGACAGACCAGGTGCTGACCTGGCTTGCCAGAATGTTGGAATTCCTGTCAGTGATGTCCCCCCTGACAACATCTTCTGCGACCTGAGGATCCTGATAGTCTTTCCTTGTATCATTTTCAACAATAATCAAGTATGCTATTCTTGCAGTGAAAAGGACGAATAGTAGTACTGTTATGACGATATAGACAAGGAGAGTCTTGTTTCTGGATTCTTGGGCCATAATAGTTTATTATAAGTTCAAATGAAGGTGTAGGTAAATGGGAAGAGAAAGCTATGATGACATGGTCTCATATGAAAAGAGGAGCAGAAAGTCTTCTTCCAGAATGACAGGACTTGTCGCTGTGCTGGGGATTCTGATCTGCGCAATTGCCTTGCTTGCGGTTCTGATCCTTTCACCTCAGGAGGAAAGCGCGCAGCCTGAAAGTGTCCAGACTCCTGTGACAGTTGAAGTGAGGGAGCCTGAGATTATTGTGAGCGGGACAGCTGCGGTGCAGGCCGGCAGCGATGCGGAAGCTTCCGGCTCTCAGGCAGAGACTGTCATTCCGGATTCCGGAGCGTCTTCCCTGCCGGAATCTGCCCCGGCTGCAGAGACAGCCTCTGCACCTGCTCAGGCTTCTTCATCTGAGCCTGTGCGCGCGATTGATCTGATCAGCGCGCAGAACCTTGCCTCCTTCAATGATTCTGACCGTCTGCTTTATCTGACGCATGAGGTTCAGGAAGGAGAGACCATCACTTCGATTGCAGAGCGCTACGGCATTGATCCTGAGACAATAATCTCAGTCAACAGGATCCGCGACATCTCGGCTGTGACAGCAGGCGCCAGACTTGAAATTCCCAACATGAACGGGCAGCTTTACATCGTCCAGGAAGGCGACATGCTTTCCACGATCGCCCATAAGTTCAGCCCTGACCTTGGCTGGAAGACGCTTATGGACATAAACGGACTGACAAGCGAGAACATCACTGTCGGTCAGGAGATATTCATCCCTGCAGCGGCGCAGTCTTCGCCTGCCTCCGACATAAGGAGCGCAAGCCTTGAATTCTCCAGCCCTGCTGACGGCACTGTATATGCAGGCTACGGGCAGTATTTCAACGGCGTCAACCTGAATGGAGTCCTGATAGGAGCTCCGGCAGGCTCTGCCGTGCGCTCCTGCGCGGACGGCGTCATAGTGGATGCAGGAAACAGCGGAGAGCTTGGCCGCTTCGTCGCGATCCAGCATGATCAGGGCTACATGACCCGCTACTATAATCTTGAGACAGTGAGCGCCATGGTCGGAAGCGAGGTCAAGGCCGGCGACGTGATCGGCGCCATAGGATCCTCCTCTCAGCTTTTCAGCCGTCCGACTCTGTACCTGCAGATAGAGCAGGGCGGGATAACGCTGAATCCGGAACTTTTCATCTGAAAGAAAAGGGCTTCAGGTCAATCCTGAAGCCTTTGCTTTAAGCGTTCCTGCCGCAGCAGTTCTTGTACTTCTTGCCGCTGCCGCAGGGGCAGGGATCGTTGCGTCCGATCTTCGGGGCAGTACGTACAACTGTAGTCGTGTTCATTGCAGAATCCGTCACAGGCCTTTCACTCTGGCGCGGGGCAGAGGGGCGGGCAAGCTCTGGCTTTGAGAGAGTGAGCTTTTTCTGCTCTGGCTGCCTGACTGCGTTCTTGAGGACAAACTTTGCTGCCACTGCCATGCGGCAGACATTCTCGCTGATCTCGTCAAGCATCCTGTCATAAGCATCGCTTGCCTCGTTCTTGTATTCCACAAGCGGATTTTTCTGGGCATAGCTCTTGAGCTGGGAAGCGTCCTTGAGCTCATCCAGCACATCAAGATGGTCAATCCACCTGCGGTCAATGTTCCTGAGATAGACAGAGCGCAGGAAGAGATTGAAGTTGTCCTTTCCGATGAGGTTCTCCTTGTCCTCAAGGATCTTGTCAATGCGCTGGGTTACTGTCTCGACAGGCTTTGACGCATACTCATCCTCGCTGAGGGCGAAGTCAGTCGTGAACGTGTGCTGCAGCGCCTCGCAGAATTTCCTGTATCCTTCTTTCTGATGTTCTTCATAGAGAGAACGGGTGAAGATCTCGCAGTTGGTTTTGATTCTTGAGACAAGATCGCTGCTTGAGAGAATCTCATCGCGCTGTTCGTAAATGTAGTTTCTCTCCTCGTTGAGCACATCATCATAGTCAAGCAGTCTTCTTCTGATCTCGAAGTTGCGCTCCTCAACTCTCATCTGAGCCTTCTCGATTGCGTTGGTGAGCATCTTGTTCTCAAGAGGGGAACCGTCAGACATGCCAAGCCGTCCCACAAGAGAGCGGATGTTGTCAGAGGCGAAGAGACGCATGAGGCTGTCTTCCAGGGAGACAAAGAAGCGCGAGCAGCCTGGATCTCCCTGACGGCCTGATCTTCCGCGCAGCTGGTTGTCAATTCTCCTGGACTCATGGCGCTCTGAGCCTATGATATAGAGACCTCCGAGAGCCTTGACTTCCTCATAGTTCTTTTTCCATTCAGGCAGAATGTCCTGCACTGCCTGGCGGAGAGTCTCGGCATCGGCCTCGCTGCCGACTTTCTTCATGGCAAGGTGCTCCGGCGAGCCGCCAAGCTTGATGTCAGTGCCGCGTCCGGCCATGTTCGTGGAAATTGTGACAGCGCCCTTGCTGCCGGCTTCTCCGATGATGAAAGCTTCCCTGGCATGGTTTTTGGCGTTCAGGACTTCATGCTGTATGCCGGCTTTTCTGAAAAGCTTTGAGAGCAGCTCTGACTTCTCAATCGACACAGTGCCGACAAGCACAGGCTGTCCGGTCGCATGGATCTTCTTAACTTCCTCGACAATTGCATTGAACTTCATTGCCTCGTTGTAGTAAATGAGATCAGGCAGGTCGACACGCTGGACTGGCTTGTTTGTGGGGACCACAACGACATCAAGATCATAAATCTGCTTGAATTCATTGGCCTCAGTGTCAGCAGTTCCCGTCATTCCGGACAGTTTTGAGTACATCCTGAAGAAATTCTGGAAGGTGATTGTCGCGAAAGTCTTTGACTGACCGAGGATCTTTACTCCCTCCTTGGCCTCAATTGCCTGATGAAGGCCTCCTGAGTACCGCCTGCCTGGGAGCACTCGTCCTGTGAACTGGTCGACGATCTCGACCTGTCCGTCCCGCACGACATAGTCGACATCTCTCTCGTATAGCCTGTGGGCGGTGACTGCTTCCGTGCAGTAGTGGATCATCTCGAAGTTTCCGTCATCATAGATGCTGGTTATGTCATTGCCATTCTCGTCCGTGCTGGTTATAAGCAGGCCCTGCTGCTTCAGGATGCGTTCCAGATTGTCAATTCCCTGCTTTGTGAAAGTGACATTCTTGCTCTTCTCGTCAAGACGGTAGTCGCCTCTCTCATCAAAGTTCTCGACAGTCTTCCTGTCCAGCATTTCCATCTTGGTCAGCTCATAGTAATCGCCTGTTTCGGGATTCTTCTCGCATTCCTTGAGAAACTGCACGATGCTGTCTGCAGCCTTGACCTGCTTTGAATCATCTTCTGCCTGGCCGGAAATGATCAGCGGAGTGCGGGACTCATCAATGAGGATTGAGTCGATCTCATCGACAATGCAGTAGTTGTGCCCCCTCTGGACCTTGTCTTCCATTCTCCACTGCATGTTGTCGCGCAGATAGTCAAAGCCCAGCTCATTGTTTGTTCCATAGGTAATGTCACACTGATAGGCCAGCTTTTTGTGCTCCTTGTCCTGATTGGAAAGGATGACACCGGTTGTCAGGCCCAGATAGGCATAAACAGGTCCCATCCAGGAAGCGTCGCGCTGTGCCAGATACTCATTTACTGTGACGACATGGACACCTTTTCCGGTCAGGGCATTGAGATAGGCGGCAGGAACGCAGGTCAGCGTCTTTCCTTCACCTGTCTTCATTTCCAGGATGTCTCCCTGATGGAGTACTATAGCGCCCATGATCTGAACGTCGTAGTGGCGTTCTCCCAGCACGCGGAAGCTGGCTTCCCTGGCAAGGGCAAAGGCCTTCGGCATGATCTGGTCAGTGGTCACTGAACCGGCAGCCAGCTCTGCTTTCCATCTGGCTGTCTGCGCCTTCATCTCTTCCTCGCTGAGGCCTTCAGCCCAGGATGCCTGATTATTTACTGCCTCGACCAGAGGTCTGAGCCGTCTCATGTCCTTATCATGTTTTGTGCCGCCGAAAAGAGCGGCGAAGATGTTTTTTGCCATGCCATGTATAATAACCAAATTGGCTTTCAAAGGAAATATAGTTTGTATTCTGTGTCAAAAGACTACATGTGTGTCTAATTGACACAGATAAAATGAGGGAGTACCTTTAATTCATGGTTGTCGCGTTTACCGGCGGAGGAACTCTCGGCCATGTTATTCCCGCTCTGACTGTCTATGAGAAACTGAAGGAGCTTGAGGATATTGAGGCTTTCTATATAGGCTGCGGCAAAGAGGAAGACAGAAAGACTGTGCAGTCCTGCGGCCTTGAGTATTACGCAGTCAGCACAGGAAAGCTCAGACGCTATTTCTCACTCAGGAATCTTTCTGATCTGGGCAGGGTGGCGGCCGGTTTTTTTCAGGCAAGGAGGATTCTGAAAAAACGCCGCCCTGACGTGCTTTTCTCAAAAGGGGGCTTTGTCTCTGTGCCCGCAGTGCTCGCCGCAGCCTCGCTGCACATCAGGATAGTCACTCATGAGTCAGACTTTTCTCTTGGACTTGCAAACAGGATCAACAGCCGCTTTGCCTCTGTGCTCTGCCTCGGCTTTGCGGGAAAGGCTGCAGAAAGAGCCAATGCCGTCGTCACAGGCAACCCTGTACGTCCCGATATCGTCAGGGCCGCACAGGAACACATCAGAGCGGAGGACGACTTCATCCTGGTGCTTGGAGGAAGCCAGGGCGCAGCCCAGATAAACAGGCTTGTCTATGACAATCTGGAGAGGCTGACAAAACGATACAGGATTTACCATCAGTGCGGCAAAAGCGGAGATCTGTCTGTCAGGAGCAGAAACTACACTCAGACTGAGTTCATCCATGACGGTCTAGCCCAGCTGATGGCCAGGGCAAAGCTCATTGTCAGCCGGGCAGGGGCCAATGCAGTCAGCGAAATCTGCACTCTGGGCAAGGCCTCGCTGCTGATTCCTCTCTCCGCCGCCAGCAGAGGAGACCAGGTTGAAAATGCCGGCTACCTTCTGTCGCACGATGCAGCCGCCGTTTCTGACGGAAGCGACTTTGTTGAAAAAATATGCCTGTTGATGGATGATAACAGGCTGAACGGCCGGCTTGCCCGCAATGCTGCACAGCTGGCACAGGGTGATGCCGCACTGAGGATTGCCCGCATTATTTCAGGAGATAGGAATGACTTTGTTTCAGATCGGATCAGTTAGTATTTCACTTGTTGACATCATCATTTTCGCAATATGCATGATCAGCGCTGTCAGCTGCTGCATCAAAGGCTTTGTGATGGAACTGTCAAAGTGGGCAGGCATTATCGTGGGACTGATATCTGCCGTGATGTTTCTTTCCATGGCACAGCCTCATATGGCCTCCCTGCTGCCTGAGTCATTTCCGCCAATAGCCGTGACTGCAATCACCTTCATTGTCCTCTTCTTCACAGGCTTTCTGATTGTCATACTGGTTGGAAAGATGCTGAGAAAGATTGTGGAGACATTCAGGCTGGGTGCCCTGGACAATATACTCGGCTTTATCTGGGGACTGATCATAAGCCTGCTGGCAGTGACGGTCATCATCCATCTGCTTACGCTGCAGAGCCTTTTTGATGTGTCAGGCATTCTTGATTCCTCTGTCATATACACCAGAATAATCAGCGTGATCTCGCCGCAGGCCCTCAGCACAATCGAAACACTTGCTGAAAGCGGGATGCAGACAATTCAGGAGGTGAGCGGCAATGCCGTTTGAAAGACTTGAGCGCACGCAGCCGCAGCTTGCTTCAAGGCTGAGGGGCGAACTGGAAAAGGGAAACCTGGCACGTTCATCCCTGTTTTTCGGCCCCCCGTACTCATCAAAGATGACAGCGGCCTCAGAGCTTGCGCTTGCCCTGCTTGGAGAAGAGGACAGGTTTGACACTCTCGCGAGTGCCAACCTTGTGATAATACCGAACAGGGACAGCCTGATCAGGCTGAAGGCCCTGAGGAACATCCTTGAGAAGAACAGGAACCTTGCAGCTGCCGGTGCCTTCAGGCATGAGAATGCCGTCTTCCTCTCGGCCTTTCATGAAGCGCTTTACACAAACAGCCAGAAGGATGTCTTCGCTGCGGCTGCAGAACTGTCAGACGTGATGTATTCTTTTCCTTCAGACCCTTCATCCGGCCAGCTTGAACCCTTTCTGAAAAAGTATGATGAGGCGCTGGCCCGCCTGATTTCGAGAAAGAAGAAGACCTCTGTCTACACAATCGATCAGGTCAGGCAGATCCAGAGCTTTGCCTTCCAGAATCCTGATCAGAGGAAGGTCATTGTGCTTGAGGGCACGGAGAACGTGGCAGCCGGCACGATGAACTCGATACTGAAGATTCTGGAGGAGCCGCCGGCCTCTGTCTATTTCATATTGATCTCATCTTCGGCAAGCCGCATCCTGCCCACTATTCTGTCACGCGTAAGGCAGTACGAATTTCATGAAATCGGGCAGAAAGAGGAAAAGCAGTTTCTGGAGAGTACTTTCTTTGCCCATGACAGCCTTTCCATTCAGGACTTTTTCTTCAGTGCCGGCGGACTTGATCTTGCGAAGCTCAGCTCAGAGGCTGAGAATTTTGTTCACAGGCTGCTGATCAGGAGAAAGCCGCTTGATGCGCAGGAGCTGACGGCGCTTTCCTCCTTCCTTGAGGAGTTCAGCGCCTTTGACCTTTTCATCCGCAGGGTGATGGAGATCATCGAGGACGGCTTCAGGCAGTCTGTCATTGCAGACAGGCCTGCCTCTGACATCCTCGATCTCTTCTGCCATGCTGTCACTCAGGCCGATATCTACTCCCAGAACAGGAGGACGATGCTTGAGCGGATTCAGAGGGGGATTAGTGTATTATGAACGGACGACTGCTCAGAAAGGCAATTGAAAGACTGGACAGCATGCCTTCTGACGAGCTGAAAAACCTGGTAAGCCAGCAGATCAGCCGCAATGACATGCTTGAGGCCCTGATCGAGAATGACAAGGTCGGGCACTGCGTGCTGTCTCAGGACCTGATTGTATATGCAAACGTGATCTTTGCGACGCTGCTTCCCACAAACAGGCTGTACATGGGCCGCAGCGAAGGACACAGACTGGATGAGATCATCACTGATGACGAGGTCCTTTCCTATCTGGAGAGCCTGCAAGGTGAAAGCGGGGAGGCTGAAAAGGAGTTTTATTTCCAGCAGGGATCTGAAGTCAGGATCATACTGATTCAGAACAGAAGGATAAACAGTGATGATTTTGACTATCTTGATCTCATTGTCAGGGACATAACGGAAGACAAGCGCTCCCAGGCCCGCCTGAGACGCAGCGAGTCCCTTGCCAGCATGACTACAATGGCGGCAGGAATTGCCCATGAGATAAAAAATCCGCTTGCTGCCATGCAGATACATATTCAGCTGCTGAAGAAGGCTTTTTCAAAGAAGAAGTCGCTGACGCTGGATGATGCCGAGCGCTATCTCAGCGTGCTGGAAGAGGAGATAGAGCATCTCAACAGCATCGCAGTTGATTTCCTGTTTGCCGTGCGTCCTATGGATGTGAATCTGAAAAAGCAGCGGCTTGAGCCTGTCATAAGGAATCTTGAGGACTTCGTGCGCCCTGAGCTTGAAGAGCATGGAATCAGGTTCAGCGTCACTGTCGAGCCCTTCCTGCCGAAGCTCATGATCGATGACAGTTTCCTGCGCCAGGCCCTGCTCAACATCATCAAGAACGCGCTTAACGCAATGGAGAACGGAGGCAGGCTTGATCTTTCTGCTTACGCTCAGGGAAACAATGTGGTCATCTGTGTCAGGGATACCGGCTGCGGAATTGACCAGGAGCATCTGGCAAAGATCTTCGAGCCTTATTTCACGACCAAGGCAAACGGCACAGGGCTCGGCCTGACAGTGGTTTACAAGATCATCAAGGAACACGGAGGAGACATCTCCGTGGAAAGCACGGTGGGACAGGGGACCTGCTTCAGGATCAGTCTTCCTGTACCTGATGACGAGCGTACGGCTCTGGAAGAGACAGGAGAGTGACAGGTGGCTACAGTACTGATCGCAGATGATGAGAAAAACATCCGTTCCGGACTTGCAATTGCCTTTGAGGACGAGGGCTATGACACGCTTCAGGCAGAGGACGGCCAGGCCGCCTGGACAATGATCAACAAAAAGTCAGTTGATCTTGTCATCACTGATCTGAGGATGCCGGGCATCAGCGGCTACGACCTGCTGAAGAAGATAAACGCAGCATACCCGACGCTGCCTGTCATTGTGCTCACGGGGCACGGCTCAATCGAAGACGCTGTACAGGCGATGAGGGACGGAGCCGTTGACTTTTTCACAAAGCCTGTGGACCTTGACCATCTCATCCTCACAGTCTCCAAGGCTCTGTCAAACAAACGCATCAGCGAGCAGAACAGGCAGCTGAAGGCGGAAATTGACGTTCTGAAGAAAAAGCAGGGGTATCAGAAGATAATCGGCAAGAGTGCGCCTGTTGCGAAGATGATGGAAATCATCGCCCAGGTCGCTCCAAGCAAAGCTTCCGTCCTTGTTACCGGCGAAAGCGGAACAGGAAAGGAGCTTGTCGCAGATGCAATTCACAGCCTTTCTTCCAGAGCTGACGGCCCGCTGATCAAGGTCAACTGCGCCTCTTTGTCGCCGACACTGCTTGAGAGCGAGCTTTTCGGGCACGAGAAGGGCGCCTTCACAGGGGCCGTGAGCCAGAAGAAAGGACGTTTTGAGCTGGCTGACGGAGGAACCATTTTCCTTGATGAGATCGGGGAGATTGATCAGAGCACACAGATAAAGATCCTGCGCGTGCTGCAGGAGCGCTGCTTTGAGCGCGTGGGCGGAGAAGAGACTGTCAGTGTGGATGTGCGCATCGTGGCAGCCACAAACAGGAATCTTGAGCAGGAGATCAGGAATGGAAACTTCAGGGAAGATCTCTATTACCGCCTGAATGTGGTCCATATCGAAGTCCCTCCTCTGAGGGAGAGGAAGGAAGACATTCCTCTGCTCATCTCCTCTTTCATTGACACGTTCAACCAGGAGGACGGCCGCCATGTCGAGGGTTTTACAAACAGCGCACGCAAGGCCCTGCTGGCTTACTCATGGCCGGGAAACATCAGGGAGCTGAGAAACACAGTGGAAAGCTGTGTCGTGCTGGCCAGAGGCGCCATGATTGATGTTGACGAGCTTCCTCCTCACATCGCCTCAAGAGATGAGAATGAGACTGTCAGCATCAATGTGGGAACTACGCTTGAGGAGGCGGAGAAGAAGATCATCCTGTCCACTGTAGCCCACTACAAGGGAAACAAGACAAAGGCTGCCGAAGTGCTTGCGATAGGGCGCAAGACCCTGCACAGGAAGCTTGAAGAATACGCAAGAGGGCAAGAGTGATAGACTACAGCCAGCTTGAAGACATATTCGCAAAAGGCGGACTGCTTGAGAAGGGACTTGAGAACTTCGAGAAGCGTGACGACCAGCTGTCCATGGCCTGGGATGTTGCCCAGTGCTACAATGAGGACAGAAAGGGCGTGATCGAGGCCGGCACCGGCACGGGAAAAAGCTATGCATATCTGGCCCCGGCAATCCTCCACGCTCTTGAGGATCCGGAAGACAGGACTGTCATTGCGACAAGCAACGTCGCCCTTCAGCAGCAGCTGATGAACAAGGATCTTCCTTCTCTTGTCAGACTGCTTGGCACCGACGTGTCCTATTGCCTGCTGCTCGGGCGGGCAAGGTATGTATGCACAAGCAAGATGCTCAATGCTGTCAGCTCCTTCCGCGACAGGACAGAAGCCCTGTTCTCCGAAGCCCAGAGCGATGAGGAGAGAATCTATGCCTGGTTCCGCTCGACAGCCACAGGCATAGTGGAGGAGCTGGATCATCCGCTTCTTTCCTCTCCCTTCCTCAGCCGCGTGCGCTGCGACAGGGACAGCTGCACGAAGCAGAGGTGCAGGCATTTCTCTTCCTGCTTCTATTACAACGCCCTTGAGAAAGCCTCCAAAAGCAGGATCATCGTCACAAACCATGCTCTGCTGTTCATCGACTCATCGATCAGGATCGAAAACCATGAGGACTATGATGATACTGTCATTCTTCCTCCGTACAGCCGCCTGATAATCGATGAGTGCCACAACATTGACAAGGCCGCCACTGAGTTCTATTCCCTGAGCCTTGACAACAGGTCGTATGCCGAGCTGTGGAGAAAGCTCTTTGCCATCAGCTTCAAGGAAAAGGAAGGACAGCACCTTGCTGACATCCTTTCTTCATTGAACAGGGAGGCGACAGCGCAGGATGCCCGCCTGCTTGAGGCCAGCTGTTCAGCTTTCGGTTCGCAGCTTAAATTCTTCCTTGCTGATCTCATCGGCCCTGAGGAGAGGAGAAAGTTCAAGTCCCAGTGCCTTGTCACTGATACAGCGGAAAGCTTTTCATCCAGGCGCGCTGATGTCATGGCACTCATTTCCTGCCTTGATGACATACGCAGGGTCCTCAGGATTTTCCTTTCCGGAAAAGGGCAGGATGATGATGAAATCTATGTGAGAATGGGACGGTCAGTCCTGGAAAGCTTTGATTCATACCACACGCTGCTTTCCCTCTTTCTTGAACACGATGCGCACAGGGATCTTGTCTTTCACTACCGCTATGGCAGCGACAGGGACAGCACTGTCATGATGATATCTCCGCTCTCAGTAGCCTCAAAGCTGAACGAGACAATATTCAGCAGGCTTTCAACCGTTGTGTGCACCTCAGCGACAGTGAAGGCCGGAAAGGATTTTTCATACTTCCTGGCCCAGACAGGGCTTGACAGCTTTCCGGATCTGATAACAGGTTTTTATGCGTCCCCATTTGATTATGAGCACAATGCCCTGCTGCTATATCCTGACGGAGAAGACGGCATGGGCTTCAATATCGGCAGCAGAAAGGCCTATTCCCATTATCTTGCATCTCTGATAACAGATGCAGTCAGCTCAAGCGAAGGCAGCGCCCTTGTGCTCTTCACCTCAAATGAAATGATGGAGACAGTCTATGAGGAGGTGAAGGACAGGATCAGCACAAGACTGCTGATACAGAGAAGGGGAACAAGCGCGGAGAAGCTGAGACGGGAATTCATTGAAGATGAGAGCTCAGTGCTCTTCGGCGTCCGCTCATTCTGGGAAGGAATAGACGTTCCGGGACAGGCCCTGAAGCTGCTCATCATAACCCAGCTTCCCTTTCCCCATGTCGAGGATCCTGTAAAGCGCTCCCGCTGCGAGGCCATTGCCGCAGCCGGAGAAAACCCGTATATGAAAATTGAGCTGCCTGAAATGCTGATAACACTGAAGCAGGGGCTTGGAAGGCTGATAAGGAGCGAGTCTGACAGGGGAGTGGCCGTGATCGCCGATGCGAGGGCAAAACGCTATATCAGCCTGATCAGAGCCTGCATTCCTCCCTACAGCACGCCGGAAGGGGAGATGCTTAATGTCTCCTCATTTGCCAGCAGAATAGAGAATTTCCTCTATTAAACAGAAAGGGCATCCGGAAAAGCGGATGCCCTCAAATTCTCAGCACCTTGTCTTACTCGATGACTGCAAGAATGTCTGCAGCTGCAAGAATGAGGTATTCATTGCCGTCTGCCTTGACCTGTGTGCCTGCATATTTGTCATGCAGGATCTTCTGGCCGGGTTTAACCTTGATGTCCTCGCTGTCGCCGACTGCGACAACATCAGCAATCTGAGTCTTCTCCTGACTTGTCTGCGGGATATAAAGACCGCTTGCTGTCTTCTCTTCAGCTTCTGCAACCTTAACCAGTACCCTGTCATTCAAAGGAATGATTTTCATAATCTATATCTCTCCTTATATATTGAGCATTTGTTTTTCAACATTAGGATAATATACTCAACAAGTTTCAGCTCGGCAATATGAAAAAGGGGCAAGAACTGTGCGGTGTGAAAAAAAGTAACAGTGTGCATTTTTTTCAATTTTGGCTCTTGCCGCTTCTGCCGTTTGTTATTATTTAAGTAGGTAGTGAGGATAAAATGCTGGATATAAGAAAGCTCAACAGTCTTATTCAGATGAAGAAAGCCAGGGAAGCCGCATTGAACGGCGACTGTGAAGGCTGCATATCTTCATATATAAAGGCATTTTACCTGCGCTGTACGGACAGCGGCACGATTGACATTGAATTCTCCACATTCTTCAGCTACCAGTTCAGGGTCTATCTTGCAGGAAGAAAGGATTTAAACATTCCGCTCGATGAGGGAGATGAGATCTGCGCGCTGATCAGGGCCACCTACGATGAAATGCGCATAAGCCTTGATTACAGTCCTTTTGATATCCGTCCGGAAGGTGAATGGAACCTTCTGAAGTCTCTTGAAATCGATTTTAGGGCTAAAAAGACACCTGTTCTCACTGCCTGACATTCATTTTGTATCAAAGTGACACATTTTTGCCCTGTTTTCATCACCTTGTGTCAAAACGAAACAGTTTTTCTGTCCTGAACCGAATTTCCGGCCTTCCGGCTGGGCTTCTGCAAGGAATTAGCACTTGGCATGCATCTTGCTTGAGTATTTGCGTATAGGAGATACGGATCATGACAGGAAAGATGTTAAATGAAACAGTTTCAATGGAAGAGGATAAGGATGTTCTTTCAATTTACCTGAAGGAAATCAACAGGGTTCCTCTGCTTGATCATGATGAAGAATACCAGCTGGCAGTGCGTGCGCAGAAGGGCGACGAAAGAGCCCGCGAGCGTCTGATCAGCGCAAACCTCCGCTTCGTTGTGGCAGTTGCCAAGAAATATCAGGGACAGGGACTCCCCCTTGAGGACCTGATCGATGAAGGCAATATCGGCCTGCTGATTGCGCTTGACAAGTTTGAGCCGGAGAAAGGTTATCATTTCATCTCCTACGCTGTGTGGTGGATCAGACAGTCAATCATGAAAGCCATCTGCGAAAAGAGCCGTGCAGTCAGACTGCCGCTTAACAGGGCAAATGAGCTTTTCCAGATCCAGAAGGCTCAGAAATCCCTCATGCATTCATCAGGCAGTGCTGATGTTTCAATCGAGGAGATCGCAAAGGAAGCCGGACTTGAGCCTGAACTGGTCAACGAACTGCTGAACATCTCAAGGGAGACAGTTTCCTTTGACACCCCGATAACGAACGGTTCTGACGCATCCAGCAGCAAGCTTGGAGACTTCATTGAGGATGAAGGCTTCGGCCCTGAAGAGCTGGCAATGCAGAAGTGCCTTAAAGAAGACATCAATGCAGTTCTTGACACACTCCCGGAAAAGGAGAGACAGATCATCATTTTGCGCTTTGGACTGAACAACAGTGCACCTATGAGCCTCAAGGAGATCGGCGAGATATACAACCTCACAAAGGAGAGAATCCGCCAGATTGAGAAGAGGGCTCTTGAAAGATTGAAGCAGCCATCCAGAGCGAAGATACTTGAAAGTTACACTGCTTGAGATGTCAGGATTTCAGATATCCAGGGCTGTGCAGGATGCAGAATCCCGCACAGTCTTTTTTTTCTGAGGAAGATGTGATGCTGTTTGAACTCAACCTCATGATAAAAGGCATAAGCAGAAAGGAAAGAGAGAAGGGCAGCAAGCAGGCTAAGATAGCAGTGATCTCAAAATTCTGTCTGGATGATCTGTTTGTGAACATGGATTCCTCTGATGATGTCATAGTCAATGATTTTGCACGCAGTCCGGATGGAGTGCAAAAAATTGCCTTCCTCCTGCTCATTACACCATTCATTTGTCGAAATCAGGCATTGATCTGATCGAGGAGTGGAAGAAAAAAGACAACTTTTAAAAATGAAACATAATTCCATAATCTGACCATATCAGATTAATTTCTTCATCTTTAACAAATTAATTAAGAAAAAGCCTGTGCTGTTTTTAGTAATTTCTTAAATCATAAACAATTGACTTAAGTTCAATATCTGATAAAATTGATACATTGAGTAGAAAACCCATCAGCTCGTTGAGCATTGATCGATCACTTTCAGGAGGTTTGACGCAAGCTTTGCGCTTTGTGTCGCTAGATCAGTATGAAAAAAGAGAAAACTAAGTACGTGTACTTCTTCGGAGCCGGTCAGACAGAGGGCAGGGCAGACATGAAGGCACTTCTGGGAGGCAAGGGAGCCAACCTTGCTGATATGACAAGCATCGGACTTCCGGTTCCGCCCGGCTTTACCATCACGACAGAAGCCTGCGCTTATTTTGATTCACACAAGGGTGCATATCCTGAAGGACTGAGAGATGAAGTTCTTGAGAACCTCAAGAGGCTCGAGAAGCTCATGGGTGCGAAACTTGGAGACAAGAAGAATCCTCTGCTTGTATCTGTGCGCTCCGGTGCAGCCCAGTCAATGCCGGGCATGATGGACACGGTTCTCAACCTCGGTCTTAATCCCGACTCTCTTCAGGCTCTTATTGACAAGACAGGCAATGAGCGCTTCGCCTGGGACAGCTACCGCCGCTTCATCCAGATGTTCGGCGATGTCGTCATGGGAGTTCCTCATGCCGAGTTCGAAAGAGTGCTTCAGTCTGTGAAGGATGAGAACGGAAAGGTCTTTGACACAGAGCTTGATGTTGAGAACCTTAAGGAAGTGATCAAGCGCTACAAGATTGTATACAAGAAATTCACAGGAGAGGATTTCCCTGCAGATCCTGAGTACCAGCTTTTCAAGACAATTGACGCAGTTTTCAATTCATGGAACAACGAGAGAGCCATCAAGTACCGTCTGATGAATGATATCCGCGGCCTGCTCGGCACAGCTGTCAACGTCCAGTCCATGGTTTTCGGAAACATGGGAGACACCTCAGGCACAGGCGTTGCCTTCACCCGTGATCCCTCAAGCGGAGAGAACAAGTTCTTCGGAGAATTCCTGATGAACGCACAGGGTGAGGATGTCGTTGCCGGCATCAGGACTCCTCAGTCTATTGACACGCTTGCAAAGATCAATCCGGAAGTCTACCAGCAGCTTTGTGATATCAGGCAGACGCTTGAGCAGCATTATCATGACATGCAGGACATCGAGTTCACAATTCAGGAAGGAAAGCTCTACATGCTTCAGACCAGAAGCGGAAAGAGGACTATCTTCAGCTGGCTGAGAAGCCAGGTCGAGATGGTTGATGAAGGCCTTATCGACAAGGAGACTGCAGTCTCACGCGTTCCTGCACAGGAGTTCAACAAGCTCTTTGCCCCGATCCTTGACAACAAGATCATCCGCGACCTCGGATACAAGGAAGCTACAAGCGGCCTTGCCGCCAGCCCGGGCGGAGCCTGCGGACAGATCTACTTTACTGCAAAGGCTGCTGAAGAGGCCGCCGCAGAAGGAAAGGACGTCATTCTCGTGCGCGAGGAGACAAGCCCTGAGGATATCGGAGGAATGGCAGTCAGCCGCGGCGTCATCACCTGCCGCGGAGGCATGACAAGCCATGCAGCTGTTGTCGCCAGAGGAATGGGCTGCCCCTGTGTCTCTGGCTGCGGAGAGATCCACGTAAATGAGATCCAGAAGACTCTGGAAGTGAAGGGTGTTAAGCTCAAAGAAGGCGATTACATGGCAATCGACGGATTCACAGGCGCTGTATACACACAGAAGATCCCTGTGAAGCCAAGTGAGATCATGCAGGTGCTTGACGGCACAATGAGGGAAAGCGAGAGCCTTCTCTACCAGAACTACAAGAAGTTCATGAGCTACGTCAACGAGATCAAGACAATGGGCGTCAGGACAAATGCGGACACACCGAAGGATGCCCATTACGCCGTGCTTCTCGGAGCAGAGGGAATCGGACTTTGCAGGACTGAGCACATGTTCTTCGGCGGAAACAGGATCCTTTCAATGAGGAAGATGATCCTTGCTGATACGCTGGGTGCAAGAGAGCAGGCCCTCAACGAGCTGCTTCCGATGCAGAGAAGCGACTTCTATGAAATCTTCAAGACCCTCAACGGACTGCCCGTGACAATCCGTCTGCTTGATCCGCCTCTTCATGAGTTCCTGCCTAATGACAGCACGACACGTCATGAGACAGCACTTCAGCTCGGCATAAGCGTTGAGGAGCTCAGCCAGAAGATTGCAAAGCATCATGAGTTTAACCCGATGCTCGGTTTCCGCGGCTGCCGCCTTGCAGTTGTCTATCCTGAAATCCTTGAGATGCAGGTCAGGGCAATCATTGAGGCTGCAATCCAGGTCAAGCGTGAAGGATACAAGGTCGAGCCTGAAATCATGATTCCGCTCGTCGGAATTTACAAGGAGTTTGTTTTCTGCAAGGAAAGGGCGCTCAAGACAATTGAGAAGGTCTTTGACGAACAGGGACTCAAGGTTGACTACAAGATTGGAACAATGATTGAGGTTCCGCGTGCTGCAATCACAGCTGACGAGATCGCACAGGAAGCAGAGTTCTTCAGCTTCGGCACAAACGATCTCACTCAGATGACCTGCGGCTTCTCACGCGACGACGCGGCCAGCTTCCTGACTCACTACGTCAACGACCCGGACAAGCAGTTCTATGAATATGATCCGTTTGCGACAATTGATGCAGACGGTGTTGGAAAGCTCGTCAAGATGGCTGCCCAGCTGGGACGCTCAGTGCGCCCTGATATCAAGCTCGGCATCTGCGGCGAGCATGGAGGAGATCCGAAGACAATCAGATTCTGTCAGGATGTTCCTCTCAACTATGTATCTTGTTCTCCGTTCCGCGTTCCTATTGCCAGACTTGCCGCAGCACAGGCCGCAATTGCATCCAGATCAGAGAAAAAGTAAATAATTCTTCCTTCAGCGTACCCGCATTCCGGGTACGCTGTTCTATGTAAACCTTCATTGACAAAAAAACAGTTCAGGTTTTCAATTCATTCTATGAACAATCTTGTAAAGGCTCTCAGATTAAAACGCAGGATGACTCAGAGCGAGCTTGCTTTCTGCTGCCGCGTCAGCAGGCAGACGATCATTGCAATAGAGAAGGGCGTGTTTCTTCCTTCTCTTCCGCTTGCATACAAGCTGTCGAAGGTTCTGGATTTCCCAATGGCAGAAATGTATGATTTTTCTCCGCTGGATAAAGAAATAAACTCAATTGATGACTATGTGCGCACTAAAAATGACTGAAATCTGCTTTTATTCAAAACAGATTTCTGTTTGATATTTTTTGTGTTACGATTAATCAGGATATTTCTCGTTGGAGATAAAAAAAGGTATGAAAAAACTATTGCCGCTGTTAATTCTTTTTCTGATGCTCCTTGCATCCTGTTCGCTTGATTCATTCATGGATGCGATGTCAGGAAATTCCTTTGCCGGAAACAACAACGCAAATGCTGATTACGTCAGCAGTGCTGTTGATTCGATGAAAAAGGTTCCAACTGATAGTGCTTTTGTTGCAGATGACCCTTTAACAATTGATTTCTCTGAACTTACAGGTTTTGACTCAATTGCAAAAGCTTTTGGTGATGCAGATGAATTAAAAGTTAATTTAGGTGACTATGCTGATGAAGTAAGAAAATACGGTCTGCTTTCTCCTCAGGAAGATCCCACAAACCTTTACAACAGTCTCAGCGGTGCTCTTGGTTCCACTTCTGGAATCGCAAGTCTTTCTGATCAGCTTGCAGAAAGTGCGTCTGAGGATCAGAGCAATGCTGCAAAGGGGTCAATAGCTCTTGTTCTAGCATTGACAAAAACAATTAATGTAGATGAGCTTGATGACAGTATTAATTCCATGCTGTCTGACCTGACAGGAAGTCTGAATAAGAAAGTCGAACAGACAGGTAATTTATCTAAGGCTGAAGTGCTGCAGGTGCAGATCATCACAAACACAGTTGTCTCAATCGCAAATGCAGCAGATGCGCTCAAAGATCTGAATCAAGATAATATTTTGGAAAATCCTGATGTAAGTGATGCAATTGATGGCTTAACCCTGCTTTCATCATTGCAGAACAATCTGGATTCTGATGTCAGCATGATTAATGTTCCTGATGTGTCTGATATCATTTCAACTGTACTTGGAACAGGCAGCAGTTCTGGAGAGGGGGACACTGTATGAGGAAAATAAGAAAGGCAACTGCAATTATACTGCTTCTGGTCCTGGCAGGATCACTCTTTGCTTCTGTTGGTTCAACTCCAGGCTCAATCTATACAAAGACCAGTCCAAGAGTCATGTCCATGGGCGGGGCAGGGCTTGCCGTGTTCAACAATCAGGATGCGCTTTATCTGAATCCGGCATCTCTTGCAGAGAAGGGACTTGTCTTCAACCTGCCGAATGTCTCATTCACTCTTTACAATATCAAGAATGCCTATGTCGATACAGGACTGATCGACAATCTCATTGACGATCCGTCCTCAATTGCCGATACCGACTATCTGGCAAATGAGCTGCTTCCAGATGTGCTTGAAATCCTGTCCACAGTCGGAAGCAACAGACTGGCTACAATTGATGCTGGTGTCGGAATGAAGCTTGGACGCTTTGCCTTTGCTGTTGACACACAGCTCAATCTCAACACTTTCAACGAGAATGCAGGTCTGTCTGAAATGACCGTAATTCCAGAAATAAACGTTGCGGCGACTTTCGGCTTCGGCTTCAGGTTCTTCCGTGAAAGCCCGTTTAACTTCGATGTCGGACTTTCTGCAGCTCTTCAGATGAGGGCTTATACAGATTTGTCAGCAACAAGCTTCATTGATCAGATCCAGAACAGCGACAATTTCGATATCGGCACAATTTTCTCCGGCCATCCTATTGCACTGGGCTGGGCGCTTCCTCTGACTGCGGCCGTGAACGTCAATTTCCCGTTCGGCTTCACAATTTCCAATGTCGTGTCAAACATCCATTTGATCAACGGAGGCTTCAACTATATTCAGACTGACTATGAGAAAATAAAGGACGATGCTGCCGGCACAATCTCATCTGTTTTCAGCGATGATACAGAGACATACAAATCTTCTCCGGTCTGGTCTGTCGGACTCGGCTGGACGCCTGAGTACAGCATTGACTGGATTGTCAAACCGACTGTCGCTGTCGACATCGTTGACATCACAGGACTGTTTGATGACTTCTCATCAGATTCTTTCCTGCAGAGGCTGAAGATCGGAGCTGAGCTTCAGTTCCTCAATCTGTTTGAGATCAGGGCAGGTCTCAACGGCGGCTACAAGTCAGTAGGTCTCGGCGTGAATCTGTTTAACGTCATCCATATGGAGGCGGCCTATTACTGGAATGAGTTCGGCCATGATCTTGGAGAAAAGGATGTCGATGCACTGACAATCCGCTTCAATATCGGCTGGGAAAGATGAACAGATTATTAAACTGACTGGCAGACAAGGGTCACAGGGTTTTTGCTTTGTGGCCTTCTTTCTGTATTAGTGCTATATTTCTCAACATGTTTTCACTCTCTCTTATTATCAAAGGCTTTGTTGTCGGTTCGACAATGATGGTTCCAGGCGTGTCAGGTGGTTCAATGGCAATGGTGCTTGGCATCTATGACCGCCTGATAAGTTCAATCAGCTCTTTCTTCAAGGACTGGAAGGGAAACCTGATCTACCTTGTCCAGTTCGGCATTCCGGCCCTGCTGGGAATAGTGCTGTGCGCTTCCCCTATAGCAGGGATAATAGACCGCTTTCCTGTTGTCTCAATGTTCTTCTTCATAGGGCTTGTCTTCGGTTCTGTTCCAATGCTGTACAAGACAGCAAAGATTGAGAAAATCGACTGGAAAATCGTACTCTGCTTCCTGATCGGCGCCGCAGTTGTCGTTTCCATGGCCTTTCTTCCCCAGATGGGAGGAGAGAACACTTCCCTTGAAATGTCAGTCTCGACATTCTTTCTCCAGATTCTGACCGGAATAATTGTCGCCGTAGGCTTCATTCTTCCCGGAATCAGCACAAGCTACCTGCTGCTCCTTCTGGGCACCTATGATTTCATAATGGCAGCAATAAGCCAGCTGAACATTGCCGTTCTCATTCCGTTTGTTCTCGGCTTCATCCTCGGCGTGATCCTGCTGACCAGAATACTTGAGATCTGCATGCAGCGCTTTCCATCCCTGACTTATACAATGATACTTGGCTTCCTGCTCGGTTCTCTTTATACCGTCTATCCCGGAAACCCCAGAGGCTGGGAAATACCGCTTTCAATACTCATGTTTGCCCTTGGCTTTGTGATAATCTATTTTGTGTCAAAGAAGGAGGCCTCTCTTGAGAAGAATTGACAGAGATTGTTCTGATAATGAGAAAGTGGTTGAAATGTGCATCAGCCAGGCAGAGGTGATCAGAATCGCACTCAATGATGAAAGCGTTCCATATGTCCTTCCGCTGTGCTTCGGCTATGAGAAGAAGGACGGCGAGAGGTTTTTCTATATTCATAAAAACCGCAATGGAAAATTCTATGAGCTGTGCGAAAAGGACAGCAGCTGCAGCTTTGAGCTTGAAGGCGCGAACGAACTCTTTCTTGACGATGAGAAGGGAACATGCAACATGAACTTCTGCTCAGTGCTCGGAACAGGCAGGCTGGAGCTTGTCACCAGTGATGCAGAGCGGCTGAAAGCTCTTAATCTCATTATGGCGCATTACGACAGGGCGGATTTTGACTGGGACAGGAGAGCAATGACGGCTATTCTTGTATACAAGCTGTCCGTCAGCAGTCTGACATGCAAGGCCACAAAAGGCTGGAGGGATAATTACTGTGCTGATAGATGAAAAGCTGATCATGGAGGCCCTGAACACGGCACTGGCAACGGGCGCAGACTTTGCAGAGATCTTTATTGAAGAGAGCCTTAACAATGCAGTATCCGCCGTTGACTCGAGAATTGACAATGTTTCTTCGACAATCATCTCCGGCGTCGGCATCAGAGTCTATCTCGGTCTCAGAAGCGTAAGCGCGACTGCAAGTGCGATGGACAGGGACTCAGTCCTTGCCGCAGCGCGGAATGCTGCACAGGCGATTGCGGACTCGAAGCGGTCGCTTCCGCCTTTTGTGCTCAGGGAAAGAGTCAACACCAATATTCACAGGATTGAGATTGTGCCCTCGACAGTCAGCGTGAAGGACAAGGCTGATTACGTGCTTGAAATGTGCACTCATGCAAAAAAGGCAAGCAGTCTCATAAGCCAGGCTTCTGCCAGCTTCACTGACGTAGACAGGACGATAATCGTCGCAAACAGCGAAGGCCTGCTTACGACAGACAGGCAGATACGCTCACGTGCCGCCTGCAGCGCAGTCGCATCCAGAAACGGCGAGAGCCAGACAGGCTCCTGCTCGCCGGGCAGGAGAATGGGCCTTGAGCTCTTTGACAAGGTCATGTCCGCGCAGGAGATTGCTGAGGAAGCCGCGCGGCAGGCCCTTGTGAACATTGATGCGCGCTATGTTGATTCTGGCGTCTATCCTGTTGCAATAGAAAACGGCTTCGGCGGCGTCATCTTCCACGAAAGCTGCGGACACTCGCTTGAAGCCACGAGCGTGGCCTACAGGAACAGCGAGTTCTGGGACAAGAAAGGACAGAAGATCGCGAATGACTGCGTCACTGCCATTGATGACGGAACAATACCGAATGCCTGGGGAAGCATCAACATTGACGATGAGGGAACGCCCAGCCAGAAAAAGGTCCTGATTGAGAACGGCATACTCAGGCGCTTCATGGTCGACCGCTTCAACGGCCGCAGAATGAACGAACAGTCAAGCGGCTCTGCAAGGAGACAGAGTTATGCCTACACTCCGACAAGCAGGATGACAAACACTTACATTGCCGCAGGAAAGGACAGCAATGAGGATATCATATCATCAATTGACAGAGGTCTTTACTGCGCCAAAATGGGAGGCGGCAGCGTCAATCCCGTCACAGGCGAGTTCAACTTCGCCGTGACAGAGGCCTACATGATTGAAAACGGCAGGATCACCTATCCCGTACGGGGGGCTTCCCTGATTGGAAAGGGCAGCCAGATTCTTTTTGATATTGACATGTGCGGCACTGACATGAAGACAGGGCAGGGAATGTGCGGCTCCTCGTCAGGCAGTATACCGACTGACGTGGGCCAGCCGCTGATCAGGGTCAGGCAGATAACAGTGGGAGGAAGATGAGATGCTGAGTCAGAAGGAAATCCGCTCGATTGTAGAGCTTGAGTGCGCCAGGCTTGGAATTGAGGACTGGGAAGTTGTCTATTCATCCGGCTCTTCTGTCAGTGCCGGCATGGTGAACGATGAGCTGACGGAATTCACTTCCTCTTCAGACCAGACTCTGAGTCTCAGGGTCATCTGCCAGGGCAGGGAAGGCACGGCTGTCAGCGAGAAGACTGATGAAAACACAGTCCGCCGCCTTGTGAGCCTTGCATTTGACAACTGCTGCGTCAAGGAGCCGGATCCTGCATTCAGACCCGCTGTCACAGAAAAGGGAAAGGCTTATCCTGAAAAGAACAGTCCGAGCTCATACACAGCATCGGCCGCACAGCTGAAAGCAAAACTGAGAGAGGTCCAGAGTGAACTTTTTGCAGCAGACAGGCGCGTGAGCCAGGGCAGCGAGAGCGAGGCTGCAGCCATTTCAAGCACAAGCTTCACTGAGAATTCAAGAGGTGTCTCCCTGTCAGACTCATTCTCATCCTGCTATATCTCATCAAGCGTCATCGTGCGTGACAAAGATGAGGTGAAGAGCGCCTGGCTGATCAGGGAGGGAGACCTTTCCTCTCTCAGCATGCTTCCTGTTGTCAGAAAGGCTCTGGACAAGCTGCATCCAGAAAGCGTCAGATCCGGAGAGCGGAAAATCATTTTCTGCCCGGAATGCTTCAACATGTTCCTCTCTGCCTTCTCATCAGCCTTTTCAGGCAAGACTGCCTGTCTTGGCCTTTCTCCTTACAAGGACAGAGTCGGAAAGCCTGTTGCCAGCAGCGCAGTCACTCTCATTGATGATCCTCTCTATCCAGGCTATACAGTGCAGAAGACCTTTGACGGTGACGGAGAGGCGACGTACACGAAAGAAGTCATCAGCGACGGCATCCTGAAGACTCTGCTTTACAACAGGCAGTGGGCCCAGAAGGAGGGAACCGTGACTACGGCGAATGCCGCAGCCTCATTGTCCGGAAGCGCAATCAGTCCTTATTCCTTTTACATCCGGCCCTCTGATCTGAGCCTGGATGAGCTTCTGGCTATGGCAGGAGAGGGCCTATACATCACTTCGATGAAGGGCTTTCATGCCGGTGCGAATCCCGTAAGCGGAGACTTTTCAATCGAATCATCAGGCTTCATCATCAGCGGCGGAAAGCTGGGGCCTGCAGCTCAGGGCTTCACTGTCGCAGGAAATTTTTTCTCAATGCTTGAGAACATCACGGCAGTTGCCGATGATCTGGAGTTTGATGTCACGCTGTCCCAGACCAGGGCGGGAAGTCCCAGCATCCTGGTCTCCTCTCTTTCCGTTGCAGGAGAAGCCTGATAATTTCCTGTCTGCCGCTTTTTCAGGCGGCAGGCAGAAAAGCCAGTTGTATTATTTGCGCTTGTGTGCTATAAGAAAAAGGATTTTGCCAGAATAGCTCAGGGGTAGAGCGGCTCACTCGTAATGAGCAGGTCTTGGGTTCAAATCCCAATCCTGGCTTTAAAACAAGACTGAACTGCTGTCAGCTGAAGCAGCAGAGGGCACCTCTGGGTGCTTTTTCTTTCATGAGGGCACTGCAGTCTTTCCACTCCGGCATCCATCAGAAAAAAGTTTAAGGCAGAATAATTCTGTTCTTTTCTTTTTCCTTTTTGCTATTATCTTTTGTACAGGAATTACAGTACATGATAAAATTCATTTAAGGAGGGCATTGCAGTGGGAGATGTATATTATGGAAAAGGCGTTTCGAAAGACCTGATCATTCCGGTTCCTCTTCACAGGGCGCCAAAGCAGGAGCCTTCCGTGCTTGTCGGACAGCCGGCAGGATCGGCAGTGGTGACTTATTTCGAGACGATTCATTCCCAGGAGCTGTATAATCTCTTCTTCCAGAGCGGTTTCTACAACACAGAGCTTGAAGAGGATGATGATTTCTTGCTTGACGAGGAAGAAGAAGAACTGTATTAAATTATTTCATGATTGTATTAGGTATTGAGACAAGCTGCGACGAATGCTCGGCAGCTGTCGTTAAGGACGGCCGCGAGATTCTGTCAAATGTCATTGCGACCCAGATAGAGCTTCACAAACCGTATCAGGGCGTTGTCCCGGAGCTTGCGAGCCGGCTTCACACAGAGTGGATCAGCCAGGTTGTCAGCGCTGCAGTGAAACAGGCAGGTCTGAAATGTTCAGACCTTGATGCTGTTGCAGTGTCGAACAGGCCAGGCCTGCTGGGCAGCCTGCTTGTCGGCGTCAGCTTTGCCAAATCCTTTGCCAGAGCACTTGGCATTCCTGTAATCGGCATTGACCATATCAGGGCACATCTCTATGCCTCCCAGATAGAGACGCCGCTTGAATACCCTTATCTGGGCGTTCTCGTTTCCGGAGGACACACAGTGATATGCACAGTGAGCGGCTATGATGATATCAGGGTCCTGGGAACGACAATCGACGACGCAATAGGAGAGGCCTTCGACAAGGTCGCCAAATTCTATGACCTCGGCTATCCCGGAGGAGTCGTCATCGACCGTCTGAGCAAAAACGGAGATCCGATGGCCTTTCTTTTCCCTGGACCGACTCTGGACAGAGGAGAGCATCCTTATGACATGTCATACAGCGGTCTGAAGACAGCTGTGATCAATCAGCTGGACAAGTTCAGAAACGGAAATGCCGAGGCCAGCGCCGAAAACATCGCAGCATCATTCCAGCGCTGTGCTGTCGGCATTCTGATGAAGAGAGTCAAGGCTGCATTGAAGGACACTGGACTGAAGCGTGTTTCAGCCGGAGGCGGAGTTGCTGCAAACAGCCTTCTCAGAAGCGAGCTGAAAGCCCTGGAGGAGGGCGGCTGCACAGTGACATTCCCCTCCCTGAAACTGTGCACGGACAACGGTGCAATGGTCGCTGGACTGGCATACCGCTATCTTTGCGACGGATTCAGGGACGATGACCGCCTCAGTGCATCCTCAAGAGTCATGGCCTTCAAGCATGCTTATCCCTGATCCGGAAAAAAAAGAAATTTTTTGGAAAAAGAGTGTTGACACTTTGCAGTCTTTCAGGTAGTGTACCTGAGGACTGGAAACAGAGAGATGGGATGTAGTGTAATGGTAACACTGCAGATTCTGGTTCTGCCTTTGGGGGTTCGAATCCCTCCATCCCAGAAACGGTTCCTTCGTCTAACGGTTAGGACGGGAGATTCTCAGTCTCTAAATAGGGGTTCGATTCCCCTAGGAACTAAAACGAGAACAGCACAGGAACCAAACCTGTGCTGTATTTTTTTTTGATCAGGAGCATTTTACCCCGTGATTACAGCAAGCAACATTTCTCTTTCATACGGAACACAGGTTCTTTTCAAGGACGTCAACATCAAGTTCACTCCGGGCAACTGCTACGGCATAATCGGTGCAAACGGTGCAGGCAAGTCCACATTCATGAAAATTCTCTCAGGCGAGATTGAGGCTGACAGCGGCGAGGTCATCATAACTCCCGGAGAGCGCATGGCCGTGCTGCGCCAGGATCACTTCGCCTTCAACAAGTACGGAGTTCTTGAGACAGTCATCATGGGCTATGACAAGCTTTACTCCGTGATGAAGGAGAGAGATGAGATCTACGCAAAGGAAGATTTCTCAGAAGAAGACGGCATCAGGGCTGCTGAGCTCGAGAGCGAGTTTTCCGAGATGGGCGGCTGGGAAGCGGAGAGTGAAGCGGCCCAGATGCTTGACGGACTTGGAATTCCGACCGAGCTTCATGAGAAGAAGATGGAGGACATTGAGGACAATCTCAAGGTCCGTGTCCTTCTTGCCCAGGCTCTTTTCGGAAACCCTGACATCCTGCTGCTCGACGAGCCCACCAACCACCTTGATCTTGAGTCCGTTCACTGGCTTGAGGACTTCCTCGCCGACTTCAATAACACAGTCATTGTAGTCAGCCATGACAGACACTTCCTGAACACTGTCTGTACTCATATCTGCGATATCGACTTCGGCAAGATCCAGCTCTATGTCGGAAACTATGATTTCTGGTATATGTCCAGCCAGCTTGCCGCAAAGCAGCTGAAGGATGAGAAGAAGAGACGCGAGGAGAAGATCGCTGAGCTGAAGGAATTCATCCAGCGCTTCAGTTCCAACGTCGCTAAGGCAAAGCAGGCCACAAGCCGAAAGAAGCTTATCGACAAGCTGACTCTTGACGACATCAAGCCCTCCAGCAGGCGCTTCCCGTACGTCGCATTCAAGCCGGAGCGGGAGATCGGCAAGAACTGTCTTGAGATCAAGGATCTTTCAAAGACAATTGACGGACAGGTCATATTCGAGAATCTCAATCTTACGATCAATCCCGGAGACAAGGTTGCCTTCGTCGGTCCGAACCATTATGCGAAGACAGTGCTTTTCCAGATCCTTGCAGGAGAAATGGAGCCGGACAGCGGAAGCTATGCCTGGGGCGTGACCACTTCACTCAGCTATTTCCCCAAGGACAACACAAAGCTCTTTGACACTGACATGTCCATTGCTGATTACCTTCAGCAGTTCAGCAAGGAAGATGATGACACCTTTGTGCGCTCCTTCCTGGGCAGAATGCTCTTTTCAGGCGATGAGGCGCTGAAGGCCTGCAGGGTCCTTTCCGGAGGAGAGAAGGTCAGGGTCGTGCTTGCAAGAATGATGCTTGAAGGTGCGAACTGCATGATCTTCGATGAGCCGACCAGCCATCTTGACCTTGAGTCAATCCAGGCCCTCAATGACGGTCTTATCAACTTCAAGGGCACACTGCTGTTCAACAGCCATGACCATCAGTTCGTCGATTCAATTGCCAACAGAATCATCGAGTTCGTTCCCGGCGGCCTCATTGACAGGTTCACCGACTTTGAGAGCTACATCAATGACAAGAGCATTGACGCACTCAGGGACAAGGCCTACGAAGGCAGACATTCTGTGGTGCTTCTGTAATGACTGCTGCGCTTGATGTGGGAAACACCAACATCGTCCTCGCCATAAGCGATGGCGGAGAGTGGATCAGCACATACCGTGTGTTTTCAGATCAGAAGAAGACATCCGATGAGTACAGGGTGATCTTCAGCTCCCTTCTGAAAAACGGGGATGCTGATCCGGGTGCGGTAGACAAGGTGATAATCTCCTCTGTCGTTCCGAATCTCACGCTGAGCATGCAGAAGGTGATGTCAAAGCTTTTCGGCGTTTCTCCTTTTGTTGTCAGCCGCTTTGCTGAGACAGGCCTCGACAGAGCCTCAATTCCGGCCCAGCTGGGAAGCGATCTTCTGTGCAACCTTGCCTGGGCGCATCATGTTCATCCGGATAAATATGTGATGACAGTCGATTTCGGAACTGCACTGACGTTCTCCACAGTGAGTCCTAAGGGAGAAGTGAAGGGCGTGGCCATTGTTCCCGGCCTTCTGACCGGCGTCAACGCGCTCTTCGGCTCAACGGCCCAGCTTCCTCAGGCAGAGCTCAGTCAGCCTGAAAGCTGCCTTGGCAGGAACAGCGAGGACTCGATCAGGGCCGGAATGATGTTCGGCTATGCAGGCCTGGTTGAGAGGCTGATCAGACAGACCTCGCAGGAACTTAAAGCCAGAATTTATGTCATGGCGACAGGAGGTCTGTGCCAGACCATTGCGCCGATGATTCCGCTGATTGACAGTGTTGACAAATATCATACGCTCAACGGACTCAGGCTGCTTGCTCAGCTAAATTCCGAGAGCAAAGACTCCGTCTTCAAAAATTGATACAGTGCGTCCGTCTGAAAGCTTTGCCGCGACAGACAGCTGTCTGCTTCCCACTGGCACTTCCAGACGGGCAAAGCTTGTGTTCAGCCCGCTTGCCTCAAGCTGGGTCTCATCATCAAGAGTGACAGCCTCAGGGCTTATTCCCCCGAATACAACCTCACTTGACCTCATCCTGTCCAGAAGAGGAATGCCGAAGGCGAGGTCCGTCTTTGCCGGCTGGGTAAGGCTTTCGCACAGTATGATCTCGCCTGCGAAAGCAGCCCTCTCGTCGATGTTCATATACCTGTTGATATAAGCTGGCTCGATGCCGCTTGCTGATGCAATCTTTCCATCCTTCACGGTGAATGAAGCAGAATCAAAGACCCTGTCAAAGAGCCTGAAAGGATAGGTTGACCTGAAAGAGCCTCTGGCACTGCGGAAGTTCACCGGAAAGATAAGATCCTCGCACGGAAGGCTGGGGCAGAAGAACCTTCTTCCGTTGAGATTCATCGCCGTCGTGGTTATCCGGGCTCCGTCTGCCAGATCGGCTGAAAGGCTGATGTTGTCAGCTTCAAGCTGAAGAGAGCGGATACCCAGACTGTTCAGCACTGCAGCCCTCTGAGTCAGGATCTTCTCTGCACTGGAGGCGTCCTCGTCGTCGAGGGAGAGAAACTCAGCAAGATCAAGCCAGAGCCTGTCAGCTGTTGCACCAGCTCCGTAGATGAACTGGGCCCAGGCTGCAGTTGGCACATAGGCAACCGCATATGGGAAGGATATCCTTCTGTCCAGAAAGACAGGATCAGAAAGGAGCCTGTGCCTTTGAAGGGATGGAGCATCAAGCTCTTCATCTTCTCTGAACACTGAGGGCGTGAAGCTTGCAAGATTCAGCAGACAGTCTGACTTTGCCTTTTTCTCCCTGCAGGACGGAGCAATCTCGTCAACAGATTCGACCCTGCCGTTTTCGATGTAGACAAGGCTGACAGTGACGCCGCTGGACTCAGCAGCCTCATGCGCGACCTTGTGCGCAAACTCGATTGTCTCTTCATTTGCATGCAGCGTCAGACGCTCGCCTTCTTCAAGACGCAGCATCCTGTGAATTATGAAATAAGCATATTTGTCGGCTGAATAGATCATGAAAGCAAAACCTGTCTTTACTTTTTATTTTTCCATGCCCGGGCGCGGTTCATCAAGTCAGCAGGGCGCCTGAGAGGCAGGAGATACAAAAAAGGCAATTCCCGCAAAAAGGAACTGCCCCTAAGCGTCCGACGGGAATCGAACCCGCATCTCCAGCTTGGAAGGCTGGGGTAATAGCCATTATACGACAGACGCGATAACGAAGACAAAAGTAGCAGAAGATTGCCTTTTTAGTCAATAAAGAAAGCAAAAGATTTTCAATAAATATCTTAATCTTTTGGTTTATAAAGAATTAAACATGATCATGCGTATTGACAACTATTTCAATATATAGCTTAATATGGCAGAAAATTATTTGCGGAGGTTCTTTATGGGACAGCGTGGTGAAATGTATTCGACGAGACTTGTCAGAAAAGACAGGACTTATTTTTTCAATGTCAAGGAAAACATGTATGGGGATCTTTACCTGAACATTGTTGAGAGCAAGCCGACTGAGGGCGGACGTTTCCTTCGCCAGTCAGTGCTTGTCTACCAGGAAGATATCGGGGAGTTCATCAAGGAAATGCAGAAAAGCCTCGATTACCTGAAAATGCATGCAAAGAAGGAAAACAGGATCCAAGAGGAAGAGTAGCGGTGCAGGCTGAAGTTTTTGCTCTGCTGATCTGCATCTTTGCCGGGCTGTCGACTGCAGCAGGCGGCCTGATCCCTTTTTTCGCGAAGAAGGAAAACACTTCTCTTCTGTGCTTTTCTCTCGGACTCTCGGCAGGCGTCATGGTCTACATCTCCTTCATGGAGATGCTGCCTGAAGCAATTGAGAATCTGGCGCATACCTTTTCGCGCCGTACCGCCGGTCTGCTTGCGCTTTTCTTCTTCCTGCTGGGAATGGCTGTGATCGCCCTGATCGACAGATTCGTCCCGGAAGAGACAAATCCGCATGAGTTCGGACACCGGGACGGACAGCTGAGAAAGATGGGACTGATGTCAGCCATTGCCATCGGAGTACATAATTTTCCTGAAGGACTGGCCTCATTCATGAGTGCTCTTGCGGACCCTGTGTCCGGCGTGGCGATTGCCATTGCCATAGCGCTTCACAACATCCCTGAAGGAATGACTGTCTCTGCTCCTGTCTATGCGGCGACAGGCAGCAGAAGGAAGGCCTTTATGCTGAGCCTGCTTTCAGGACTCGCAGAGCCGGTGGGAGCAGTGATCGGCTTTATCTTCCTCCGAAGTGTTTTCACGCCGTTCACCTTTGCTCTTGTCTATGCCCTTGTAGCCGGCATCATGGTCTATCTGGCTTTTGACGAGCTGCTGCCTGCGGCAGAAAACTACGGCAGGCATCATCTTGTCATCTATGCAGTGATTCTGGGAATGACGCTAATGGGACTCACTCTTGCCCTGATGGCTTGAAAGAGTCCTGAGAAAGGTCCTGCGGTGTTCAGGACAGGGGCCGTATTTCTGCAGTGCTGCGTAGTGCTCCTTTGTGCCGTAACCCTTGTTTCTGGCAAAACCGTACTGAGGATACAGCCTGTCAAGCTCCAGCATCAGACGGTCTCTGGCCGTCTTTGCCAGGATGCTTGCAGCCATGATTGACGGGATTTTCCCATCGCCCCTGATGACAGCCTCGACTTCAGTGTCCCTTATGTCAGGCTTCCTGTTTCCGTCGACATAGAATACTGAGATCTTCTCTTTTGCCCTTATCTCTTCATAACACAGCTTCATGGCTTTCATTGTGGCCTGGAGAATGTTGATCTCATCAATCTCCTGTGCGCTGATGAAGACGATGGAGAAGGCTGCAGCCTTTTTCCTGATGACAGCCTCCGCTTCAAGCCTCTGCTTCTCGCTCAGCTTCTTGCTGTCATTGAGAATTGAGAAATCGAAATCCGGGGGGAGTATGCATGCAGCAGCGGCAACAGGACCTGCAAGAGGTCCGCGTCCCGCCTCATCGCATCCGCACACAAGCCCGTCGCAGTGAAAATCGAAAAGAGAAAGTTGTTCTTCCATAAGACAGGTCAAAATGCTATCTTTCTACTGTCTGCCAAGTCAAGCGAGGAGTGAATTACTTGTTTTTAAAGTGCCTTGATATCAACGGATTTAAGAGCTTTGCCGATAAGACCCATATTGATTTCTCTGACGGAATCACAAGCCTTCTGGGGCCTAACGGCTGCGGAAAGTCCAATATTGTCGACTCGATCAAATGGGTTCTGGGCGAGCAGTCCACAAAGACACTGCGTGCGGGAAAGATGGAGGATGTCATCTTCAACGGCACCGACACGCGCAAGCCTCTGCAGTTTGCCGAAGTCGCACTCACGATCGACAACAGCGAGCACAAGCTGCAGACGGATCTGACTGAGATTGAGATAAAAAGGCGCGTCTTCCGCTCGGGAGAAAGCGAGTACTACATCAACAGGCAGCGCTGCCTGCTGAAAAACATCCGTGAGCTTTTCTTTGACACAGGCATAGGCAAGTCCGCCTATTCAATTCTGGAGCAGGGCAAGATCGACCAGATCCTGTCCTCAAAGCCGGAGGACAGACGCTACATCTTTGAAGAGGCAGCCGGCATTTCGCGCTTCAAGGTGGAATGCAATGAGGCGCAGAAAAAGATCGACCGCACGAATGAGAATATTGCTCAGGTCGAGAATATCATTGCGGCAGAGCGCAGGACCTACAACTCACTGAAGAACCAGGCAGAAAAAGCGCTTGCCTATAATGACCTGATCAAGAAGCAGCTTGATCTTGACGTGACGCTGCACGCCATCCAGATCCAGACTTTCACGAAGCTCAAGGAGCTCAGGGGACAGCAGAAGGTCAGCAATGAAAAACAGCTTGAGGCCCTTACTGCCTCTCTTGATGATTTCAGGACAGGCATAGAGGAAGAGCAGCAGAAAGTCAGGGAGAAGAACAAGACATCCTTTGATCTCCAGACTGGCATAAACCGCAGCGAAGAGGCCATAAACAGCCGCAATGAGCGCATCAAGATCCTGGACGAGCAGTACCGTGAGTATATCCGCAGCAGGGATGAGTTTTCCCAGAAGCTTGAATCGTACTCTGCCATGATTGACCGTGACAGAAGGGAGCTTGAGCAGAACGAGGATGCGATTGCTGAAAAGCAGGATCTGCGTGATGAGTCTGTCAGCCAGCTGAATCATGCAAAAAAGCTCATTGATGATGATCTTGCCCGCATTGACAGCGAGAATGCGGATCTTGCTGTGCAGGAACAGGAGATACTGGACAGCGAAACCCAGATAAGCCAGCTCACAGAGGAACTGAAGAACGTCATTGAAAACCTTGCAGTCGAGCTTGATGAGAAAATGGGGCAGGAGTATTCCTGGCAGAAGAGAAAGGACGCTGATGAGTCTTTCATGACTCAGATCGAGGCCCTGACAAAGAGAATAGGGGAGAAGATCCAGTTCTATAAGACGCTGCCGGCTGATATCAATCCTTCAGAACGCATTCAGGCAGATCTCAGTGCCGTACTCTCCGCCCTGGACTCAATCCGTACGTCCTATGCTGACTACAAGAAGGCTGTTCCTCCTTTCATAGACTCCCTGCTCGCACCTGAGGGCCTGCTGACCAGAAAGCGCCAGATTGCCCAGCAGGAAGCCGAGTGCAGGAAAAAGATCGATCAGGCGAGGACGAAGATCGCGGCCTGCAGGCAGACAATTGCCACGCTCAGCCAGGAAGTTGACGGACTGAGAGAGACAATGAAGAGCATTGAAGTCAACCTTGCCTCAATTGAGGCTAGCCTTGAGTCATCAAGACAGATTGTCCAGAACATAAGGCGCAGCATTGAGGAAAACACGGCCATTCTGGATGATGCCCAGTCCAAGGTTTCTTTTTACGAAGGGCGCATAGCGAATACAGCCCAGAGCATCAGGGAAGCTGAGGCAGAGAAGGAGACTCTCTCTTCTCAGATTGCAGCCTCCCGCCAGGAGCTTCAGGCTGTCATGGATGAGATCAGGGTCCTCAACAGCAGGCTCACAGACAGGGAGAACCAGAAAGACCAGACAATTGAGACGATACACAATCTGCGCAGCGAGATTGAGAAATCGGAACTCTGGGCCGCGCAGGCGGATGATCAGATCAAGATGCTTTTCACCAACTTCTTCAACACCTATTCGCGCAGCCTGAATGAGTACAGGGAAAGGCTTGAGGCAGATGATCTGCCGGAGCAGGTGCTTGTCGAGAATGAGCTGGCAGAGGTCAAGAAACAGATAGCAGCCCTCGGTCCCAACATCAACCACATGGCTGTGGATGACTTCAAGGAAGCCCAGGAGAGGTACGATTTCTACAACAAGCAGCTTGATGATCTGAATAAGGCGAAGGCGGATCTGGAGAAGGTCCTTGCGGAAATTGAAGAAAAGAGCATCCAGATGTTCATGACAACCTACAAGCAGATCAGCGACAACTTCCAGGCCATGTTCAAGCGGCTGTTCAATGGAGGACGGGCCGAGATAACGCTTGCGGATGAGGAAAATGTTCTGACAAGCGGTATCGACATCTTTGCCCAGCCGCCCGGAAAAAAACTCATAAGCCTCACTCTGCTGTCCGGCGGTGAGCGCTCGATGACTGCCGTCGCCCTGCTTTTCGCGACCTATCTCGTAAAGCCGAGCCCCTTCTGCATTCTTGATGAGATTGATGCGGCCCTTGATGACAAGAACATCGGCTATTTCCTTTCTGTGCTTCAGGATTTCAGCCAGACAAGCCAGTTCATCATCATCACGCACAACACTCACACTGTCATGGGCAGCCAGTCACTGCTTGGCGTCACGCAGATGGAGGCAGGTGTCTCAACGACCGTCACATACAAACTCGCCAACATCGCCGGAGAGGCAGTCATTCTGGACGAGGAGGACAGGCTTGTCGAATTTGACAGCGACGGAAAGAGGAAGGAGAAGAAGTGAGCACTGCCTTCTCCTTGACTTGCAAAGTGAAAAAACTGTATAAATAACTTCGGTTTTCAGGAAAAGCAGGATGTTTGATAATCTGTCTGTAAAGTTTTCATCAATAATGAAGTCCCTTTCGGGAAAGGGCAAGATTACCGAGAAGAACATTCGGGATGCAGTTGAGGAAATCAAGATTTCCCTTCTCGACGCCGATGTCAATCTCCGCGTCGTCAGAAGGTTCATCAATTCAACCCTCGAGGAGGCGCTCGGAGAGAAGGTTCTTCTTTCTGTTGATCCTGGCCAGCAGTTCACAAAGATCGTCTATGACAAGATGGTTGCGCTGCTTGGCGGAGATGACCAGGCCCTGAGGCTGAAGGGCAAGGATACGACTTCCGTCATCCTCATGATGGGACTTCAGGGTTCAGGAAAGACAACCACTGCAAGCAAGCTTGCTCTCAAACTGACCAGGGAAGAGGGGCGCAAGGTTATGCTCGTTGCGGCTGATCTTGTCCGTCCTGCCGCTGTCACGCAGCTTGAGGTTCTCGGAGAGAAAGTCGGAGTCAGGGTCTTCACCCTTCCCGGCGAAAAGGATCCGGTAAAAGTTGCGCGCGAGGCAGTGAGCACAGCCCGCCATGAGCTTTACGATACAGTCATCATCGATACCAGCGGAAGAATGCATCTGGATGAATCGATGATGAAGGAAATCAGCGATGTCGCAAAGGCTGTCAACCCTGATGAGACGCTCTTTGTCGCTGATGCCATGACAGGCCAGAACGCCGTCACCATCGCTCAGGAATTTGAAGAGAAGGTCGGAATCACCGGCGTCGTTCTTTCCAAGTTTGATTCAGACACAAGAGGCGGTGCCGCGCTCTCTCTCAAGAGTGTTGTCGGAAAGCCGCTGAAATTCATAGGTACAGGCGAAAAGCCGGAAGATCTTGAAATCTTCCATCCTGACCGCATTGCGCAGCGCATTCTCGGCATGGGAGATGTTGTCTCTCTTGTTGAAAAGGCCCAGCAGGTATACGATCAGGAAGAAGCTGAAAAGCTTGCCCGCAAGATGCAGAAGAACACCTTTGATCTGCAGGACTATCTTGACCAGCTTGAGTCCATGAACAAGATGGGTTCAATAGACAAGCTGATCGAGATGATTCCGGGAGCAAAGGGAAACATCAGCGAAGACGATATCGACATGAAGGAGTTTGAGCGTCAGAAGGCTATCATCCGTTCGATGACAAAGTTCGAGCGCTCGAATTACCGCATCATCGGTCCGAGCAGGCGCAAGCGCATCGCAAAGGGTTCAGGAACATCAGTTGCTGACGTCAACAGGCTTCTCAAGACTTTTGAGAAACAGAAGCTTATGCTGAAGAAACTGATGAACAATAAGAAATTACAGGCACAGATGCTGAAGAATTTCAGCTGAGCGCCTATCATGCAGAATAAGGAGATATATCGTGGTTAGTATCAGACTGAAGCGTTTAGGAGCAAAAAAGAGACCATACTATCGTATCGTAGTCATGGACAACAGAGCTTCCAGATCCAGTGAGACAATTGACGAGATTGGAACCTATCATCCAATTGAGGCAGCCGAGAGGCAGGTCACTCTCGACCAGGAAAAGGCCAAGGCATGGCTCAACAAGGGTGCACAGCCGTCAGCAACTGTCAAGAGGATTTTCAACAAGCAGGGTATTTCTGTAACACGCGAAAGCCAGAACTGAGGCTTGACTAATAAGGATGCGTGTCTATGCAGAAAGATCTTGTGGAATTTCTGGTCAGGAATCTGGTAGACAAGCCTGAAGAGGTCAGTGTTAATATTGTCGAAGGCGAGAAGTCAACGATTCTGGAACTGAGAGTCGCTCCGGATGATGTGGGCAAGGTTATCGGCAAACAGGGCCGCATTGCGAAAGCAATAAGGACAATTCTTTCTGCCTGCGCGACAAAGGACGGAAAGAGGGCTGTCCTCGAGATACTTGACTGATTAAAACTGTCTGGCGGCATGTCCGCCAGATATTTTTTTGTTTTGCTATGAAAGAAAGAACTCTTGCTACAGCGCAGATCGGACGCACTCATGGATTTGAGGGCTTTGTGCGCATTCATCCTTTCAGCGGGGAATATGATCATCTGATGAAGCTTTCCGCCTGCAGCATAAAGCTCAGAGACGGCAGGCTGGCTGAGGTCAGCGTCCGTGACATCAGGCTTCATGCCGATTCCATGCTGATGCGCTTTGATGGTTATGAGACAAAGGAAAAGGCCGCAAAGCTCAGCGGCGGAACAATGTACATCTCCAGAGACGAAGGTCCGCACCTTGAAGAAGGCGAGTACTACATTGCCGACCTGTTCGGACTCACTGTGATTTGCGGCGGACAGAAAGCCGGCACTGTTGACAGCGTATGCGACGGGGCACAGGCTGACTATCTTCTGATAAAGCTCATTGACGGAAGACAGGTCCTGGTTCCCAACCTTCCTGTCTTCGTATCAAGACCTGATTTTGAAAACAGGACCATAACAGTGCTTGACAGTGCTCTTTTGGAGAAGTAGCGGATGCATATTGACATTCTCACTCTGTTTCCGCCGATGGTGGAAAGCTTTTTCACATCTTCAATAATGTCGCGTGCAGTCGAGAGGAAGCTTGTAAGCTACAACATAGTCAATTTCCGTGACTTTGCTTCTGACAGGCACCGCACCTGCGATGACGTGCCCTATGGGGGCGGGGCGGGCATGGTGCTGAAGCCTGAGCCTCTTTATGCGGCTCTTGAAAGCATAGGGGCGGGGGATAAGAGGGTCATCTTTCCCTCTCCTTCAGGAAAGCTTTTCACGCAGTCGTATGCCGAAGAGCTGAGCAGGGAGGAAAACCTTGTCTTCATCTGCGGTCATTATGAAGGACTTGACCAGAGGGTGATCGACACCTATGTCGATGACGAGATCAGCATAGGCGACTATGTGCTCTCCTCCGGAGAGAGCGCCACGACTGTGATCATTGATGCCATTTACCGCCTGCTTGACGGTGTCATAAACAGCGAGAGCCTGGCCGACGAGAGCTTTTCCTCAAGCCTGCTTGAATACCCTCAGTACACAAGGCCTGAAAGGTATTGCACAAAAAGCGTTCCTGATGTATTGTTATCTGGTCATCACGAAAGGATTGCTACCTGGCGTGTTTTCCGCAAGCTCGAAAAAACGATGCTGAGCAGACCGGAAGTGCTTGCCCAAGCCTCTCTCGACTTGGAAGAGCGAAGAAGACTAATAGACTTAATTAATGAAATCAAGGGGTAAAGCCTGTGGACATTATCAGAAGCATTGAGGCCAAGCAGATCAAGAAGGACGCAGAGAACTTCTCTGTCGGCGATACTGTAAAGGTCTATTTCAAGATTGTTGAAGGTACAACAGAAAGAATTCAGGTTTTCGAAGGCATCGTCATTGCTAAGAACAACATCGGAGTCAGAAGGACTTTCGTTGTCAGAAAGATAAGCTACGGAGTCGGCGTTGAGAGAATCTTCCCTCTCCACTCACCGAGAATCGACAAGATTGAGGTTGTCAGAAAGGGCCGCGTCAGAAGGGCCAAGCTCTACTATCTCAGGGACAGAGTCGGCAAGGCTGCAAAAGTCAAGGAGCTTATCAAGAAGAAGGCAGACTGAGTTCAGTCTTTCATGTTTCAGGATCCGGGGGTCATCTCCGGATCTTTTTTTATTGCTTATTTGCCTGAAATTCCTCATAATCTGGGCATAATGAAAAAGAACCAGTACAAGTCATACTCAAAAAAGAACGGCAGAAACGCCAGGGACAGGAGGAAGAGGAAGAAAGAGGACAGCAGGCTTGTCGGCTTCACGACGCTGTCCCAGGTTGTAGGGGCACCCAAGCCTCATTCGTACCACTCGCATCTTCCAGTTGAGAAGTCCAGGATAATAAAGGAGCCGTTCGAGACTTGCGCCATCTGCTCGCAGCGCATTGACAACATCGCAATGGCCATGATCTCCGCTGACAACAGGCCTGTCCACTTTGACTGTGTCCTGGAAGAACTGAAGAAAGCATATCCTCTTCGTGATGGTCAGATCATGAGTTACTGCGGCAAGGGCTCATTCGCCATTTTCGAGAAAGACGAGGAGGGCAGGTGGATCACTGTTCAGAAAATACCTTACGAAGACGCTGAACGCTATGCCAGAAGCAAGTCCTATGTAGAGGAGAACAAGATTTGACAAATCCCCGTATTGCAATGTTTCCGGGCTCCTTTGATCCGCCTACGATGGGTCACATCAACATCATCAGGCGCTCTCTGAAGCTGTATGACAGACTCCATGTCGTAGTCGCTGACAATATTAACAAGAAATGCCTCTTCTCTGCTCAGGAAAGAGTGGCTGTGCTGAAGGACATTTTCTCATCCAGCAGCAACATTGAAGTTGTCTCCTATGACGGACTGATGGTAAATTACGCCAGGGAGAACAATATCGGCGTGATGATCAGGGGAGTCAGGGCGGAAGGCGACTTCGGCTATGAGTTTGAGCTTGCGATGACGAACATGCAGATGATGAAGGAGCTTGAAGTGCTTTTCATGCCTACGGACCCCAGTTATTTCATGCTGCGTTCATCGCAGATCAAGGAAATGGCGGCCTTCGGTGCTGACGTGTCTGCGCTTGTGCCTGCCCAGGTAGTGGAATTGCTAAAGAAAAAGGTGATTCCGCGGTGAATTATTTCTTTTTGAAATAAAATTTAAGCATAAAAGTGAAAAAATCTTGTGATTTTATGTTGACATCAATCACAGATTTTGCTTTAATGCTCAGTGTTTGACGGAGAGGTTCCCGAGCGGTCAAAGGGGGCAGACTGTAAATCTGTTGGCTAAGCCTTCGAAGGTCCGAATCCTTCTCTCTCCATCATGATCATCCTCCCTGATGTAGGGAGGATTTTTTATAAGGTGTGCTGTGTCCTGGTTCTGCAATGGTCTGAAATTTGAATGCAAACGCTGTCTGCACTGCTGCAGCGGCGAGCCTGGCCTTGTCCTTCTCAGCGAAGCATCGCTCAGCGCGCTCTGCTCCTATCTCGGGCTTGGCAGGGAGGATTTCCTTGACAGGTACACGAGACTTGTCGACATGGGCACTTATTACAACATCTCATTGAAGGAGAGGGAAGACTACAGCTGCATTTTCCTTACAGAGGAAGGCTGCTCTGTCTATCCTGTCCGGCCCCTGCAGTGCCGCACATACCCGTTCTGGGACTATCTGCTTTCAGACAGGGCACTGTGGGAAGCAGAGAAGTCATCATGCCCGGGAATCGGACAGGGTCCGCTTCACAGCGAAGAGGAAATACGCAGCCAGCGCAATGCTTCCCTTGCAGAAAAACTAATCACGATATTGAAATAATTTCGTTGCTTTTAATGCTCTTTGGGGCTATCTTCATAAATGGGGTTCAGAATTGGCATTTTCAGACAGGACAATTGAGCAGATCAAGGCAAAACTCAGCATAGCTGATGTTGTGTCTTCCTATACGCAGATCATCCAGAGAAACAGCAATTACTGGATACGCTGTCCTTTTCATGGAAACGGCAATGAGAGAACTCCGAGCTGCAAGCTCAACATGGAGAGGGGAAGCTATTACTGCTTCGCCTGTCAGGAACATGGCAGCATGTTTGACTTTGTCATGAAGATGGAGCATGTCAGCTTTCCCGAGGCTGTCAGGATGCTTGCATCCAGAGCCGGCGTTGAGATAGAGGACGAGAGTCCGCAGGATGTCAGGCGCAGGGAGGAGAAGACTTCTCTTTTCGAGCTGAATGAAAAGCTGGCCAGTACCTTTCATGACTTTCTGCTGTCTTCTCAGGAAGCGGAAGATGCCCGCTCTTATCTCGCAAAGAGAAAGATCAGCAGAGAGACAATGGAGAAGTTCTGTCTCGGCTACGCTCCGAAGGACACAAAGTGGCTTCACCAGTATCTGACAGGTCAGGGCTACAGCGATGATTTTCTGAAGGATAGCGGCTTCTTCTCCAGGCGCAGCTATCCATATCCTCTTTTCGCCAACAGGCTGATGTTTCCAGTCAAGAACTGGCAGGGCAGGGTTGTCGCATTCGGTGCAAGAGATCTTTCCTTCAGAGATGACACCCCGAAATACATCAACACGCCTGAGACAAGCATATACTCGAAGAAACACAATCTCTATGGCTTTTATGAGGCTCTTGACCAGATCAGAAAAGACGGAAGCGCCATTGTCTGTGAGGGAAACTTCGACTGCATAAGCCTGCATCAGGCCGGACTGGCAAATGCGACAGCACCCTTCGGCACAGCCTTCACAAGCGAGCAGGCCTCACTGCTTGCACGCTATGCCCAGCGCATTGAGCTGCTCTTTGATTCTGATGAGGCAGGGCAGAAGGCAACTGTCAAAGCCATAGCCATGGTCCAGGAAAAAGGCATAGAGGTGTCCGTGCTTTCCCTGAGCGGAAGCAAGGATGCCAGCGAGTATCTGGAGAAGGAAGGCCCTCAGGCCCTGAAAGCGGCACTGGGCGAACCCGTGGAAGCTTTCAGATATCTTGTAACAAGAGGGCTTAATATATATAATACTAGAACGCCAAAAGGGAAGTCAGAGTTTGTCTCATATATGGCTCCGTACCTCAATGCAACCAGAAGCAATGTGGAGCGTGACGCGTATATCAGGCAGATAAGTGAGATTCTTTCTGTCGGAGAGGTGCAGATAAGGCAGGACCTGGAAGCAGGCAGCCTGCAGCAGTACAGCAGGGGGCAGGACAGCACAGTCCCCAGCAGTTCATCTGGGCATTCTCCGCTGAAAATATCAAACATATCCCCGGATTTGTACATGATGCTCATGTTTGCAAACCACAGGGACTTGTTTGGCACTTATACAAAGGCCTTCAGATTCGGTGATCTGAAGGACAGGGAAGCTCAGCTTATCTATTTGGCACTGGAGAATGTGCGCAGGGACGGAGCAGGCAGGACGGATGAAATCTTTCTTTCTCTAATTGCAGATGATCAGGTCAGAAATGATGTGGCCACCAGTTTTGAATTACCTGAATTCAAGGTTGACAATCCTCAAATTGTTATTGATGAAATTCTGGACCGCATTGCTTTGAGAAAGATGGAGGAAAACCGCAGGCTTATCCTGAGACAGATCCGCCAGGGCGAGGCAGAAGGCTTCAGCGAGGCTGAACTCAGGGAGCTGCTGAATGAGAAGGTCAGCATAGATGCTGAGATCAGGGAGCTTTCTGAACGGCTTCAGGTGTGATTGGTAAGGAAGGAAAAACAGTTTGATGAATGAGGAACAGAAGAATCTGATCATCAGGGAATTGTCGAAAAGAAGCATTGAGAACGGCGGCTTCGTTCTCAAGAAGGATGTTCTCGATGTTCTTGGACTCAGCGAGGACGAGGGCAACAAGTCCACTCTTTTCGATGACATCATAAATGAGCTTGCAGAGCATGAGATTGACTATCATGAAGATGCAAAGCAGGCCATTGCCAGCGAAGAGCCGGGTGTTGACGGACTCACTGAAGAAGAGCTTGAGGAAGAAAACCTCGAGTATCCTGATATGGATGACGAGGACGGTCTTGTCGATGATGATTCTGTCCCCTCTGATTTCGATATTCCTGTCGATGACGACTCTTCAGATGAGCAGGAAGACGGTGATGAGGAAGATGAGGACGAGTATGACGATGAGAGTGAAGAAGACGTTGACAGCGATGCTCCCAGCCTCAGTTCCTGGACAAATCCGGATGACGAGCATATCGGCTCGGGCGAACAGTTTGTCGACCTGAACCAGATCAGCGACACGCATGATCATGAAACCAAGTCTCATACGATTCTCGGCAATGACAAGCTTGAGGCCAGCGGCGACGATCCGATCCGCGTCTACATGAAGGAAATCGGCAGGGAGAACCTGCTTGATGCCGCTCAGGAAGTCACGCTTTCAAAGCAGATGGAAGCCGGTGATGAGGTCATCCGCTCTGTCATCAGGGAAAGCGGACTCCTGATTTCACTGTTCACCAGAATTGCGAATCAGCTTGCCACAAAGATCGATGAGGAGGATGACTCCATTTCTCCTGAGGAACTCAAGAGCCTTCTGTCAAAGCAGAAGCATTACTCAGCCTGCTACAGAGAGGCGCTGAAGGACTGTGCCAAGCAGCTGAAGGATTACAACGAGCAGATCCAGAGGGCCATCCTCACAGGCGAAGATCTTCTCAGCGATCCCAAGTTCACTCAGAAACGGGAAGAGCTGATGAAGCTTTATCTGGGCGGCTTTGAAGTGAAGCCGGAGGAGATTGTCTTCTTCAACAGTTCAAACAGAAAGGAGCTTGCAAAGTTCCTCTCCTGTGATCCAAAGGAACTTGATGATGAGATGCTCAGGCTTTATGTGAAGATCAGGACGCCTTACGGCAATCAGATCATAGTCAGCACTTCACACATCTCCGACAAAAATGACTCATCTCTTTTCAATGTCATTGACAGCTTTAATGACGAGGGAGGAGAGGGCAGCGAAGGAGGATCCTTTGAGGCGCTGAAGACTGATGCTGACTACAAGGCCATGCTTGAAAAGCTGACTGCAGAGTCAGACGTTCCGCGTCTTCCGATCTGGTATTACCCTGTCATCATCGAGCAGGAAGAGATTGATGAGCTTACAAGCCGCTTTGTCGAGGCCGCAGACCTTATCAGGGACTGCAACGAGAAGGCCACGCTGCTTACAGCCAAGCTTCATATTTCCTCAGGCGACGTAGCCAAGGAACTCAGGCAGCTGGGACGTGATCTTGCCACAAGAAGCAAGACAAAGCTGATTGAAGAGCAGCTTGGAATGTCTTCAGATGCGATCAAGGAGGACATCAAAGCCCTTCAGATCACGGAAAAGCAGCTCAAGCAGATCTGCTATGAATTTGAATCATTTGATGACAGGTTCGACCCGGAGAATCCGGACAGAAAGCTGCTTTCCGGCACTGACAAGATTCTGATCTCGGTGAAGAAGATCAGGGAAGGCCAGAAGATGATGAAGGATGCCAAGGACCGTCTGATCAAGGCAAACCTCCGTCTGGTCGTCTCAATCGCAAAGAAATATACTAACCGCGGACTTCAGTTCTTTGACCTTGTCCAGGAAGGAAACATCGGTCTCATCAAGGCTGTCGAAAAGTTTGAGTACCGCAAGGGCTTCAAGTTTTCCACCTATGCCACCTGGTGGATCAGGCAGGCCATCACGAGATCAATTTCAGATCAGGCCAGGACAATCCGTGTCCCTGTGCACATGATCGAGCAGATTAACAAGGTCGTCCGCGAGTCAAGGACACTGCTGCAGCAGCTTGGCAGAGAGCCTTCTGACGAGGAAATCGCACAGAAGCTCGGATGGGACGAAAAGAAAGTCAAGGCAGTCAAGTCTGTCAGCAGGGAGCCTATCTCCCTTGAGACCCCTGTGGGTGAAGAGGAAGACAGCCTGCTCAGTGACTTCATTGAGGACAAGGATGTCGAGAATCCTGCGACACAGACTGCCTATGTCCTGCTGAAAGAGCAGATTTCCGAAGTGCTCACAACGCTTCCTCCGCGCGAGCAGGAAGTTCTGCGCATGAGATTCGGACTGGATGACGGATATCCGCTCACGCTGGAAGAGGTGGGCTTGTATTTTGATGTCACTCGTGAGAGAATCAGACAGATTGAGGCCAAGGCCTTGAGAAGACTGAGACATCCTAAGCGAAGCAGAAAGCTTAAGGATTATGTATAAAGAATTAGGAGAATAGAAGAAGAATGGCTGAGCACGAGTTAGAAAATGTTCACTCCCTGTTGTTGCAACTTCAGGATGTACTTAGACAGAAGTTCGCCCTTGAAGAGGAGATTGAGACAATTCCTGCTGCACTGAAGGGAAAGGAAACCAGTCTTGAGAAGGCTAACTTGAAGTATGTCGAGCTGAATGATGCCTATACCAAGGCCAGACAGGATGCAACAAGCAACTCAATCAAATATGATGACGCTGTCCGCGCCAGAACTGATGCCGAGAAGCTTGTTGAGACAATTACTCAGCAGAGAGAGTATGAGGCTGTTACAAAGCAGATTGACGAGGCTCGTGTTGTGGAGAATGCATATCTCAAGGCCCGCAATGCATCCACAGCTCTTGTTGAGGAACTTGATGCCAAGCTCAAGGCCCAGGGAGATGAGTGCGAGCACCTCAAGGCTGAGGTCGACGAGGAGAAGGCCAAGATTGACAGCATCCTTGCAGAAAAGAGATCAGAGATCGAGGCTCTTGAGGCCAAGAGCCAGGAGATCAGAAGCGAGGGCCTTTCTGATGAGATTTACTCAAAGTTCTGCAAGATCGTGAAGAACAAGAACGGTCTTGGAATCACGCCGATCATTCAGGGACAGGTCTGTTCCGGCTGTCATATGATTCTGCCGATGCAGTTTGTCAACAATGTCCGCCTTGGAGTGAATCCGACAGAGTATTGTCCTTACTGCTCAAGAATCCTCTATTACCAGGAAGACGATGAGACTATTGATCTTTCTGCATTTGAGGAAGAGTCGAACGAAGACTTCTTTGCTGATGCGATCAGCGATGATGACTTCGACAGCATTTGATTATTTTCCGGTTTGCTAGACAATCGCTTCACTTTTGTGGAGAGGAAAGTCCGGGCACCTCAAGGCATGATGCTGGGTAACGCCCAGGTGCAGTAATGCAACAGAGAGTGCAACAGAAAACATACCGCCCTGAAAGGGGTAAGGGTGAAAAGGCGAGGTAAGAGCTCACCGCATTCCTGGTGACAGGGATGGCAGTGTAAACCTCATCAGGTGCAAGGCCAAGCAGTAAAGGGTCCCGCCTTGGACAATGCTTTACGGGTAGGCTGCTAGAGCCGGAGAGCAATCTCCGGCCCAGATAGATGATTGTCGTTATACAGAACCCGGCTTACTGCAAACCGGTTATCATATTTTTAAAGGGGCTGCTATGAAAGGAAAACCAGTGATTGCTGCTTTGCTGTTTATGGCGGCCCTTCTTGTTTTTCCATCCTGTTCAGATGCCGGTCTGGATGAGCTTTACCAGAACGGCAAGTATGAGAACCTGCTTGTCATATGCAATGAGAATCTGACCAGCAAGATAGATGAGGATTCTGTCTATTTCAAGATGATGTGCCATTATCATCTGGGACAGTATGATGAGGCAGGAAGAGCGGCCTTAATCTATCTGAGCATGCATGAAGAGGACGGCCGGCATATAAACAGCGCCCTGCGGATCCTGCTCTATTTCAGTGATGACAACGAAATAAGGCTGAATGCAGGCAGCAGGCTGTGCAGTTCGGATGCCGTAAGGACAAATGATCTTGTCTCATACTATTCGGTCCTGATGGCTGAAGGATACACCGAAGAGGCCGGCAGCATTTATGCGCAGGTCAGGCCGGCGCTGTCGGCAAGGGATGCAAGCATGATGTGCATTGCCTCGCGCTCGGACAGCACCCTCATTGTGTCCAATCTTGAAGCCTGGCATGCAGCATCCGGATACAGCAGCGAATATCATAACGCCCTGCTCAGCGCAGCAGGAATTCTCCTTGCAAGAAGGGAAGGGCAGCTGATTCTACCTCAGCTGATAGAAGCCTATATTTCATCCAATGACATGCAGACAGCCCTCATCATAGGAGATGTCTATGCACAAAGCGGAGACTCATCCAGAGCCTCCGCCTATTATAATTATGCTTATGCAACCTATCCTGATGCTGCACTTGCAAGACTGAGGGCTCTTCACCTCCAGTCTTAGTTCTCCTCTGCCTTTATCTCATCCCAGATCGCATCGAGCTGGGCCAGATTTTCCCTGCTGATCTCAATGCCTCGTTCTCTGGCAATCTCACTCATGCGCAGAAAGCGTTCGGTGATCTTGCTGTTGGCTTTTTCCAGTGCCTGATCCGGGCGGATCTTCAGGTAGCGGGAAAGATTGACGAGCGTGAGGAAAACATCCCCAAGCTCTTCTTCAATATGCTCGCTGTTCTTTTCGCTGATTGCTTCCTTCACTTCATCAAGCTCTTCATAGACCTTGTCGATGCAGTCATCAACATCCGGCCACTCGAAACCGAAGCGTCCAAGCTTTTTCTGTATCTCATAACTTTTCTCAAGAGGAGGCATGCCTGAAGGAATGTGTTCCAGCACCTGCTGTATGCTGTCCTGTTTTCCTTCCTTTTTCTTCATCTCATTCCACAGGCTCAGGCCTTCTTCAACAGTCTCAGCCGTGGCAGAGGAAAAGACATGAGGATGACGGCGTATCAGCTTCTCGCATACTGCGTTCATGACATCAACAGATGTAAAATCATTCTTGTCCTCATGAATGTGAAGCAGGGAAACTACATTGAGCAGGACATCTCCAAGCTCTTCCTGACAGGCAGCCTTGTCATCCTTGTTGACACCGTCAAGATATTCATACGCTTCATCAATAAGATTGCCCAGGCTTGTCTTTTCTGTCTGCGCCCTGTCATATGGACAGCCATTTTCGCTTCTCAAAAGCGAGACAATTTCGTACAGATTCCTGAAAGCGGCAAAAGTATCTTTTGCCGGCTTGAACTGATAATCAATCATGGCGCAGATTATATTCCAATTGGAAAAGCATAACAAGATCTGAAAAGAAAAGCAGAGTAATTATAATAGCATAAATTTATTGTTACTATATTGATATAATATATAAATCATATCATTTTATTTAAGTTTAGAATCATGGATATTCGTGTGAAATACTTGTAAATTATTTACTAAAATTTACCAATTTAATTGACAACAGCCTGACAGCCATGCTGAAATAGAGCCATGGCTTCCATAAAGAAAATCGCCAGCCTCTGCAATGTCAGTTCTGCCACAGTCTCGCGAGTCCTGAACCAGGACAGCACCCTGTCAGTCTCAGAAGATGTGAGAAAGAAAATTCTGGACACGGCAGCAAGTCTTGACTACAAAACGCCTAGGCAGAAAAGAAATGACAGGAAGCTTAATATCTCAATTGCACTCAGCCCTTTTGACAAGCCGGGCTTTGAGGAACGCGTGACATCAATGCTTCAGGATCTGGCTCCTTCATTTATAAATGTCAGCCTGTACAACAGAAGCGAGAATACTGACGGAATTATTGCCATAGGTGAATTCAGCAGGGATGAAGTGAAGGACTTTGAGAGCAGAAGCTCAAATCTCCTGCTGATCAATAATCTGGGAACAAGCTATGCCCATGATTCGATCATGATGGACTATGCTGAGTCTGAAGAGCGTGTTGTCTCTCTTTTCATTGAAAAGGGATGCAGGAAGATCGCCTATCTCGGAGGAACCTTCCAGAGAGCCGGGCATACGATAGGAGTGAACAGGGCAGAGCAGTTCAGGAAGCTGCTTCAGGATCACTCACTGTTTGACAGAGAACTGTTTCATCTGAGCCATATGGATGAGGAGTCAGGCTACAGCGCCATAAAGGCTCTTGATGAAATTCCTGACGGAATAATTTTCAGCGACCCCGACTTTGCCCGCGGAGCATTCAGGGCTCTTGCTGAATATGGCAGAAAAGTCATGTGCGTGACGTATGCGAACTTCTTCATCGAGGATGTTGAGCAGGGTTACGTGCTCCAGATCTTCCCGGCAGAAATTTTCAGGACAGCCTTCAATCTGCTGACTGAGAAGATCCGGGGCGAAAGGCTGCATAGCTACAGCATCTATGCACCTTCAGCTTTAATAGAAACCAACACCCTTTCAAAGGGTCAGGAGGAGTAAAAAATGAAAAAAGTTCTGACAATGCTGCTTATGGCACTTCTTGCTGTAAGCCTTTTTGCTGGCGGAAGCAGCGAAAGCTCTGCCGCTGAAGACGGCACTTCTGTCATTGACACACTGACAATCATGTATGTGCCAAGCAGGGAGCCTGAAGAAATTGTCACAGTCACAGAGCCTCTCAAGGATCTGCTCAAGCAGGAACTTTCAGCTCTCGGCTACACAGTGAACAACATTGAGATCTCTGTAGGAACAAGCTACGAGGCAGTCGGCGTCGCCCTGACAGCCGGAAGTGCGGATGTCTCAGTCGGAATGCCGGCAAACACATACCTGCTTTACGATCAGGGCTGTGATGTCATCCTCACAGCAACAAGAGACGGACTGTCTGTCGACAGCGATGATCCCAGAGACTGGAACAATAATGAGCCTATCACAGCAAGCTCACAGCAGGCTGTCGGCTACAGGGCACTGATCATTGCAGGTCCATCAGCAAAAGGTCAGGAACTTGCCGCTAAGGTCAATGCAGGCGAGGCTCTCACCTGGGATGATCTCAACAGCGCCAACTGGGCTGTCATGGGTTCAACAAGCAGTGCCGGCTATGTCTATCCGACAATGTGGCTGATGAACAACTATGACAACAGGACTATTGCCGACCTTGAGCACACAGTCCAGGTTGACTCTTATCCGTCAGCACTTGCCCGCCTTGCTTCCGGACAGGTTGACATCTTCTGCACATATGCTGATGCAAGAAGGGATTATGAGGAAGACTGGCTGACAACATTCGGCAGGTCTGCTGATATCTGGGCAGAGACAGATGTCATCGGCGTCACACCAATGATCTACAATGACACAGTCTGTGTCTCAAAGAACAGCCCGGTCATGACTGAAGACTTTGTCGCTGCGCTCCAGCAGGCATTCATGAACCTCAACAAGACAGAAGAGGGCAGAAACGTAATCGCAATTTACAGTCACACAGGCTATCAGCCGGCAACAAGCGCTGATTACGACAATGAAAGAGTCGCTCAGGAGATCTTGAGATCTCTCAACAACTAGTTTCAGTTGTCCTCTTCAGCTAATATTTCAGGGACAAGGGAGAATCAATCCCTTGTCCTTTTTGGAGATTTCAATGATTCAGTTTTCTAATGTTCAGAAGGTTTATCCCAACGGAACAGTGGGATTAAAGGATGTGGACCTTAAAATCAATGACGGCGAGTTTGTGGCAATCATCGGCCGTTCAGGTGCTGGAAAATCGACACTCATAAGGGCAATCAACCGGATGCATCCCATCACAGGCGGCAATCTCAATGTTGACAATGTTGATGTCGAAAAGCTCTCAAGCAAGGAGCTGAGGACCCTGAGAAGAAAGATAGGCATGATCTTCCAGTCTTTCAATCTCGTCACCAGAACCACCGTCATTAAGAATGTGCTCACAGCCTTTGTTCCGGACGAGCCGGTATGGAGAAGAATCTTTGGTATCTTCAAAAGGGAAGACAAGCTCAAGGCTCTTGAATGCCTTGACAAAGTGGGAATCCTTGAAAAAGCCTTCACGAGAGTCGACCAGCTGTCAGGCGGACAGCAGCAGCGTGTCGCTCTTGCCCGCACGCTTGCCCAGAACCCGACAATAATCCTGGCAGATGAGCCGGTGGCTGCCCTTGATCCTGTTACGGCACGCGTCGTCATGGATGATTTCAAGAAGATCAACAAAGAGATGGGAATAACAGTGCTTATCAATATCCACCATGTCGAACTGGCACTGGAATACTGCGACAGGGTCATAGGAATCAGGGAAGGGCAGATAGTGTTTGACGGCAGTTCGGATACAGTTGACCAGTCAGTGCTGGATTTGATCTACGGAGCAGAGGATGAAGAAAGGGAATAAGGGGAAACTTTCGTTGTATGACAAAGTTTTCAAGCCTGTTCACTACACGCTTGAGAACGGAAGCACGATTGATGAAAAGCGCTCAAGAGTTCCTCTGATTCTTGTCATCCTTGTCATTGCCACGATTGCAGCAGGAGAAGTGACAGGCTTCAGCTTCTCGACTCTTGTCAACAGAATCAGCTATTTTTTCGTCATTCTCTCAGACATGGTCCCTCCGGACTGGTCTTATATGCCCAGAGTCTGGCAGCCGCTGATGGATACTATAAAGATGAGTCTTCTCGGCTCATTTATCGGAGCAGTGCTCTGCATTCCGTTTTCAGTTCTCTGCTCATCAAACCTTGTCTCGAAAAAAGTCATCACAGGATTCTTCAAGCTGTTCTACTCGATTGTGAGAACGCTGCCGACACTGGTGATAGCACTTATTGCGACATACATTTTCGGCCTTGGAACTTTTGCCGGAACAGTTGCAATCGCCGTTTTCACCTTTGCATACTGCGGAAAGATTCTTTATGAGCAGATCGAGACAGTCGATATGGGCAGCTATGAAGCCCTGCAGGCGCTGGGGATGGGAAGGATATCTGCAATCCGCTATGCAGTCTGGCCGCAGGTCCTGCCTTCCTTCATATCGACAGTTCTCTTCTGCTTTGAAGGAAACGTGCGTTATGCATCAATTCTCGGCTATGTCGGAGCAGGCGGACTCGGAATCATCCTCAATGAGAGAATAGGCTGGATGGAATATGCAAGAGTGGGAATGATCCTTCTCTCGCTTTTCTTCACCGTGGTCATTATTGAGCTCATCAGCTCAAGGCTCAGGGCCAGGCTTGTGCAGGGGGAAAACTGATATGAGTGAAAGACGTTACGAAACAGCTCTGGCTAAAGCTCCAAGAACCTGGGTCAGCCAGCTTCTGATCATACTGGTCTGTCTTGTCCTGCTGCTTTGGTCAAGCAGCGCCGTGCAGTCAAATTCAACCGGAGGTTCCGGCTTTTCTGTTGCAAAAGGTATAGTGCAGGGCATCCTGCATCCAACGCCGTCCCTGCTGCTGAATCTGAATACGAACGGCGTTCCCTATCTGCTGTTTGAAACAGTGGCAATCGCCTTTCTGGGAACTCTCGTCGGCGCTGTCCTGTCTATTCCTTTTTCTTTCCTGGGTGCATCGAACATTGTACCTAAGCCCATTTCCTGGCTTGTCAGGGTCTGTGTCATGGCAATCAGGACGATTCCGGCCTTTGTCTACGGCCTCATGTTCATCATGGTCACAGGTCCGGGAGCCTTTGCCGGCCTGCTGACAATGTCATGCTGTTCGATCGGAATGCTGTCCAAGATGTTCACAGAATCAATTGAGGAACTTGATAAAGGCATCATTGAGTCTCTTGATGCGGCAGGCTGCACGCTCTTTGAGAAGATTAGATATGGAATTCTTCCGCAGCTCATGCCGTCATTCACCTCAACTCTGATTTACCGCTTTGACATGAATCTCAGGGATGCATCTGTCCTGGGCCTTGTCGGAGCCGGAGGAATCGGTGCTCCGCTGATGTTTGCAATGAACAGCTACCGCTGGAATGATGTAGGTGCCATCCTGCTTGGACTGATTGTTCTTGTCCTTATCGTCGAATGGTTCTCATCAAGACTCAGGATAAAGCTGATGAAAGGTGAGTGATACAGGTAATGGACATTTACTACACAAGCGATACGCATTCATATGTCTATCCTGAGGACTATACTGGAACTGGGGCGAAGAATATGGGCTACATGGCCGCAGCATCACAGTTCCGTCCAGGCAGTCTTGTCATTGACGGGGGAGACCTTCTTCAGGGCTCTCCCTTGCTGCGCTTTGAGATGAAGACAGGAATAAAGGACCATCTGGCAATAAGAGCCTTCAATGCTGCGAATCTGGATATCTATGTTCCCGGCAATCATGATTTTGACTACGGCTATGAAGGGGTGAAAAATCTCAGGGAAAAACTGAATGCAGACTTTATCTGTGCAAATCTCATTGATCTCAGAGGCCTGATAAAGCCGCAAAGATGGACAGTTATCGAAAGAGATTGCCTGAAAGTCTTTGTCACCGGAGTTGTCACTGACTATGTCAACGTCTGGGACAGGGACAAGCTCGACGGCCTGGAAATTGCAGACTGCTTTCAGTCAGCCGCTGAGGCTTATAAGGATTCCCTGAATCTTGATGCTGATTTCAGGATCTGCGTCTACCACGGCGGCTTCGGGCAGATCTCTGAAGGAGAGCTGAATGAGAACATTGGCTCCAGACTCGCTGAAATAGGTTTTGACCTGCTTCTTACAGCGCATCAGCACAGAGTGATACAGCCGCATACAGAAGGCAGGAGTCTTGTGCTCCAGGCAGGAAGCAAGGCAGAGCACTTTGCCCATATCAGACTGGAAAAGGGCAAAAAGCCTGAAGCGGAAATAATTTCGGCAGACTTTGCTCATCCACTGACGCCCGCTCTTGAGGCTTTGAAGGAAAGTGACAGCACAAGGGCAGATGTCGCTGCCTTCCTGAAAAAAGAAGTAGGCTTCATCAGCGGAGAGCTGGAAGACAGCGGAAGGATAGAAAGCTTTGTCCACGGCTCATCTCTTGCAGATTTCATCAATGATCTTCAGCTGTCGCTTTCAGATGCTGACATATCTGCAGCAGCGCTTGTCAACAAGCCTGTTTCGCTGAAGGACAGAGTTACAATGCTTGACCTGCTCAGCGCCTATCCTTTTTCAAATACGCTGACTGTCCTTAAGATAAACGCGCTGATGCTGAAGCAGGCACTTGAGCGCAGTGCTGAATTTGTTGACTATGCAGACGGGAAACTCATTGAAAGCCCTTATTTCTCTCCTGAAAAGGATGAGCGCTACAACTGTGACTTTTTCAGGGGCCTTGCCTATACTTTTGATCTTTCGCGGCCGCATGGAGACAGAGTCGTGAAGATGGAGCATAAAGGCATTGATCTTCTCAAACACAGCAGCAAAGAGCTTAAAATTGTCCTTAACTCATACAGAGCCTCAGGCACAGGCGGATACGACTGCTACAGAGGCCTTGAGGTCGTATCTGTGATAAGCACGGAAATTCAGGATGCACTGATAAGCAAGTTTGAATCGGACAGTCCGGTCAGGGTTCCTGAAAAGACGGAATACCGCGTTTTGTTCTGAGAGAGAAGGGTAGGTTAATAAAACATTACAAATTCTGTAACTAATTCTTTACGTAATGTTTTATTGTCCTAAAAAGTAAATAAAGTTCTACATTAGTGTGCAAGTAAATAAATATAAACATTTCATATAAAATCTTATTAACGTAAAGAAATCATAACAAAATATGTAAATATTTATATACGTTAAATTTTATTTACAAAATCTGTATATATTTATTTACGTAAATAAAACACGACAAAACATGTAAATAAAAAGTTACACATCAAAAAAAGCCCTGAAAACCGTGTCTTTCCTTGAGAATGCTCAATTTCTACTCTTTCTTTCTCTGCTGCGTTTTTCAGCCGTTTTTTGCTGTGAAAATATAGTCTAGTTGACAGAATATAGATTATATCCAATTTTTCCGCTTGCACCTTTTTTAAGGCCCCGGGGTCTTTTTTTTCTGTATTTTGCTTGATGGGATTTCCAAATTTGTTTTCAGGCGGTTTTCTGATTAACCGTACACTGAGAAAAAAATTTCGCCTGAAAACTGGCTTCAGTTATTCTTTACTTCCGGACAGCTCTTTAGTCAAGAAAAATCTTTTACGATGATCCTGTTGCGGCTCATGTCAATGCGGCCGAGACTTCTGAGCTCTGTCAGCAGTCTTGAGACGATTTCTCGTCTGATCAGCATATCCTGGCCGATAAGCTCATGAGTAATTCTCAGCTCATCTGTCTTGAAAACTCTTGCCAGATATTTAAGGTAATAATAAAGCTGGTCCAGCTGACTGCTCCTGACTTTGACATCCAGAAAGAAAATCAGCTCCTCAAGCTGTCTGGCAAGTCTGTTGTCCACAGCATTCCTTATCTGAGGATAAGCTTCTTCAAGCTGAAGAAAGGCATCATCATCTATTGTAAGCAGGACGGTATCAACCGGACAGCTGATTTCATATTTCAGAGCCTGGCTCTGGCAGAGACGCGGAGCTGTCAGCAGACAGCAGTCATCTTTAGGAATATAGGAAAGCAGAAGCTGGGAGTTTTTCTCGCTCGTTGTTATCCTCAGATAGCCTTCCATCACGACACAGACTTCCTCAAGAGCGGTTTTCCTGCTTTTAAGAACACTGCCTTTTTCGAATTTTCTGATCCGGATCTTTCTTATGAGCTGAGCTCTGTCTTCAGCACTGAGTTCATTGAAGACAGGATAAAGGCCTATCAGATGTTCAACTGTGTCAGGACTAATCAAAATATCACCCTTTACAGAACAGAATCTGTTATCATATTCTACCATAATGAGACAGTTGTTAGAAAGCTATTTTCCTTTTTTTGAACAGCTTGATGAGCAGGATAAGACTGATATGGCTTATTACAGCTATACACAGCAGTTCAAGAAAGATGAGACGATTCTTACGCCTGATGACTTATGCTTCAATCTGATAATTGTCCTGTCCGGAAGACTGAGGAGCATCCTTGCTTCAAGCCACCCTATCCTGCTCTATTACCTCAATGAAGGAGAAATCTGCACCCTGGCAAGCAGCAGGGAGCTGTACGGCGTCTCCAGCATGATCAGTCTGATAGCCGACACGGACTGCAGGATACTCAAGACTCCGAGCTGGCTTTATCTCAAGCTCAAGGACAAGTATCCTCAGATGAGCTATTTCCTGAGAAAGAATTTCATGGACCGGTTTGCTGATGTGCTGTACATTCTCCGTTCAAGAGCTCTTTTATCATCGAAGGAAAACCTAGCATCCTATTTATATGATCTGGCAGTAAACAGCTCAAAGAGCGAAATTGAAATCACGCAGGAAAAGATCAGCAGGGACATTGCTCTGGCAAGAAGTCAGGTCTCAATTCTTCTGAGTGATTTTGAAAAGAACGGAATTATAACGACTGCCAGAGGGAAAATCATCATCAACGATCTGTCAAAACTCGGAAATCTATAAGTTTCTGTCGCTTTATTACAAAGATTCTGTTTAATTCTGTCGTTTTATCACATAGCACAAGTTGAGACCTATTTTTTACTGTTTTACTCTTCTTTGAAGAAACACATATTAAAGGAGATTTAAGATATGGCAGAAAAGTATCTTGATTGTCTTGGTGAAGCATGTCCAGTTCCTCTCGTGAAGACACAGAACGCTATCAAGGACATGGCTGTCGGTGATGTGCTTGTTGTCGGCATTGACCACACTTGCGCAATGAAGAACGTTCCGGATTGGGCCCGCGGTCAGGGTTACAATGTCGAGATCGAAGAAGTCGGTGACGGCGAATGGGAAGTCGTCATTGAGAAGACCTGCTGAGAGGTAGTTACTGATGGAAGAAAAGCAGATTCAGCCTACTCTTTATGAAACTCTGTTCAAGAAAGAGTGGTCCTACTATACAGGTGCTGTTCTCATTGTAATCTTTGCTCTTGCTCTCAGCATGTTCGGAAGCACATGGGGTGTTTCTGGTGCACTCGGAACCTGGGGAAGCATGTTCCTCGGTCTGTTCGGCATCGACACAGCAGCCGCTTTCGGAAATGATACAAGCAAATACAATTTCTTTGCCAATCAGGCCTCACTTACAGATATCGGCCTCTTGCTTGGTGCTCTGATTGCCTGTCTGCTTGCAGCACAGTGGAAAATCAGAAACATCAAGCACTACAAGCAGGCTCTTGCAGCAATCATCGGCGGTCTGCTGATGGGTATCGGTGCAAAGATGGCCGGCGGATGTAACATCGGCGGACTGTTCTCACAGCTGCCTCAGTTCTCCCTTGCTGCATGGCTCTTCCTTCTCTTCGTCTTCCTTGGCGCAACAGTCGGCGGAAAGCTTCTCAAGTTCTTCATGCCTCCTGTGTCCAACAAGAGACCGAACAGAAAGAGACTCTCAGCTGAGCAGAAGGCCAGAAACAAGAAGATCCAGATTACAGCTGCTGTTGTGATCATTCTTGTTCTTCTTGTCGTCGCATTTGCTGTTGCTCCGACCTACCCTGCAGCTCCTCTCATGATGGTTATCGGTGTCGGCCTCGGATATTCAATGCAGCGCTCACGCTTCTGCTTCACAGCAGCTTACAGAGATCCGATGCTCACAGGTGAGACAAAGCTTACAAGAGCTGTCATCGTTGCTTTTGCCCTTTCCACAATTCTCTTTTTTGGAAAGCATGCAGCAGCATTCGGAACAGACCTTTCAAAGCTTACAGCTGACAACATGCCTGGAAACGTCATTAACCTTCAGATGATTATCGGTTCCTTCATCTTCGGAATTGGTGCTGTCCTTGCAGGCGGCTGTGCATCCGGAACCTTTGTCAGAATGGGTGAAGGCTATGTCCAGCTCTGGATCTGCTTCCCGTTCTTCTGTCTCGGAAACGCAGTTGCAGGCGGAATCACAAAGGCAACAGCAGGCACATGGTTCACAGCTGGTTCAAAGGTATATCTGCCGCAGGTTTTCGGCGGTCTTGTACCTGCACTTCTCATCCAGCTTGCAGCCCTCCTCGCCCTCTGGGTTCTCGCTTCATGGTGGGAAAGCAAGAAGAGAGCTTCTTTCTAAGCTGACTAACTTGATTGTCCCTGTCTGACAGGGACAATTTCTATTTTCAGGAACAGAATTATGGAAAAAAGAATTGAAGACTATGATGTGGTTGTCATCGGCGGAGGCGCTGGAGGCATGACTGCTGCCCTTTACGCAGGCAGAGCCAGGCTGAAGACACTTCTGATGGAAAAGTCGCTTATCGGCGGACTTGCCACATATACAAGTGAAATTGAAAACTATCCCGGCTTTCCTGAGGGAATTGACGGCACTGAACTTATGAAGCTCTTTGACAAGCAGTTCAGGAAGTTCGGCGTTAACGTTAAGCTCACAGACTGCAAGGGAGTCACCAGACTTGATGACGGAAGATGGAATGTCTCCACTTTCCGTACAGACTATCATGCAAAGGCTGTTGTCCTTGCAACAGGCGGCAGAAACAGACTTACAGGTGCACCTGGAGAGGAGAAATTCCTTGATAAGGGCATCTCTTTCTGCGCAACCTGTGATGCTGCACGCTATACAGGAAAGAAGGTTCTCATTATTGGAAGCGGAGATGCTGCCATTGAGGAAGGTCTTTTCCTTACACGTTTCTGCTCTGAGGTCTGGGTTTCAGTTGTCCATGATGAAGGCCATGTAGATGCCAACGAAGTTGCCAGAGAAAAGGCTTTCAAGAATGAGAAGATGCATTTCATCTGGAACTCTTCAGTAGATTCATTTGAAGGCGATGACATGCTCAAGAGAGTCAATCTCAAGAATCTGAAGACAGGAGAGATCATTCCTGTTGATCTTGACGGATGCTTCCTCTTCATCGGCTATCTGCCGAACACTCAGCTCTTTGAGAATCTTGTAAGGCTTGATTCCAGAGGCTATATCCTCACAAATGAGGAAATGGAGACAAGCCAGCCTGGCATCTTTGCTGCCGGTGATGTCCGTTCAAAGGTTCTCAGACAGGTCGCAACAGCTGTAGGTGACGGTGCAGTCGCCGGAAGCATGGCAGAGCGCTATATCAGTGACCTGGACACAATCCACTCTGATATCCTCAGCAAGGATAAAGTGCTTGTCTTCTACTACAATGCAAGTGAGGAGAACGACAGGGCAACTCTGATGAAGGTTGAGACTTTTGCCCGTGAGAACAATATCGAGGCAAAGCCTGTCGATATCTACAAGAGCGACAAGATCATGAAAATCCTTGGAGGCGCTCCCCTCGCCCTTTCACTGTACAAGGAAGGAAAGAAGGCAGTCACGGTTTCTCTCAAGGAAAACTTTGACCTTTCTTCAGTCAAGGCAGAGCTCTAAGCTTACGCTGGAAATTTACTTTCATCCGGACAGTGCATCTGTCCGGTTTTTTATTCAATATCAAAAGAAGTCTTTCTCAGTTCATACCAGTAAATGTTATTGAACTCAGCATTATTTCCAGGCATGATATTGACGGTTAAATAAAGGTTTATTGTATATGTCTCATCTGAAGTATAAAAACTGAAATCTCCTGTATCCAAAGACTGTCTGGGAAAAGAATCACCATTTGCCCTGCGAAGTGTAACTGAATCGATGGGATCAAGTTCACTATCATCAACAGAGCTGGAAGCTGATGACCTTTCATAGACATCCATAACAATGCTGAAAGACTGATTGTCCGATAATGATTCTGTTCTGAAAGCAAAATAATAATACTTATCAAGAAGAAGGCCGGAACCATTATTCCATGTGTAGTCAGGAGACGACGAAAGTGTATTATACCCTCCACTATCAGAAAATCTGTAAAGCTTTATCTCTTTGCTTTCATATGTAGATGAGACATTTTCAAGAGAGCCGTCAGACCCAAACGAAACAGGAGTACCGTTGTAATACCGTGAAGAGCCGCCGCGGTAGATGGAATTAAAATCAGAAGTCAGACCGCTTGCTGCACTGGGAGCAAGTGAATACATCAGCAGCACTGCAGGACTGCTTTCATTGATCTGAGACAAGTACGGATCCACATCATTGATGATGACTCTGTACACAGCAAGATAATCTGTATCAATTCCTGGAACGCTGCTCAGTGAAGATGAAACCTGAATAGTATTGCTGAAATAGTTGAAGTTGTGGTATGTAGGCATACCGCAGGAGGAAAATAAAAAAAGGACAGAGCTTAAAAGAGAGAATGCAAGTATGAACTTTCCTCTCACTGCTCTATCCTCCTGAAACTTTTATTCCTGAAAGATAATATTAATTATTCTCAAGAACAAGCAGTCTTGAACTTGCAAGCTGTGCATATTCGCTGCTTACAAACTCATCAGCAAGCTGGTGGTAAGTTGCAGCTGCAAGCTCTGCATCGCCCTGACTTTCATATATTCTAGCAGCATTGAACAATGCCTTCGGACTCTCTGGAGCCTGTGTGCCATAATCATCCCAGATCCTGTTGTAGTAAGCAAGAGCTGTATCAGGATCACCGTTATTCTCCGCACTTGCAGCAGCATTTGCCAGAGCAAGGGATCCAAGATAAGTTCCGCTGCCGTTTTCTGCAACAGCCTCGAATGCAGCCTGAGCATCAGCCCAGTTCTCTTCATCGAAGTAATAAAGGCCAAGGATGTAATTTGCCTTCAGTGCAGCATATTCATCTGCACTGGACTGTGCAAGGATTGCCTCGGCATCAGAGACGAGCTGAGTGCTTGCAGAAGTGTAATCCGCACTTGCAGGATCAAGCAGAAGCAGAGAATTGTAGTGCTGCTCAAGAGCGAACACCGCATCAGCCTTTGCTTCGCGATTGTTTCCACCTACAACAGTGAGCACTGCTGCAACGATGCAGATCAGGACAATGATCACACCAATTATGGCAAGAAGCCTGTAATTCCTTGAAAAGAAGCCCTCTGTCCTGGCGGCAAGCTTTTCTGAAGAAGTAAGTGTCTTGTCTTTATTTTTTTTCACGATTTAACCCCCTGAAACCAGATAGGCGGGGCACAACTGTCTCCCGCCTATCAGTCAAGTCAGCAATGACTTAAATCTCTTCGTCCTTGGCCTTGAGAATGTCAGCAAGAGAGAATGTGTCGTCATCCTCTTTCTCACCTGCCATGTACTTGGCCATCTCGGACTCCTGGTTCCTCTTGATCATTTCCTTGATTGAGAGGGAGAGCTTCTGGGACTGCGGGTTGATGTCGACAACCATGGCTGTCACTTCATCGCCCACCTTGAAGTTCTCAAGAACCTTATCATTGTACTCTTCGTCTGGTCCAACAAGGTTATACTTGGAAATAAGACCCTCAATATCGCCGGCAACCTTCACGAAGACGCCGAAGTCAGTCACGTTGGAAACAGTGCCCTTGATGATTGAATACTTCGGATTGGTCTTCTTCAGATTCTGCCAGGGATTGCCCTCAAGATTCTTCACAGAAAGGCGGATTCTCCTGTTCTCAGGCTCGACGCGAGAGATCTGGACTTCAATCTCATCACCTTCCTTGCAGAACTGAGACATGTTCTTCAGCTTCTTTGTCCAGGAAACGTCATCGATATGCAGGAAGCCGTCAATTCCGTCCTCAAGGTTGACAAATGCACCAGAGTTTGTCAGCTTGACAACCTTTCTCTTGAGAACTGTTCCGACAGGATAGCGCTCCTCGATAGTATCCCATGGATTCTCTGTCAGCTGCTTGAGACCGAGAGAGACTCTCTTCTTGTCCAGGTCGTAACCCAGGATCTTGGCCTCGACAACATCTCCGATGCTGACGATGTCTTTCGGGTTTGTGACCTTCTTTGTCCAGCTGAGCTCGGAAATATGGGCAAGACCCTCAATGCCTGGCTCAAGCTCAATGAAAACGCCGAAGCTTGTGATCTTTGTGACAGGTGCCTTGATGACATCGCCGACCTGATACTTCTCTTCAAAGGTTGTCCAGGGATCAGCCTGCATGTGCTTGAGAGAAAGGTTGATCTTCTGTGTCTCAGGATCAATGTTGATCAGTCTGAGCTGAACGACCTGTCCCTTCTTGACAAAATCCTTCGGCTTTGTGACATGACCCCAGCTCATGTCGTTGATATGAAGCAGACCGTCAAAACCTCCAAGATCGATGAAAGCACCGAAGCTTGTGAAGGACTTGACTTCGCCCTGCACGACATCGCCGATCTGAACAGATGAGAAGAACTTCTCCTTGTTCTGTGCGATGATCTTTTCAAGATACTCTCTTCTTGAGACGACTGACTTCATCTTCGGAGAAGCATGGAACTTGTCAATGATGAAGTAATCTGTCTTTCCGATAAGAGACTCAGGGTTGTCGACCCTGTTCACATCTGCCTTTGAATGAGGGCAGAATCCTTTATAGTCTGCGCCGAGGTCAACCTCGAAGCCGCCCTTGATAACCTTGCTGAACTTTCCGAGCACAGGAGTCTTGTTCTCTGCTGCTTCCCTGAGTGCCTCTGTTCTTTCCTTTGCATCAGCTCTCTTCTTGGAAACAATAACCTGACCGCCCTTGCCTTCCTTGTTGACAATCACAACATTGACCTTGTCGCCAAGCTTCGGCAGCTCGATAAATTCGTCTACAGGAATCTTTCCCTCGCTCTTGTAGCCTACATCAACAAAAACATAGTCGTCATTTAACTGTACAACAGTTCCGGTTACGATCTGACCGTCTTCAATGCCCGCAAGTGACTTTAGATACTGCTCCTGCAGGAGGGACTGCATGTCAGTCATCTGAGTTTCATCTTCCACTTCTTTTGCTCCTATCCAATTAACTGATTGCGCCTTCTTTCTGTCTGGAATGCACAACTGAAACAACTTTCTCACAAACTTGGGTTATGGTCAAGTGAGAAGTGTCTATATAAACAGCATCTTCAGCGATTTTAAGCGAGCCGACTTCCTTGTTCATGTCATTATGGTCTCTCTTTTTAATCAGCTCGAGGACTTCTTCAAAGCTCTGGCCCTCGCCCTGCTGTTCAATTCTGCGTCTGGCCCTGATTTCCGCATTCGCGTCAAAGTAGAACTTGCACTGTGCAAAGGGGAAAATCACAGTCGTCGTGTCCCTGCCCTCTGTCACGATATCCATGCTTCCTGCAATCTGCCGGATTATTCCGGTGACGATCTGTCTGAGCGCAGGGTCAGAGGAGACAATGCTCGCGTTCATATCGACAGCCTTTGTGTGAAGCTTGTCCTCCACATCCTGTCCGTCAATGCAGATATCACCGTCGCGCACTGTGATCTCAATGCTTCTGGCTGTCTCAAGGCAGGCGGCCCTGTCGCTGCAGTCCCCTCCCCTCTGTATGTGGGCATAGGTCACGGCGCGGTAAAATGAACCTGTGTTGAGAAAATAATAGCCAAGCTCCTTTGCCACACACCTTGCGACTGTGCTTTTCCCGCAGCCTGCGGGTCCGTCAATGGCAACAATCATTTCTTTCCTTCCTTCACAGTCTTTTTTGCTGCAGAAACTCTTTTTCTGGGCGGATTCAGGCTTGTCTTTCCGGCAAGAAGTCCGTCAATCTCGCGCTTTGAAAGATTTCTGAACTTTCCGCTCTCAAGACTGCCGAGCTCTATGCAGCCGATGCGGATGCGCGTCAGTCCCTTCACCTCGTAGCCGAGGAAGGAAAAGATTTTCCTGATCTCCCTGTTCTTGCCCTCTGTCAGGACAACCTTGATGTAGTCCCTTCTCATCGGGACGAAGGAAAAACGGAGAATCCTGTACGGCTGGCTCATGTCGATGTAAAGCCCCTTGACTGCATTCTTCAGATCCTCCACATCAGGCTTTCTGTCCAGATGGACCAGATATTCCTTTTCAATGCCGTTTCTGGGATGAGTGACCTTGTTGGCGAACTCTCCGTCGTTGGAAAACAGGATCAGTCCGTTGGAATCCTTGTCCAGGCGGCCGACATTGAACAGCAGGTTCTGATCCCTGATAGTGATCAGGTCTCTCGCATAGCTGTCCTCGTTCGGATCATAGTTCGTGCAGACGTATCCGCGCGGCTTGTTGAGCGCAATATAATAAAGCTTGTCGCTCATTTCGATAGTCTCGCCGTCAACCTGCACGATATCGGAATCAGGACAGACCTTTGTACCCAGTTCCCTGACTGTCCTGTTGTTCACCATGACACGGCCCTGGGTAATCAGCTCTTCGCAGTAGCGTCTTCCGCCCAGACCGCATTTGGCCATGTAGACCTGAAGCCTCAGTCTGTCGTCACTTGCCATCAGTATTCTCTCCTTCTTCGCTCTCCTGCGCACTCTTGTCAAAGCGCAGCCTGTCAATATTGCTGAGTTTCGGCAGATCGCTTATTGATTTCAGTCCGAACTCAAACAGGAACTTTCTGCTTGTGCCATAAAGACACGGGTGTCCCTGCACATCCTTTCTGCCGACGACTTTGATGTATTCTCTTTCTCTCAGAAGCCTGACAATAGAATCAGAGGCGACGCCTCTTATGTTGTCTATCTCCTTTCGGGTTATCGGCTGGCTGTAAGCGACAATGGACAGAGTCTCCATTGCAGCCCTTGTAAGGCGGCGGTCAACCTTCCGTCCGTAAGTGGAGCGCAGAAGGTCATAAAGGTCAGAACACGGAGCAAACTCAATTGACAGGTCAGAGTTCTCCCTGATTCTGATTCCGTGCCCTCTTTCCTCATAGACATCCTTTATTTCATCAACGGCCTTGGCGACTTCTTTCTCGCTCAGTCCTGTCATCGAACACAGACGCTCGATATCAAGCGCCTCATTCTCGATGAAGAGAACTGTCTCGACCAGCCGGGCCGCTGTGCTCATCAGTGCATTCTTTGCCATATCAATCCTCATCCAGAAGGTCTTCCTCGTCTCCGACGAAGATATCCTCAAGCTCCTTCTCTTCCTTCTCCTCCTGGTTAAGTTCCTTCCTTATCTCTTCCTTCCTTTCATCCGAGATGATTGAATAGTCATCAGGATCAGTCAGGTCGTTTTCAACCACCTCATCATAATCCTTGTCATACTCATCAGCAAGAGAAGCTGTCCAGTCCTGAGGACGCTGGACAATATAGATCTCACCGTTGGGCTCATTCTGCTGGAAGACAATGACTTTGTCCTTTGCCATTTCCAGTATGGCCATGAATGAGCAGATGATATGAAGCGGCTGATCAAAATGGACAATGACCTCGCTTATTGTGATCTGGTCCTTTGTCTCAAAGAGCTCCATCATGTAGGCCCTCTTCTCCTTGACTGAGACCTCCTCGAAAACATTGAAAAGCTTGGCAGGCGCCTTTTTTTCGATGATTGTCCTGAAGGCCTTGAAAAGATCATCTGCAGTAAGGCCCTTGAACAGGTCCTCATCAAGGAAAGGAAGCGCGAAAAAATTCTCCTTGCGCGGTATGTGGAAATTGTCTCCGACTGCAGCACCTGTCAGCAGATCTGTGTATTTCTTGAATTTCTGATACTCAAGCAGCCGCTCGACAAGCTCCTGCCTCGGATCCTCATATTCCTCATCGAACTCGACTTCGACAGGCAGCAGCATCTTGCTCTTGATGTACAGCAGGTCAGCTGCCATGCGGTAGAAGTCAGCAAGATTCTTCAGTCCTGAATCTTTGTGTTCGTTGATGTAATCAAGAAACTGCTGCGTGATCTGCGCAATCGGTATGTCGTAGATGTTTATCTCAGATTTCTGTATCTGGTAAAGCAGAAGATCAAGTGGGCCTTCAAACTCTTCCGTCTTGAAGACCTGCTTTTCCTCAGGATCAAATAGCACATCCTCTCTTGTGTCGTCAGCCAAGGTTTATTCCTTCTTCTCTTTTTCCTTTTCTGCTGACTTTTTATCAGATGTGTCCGGCTTTGGGAACATCTTCTCCCTGAGCGCAGCGACAAGCTGAGCTGTCACGTCCGGATTTGCCTCAAAGTATTCCAGAGTCTTTTCCCTGCCCTGTCCGATCTTCTCGCCGTTATAGCTGAACCAGGAGCCGGACTTCTCGACAAAACCGTATTTGAGAGCAGCATCAAGCACGCTGCCTGTATAGCTGATGCCCTTGCCGAAAAGAAGATCAAGCTCGCACTTCTTGAAAGGAGGAGCAACCTTGTTCTTGACGATCTTGACACGCACGCGGTTGCCGTACAGCTCATCCTGATTCTTTCCCAGGGAATCAATCTTTCTGACATCCATTCTGACAGAAGCATAGAACTTGAGCGCATTGCCTCCTGTAGTCGTCTCCGGATTTCCGAACATCACGCCTATCTTCATTCTCAGCTGGTTGATGAAGATGATTGTGGTGTTGCTCTTTGACAGGATGCCTGTGAGCTTTCTCAGCGCCTGGCTCATAAGTCTGGCCTGAACGCCCATGTGGCTGTCGCCCATATCCCCCTCTATCTCTGCCTGCGGAGTCAGGGCGGCGACAGAGTCGACGACAATGATGTCCACAGCACCTGAGCGCACAAGCGATTCAGCAATTTCCAGAGCCTGTTCGCCGTTGTCCGGCTGGCTGATCCAGAGCTCATTGATATTGACGCCAAGATTCTTTGCATATGACGGGTCAAGGGCATGCTCCGCATCGATAAAGGCGGCAATTCCTCCCAGCTTCTGGCTTTCGGCGATGGCATGCAGCGCAAGCGTGGTCTTTCCTGAGCTCTCAGGGCCGTAAATCTCAATGATCCTTCCCTTCGGATAGCCTCCGACTCCCAGAGCCTCGTCAAGCAGCAGGCTTCCTGAGGGAATGACTTCCACATCCATGGCGGACTGGGCATCGCCGAGCTTCATCAGGGATCCCTTGCCGAACTGCTTGTCAATCTGGCTTCTTGCGGCCTCAAGGGCCTCTGAGCGTGCCTTCTGCACGTCTTGTGAAATTTCAGCAATCTTTGCCATTTATATTCTCCTTACCCGTTATACTCAGTAATTTCAGTTCTTGTGCATCAGACGCTTTGAATCAAGGATGAAAGTCTCCGGGCCGTCATTGCAGTAGCGGACTTTCATATGAGCGCCGAAACAGCCGGTCGCGACCTGATAGCCCATGCCTTCAAGCATTTCTGCAGCCTTGAGGTAAAGCTCCCTGGCCTTCTGTGCTCCTGCCGCCGTCTCAAAGCCGGGACGGTTTCCCTTGTAAATATCTCCGGCAAGAGTGAACTGGCTTATGAAGAGGATCTGGCCGCCTGACTGGGCAAGAGTAAGATTCATCTTCTCATTTTCATCCTTGAAGATCCTCAGCTTCATCATCTTCCCGATAAAAGGGCCAAGCAGAGACTCGTCATCGTCCTTCTCGACGCCGAAATACACAAGCATTCCCCTGTCAATTGAGCCTACAGTCCTGCCTTCGACGCTGACAGAAGCCTCTTCCACAGTCTGAATCACAGCAATCATCAGTGAAAGCTCTCCAGTGCGAGGCTGTGCATCTTTTCCATGAACGAAAGCTTGTCAGGCTCGTTGAAGAAAGCAGAACCGGTCACCGCTATGTCAGCGCCGGCTGCAACGACATCCTGAATAGTATCAAGATTGACCCCGCCGTCCACAGAAATCAGATATGAATAATCCTCTGCCTCCCTCAGTTCGCAGAGCTTTACAACCTTGTCCAGACAGCTCTGGATCATCTTCTGCCCTCCGAACCCGGGATTTACTGTCATCACCAGCACAAGGTCACAGATGTCAAGGACGCTCTCTATCGCGCTCACGCTTGTTCCGGGGCAGATCGAGATGCCGCACTTGATCCCATGTTCCCTGATCATGTTCAGGGCTCTGTTGACATGTATGCAGCTTTCCTGATGGATTGTTATGTAATCACAGCCGGCCTGAGCAAAGGCCTCGATCTGGTTCTCGGGATTCATGATCATCAGATGAGCATCAAAGATCAGCCCGCTCCTGTTTCTGAGATCCGAAACAAGCTTCGGACCGAAGGTTATCTGGGGAACAAACTGCCCGTCCATGACATCAAGATGAAGATAGCGTGCCCCGCTGGCCTCCACTTCATCAGCGACATTGCTGAGGATTGAGAAGTCAGCAGAGAGGATTGAAGGCGCAATTTCGATTCGCTTGTAGTTCATGGCCACAGATTATAGCAGAAAAAAAGCCAAACAGGAATATTCAGCCAACACCCAGATCAGTATTCTCAATAAGCACTTCCGCCTTGCGGCTTTTCCTCAGCTGAGGCAGCAGTCTGTCAATAAATTCCCTGACAAGGCGCTCATCTCTTCTCACTCCTGTCGTGTTCTCGCAGAAGACATTTACAGAATAGTAGTCGAAAAGTGACTCAGCGATTTCAACAGAGCTGGCGATGTCTTCCAGACTCTGGCCCTCGACGCCGGCAAGAAGGCAGACGCCGTCAAAATATGAGCGGATCATTTCAGGACTGACAGACGCATCAATGCCCTTGTTCCAGGCTGCCCTGAGCTGCGGATTGAAAGACTCGACTCCAGTCCTGAAGTGCACTGCACAGTCAAAGTTCTCGGCAAAGGCTTTCAGCCTTGACCTGTACATCCAGTGAGCTTCAAACCAGAGATCTTCAATTCCCTTTTCCCTGACGGTTCTGGCAATGAGCTCAACAGTCCTGTCATCAAACTCCATTGCAGAGCCAGAGTTGATGATGTCGAGAACGCCATAGTCCCCGCTCACCTTTTCCAGCACGGCGGCATTAGCCTCAAACGGAGAAGGACTTGCATCGAGATGATAGTCGCAGAAAGTGCACTTTCTCCACCTGCATCCAGTACCTCTGAGCAGCAGGAACTCACGCCTGAAGCCCGTCTCAATCCTGCTGTAGCGTATAAGGTCATTCATCCAATTCCTCCTGCCAGCTTTCTGACTGCCGCATAGGCAAGCGGAGTGCCTGCAAGCATCTCAATGACAAGCTTTGCAGCATACTGGACAATTATCATCTGGGCCAGCTCTCCTGCCGGAACGGTGAAGGAAAAGGCCAGCAGAACGAAGAGCACAGTGTCAAAGAGATAGCCAACCATGCTTGAGCCGACTGTCCTGACCCACAGGCGCTCCTTTTTCTTCTGAATCCTCTTTATCAGGACAAGAGCCTTCGCGTTGGACAGCTCTCCCAGCAGGAACGAGATGAGCGAAGCTGCCACGATTCTGGGCACATAAGTGTAGATCGCCGAATAGGCCTCCTGCACCGGCTGCATGTAATCAGGATAAGGAAGGATGACGCCCACAGCAGTGAAAATGACCAGCAGGCAGTTGGACAGGAAAGTCAGGAAGACGACTTTCCTCGCAGTCCTGTAGCCCCACACTTCCGCAAGCACATCGCCCAGCATGTAAGTGAAGGGAAAGGTCAGCGTTCCAGCATCAAAGAGAGAGACAGAGCCTATGCGGATGATTTTGACCGCCATGAGATTGGCTGTAAGATAAAGCGTGACCAGAAGACAGGAGACAACGACAAGCGCATTGAAATCCCTGCTCCGGTTTTTTGAAGGGTTTTCCGGTACCTTGTTTTCCATAGTGGCAGAATATAAAAAAGAACATGAAAACTTTCAAGACATAATTGAAAAAGCCAGTCTTTTCGTCTAAGTTAGTTAAACAGATGGACAGGAAAAAATTTCTCTCATATCTTGCACTCGGACTGCTCCTGATACTTTTTTACGTGCTTATCGGGAACATAAATCTGTCCGTGATCAGCATCTGGAGTTTTTTCAAGTCAGCCTTTTCCACCTTCTTCATCGGAATCGGACTTGCCTTCATACTCAACATACCGACAAGCTTTTTCGAGAAAATCCTGAAAGGGACAAAAATACGCTTTCTTGCCGCATATTCAAGAGTCTTTTCCATACTGATCGCCCTTCTGCTTTTCTTCCTGATACTTGCAGCCATCCTCGGCTTCATCATTCCGTCAGTCATTGATGCGATCAGCACGCTGAGCCAGTCAATCCTTCTGCTGTCAGAACGGCTGCAGGGTGAGATCATCGCAACTGAGCCCGGCCTTGAGGCCGCCCTGTCTTCGCTGCTCAACTGGCTGGACATGTCGCTCGACGAGCTTTACGCGCGCGTTGTCGACTTCGCCAGGGAAAACTCGCCGCGCTTTATTACCTCAACCTTCAACACGATCCTGGGAACAATATCCAGTTTCGTGACATTCTTCATCTCGACAGTCTTTGCCATTTACTTTGTCACCAGCAAGGAAATGCTTGCCCGCCATGCAAGAAATGCCCTCGCGCTTCTGCAGAGGCCTAAGATATCTGATTACTGCGAGCATCTGGCAAAGATAAGCTTCAAGGCCTTCAGGCACTTTGTCGTCGCCCAGGTCCTTGAAGCCATCATCATCGGCTCGCTTTGCACGCTCGGAATGTTCCTGCTCGGCTTCTCCAACGCCTCAGTCACAGGAGTGTTTGTCGGAGTGACAGCGCTCATCCCTGTCTACGGAGCCTTTGTCGGAGCTATCTTCGGAGCAATAATCATAGCAGTGCAGTCTCCTGTCGAGGCTCTTTTCTTCGTGCTGTTCATCATTATCCTGCAGCAGCTGGAAGGCAACCTCATCTATCCTAAGGTCGTCGGCGGCTCTCTCGGCCTGCCGGCTGTCTATACATTCACCATCGTCACGATCTGCGGCGCCATCTTCGGGCTCACAGGAATGCTCCTTGCCGTTCCTGCCGGCTCTGTATGCTACACACTGCTCAAGGAAAGGAAGCAGCGGCTGGATATGAAGAAGCAGGAGAACTGGTCTCATGAGAGAGAAATAAAGTTGTGAAATCAAGTTTGCCAAAGTCAGGCAAAGGTGGTAATATTAATCATACATCAGAAAAACACGCCGAGCAGGTTCATTCCTGCCCGGTTTGTTTTTACCTTATAACAACAGCGAAAATTTGGAGGGTTTCATAAATGAAGTTCAATGAAGTGATGAAGACGCTTAAAGAAGACAGAGTGTTTTCCAAATCAGAGCTTTCACAATTCAAGTGCGAACCTTTGAAAGATATTTATGCCTGCATCAGGAAGCTTGATTACGATGACTGCGCAAAGCTGTCAGACCTGGCAACAGAGATCACCGGCGAGCGCGAAGACAGCATCTACGCCCGCTACGTTCTGGGCTGCATAGCCTTTGTCCGCCGTCCTCATGAAGACAATATCTTCATGCAGAACCTGCTGATCACATTCTATGACAATCACAACTGGACTGTCGTCGAGTATCTGTGTTCCCTGATACAGGAATTCAATGAGAACAAGCTCGCACTCCGCATTCTTTCAGACTGCTATGAGGAGACAGACAGGGCTGACCAGAAATGGCCTGTGCTCGAGCGTCTTGTGAAAATCGACTTTGACGAGAAGAAAATAACAAGACAGATCGGTGATCACTATCTCGAGGCAGGAGATAAAGACAAGGCGCTCCTCTATTACAGACGTGCGCTGACCAGAAGCATCTCTTCCAAGGACAGCGAAATGCTGCGTGCCCTGTGGTCAGTCATTCTTCCTCTCCAGAAGGATGATTACGGCTATTTCCTCGGAATTGCTGAGAAAGTGGCGCTTTCTGTGGACAAGACACTTGCCCTCAGCCTGCTTTCAGACCTCTATCCCGCCTACTCCGGCGACATCAGCAAGGCCATTCAGATTCTGAAAAAGGCGCTTGAGATTGATCCCTCAAGCAAGGAAGCCCGCGACGAACTGGTGAAGGCATACAGGACAAAGTATGCAAAGAGCTCGCGTCTTGAGGCCTGTCTCAAAAAGTCCGGCCTGCTGAACATGAATGAGGATGTTCACAAGGCTGTCAGCTTCTTTGAGACTGACATCGGCTTTGATGTGGGCAGCTTCGTCTATCAGAGAAGCACAGACAGGCTTGGGCTGATCCAGTCCATCAATGACAAGGAAGTCGTTGTCGCATTCAACAAGGCGAACAAGGCATCAATGTCCTATGACATGGCATTCAAGGCACTTACTCCGCTGCCGAAGAACAACATCAGAGTGCTTAAGACAGCCGTGCCTGACAAGCTTGCAATGAAGATCAAGGCAGATCCCCGCTGGGGTCTTGTGACTATTATGGAAAGCCACAACAACAAGTGCTCCCTGAAGGAAATGAAGGAAGAGCTTGTCCCTAAAATCCTTGACCAGAAGGCCTGGGAAGCCTTCAAGAGCGAAGCCAAGAGGATTTTCAATGAAGATCCCTACTTCAGTGCGGTGCTTGGCGAGAATGACACTTACACGCTGCGCACAAGTCCCATCACTCAGGAAGAAAAGCAGCTTGCAGTCTTCAATGCAGAAAAAGACTTCTATGCCAAAGTCAAGATCATCAAGGACTTTGTCGCAAAGGATCTTGATGTTGAGTCCGAGGCTTTCAGTGAGATGATCAGGTTCTTCAACCTCCAGCTTGCACGCAGCTCAAGCACTGTGGACGACAGGGTTCTCTCATCCTTCCTGCTTCTGGACCAGCTGCGCAACCATCAGCACATCGCCACTGCTCTGATCGAGACGAATGTCAGCTTCAGCTCGCTGTACAAGCTGATTGACGACAAGGTCGCTCTCTTCGACAAAATCAACAACGCTGACCTGAAGAGGAGCTACCTTGAGAACGTCATGAACGCAGACAGAAACTGGAGCGAGATATACAAGAAGTGCTTCCCCTATTACACCTATTCCTGGATTCCGAACAGTCTCAGGGCAAACGGAAAGGCTTCCATCTATTACGATATCCTGCGCGAGTGCATCCACAACTACCGCGAGAATGTTGATGTGTTCCTGTGGAACTTCAAGAATGCAGGCGAGGCGGACTGGGCCAAGGCAGATGTAACAAGACAGGATATCCTGATCACGCTTCTTCTGATCCTGGATTATACTGCCTCCTCCATTGAGCTGAAAAAGGACGTTTCTGAAAACAGGAAGCGCAATGATCTTGTCATCAACTACCTTTTCAAGGAAAAGCTGATTTTCACCGAGATCAGGAAGGGAGACAGGGATCTTGCAAGCAAGGTCTACTCAATCATCGCCAATGACAGGAACATTGACAAAGGCTATGTGATTGAGGTGCGCCACCTCATCGGGGAGCTCTATCCTGACTTCAACTTCTTTGACGATCAGGTGACAAGCAGCACTGATGATCTCATTCCGCGCGGCTTCCTGTGCACGAAGAAGGCTCTGGATGAGAAGATAAAGGAAAAGGAGCACATCGAGCACGTAGAGCTTCAGGAAGTCGCATCTGAGATTGCTGATGCAAGAGCTCTGGGTGACCTGAGGGAGAATGCCGAGTACCAGTACGGAAAAGACAAGCAGAAGAATCTCAATGCAAGACTCAGAAGGCTTACAAGCGAGATCGAGAGCGCTCAGGTCGTCACGCCTGAATCAGTCAGCACTGCAAAGATCGGCTTCGGAACAGAAGTCACCCTGCATGACAACATCAGCGGCAGGGATGTCGTCTACACGATCCTGGGCCAGTGGGAAAGCGATCCGGACAACGGAATCCTGAACTTCAAGACACCGCTTGGAATGGAGCTGCTCAACAAGTGTGTGGGAGATGAGCTTGATTTCGACATCAACACGATCCACTACTCTTACAAAGTGCTTTCAATCAAGGTCGCTTCCTTCTGAGGGCTGAGAGAAAGTCAACGCGGAAAGCCGCATAGCTTACAAGCGTCACAATGACTGCAGCACAGCCTGCTGCGGCCGTGAAGCCCAGATTGAACAGCGTGGAACCTGCAGCATAATACTGCGGGTTCCATATTTTATACCCTGCGGCAAGCAGGAAAAGCGGAATGTTTGCCGCCAGCACTTTTGCCGTGTCCTTAATGAAGGTCTTCCAGTCAAAGCCTTTCACGAAGCAGAAAAGGACGGCAGCTCCTGCAAGCGAAGAGACCGCTGAGCTTACGGCAAGCGCCTCTACTCCCCTTCCTGCATTCAGCTGGATGACTGTCGCTGCGATATCGCAGATGCTGACCAGAACAGAGACGGCAAGGGTCAGGCGGTACAGAGAGCGCGAATACATGCAGCGCTGCAGCATTGCGTAGAAGGCCATGAAGATCATTGCGGCAAGATAGGCATCAAGGACCTCGGCCGTGAGAATGGTGTCAGACAGAGTGAAGGCCCCGTTCTGCAGGATGCAGGCCACGCAGTCCCGGCTCAGGGCACTCAGGGCGATGGCTGACGGCAGGAGGAAAGTGACAAGGTATGTCAGGCTCTTTGACAGGACCCGGGCTCTGGCCTTCTCATCTTCAGTCTGCGAGAGCATGGGAAAATAAACGCTTGTGATTGAAGAGGTGAATATTCCATATGGAGCAGAATAGAAGACAATGGCATTGCTCAGGGCCGTCACAGAGCCTGCTGGGAGCGAAGATGCCAGATACATTGACACTGTCTGAGAGACAATGATCACTATGCTGCTGATGCTTGACACCATCCAGCCAGAAGCTGTCTTTCTGAAATCAGGAGATGAGAAGCGGAAGTCAGGCCTGAACCTTATGCCAAGCCTTCTCAGGCCGGCAGCAACCACAATGAACTGCGCAGCTGCCCCGGCGCAGGTGCCGAAGGCCATTGCATAGTGCCTCAGGCTCCTGGACAGAAATTCAAGCGAAAGCAGCAGCACAAGCGTGAACACGGCAGGAGCGAAGGCACCCGCAACAAAGCGGTGAGAGGAATTGAGGACATTGGCACTCAGCACCGCAATCGAGATGAAGAACAGGAAGAGTGTGAAATACGGCAGAAGGGAGGAAGCGATCTGCCGGCCTTCCCCATCTGGAAAATCAGACAGAAAGCCGATAACAGGACCGCTGAGAAAGACAGAGAGCAGAAAAAGCGCGGCGAAAATCAGGATGAGCAGACTGACAAGCTGGCAGTAGAGCTCAGATGTCCTCTTCCTGTCATCCTTTATGGCTGAAAAGACAGGAAGGGAAGCTGAAGAGAGAGAGCCTTCTGCGAAGATCTTTCTCAGGTTGTTCGGAATGTTGTAGGCAAAGTTCATCGCATCAGCGGTTATTCCTGCTCCGAAATTTACAGAGATCACCCTTGTCTTCAGAATGCCCAGAAAACGCGAAAGCAGGGTCGCAAGCATCAGGATGACAGCATTTCTCTCGTCTGAGCGCTCACACTTCTTTGCCATAGAACCGTCTGAAATACTCCTTCTTGAACTGGCTGAAGCGCCCTTCCCTGATTGAAGCCTTTATCCTTTCGACAAGGTTGTAGAGATAGGTGAGATTATGCTCGGTTGCCAGCATGCCGCCGTACATCTCATTGCATTTGATCAGGTGATGCAGATAGGCGCGCGAATAGCGGGTGCATGCCGTGCAGGTGCAGCCTTCCTGCACCGGTGAATGGTCAAACTTGTGCACAGCCTTCTTCAGCGTGATCACGCCGTCATCCGTGAAAAGACCGCCGTTGCGGGCCATTCTTGTCGCCAGCACGCAGTCAAAGAGGTCTATGCCGTTCTCAACACACTGGAAGATATAGTCAGGAGAACCGATTCCCATCACATAGCGCGGCTTTTCTTCTGTGATGTACTGGGCCGTCCAGCAGAGGAAGTCCTCAAACTGAGCCTTGCTCTCACCTACGGAAAGACCTCCGATCGCAACGCCCGGGAAGTCCATCTCGCTGATCGTGATGGCGCTTTCCTTTCTCAGATCCTTGTAGAAATTGCCCTGGACAATGCCAAAGAGGTTTCCCCTGAAGTCCTGGGCAAGCCTGTCCCGCTCTGCGATGGAGCGCTCTGCCCAGAGCTTTGTCACTCTCCAGGCCTCTTTTGCATTCCTGTATTCGATGTCCGGCGGAGTGCAGACATCAAGGCACATTGCGATGTCGCTGCCTATCACGGCCTGGATGTCAACAACCTTCTCTGGCGTGAAGACATGACGCGAGCCGTCAATATGCGACTGGAAAGTCACGCCGGCTTCCCTGATCTTTCTCAGTCCGGACAGGGAGAAGACCTGAAAGCCGCCTGAGTCAGTGAGGATGTTGCCATCCCAGGAACAGAAGCTGTGCAGTCCCCCGAAGGCCCTGATCACATCCATTCCGGGCCTCAGATAAAGATGATATGTGTTTGCCAGTATCAGCTTATAGCCTATCTGGCTCAGCTTTTCATGATAAATTCCCTTGACTGTGGCATTTGTCCCCACAGGCATGAAGGCAGGAGTTTCCACTCTTCCGTGCGGAAGATCTAAATAACCTATTCTTGCCTTCGTTTCTTTGTCTTTCACAACGGGAGTAAAGATTTTCTCAGCCATTGACACCACCTGCAAATCGGATTAGAAGAGACAGCACCAGCACTGTCGCAGCTGGTATGATAACACTAAAGACGGGATGTAAGATACCCTGTTCGCACATAATCGACACAAGCATCTGCATGACGTAGTAAATCACCGCTGTGCACAGGGACTGGATAAGCGAAAAGAGGAAGATGTTTCTCTTGAAGCGGTAGTTCATCAAAAGGGAAATGAGGACAAGAATGAAGACAGAAAAAGGTGCGAAGAGTCTTGAGACATAGTCTGTCGCAGCCTGGCACCATGCGCTGATGTCAGCACTTCTCAGCTGCTCAAGATAAAGTGAAGCCTGAGCTCTGTCCATTGTGGAGATGTTTCTGGCCTGGGATGTGAACATGTAAGGATCAAGATCAATATGCTCAAGGTTCAGTTCAGAGAAGAAGGCGGCAGTTGTTCCCTCCGGGCTGACTGTGTACTCTCTTCCCTCATGAAAGACCCATGAGGAGCCGCTGTAATCAGCATAGTCGCAGACCAGGCGTCTTGCCACTCTTCCGTCTTTGCCCCTTTCAACCACAGTAACATCATAAAGCCTCTCCTGCGGCTGAGAGTAATAAGAGGCAAAGACGACGTAGCTTCCGTCAACCGCCGATACTGTGATATCGCTGCTGTCCTGGGTCGAAGTCTGGCCGAAAAGCTCCACAGACAATCTGTCATGCTCCACTGCCGCATCAATCATGAAAGAGTCGGAAAAGGCAAAGAACAGAAGGCTTGCGGCGGCGCTCATGACAAGAATCGGAAGGCAGACCCGCCTGTAGCTCAGTCCTGAGTTGAAAAGCATGATCATCTCATTGTTTCCTTCCAGCTGCGAAAGGAAGAAGGTTGTCGCGAAAAGAAAGGAAAGAGAAGCGCACATCATGAGGTACTCAGGAAAACCCAGAAGGGAAAGGTAGAGTATCTGCCCCACAGGAACATTGTTCGTCACATAGTTGTTCATTGAGGAAAACAGTTCCACTGCGACCACTAGCATGGTGCAGATCAGCAGGGCGGCGGCAGCCACCTTCAGAATGCTTGAGACAATGTACCTGTCAATAATCATCCTGCCCTCCTCTTTCTCGCAGCCAGGAAGATGACGCCGGCCAGGAGCATCACAGCATCAGGAACATACATAAGGAAGCCTGCGTTGAACGAATAGTCGAAAATCTTCAGCTGGCTTGCAAAGAGAATGTACCAGTAGGAAACCGCAATCAGCAGGCTCAGGCCGAAGCCCACAAGCCGTCCGTGTCTTATCCTGATCATGCTTATCGGAAGGGAGACGACAGTGAGCGCAAGACAGCCGAGCGCCAGGGCAAACTTCTTGTTGAACTCTGCGCTGTAGTACTGATAGTAGAAATGGACAGGCTCCTCTGTTCCCAGCTGCTCAAGCTGCGAGATGGCAGAATCTGCCCGTGCAGTATCCTGAGCCCGGAGTGCGGCTGCAAGCTCCATGAGCGCAAGCTCCCGCTGCTGGTGGAAGGCAAGCACATTCTCATCCCTGATGACCCTGCGGCTCTGCATCAGAGGCCAGAGCTCGGCTGAAGAAAGATTTGACGGGGACGATTGTGTCAGCTGAGGAAGCTGGGAAGAGAAATCCAGGAACATCTCGGCCCTGTCGCCCTGGGCTGAGACAGTGCGGGAGATATCATCCTCTGTCAGCAGCATAGCAGCATCCTCCAGCGTAAGAGAATAAAGGAAACTGACGCTGTCAATGAGCTCCAGACTGCCTTGCGGGCTTGTTACTGTCACGTAAGGCTCGCTGTCAGTCGTGAACATCAGCACATCCGAAATGCTGCTTCCCTCCACTTCTCCGTTGCGCATGACGACGTCTCCGACGGAATTGGTTGAGTTGGGCCGGAGCTCGAAAGTCGGCAGCTCTCTCATGACCTGCGTGAGTATGTCCTGGTACACTCTGCTGCTTGCGGGCATGAGGCAGTCCGAAATAAAGAAAGTCACAGCAGACAGGAAGAGCGAGCAGATGACAAGAACCCTGTAGACACGGGCAAGGGGAATTCCGCTTGACCTGAGCGCCATAAGCTCATTTGCGCTCCCGAGATCACCAAGGACCATTGAGGAAGCTGAAAGCGTGGCAAAGGGAACGACGTACTGCAGGAACTGGGGAATCGCACACAGTACAAGTATGAGTATGGTCTTCACGTCTACGCTTTTCAGCGCGATCTGCTGGACAAGCAGCAGTATCTGGTTGATGAAGAAAATGAAGAAGAAAAAAAGAAAAGAGACAAGGAAGTTCAGCGAGAACTCCCTTGTCACGTGCATGTTGAGCAAGAAAAAGCTTGATCTGCTTTTTGCCAATTCAGACTCCTGTGGATCCGAAACCTCCGCTTCCGCGTCCGCTTTCAGCCAGGCTGTCAGCAACAGTAAAGCGGGCTTTCTCAACCCTGGAGAGAACCAGCTGGGCTATCCTGTCGCCGTTGTGCACACAGAAGTCCCTGTCAGAATGGTTGATCAGGATTATCCCGATCTCACCTCTGTAATCACTGTCAATTGTTCCCGGCGAGTTGAGCACGGTGACAGAGTTTCTGAGTGCAAGTCCGGAACGCGGCCTGACCTGGATTTCATAGCCTTCGGGAATTTCCAGATAAAGCCCTGTGGGAACCAGCTTTGCCTCCCCGCTCCTGATCACGAGATCCTCTGAGAGGAAGGCCCTGACATCACAGCCGGCGCTCTCGCTGCTCTGATAGGAAGGAGCCGAGGCTCCCTCCTTCAGCATGCATTTGAGCTCAACACTCATTTCTCTTCCTTCTTCCTGTCATCCTCAGTCTTGGGCTGAGCGTCAATGTAAGAAAGGTTCAGACGGTCCATTCTGTCGATATCGATAAGCTTGACGTCGACTTCCTGGCCTACCTGGAGGACATCAGTGACCTGCTTGACGCGTGTTCTTGCCAGCTTGGAAATATGGCACAGACCTTCCTTGCCCGGGAGGATTTCAATGAAGGCGCCGAAATCGACGATTCTCTTGACAACACCGTGATAGATCTTGCCGACTTCAGGCTTCTCGATGATCGCAAGTGCAAGGCGCTTTGCTTCCTGTGCGCTGGCATTGTTCTTTCCATAGACTGTGACAACGCCGCTGTCATCGATATTGATCTCAGCACCAGACTGCTGGGCAATTGACTTGATTGTCTTTCCGCCAGTTCCGATGATAGCGCCGATTGCATCTTCAGGAACCTTGAAAGTGAGGATCTTCGGAGCAAGCTCGCTGATCTCGCTTCTGGGGGCCGGCAGGGTCTCAGCCATGATGCCGAGAATGTGCATTCTGCCCTCTTTTGCCTGATTCAGTGCCTTTGACATGATCTCGGGCGTGACGCCTGCAATCTTGATGTCCATCTGGAAGGCTGTGATTCCGTCCTTTGTGCCTGCGACCTTGAAATCCATGTCGCCAAGATGATCCTCTTCTCCGAGGATATCGGAAAGGATGACGTACTTGGAGTAATCAGCACCCTCTGTGATGAGGCCCATGGCAATGCCTGCAACAGGCTTCTTGATCGGAACACCTGCATCCATGAGTGAGAGACAGCCGCCGCACACTGAAGCCATCGAGCTTGAACCGTTTGACTCCATGATCTCACTAACGACGCGGATTGTGTACGGGAAGTTCTCTTTTGAAGGAATGACAGCTTCGAGTGCTCTCTGAGCAAGGTGTCCATGTCCGATTTCCCTGCGTCCTGTGGTAAGTCTTCCGCACTCGCCGACAGAATATGGAGGGAAGTTGTAGTGAAGCATGAAGTTGGAGAATGTCTTGTCTCCGTCAATTGTGTCGAACATCTGCTCATCAGATGCAGTGCCGAGCGTAGTGACTGCAAGCGACTGGGTCTCGCCTCTTGTGAACAGGGCAGAGCCATGTGTGCAGGGAAGAACGCCCACCTCACAGGTGATCGGCCTGATCTGGGTGACTGACCTGCCGTCAGTTCTCACGCCGTCATTGAGAATAGAAGAGCGGAGGATGTTGTATTCAAGATCCTCAAACATGGCGGCAAGCTGGGCCGGGCGCTTTTCATCCTCGCTGATCAGATCGGCAAACTTCTCCCTCACTGTCTCATGAGCTTTCTCAAGGGCAGCATAACGGTTCATCTTGCCCTTCACGAAGCTTGCTTCCTTCTCAAGAGGAAGGGCAAACTCTCTGACAGGCTCAAGCCAGCTGAGGTCCTCATTGATCTCCATCAGCGGAAGCTTTTCCTTTCCGCAGAGCTCTCTCATTTTCATCTGTGCTTCGCAGATGCTTGTGATGACAGGCTGAGCAGCGGCAATGGCGCCCAGCATCTCCTCTTCACTGACTTCCTTTGCACCGCCCTCAACCATTGTGATGCCGCCATGTGTGCCGGCCACAACGATATCAAGAGAAGCTGTAGGAATCTGCTGGAATGTAGGATTGATGACATACTCTCCGTTGATCAGCGCGACGCGGACAGCTGCAACCGGACCGTAGAAAGGAATATCTGAAATTGTGACAGCACAGCTGGCTGCATTGATTGCAACGATGTCCGGAGTGTGGATCATGTCTGAAGAGACAACTGTCGGGACGATCTGGATCTCACGTCCGAAGGCCTTGTCAAACAGGGGGCGCATAGGTCTGTCGATCAGACGGGAGACAAGGATTTCCTTATCCTTCGGCCTGCTCTCCCTTTTCAGGAAGCCTCCTGGAATCTTTCCGGCTGCATAGTATTTTTCATTGTACTCGACTGACACCGGAACATAATCAATCGGTTCTGAAGGCTGTTCGCCGCAGCAGACTGTCGCAATGACAGCGCTTCCTGCATAGTGAGCGTAAACGGCACCGTTGGCCTGCTTGGCGATCTTACCTGTCTCAAAGACGAGGTCAATGTCTCCGACTTTCACAGAGACGCTTGTAACATTTGACATAACTTAATCCCTTATTAGTTCTTTTTTTGTTCTTTATGCTGTAACAAGGCCAGACTCGTAACAAGCCTGGCCCGTATTCTTACTTTCTCAATCCGAGTTTTGCAATCAGATCTCTGTATTCATTGATGTTGCGGTTTCTGATGTAGCGCAGAAGCCTTCTTCTCTGGCCGACCATCTTCAGAAGGCCGCGGCGTGAGGCATGATCCTTGGGGTTGTTCTTGAAGTGGCCCTGAAGGTCATTGATTCTGGCTGTCAGAAGAGCGACCTGAACAGCGACATCACCTGTGTTTGCGCTGTTGCCGCCGTACTGTGCGACGATTTCCTGCTTTGTTTCCTTTGTAATCATTTGTTTCAGTTCTCCTTAACCGAATATTTTCACTGAGTCTGCCCTGACCAGGTCCAGGTCGCCCGAAGGCACGATCTTCATGCAGTCTGAGCTGAAGCAGACAGTCACTTCTGTTTCCTTCAGATCAGGAAGCACCAGAGAGCCCCTGTAGCAGCCGTCTCCCGGAAGGCGCTGATCCGTCACTGCCCTTGTGATGTATCCGTCACTCACTCTCTCAAAGCTGTTTCCGCAAAGGTCATAGCGGTAAGGCGCTCCGGAAAGGGTGCAGGCAGCAGCAAGATCTCCTTGTGAAATCAACTGTCTGATATGTGTGGAAGAAATTCGCACGTGCGCTGAGTCCTGAACAGGCGGAATGATTATGACATCCACGCTCAGACCATTATCAGCAAAGACCCCGGACAACTGTGAAGCCGCAACAGAATCACAGGGACTGCCACATTTGAAATCCTCCCCGACTATGACGGCTTTTACACGGCACATCGTACATAGCAAGCGGATGAACTCACGACCTGATATCATACTGAAATCTCTGGAAAAGTCAATAACTATCGTGCAGTCAACTGAAAAGCTTTCAATATACTGGCATCTGAGACGCATTGTATCCAGCGGCCGCTGATCCCGGTTCTTGGGATTTGTGCCGAAAGTGATGACCGCGCTCCTGCAGCCCGGCTGCTGCTGCGCCCGGCTGACAAGCCTGCTGAATATTTCCCTGTGTCCCAGATGAACCCCGTCAAACACGCCTATGGCCAGAGCCACATCAGTGTCTTTCAGCAGTTTCTTTTCCAGACATGTGCTGAAATCATAAATTTTCACGCTCTGTCAGTGCTGCAACCCTGCAGCCTCCTCTTTTCTCGATAATTCCAATGAAACGGCCTTCGCTGTACAGTCTGTAATAGCCATCGCCGCTGCCTGTGGCGCTGATGATGCCCTCTGGCAGGAAGCAGCCGTTTTTCACCCTGCCCAGAAAGGCAGGATCATAGTCAATCCTCTCCCTGCATGCAAGGCTGACGGCAGCTTCCGTCTCTGCCTCTGTGGAGGGAATGTGGGTAAGGCTTGAGTATGTGAAAGGCCCCACCCTGTAGCGCTCCAGCTCCCTCAGGTGCCCGACTGTGTCCAGCCTTGATGCAATGTCACGGGCCAGAGCCCTGATATAAGTGCCCTTGCTGACGCTGACATCAAAAACAAGAAAGGGAGCCTCATAGGAAATGATGCTGATGTCCGTGATCTCAATCTGCCTCAGGGGCATTTCCACCTCATTTCCCTTTCTGGCCTCTTTGTACGCCCTTTTGCCGTTTACGTGAATCGCAGAGTAGACGGGAGGCTGCTGAAGCTGTGTTCCAAGAAATGTGGGCAGCACTGCCCTGATCTCCTCAAGGGAGGGAATCCTGCCGCCGGTCAGGGTGACCTGTCCCTCACTGTCAAGGGTGTCTGTCGTACGGCCGAACTCCAGACAGGCCCTGTAGGACTTGCCGTAGCCTGAGAAGAGAGGATTGAGCCGTGTCGCCTCGCCTGTGAGCACTATCATCAGCCCTGTGGCAAACCTGTCCAGCGTCCCAGTATGGCCGACTTTCGTATTCCTGTAGGCTTTTTTGACAGGATACAGGGACTCGAAGCTAGTTCTGTCCCTTTCCTTTTTCATCACCACTACTGAAAAGCTCACTTTCCCAGCGCCTCGTCTATGAGATTGTTGATGCGCTCTCCTTCGATGTAGCTCGTATCCGGAATGAACTTGAGCACAGGAGTGTTCCTTGTTTTCAGAATGGCTGCCAGTCTTGACTGGATGAAGCCCGCCGCACTGTTCAGGGCCTTGACGCTGCGCTCAAGATCCTTTTCCATCACGGTGGAGACATAGACGGAAGCATAGGCATTGTCAGGAGACAGCCTGACCTCCGTCACTGAAGTGAAGCGCGACAGGTGCGGATTTTTTATCACACCTGTCACGATCATTGTCGAAACGGCTTCCATGATTCTGCTTTCAAGTCTTGATTCTGAATAGCTGCTCATATGTTAAGCTCAAGCTTCCTTGCAATTTCCTGCATCTGTACGAACTCCAGGATATCTCCCTTCTGAAGGTCCTGGAAATCCTCAAGGCCGATGCCGCACTCATAACCGGCACTGACTTCCTTGACATCATCCTTGAAACGCTTGAGGGAAGCGATATGGACATTCTCCTTGTTGATCTGGATGTTGTCCCTGACCACACGCACGAAGCAGGACCTTGTGGCCTTGCCTTCAAGGATGTAGCAGCCGGCGACAAGACCGACCTTCGGAACGCGGAACACTTCGCGCACCTCTGCCCTGCCGCAGTCGATTTCCCTGATCTCAGGCGAGAGCATGCCTTCCATCGCAGCCTTTATGTCATCAACCACGTCATAGATGATGTTGTACTTCCTGATCTCGACCTTCTCCTGCTCGGCAAGTGCCTGTGCACGGGGGGTCGGGCGGACATTGAAGCCGATGACAAGCGCATTCGAGGCAGCAGCAAGAGTGATGTCGCTTTCGATGATGGCTCCTGCAGCGGCACGGATGACATTCAGGCGGATCTCGCTTGTGCTGAGTTTCTGCAGAGTGCCCTGAAGCGCCTCGACAGAACCCTGAACATCGCCCTTGATGATGACGTTGAAGTCAGTGATCTGGCCTTCCCTGATCTTCTCGTTGATGTTCTCGAGAGTGATCTTGTTTGTGCTTCCCGTGTTGCCAAGGCGCTCAAGCTCCTGACGCTTGGAGCCGACAAGACGGGCCTGCTTCTCATCCTCTGTGACCTGGAAGGGATCTCCGGCTGACGGAATGTTGGACAGTCCGATGATCTCAACAGGCGTTGAGGGACCGGCGCTCTGAATCTTCTTGCCCTTGTCGTCAAACATGGCACGCACTCTTCCAGGATAGATGCCTGCGACATAGTAGTCGCCCTGATGCAGCGTACCCTTCTGGATGATGACAGTGGCCACTGTTCCGCGGCCCTGATCAATTCTGCTTTCAAGGATCTTTCCCACAGCCCTGCAGTTCGGATTGGCCTTGAGCTCAAGCATTTCAGCCTGAAGCAGGATTGTGTCAAGCAGATCATCAATGCCTTCTCTCTTCAGCGCGGAGATCCTGCAGTAAAGAGTCTGTCCGCCCCATTCTTCCGGGATCAGGCCGATGTCAGACAGCTGCTGCATGACGCGGTCCGGATTGCTGTCAGGCAGATCGCACTTGTTTATTGCGACGATGATAGGCACGTTGGCAGCCTTCGCATGGTCGATGGCCTCTCTTGTCTGAGGCATGACGCCGTCATTTGCGGCAACGACAAGAACAACGATATCCGTGACCTGAGCGCCTCTGGCCCTCATCATTGAGAATGCGGCATGGCCCGGAGTATCCAGGAACACAATGTCGCCGCGCTCAGGCACGTTGACCTTGTAGGCACCGATATGCTGGGTGATTCCTCCGAACTCCCTGCCTGCGACGTCGCTTGAGCGGATTGCATCAAGCAGCTTCGTCTTTCCATGGTCTACGTGGCCCATGATTGTGACAATAGGAGCGCGCGGGACCATGTCCTCTTCCCTGTCCTCCTCATTTTCAATGACAGTCTCGTCATACAGGGAGACAAGATGAACTTCACAGCCGAACTCAGAAGCGATGATCTCTGCTGTCTCATGATCGATCTGCTGGTTGATGGTGACCATCATTCCCATCTTGAAAAGCTTTGAGATGATGTCGCTTGCCTTGAGATTCATCTTCTTTGCAAGATCGCTGACAGTTATGTTCTCCATGATGTCTATGGACTTGGGAACAGAGGCAAGCTTGCTCTCTTCCTTTTTCTTCTGCTGATACTGGAAGTCAACTTCCTGATCGCGTCTTGTCCTGTAATCGCCTGTCTCCTTCTTGCGGCCCTGGTTCTTCCTGGCTCCGCTCTTCTGGTTCAGGTCAAGGCTCTCTCCGGATGGAACGGCAGGACGCATCGGACGGTTGAACGAGGGTCTTCCGCCGACAGGAGCAGGCCTGCTGCCTCCTTCCCTGTTGAAAGGACGTCTCTGTCCGTCAGCAGTCTGGCCCTGACCGCTTCCGCTGAAGCGTCTGTACTGGCCGCCGGAGCTGCCATAGCGGTTCTGTCCCTGGCCTGCGGGTCTGACAGGCCGTCCGCCTACGACGCCGGCGACTCTTGGCCTGGTGCTGGCTGCAGGGGTTCCGGATACGATCTGGCCCGGAACAGGAGGCAGGTTTGTGTTCTTGATCACGACAGGACCATTGAGAACAGTGCTGCGCATTCTCTCTCCGCCGACAATGTTTCTGTTGGCTGCAGGAACTGTGCTTGCAACACGAGAGGCAGAAGGCTGGACCAGCGGCTTTGATTCAGCGCTCTTGCTGACCGGAGCAGGCTCAGGCTTTGCAGGTGCGCTCTGTACAGGTCTTGCCGCAGCAGGCTGCTCAGCAGCTGCTTCCTCCTTCTTCTCTTCTTTCACCTTGGCCTTGACAGTCACGATCTTTTTCTTGATCACGACCACCTTCTTCTCAGGTGCCGCCGCAGGTGCGGCAGGAGCCGCAGCCGGGGCTGGAGTCACAGGATTCTGTGATTTCTTTATGACTCTGACTTTTGTTTTCTCTTCACTCATTCTCTATGCAAACCCTTATTCCTCGAATTCAAATTCAGCTCCGCAGCTCGGGCAGACTGTCGTACCGTACTTGACTGTCGCTCCGCAGTTGGGACAGATGAACTCTTCCTCTGTCTCTTCCTCAACATCAATGCAGGCGTTGATGGAATCCTTCTCCTCCTGTGTCAGGCCGATTTCCTCAAGCTCTTCAGGAGTGAGGCTGAAATATTCTTCGGCTGTGTAGATGTCATGGAAGTTGAGCTTTCTGACAAGCTCAGGGGAAATGCTGAGATCGCTGAGCAGCGTCTCGTTTTCGCTGATGCCGAGCTCCTGCGGAGTGAGCACCCTCTCCTGTCCGCCGTCTGCCGGCTCTTCCTCAGGTGCGCCGTTTGCGAAGATGGCCTCAGCTCTCTCCCTGCTCTCCTGAGTAAGATCGAGGGCATCAAACTGCTCCTGCGTCATGACTTCAATCATCCAGTCGCACATGTTGTTTGCAAGATTAACATTGCTGCCCTTGGGGCCGATCGCGAGTCCCACATCCTTCTGGTTGACAATTGCAATCGCCCTCTTTGTGTTCATGTCCACAAGGTAGACTTTCTCAACATGGGCGGGAGTGAGAGAGGATGCAATGAAGTTGATCGGATTCTCATCCCATGGGATGACATCGATCTTCTCGCCTTCAAGTTCTGTGATGACAGCCTGAATTCTGTTGCCCTTGAGGCCGACGGCAGCTCCGACAGGATCAATGTCGCGGCTGTTTGCCCTGACAGCGACCTTTGTCCTGACGCCTGGCTGGCGGACAATCTTGACGATCTCAACTTCCCTGTCATAGATCTCGGGAACCTGAATCGCAAGCAGCTTCTCGACAAGCTTCGGGCTTGTTCTGGAAAGAATGATTCTGACATCTTTTTTCTGCTTCTTGCCCTTCTGTCCGGCAAAGCGGCTGTCGCGGCTGCCTGAATCGGCATTCTCGACTTTCTCAAGATAGCATTTCACTTCGACGCCCGGCTCGTACACTTCACGCGGACTCTGGTTCTTTCTCGGAAGAATTCCCTCAACGCCTCCTCCGACATTCAGCCTGAAATCTCCGTTTGGAAGCTCTGAGTTGACATAGCAGAGGATGATCTCACCCTCCTTTGCCTTGAACTCCTTGTATGTCCTGTTGTTCTGGACTTCCTTGAATGACTGCTGGGCGCGCTGCTTTGCCGACTGGACAGAGCCTCTGTCGAATGTGGAGAGGTCAAGAGGAATGAGCATCTCGTCACCGAGCTCGACATCTTCGCTGAGCTCCTGTGCCTCATCGAGAGGAATCTCTGTGACTTCATTGAAATAATGATCCTCGTCAACGACAGTCTTTCTTGCACAGACTGTCAGCTCATCATCATCTGAGAAGCTGATCTCAACATTCTGGTCAGTGCCGTATCTTCTCTTGTATGCAGCCTTGACGAATTCCCTGATCGTCTCCAGAACCATGTCATGCGTATAGTTCTTTTCATCTATCATTGATCTGATAGCATCTCTAAGATCAGTTGCCATTTTTCTTCTTTTCCTCCCAGCGGTAAGTCAGTTTTGCTTTCTGGATATCCTCAAAGGGAAGCACCAGAGAGCCGAATTTTTCATTTGTGTCCATCACACAGGCATCAGCGAGCTCGACGCTGTCATCGCCAGTCTGCCTGATCACGCCTTCGACATGAGAAGAGAAGCGCAGCGAATAGACTTTCACCAGCTTTCCCTTGAAAAGCGTGAATTCATATACATCCTTGAAATTTCTCTGCAGACCAGGAGATGAGACCTCAAGCGTGAGATCCCTGGCAGAAAGAAGCACCTGGTAGCGCGGATAGACGACATTATAGACAGCAGCCAGATCATCTGTGTTGATCTCATGATCCTCGCAGTAGACCGTCAGGTGAAGCTGGACACCGGCCGCGCTCTCGTTCCTGACTGCGTCAACCACCTTAAAGCCCAGCGGCGAGACCAGCTCACTCATCTGAATAAACATTTCATTTTTTTCTATTTCGTTTCTCAGCATCCTTGATCCACAAAAAAAGGAACGCCGTTGAGGGGTTCCTTTCTCTTAAGAAAATTGAACTATGCAAAAGATATAGCGTCAAAAGCGCTTATGTCAATAGCCGGTGCTTCAATCTGCTGTTTTTTCCTTCTCCGTCGGATGGAAAAGGTTGTAGTCGATGTCAGGGAAGATCGCATTTCTCTTTTCTGCCCTGACAAGCCACTCGGTATGAACAGAGTTCTTGCACATGTTGGCATACACGACATTGAAGCTGCCAAGATGATTTCTCAGTCTCTTCTCAGCATAAATGACGCTTGTCTTGTCATGAAGGATATAAGGCCAGTCCGAGGCCATGGCCAGAAGCACTTCGCGCGCAGCCTGATTCAGGAAACGGCAGCGCAGGCTCTTCTGCGCAGGGAAGCGCTCGGCAAGCTCCTCCATTCTCTCAATTGCCTGATGTATGTGGCGGTATATCCAGCTGTTCTGGCTGTCAAGCCAGCTGTCCGAGTAGCCGCCCCTGCCCCATGAGCACTCATTGAGCTCTGCACGCTCAAGAGCAGAACCGGAGGCCAGGATGTGGGATGGAGTCGTGAACTCAATACGCTCTTCCCTGACGCCGCCTGTGAGCACGAGACGCAGGAAATCAATGCCCTCATACCACCTGTGCCCGAAAAGCTCGGCATCAAAGCAGAGATTGAGTACAGGATCAGTGCTTGTCTCTGCACAGAGGGAAAGCGTCTTCCTTCTCAGGTGATAAAGGAAGTTGTCTGCATGCAGGGCAACCTTCTTGGCTGCTGCTGCAGGATCATACAGACGCTTGCACTCGTCACTTCCTGTGATGGCAAGATATTTGTATCCGGTGAACACTCTGACATCGGGCTCGTGGATGTATGGCCTGATATAGTCCATGTCAAGGTCATAGCCGATGTCGCGGTAGAATTCCCTGTAATCAGGATCGCAGGGATAGCCTGTCGTATCAGACCAGACAAGGTTCGTGATGCTCCAGTCTCTGGGGAAGCCTGCGATGGCAGAGTCATAAAGCCTGACAGGCTGATAGCCTGCGCTCAGGATCTTGTTGCGTGCCGTTATGATTGAATGGGCGGGAATCTGGCACCATCTCACTCCATATTCGCCCAGTATCTTCTCAAGTCCGGGGTAATAGCCGCACTCAGGAAGCCAGAAGCCTTTCGGAGCTGAATGGAAGAAGCTGATATGGCTCTTGATTCCGATCTCTATCTGGGCCTTGACGGCGCTTTCATAATCTTTGTAGAGAGGAAGGTAGCAGTGAGTCGCAGCTGTGGCGATGAGCTCAATGATTCCCCTTTCCTGAAGTCTGATGAAGCCGTTGAGAATATTCCTTCCGTTAGCCTCATAGCAGTCCTGGCAGCTGAGGTAGTTGTCAAGATAGCGCTGGGCCATTTCCAGGCAGCCGTTGTCCTCCTTCCTGCAGCGCTCCACTTCCTTCTCTCCGAGCTCGATTCTGCTGCTCAGGTAGCCCAGGAACCTCTCCTGGAGCGGACCGTCTGTCAGCATTGTGCACAGTGTAGGCGAAAAGCAGATGCTGAGGCGGTAGCACACACCCTCATCAGCAAGCTTCTCAAGCATTCTGAGCAGCGGAATATAAGTTTCGCAAAGGGACTCGAAGAGCCAGTCTTCTTCCAGGAACTTCGGGTACTCAAGGTGTCTTACATATGGCAGATGCGCATGAAGAATCAGATTGACACTTGCCTTTGTACCCATTAAATCACCCCCTCTTCCCTGATAATCTGGGCAATGTTTTTCACAGTCTCGCTGACAAGAAGTGATCCTTCCCTGTTGGTCAGGAGCCCGAGCTCGCGCTTGAGAAGCCCCTCATTTGAGGAAATCTCATCCCTGTGATTGAGCCAGTAGCAGGAGACAAGAGTCACCGGGCGGCTGTGGCACAGCGTGATGCGCTTTCCGTCAGCACATTCAGCGACAAGGTCAACTCTTGCCTCTCCTCTTGATGAATTCACGTTGATGTTCCACTCAACATCGTCATTTCCGATGCTGATGTCATAAGAGTCAATTGTCTGTCCGTTCTCGCTGACGCTTACATGCAGCAGGAGGCTGAAGGAACCGTGCTCCTGACTGAGCTTCTCAGCTTCAAGCGGAGCAATAGACCAGTAGCAGTAAAGCCAGGTTGCGTTTTTCATCAGTACATGGATGGACGTCTCTGCATAAAGCTCCGGCAGCTCCTCCACTCCAGGCAGGCTGGTGATCTCACTGCCGTCTCCGCGGTAGTCAGTGAGCCAGGTAACAAAGCGCCTCTGGATGTTGTCCTCCCCTCCTGAATACTCATCATCGCGCTCATCTTCATAGATGTCCTTGAGCGTTTCGATAAGTTCCTCACGGGTCATGGAAGCTGCATCTGACACCCCTTCCTGTACAGCAATATGCTCGAGCTCCTTTTGAGAAAGAGATTCGATTTTGATCAAAACCATTTGCAACCCCTGGTAATTCCTTTGTATCAATCCTATTCAAAAAGCGCGTTTTAATCAACTATTTGCCGGGAAAGGACGCTGAAAGCAAAAAAATCAAAAACGGAAAAATCGATTGTCCTTTGCCCTTTTCACTGATAGACTAGTTCAGTATGGACAACAATCAGAAAACTTCTCTGATTCTCCACGGGCATTTCTACCAGCCGCCCAGAGAGAATCCGTTCACAGGTATCATAGAGAAACAGGTATCCGCAGCTCCGTATATGGACTGGAATGAAAGAATATACCATGACTGCTATGAGGCAAACGCAAATTCAAGGTATCTGTCTCCTTCCTCAAAGATCGTGTCCCTGACAAACAACTATGCCTATAT
>CALXRC010000004.1 GCA_944390865.1 uncultured Spirochaetales bacterium | reverse complement strand
GAATGCCTGCCCTCTGAGGCTGCTGACAAGCTGTTCTCTATTCAGATGCCATAGTTATTAAAGCAGAATTCAGGTTGCGAAAAGAGAAATATGTTCTTGCAGCCAGCGCGGCACAGTCCAGCACAGTGGCAACCTGACAAATACGGGCCGCAGAGGCCTGCATGTCAGGGCTCATGTTCTGGTCAAGGATCATGATTATCATGACAAGGAGGGCTGCCGCAGTCAGCACAGTCTGACTTCTGGAAGCCCTGCCTGAGACCTTCATATACCTCAGCAGGAGCGCGGCGGACAGGCCCGAAAATATCACAGTCAGCTTGAAAAGGCTGACGCAGAACGAAGTGAGAGGAAGAAACAGCATGACAAGAGCTGAGATGGACGGGATCAGGAAGAGAACAGCGAAAAAGAATGCAGCCACAACAGATTCTCCTCAGCATGACGGCAGGAAAGGAGCGGACACGCCCCCTGCCTGCCCCGCCGTCTCAGAGGTTGTCCTCATTGACAGACAGAGTCTTCAGATCATAAATCCGCTTTGACCTGTCAGCATTCTGCTTATAATAAAGCGCAGTGAATCCCGTGACAGAAACAAGCGTGCAGCCTGCCAGCGAAGCAAGCTCTGCGGAAAGCTGCTTTGCCTCATCCTTGTGGGCCTGAAACTTCACCTTCACCAGTTCATGGCGCTCTGCGGCCTCTGCAAGAGCCGCAGCAACCGCATCATTCACCCCGTCACGTCCCACCATTACAAGAGGATGAAGCGAATGAGCCTCAGAACGCAGGAATGCGCGCTGTCTGCTGGTGAGTTCTCTTTTTTCTTCCACTGTCATTTTCCAAGCTCCTTAGCAAAGATTTTCTCAACCTCGAAACGCTTTACCTTCTTTGTGCTTGTCATGACAAGAGGATCAGGCGCGATGATGACTTTTGTGATCTTCTTGTAGCTCTGAAGCTCTCTGTTGACGGTTTCGACAATTGAATTGATGTGCTCTTCCAGATCTGACGGATGAGCCTTCCTGCAGTCAGCTGACGGATAGATGATGGCGGCAATGCCCTCGCTTTTCTCCTTCGCGTTCAGCACATAGCCGCAGACACAGATCTGATCGACATCGTAATGAAGCTGGAAGTGATCCTCTATCTCTTCAGGGAACACATTCTTTCCGCCTTCCGTGACAATGACATTCTTCGCCCTGCCTGTGAGGAAGAGATAGCCGTCTTTCTCGTAGCCCACATCGCCGGTATTCAGCCAGCCGTCTTCGGAAAGGACTTCCTTTGTTGCCTCTTCGTTATTGTAGTAGCCCTTCATGACAACACTGCCGCGCACATGGATGACACCGTTTCCGTCACTGTCAGGATTAACGATTTTCACCTCCACACCGGGTATGAAATGTCCGACAGACGCCTCGTTATAGGCCTCGACAGGATTGAGATGGGTAATCGGGCTTGTCTCTGTCAGACCGTAGCCCTGAACAAAGTCTATGCCAAGCTCGTTGAACATCTTGAAAGTCGAGGGAGGAAGCGGACCGCCTCCGCAGATGCAGATTCTGGCATTCTCGAGCGAGAGCTGGCGCAGCAGGAAGCCGAACCATTTCTTTCCCACGTTGATGTGGAAGGCCTTCTTCAGGAAGCCTGACAGACCCATCATGGCGCGTATAAGGCCGTAGACAATGATTCCCTTCTTCCTCACTCCGTTCATCAGGGCAGAAAGCAGCTTGTTGAAAAGCAGCGGGACAGCAAGGAACATTGTCACCTTGCCGAGCTTCAGCTCCTTGAGCACCTGCGGCACGACAAGGCGCTTGCCGAAGACACAGGAGGCGCCAACAGAGATTGTCTCAAAGAAGACAGCAAGCATTGTATAGGCGTGATGCAGCGGAAGGATTGCATAAAAGACATCCTCTGGATAAAGCTTCATCAGGCACTGTGCCTGATAACAGTCGCTCACCAGGTTCGCATGCGTCAGCTGGACGCCTTTCGGAACTCCTGTCGTGCCGCTGGTGAACAGAATGGCGGCCACTTCATCTTCGCCTGCCTTCTCTGCCCTGCAGCTGCCTTCAGCCTTCAGGTCAAACACATAGCTGTAGCTTTTCGAGTTCTCCTCAAGCGAGTATTTCTCCACGAGCGAGAGTCTGCCTGTCTTTGTTCCGATATTCTCAATTCTGTCGCTGTCAATGAAAAGCCTGCTGACACCGCCGAAGGCCATCAATGTCTCCATGTCCGTGTCATTGTATGTGATGTCAAGGGGAACGACTATTGCGCCTGCATAGAGGACGGCAAGATAGGCGACTGCCCACTGGGGACTGTTCTTTCCGCTTACTGCAATCTTGTCGCCCTTCTTTACTCCTGTTGCCAGCAGATAGTTGCTGATCTGGAGGACAAGATCACGGACCTGGGAATAAGTGAGCGAGATCTCTGTCGGGTGAAAGGCCCTGAAACAGGGACGGTCAGGATACCTCATGCATGAGATTTCAAACATTTCGACAACAGTCGGCCATTTGCCGCTGAAGACCTTGCCTCTGTACTCATCCAGAAACGCATATGCATCAGGATTCGGATATTTAAACGCCATACTCATTCTCCCGGAATTAAATAAATTCTATGTTATTAGACCAAAGGATTCAAGCTTTTTCTGACAGATTTCCCAAATGCGTTAAAACACGGAATTATTGCCACAGAAGCTGAGATGGATTAAGATTGCGCCATGCATTTCAGTTCGTTTGAAGACGCTGCACTGTGGATGGACTCCTTTATTCCGCCCTCATCTTCCGCACCTGGACTGCTCAGGTCAGCCAGGCTTGAGAGGATGAGAAAGCTGCTTCGCTTTCTGGGCTCTCCTGAAGAAAGCTTCAAGGCCGTGCATGTCGCAGGAAGCAAGGGGAAAGGCTCAACCGCAAGATTCATCAGTGCGGCCATGACGGCTGCAGGGCTGAAGACAGGGCTTTACCTGTCGCCTCATCTTGTAGACTACAGGGAGCGCTTCACGCTTGACGGAGCTTTCTTTCCCGACAGTCTGCTGATAAGGACTGCAGATGAGCTTGCATCAAGGCTTGAGCATTTCACATTCAGCGGGGAGGTCTATGACAGGCCTTCAACATTCGAACTCTACACAGCTTATGCCTATCTTCTTTTCAGGAACGCCGGCTGCACGCACGCAGTCATAGAGACAGGTCTGGGAGGACGCCTTGATGCGACAAACACAATTGAGAGCATGTGCGAGGTCATCACTCCGATAGAGCTTGAGCATACAGCTGTGCTGGGAGACACGATCGAAAAGATCGCAGTCGAAAAAAGCAAGATAATAAAGAAGAACAGTCTGTGCTTCACTTCTGTGCTTTACCCGCAGGCCATGCAAGTCATGCAGGAAGAGGCAGACAGGATGTCGGCACAGCTGATCCGGCTGGACAGGGAGCTGGTGCGCCTTGAGACGGAGACAAGAGCTGAAGGAGAGGTCTGCACAATTTCATTCCGCGATGGATATGAGGCACGGCTGTGCCTGAAAATGCGGGGAGAGGTGCAGGCTCTCAATGCGGCACTGGCCCTGCTGTGCACACGGCGCATGGGGCTCTACAGGGAAAGGCTCAGCGAGCGTGCTGTAGAGAATGCAGTGCTTCCCGGCCGCTTCGAACTGACAAGCTGGCACGGCATCCCGGTCGTGCTTGACGTATGCCACACTCCAGTGTCGACAGCCCATACTGCCGCCTCCTTTGCATCGCTCTACCCTGACAGAAACAGAACATGCATCTTCGCCGCCATTGAGGGAAAGGACATTGAGCACATGCTCAGGAAGATTCTGCCCTGCTTTTCCACACTCATTGTCTCCCGCCCGTCCAGCGCAAAGAAAAGCAATTCAGATGCCGTGTACAGACTGGCGCTGGAGCTTAATGACAAAGGCTGCCGCATCGTGCACATTCCTGACAGCAGGAAGGCGCTCGAGGAGGCAGAGAGGACTGGCGGTCCTGTCCTGATAGCAGGTTCGTTCTACCTGACTTCCCTTTTCAAGGAGCTGATCGATGCTGAACTCAAATGAAATCAGACAGCTTCTTTCCGAGCTCAGGCTGGAAGGAGCCTTCATCCAGAAAATCACAGAACACGATTACCACAGCTTCACTCTGTCCATGTTCTCAAAGACAGAAAAGGCCTTTCTTTTATACTTTGAGGTCGGGACAGCAAACCAGCACTTCTGCAGGACTGAGGTAATGAGAAAGAAGAGCGCCAGAACCCAGCGCTTCACCCAGTACCTGAAGGCAAACATCACAGGAAGCAGAATCGTTTCAGTCTCTCAGGTGCCCGGAGAACGCATTGTCTGCCTGACACTCAGCCATAATGATGAGACAAGAAAGCTCTTTTTCCGCTTCTTCTCCGGTCCGGGCGCAAACATCATTGTGACAGACAGCGGCAACATAATACTCGAACTTCTTATGAGAAGACCGCTGAGGGGAGAAGAGAAAGGAAGGCTGTACACTGAGGAGGAAGGCCGTGCCTGGGATGAGGAACGCTTTCCCGTACGGCCCTGGTCAGGCAGCAGCTTCAACGAGTATCTGGACAGGTACTATCTGGAACAGGAGAGAGCAGAGAAGACGGAGGATGCAGCTGAGGCCCTGAAGAACCAGCGGGACAGGGAGCTTGCCTCAATCAGGGCCCAGATCAGGGATGCCCGGGCCAGAGAAGAGCACAGCCGGGACTACGCCGCGCTGAAGGAGACAGCCGACATTCTCTCCTCTTTCTCATACATGGCCGTCCAGGGCCAGTCCAGCATCAGGGTGACAGATTTCTCCGGCTCCCCTGTCACAATCATTCTTGATCCCTCGCTTTCAGTAAGCGGAAACATCAATGCCTATTACCAGAAATACAAGCGGCAGGAAAGAATAAACAGGAATGCCCTGCAGGAGATTAAGGAGCTGGAAGCCAGGCTCGAGGAGCGCACGCTGTATTATGAGAACCTGCTCAGCCAGGACAGCCTTCAGGCAATGCAGAAGGCTGTGAAAAAACAGCCCGAGGCTCAGAAAAAGTCAGAAGCCGGACCGGGACTGCGCTTCACAAGTTCCGGTTTTGAGATAATAGTCGGCAGAAACGCAAAGGAAAACGATGAGATCCTCCGCCGCACGGCCCGCAGCAATGACACCTGGCTGCATACGAGAGACTTTGCAGGCGGCTATGTGATAATAAGAGGCAAAAAAGACAAGAGCATACCGCTTGACGTGCTGCTCGATGCGGGCAATCTTGCTGTCCACTACTCCAAAGCCAAGGGACAGGGCAAAGCCGATCTGTATTATACTGCAGTGAAGCATCTGAGAAGGATAAAGGACGGGAAACAGGGTCTTGTCACACCTACACAGGAAAAGAATCTCTGCATAACTGTGGACGAAAACAGGCTGAGAAGGTTACTTTTAAGCAAAGAGGAGAGAAAATGCTGAAATCCACATACTTCATGGACATGTACTATCCCAGCGGGAAAGAAGAGCTGAAGGCCTACTGTCAAGCAGAACAGAACAATGAGCACACTCCCTCTCTCATCCTGCTGCCCCATGCAGGCATTGAATACGTCCACAGGATGTATCAGGAAGCCTTTGCCTATATCCACAGCCCGCAGCGGATTGTGATCATCGCGCCTCTTCACAGCGAGAAGCTGGAAAAGGACAGGGACAGCTTCCTCTTCACGCTGTCCACGGGCGATGTGGAAACCCCGCTGGGCCCTGTGACAGTCCAGGCGGCAGAGGGCATTGCGGTCAGCGACAGTTATGCTGAAGAAGAGTACACGGTTGAGCTTTTCTATCCCTATGTGGCACTCAACAGTCCTTCAAGCGTCATCATTCCTGTCTTCACTGCCCTTGAGACCAAGGAAGACATTCAGGCGCTCTCAAGGCTGATGGTAAGGCTCAAGAAAGAAGTGAACGACAGCGTTTTCATAGTCTCCGGCAACTTCACGTCCACAGGCGCAAGCCAGGAAGTGAATCAGATGGCCAGGACGCTCAAGGAACTGCTGGAGAACAATGCTCCGCTGCTTGAGGCAGGCAGCAGGAAAAAGATATCAGGCTGCGCATACAGGATACTTGAGGCTGCCCGCACGGCATTTCCAGGAAAATTCAGCCTGATGATGGCCCGCTCTGGCGATTATCTGGGAGAGAGCATAAAGAGCGACGCAGACGGAAGAATCTGGCAGGTCTACGCGATAAAGGAATAATTAAATGCAGATCATACAGCACACTATCGACAATGAGGAAAAAACCTGCATACTTCTGGGAGATGAGAGCCTCCTTCCTCCCAAGCATATAATGCAGGGAGAGAAGAAAAAGGGGATTCTCTATCTTGACGGCAGGAAAGAAGACTGGATCTGGGAAGGGCTGTGCACCATTGACGGCAGCCGCTATGTCTACTTCAGCAGGCTTGACATAGAAAGCTTTGACCTCATAGCGGACAAGTACCGCGGCAAAGCGCTGTACTTTGTCAGGCTGCTCGCCAGTCTGCTGGCAGAGGAGAAGGAGGATTTCACCAGTCCTCTGGTCGGGCTGCTCACCACCTGGAGAGTCTTCATCGTTGAAGGCCGCGGCCTGCTCATCCTTCCTCCTGACCTGGGAGATCTCATCTCGATTTACATGGACGATGATGAAAAATACCGCTGCCATGGCTGCTACATAAAGAATGATACAGAAGCGGGCTTTTCGCTGATCAGGCAGTTCGCACAGTTTCTCTACTTTGCGCTGACTGGCTCCAGGCCCTATGAGAAGCAGGAAGTAAGAGACGCCGGCTATCATGAGATTCCCCTGAAGATTTACAGGCCTGTCCTCTTTCCGGACCTGGATGAGCGCACAGTCGGCTTCATCAGCTTTGTCCTTCATGCAAAAGAAAGGGAGCAGCGCGACATCATGGGCAACAGGAACTGCGTGGAAAACCTTTCCTGGTTTGTCAGCCGCACTCAGGACATTGACTGGACAGTGCCTGCCCTGAGCAATGAAGAACTGAAGGCAAAGGCTGATGAAGTCAGTTCTGCGCCTGAGGTGGCCTCGCTGATGGCCGGCATTGCCAGAAAGGCTAAGAGAAGAAACTTCTGGCGCGTGAAGGGAACAATAATCACGACAGCAGCAATCGTCGCAGTCATTCTGGGGGCCATTCTGGCAAGCTATGTTTCAAATCTGCTTGAACCGCCATATACAAAGGACATGAATCAGGAAGAAATGATTTATGCCTTCTATCAGGCGCAGAACGCCCTTAGTGTCGATCAGATGACTGATGCCCTCTCCGGCTGCGATGCGCCTCAGGAAACTGAAGTCATCAGCCTGTATGTCACAACCATGACCCGCTATGCCTATGAAGGCCAGAGCCCTGCAGTTCCTGCAGACCAGTGGACAGCACAGGGCTGTCCTCCGATACAGCTTTCGCAGTTCGTCTACGGCGTGTCTGATCTTGCCGTCTCACAGACAGGCGAGAACAGCTGGCATGTGGAAGGGGACTATTACACGCCCTACCCGTACGGCGAAGAGGAAACAGCTGCAGAAGACCAGATTCCGGCAGACAAGGTCGTATGCTACCTTTACTCAATGAGCCAGGACTTCTCCTTCGCATGGAATGACAGAGGCTGGTGGAACATCACTTCCATCTCGCAGATCAATGTGGAATACAAGGATACGCTCTTCATCGATACGGCTGAGCCGCCTTTACCAGTGCAGGAGTCTGCAGCTGCGCCCGCTTCTGTCTAGCAGACAGGACCGGGCAGAAAGAATCAGAACTTTTCCAGATAATCCTTCAGCACAGCCTCGACTGCAGCTGTGTCATCCGGATTCACATCAACAGCATCTGCAAAGGAGCGGAAGAAAGTCATCTGGCGCTTTGCATACTGCTTTGTGTTTCTGATGATATCTGCCTTGATTGTGCTGATGTCAGCACAGCCGTTGTCAAAGGCACGGAAAAACTCGCTGTAGCCGATTGCCACAAGCGCAGGCCAGGAAGAGCCGGCCTTCATCCTCTTAAGCTGCCTTATCTCATCAGCAAGGCCCTGGTCAAACATCTGCTCGACACGCAGCTCGATCCTGTGATGAAGCTCCTGCTTGTCCCGCACCAGGTTGAGGATCAGAGGCTTCATCCCGAAACGCGGCTCGCTTGGCAGGGCAAAAGACGAAAGAGGACGCCCTGACTGATAGTATACTTCCAGCGCCCTTGTGATCCTGTATGTGTCATGGACATTGATGCGCTGAGCACTTGCAGGATCCACCTCACCCAGCTGTCTGTGGAGAGCCTGCGCACCCTTCTCCTTCAGCTCGGCTGCGACCTGCGCCCTGATCTCAGGGTCGCATTCAGGAGCTCTGCTGAGGCCGTAGAGGAAGTTCTTGAAATAGAAGGCTGTTCCTCCTGTCAGCACAGGAATGTCGCCAAGGCTGTAGATTCTGTCCACAGCCTCATCCGCAAGCTGGACAAACATGCCGGCAGTGAACTGCTGCCAGGGCTCAAGGATGTTCACAAGATGATGCGGAATCTTTTCCATCAGCTCAGAAGACGGTTTAGCGGACCCGATATCCAGGTATCTGTACACCTGGACAGAGTCCGCATTCACAATCTGATAACCTGTAGAGAAAAGCCGCTCGACCAGAGCAGTCTTACCGCTGGCTGTAGGGCCAAAGATAAAGATTAACGGCTTATTTCGTCTCGTCGGTCGTGTACTTGATCTCATCGTTCAAGACTTGGTCCAAAACGTGCGTCACAACCTTTTCGCCATTCTTCTCGATCTCGTCCTTAAGGCTGGTGGCCTGAATGACATTTGCCTCTTTGATGGCGACACAGGTCATTTCGTAAATATTACCTTCTTTATCGACAAGCTTATCTAATAGGACGCTCACGTGTTATCTCCTTGACAGTTAATGCAGTATAGAAAAATTGCCGCCCTTCGTAAAGGGGTTTCAGCCTTCTCTCTTAAGATGGCTTATGATGATGCCGACAATCTCTTCAGGACTCTTGTCATCTGTCTTTATGACAAGATCGGCAACGCTGGTGTCATTGTTGTCTATCCCGTATATCCTCTTATAGCGGGCAGAGTCGTTCTCATCACGCATCCTGGTCTGGGCAATCCTCTCTTCCAGGCTTCCGCCCTCCCGTCTGAAAACCCGTTCAGCCCTGGTCAGGCTGTCAGCTGTCAGGTAGACCTTGAGGTCAGCTTCAGTGAGCATCCAGATTGCCAGACGGCTTCCAAGCACGCAGTTCTCCTCGGCCATCGCCATCTCGACCTGGCGGGCATCAAGCTCACGATCGATATTGTCATCTTTTTCTGCCATTGAGCAGAAAGTCCAGAAATCAACACCCTTCTCTGCGGCCATCTGGCGGAAGGTGAAGTTGATGAGCTTGAATCCGAGCTTCTCGCTCAGCAGGGTGCTGACAGTCGTGTTGCCGCAGCCTGATTTGGAACTAATCGCAATTCTCATTCTATATTCCTTATCTGTTCTCTTATGTTCTCGATATCGTCTTTCATGCTTACTGTGAGCAGCGTGATCTCAGCATCCTGGCTCTTGCTGGCCGTGGTGTTTACCTCCCTGTTCATCTCCTGACAGAGGAAGTCGAGCTTCTTTCCCGCACTCTCTCCGGACTCAAGCAGCCTGAAGTATTCCTTCAGATGAGTGGACAGTCTGTTGATCTCCTCATTCACGGAATACTTGACCAGCAGGGCACCGACCTCCTGCATCATCTTAGTCTCGTCAAAGCGCGTGTTCAGCATAAGCTCATTGTAGCGCTCAAGAAGCAGGCTCCTGAAATAGTTTTCATAAGAGCCGGCACGCCTGCTGATGAGCTCAAGCGATGAGCTCATTGAACGGCCGAGCCGCTCCAGATCCTGTCTTGTGGCCTCTCCTTCTCTGGCCCTTGTGCCGTCCCAGTCGCGAAGGACGCTCTCAAGGCATGAGAAGAGAGCACTCTCATACCGCTCTGCATTGCGCTCTGAGGTCGATGTGAACATGCCGTCGATGCCGAGCAGGTCGCCGGCTGTCAGCTCCAGTCTGGAGCCTGTCTCTTCCTCAGCCTGCCTCAATGCGGCAATGTACTGCCTCAGAAGCTGTCTGTCCAGACAGACCTGGCTGTCCGATTCAAGAACCTTCAGCCTGACAGAAATATCAACCTTGCCTCTTGAGGCATGCTTTCTGATTTCTGTCACGACATCCTGCTCAAAGCAGGACAGCTGACTGTTCATGGCCGCTGTGATGTCAAGATATCTGTTGTTGTAGCTCTTGAGTTCTATCTCAAGCTGCCAGTCCTTTTCGCTGTGGCTTGCATAGCCGTATCCTGTCATGCTCTTCATAATCAAAATCCCTTATCAGCCCTGAGTCCCGCAATGCGCTGCAGCAGGGCTCTGTTGTCTCCTGCACCCAGACTCAGGAGTATGTCATTGCTTTGCAGAAAGGATGCAAGCTGGCAAGCCGCATCCTCGTTGCTGTGTACATAGCTGACGCTGGCAAGCCGTCCGTAAAAGGTTCTGAAGACCCGCCTGTCAACAGCCTTGTAAAGCCGCCAGGCCGCATCAGACTCTGCTCCATCCTGCCTGGCTGAGGCATAGACAGGCTGGATGAACAGCGCATCGCACCTGGACAGGGCAGAGACAAAGTCCTTCATGAAAGCCTCTGTCCTGCTTGCAGTATGAGGCATGAAAAGCACGACAAGCCTCCTGGACGGGTATTTCCTGCCTATATTGTCCAGACAGACCCTGATCTCTTCAGGATGGTGGGCATAGTCATCTATGTACAGCACGCCGTTTTCATCTGCAACGGCATCGCACCTTGCAGCAAGTCCCGGAAAGGACGAAAGCAGTGGTCCCAGCTCATCCATCTTTCTTCTGACAGACTCCTCATCTCTGGCACTGCGCCCTTCGATCAGAAGAGAGAGCGCGGAAGTGAGTATCAGGGCGCCAAGGTAGTCATAGATTATGCTGAGATTCTTCTCTCCCGGCCTGAAGCTGACGCTGCAGCCGCTGACAGAGTAAGAGTCATCTGCAATGCTGTGGGAAAGGGAGAAGGAGGAACGCGGACCGTATGTGATGAAGAAGATGTCAGGCCTTTCGCTTGCCCAGTCTGCCGCATAGCGCTTCAGGCTGTCATGGCAGATCACGACTGAGTTCTGCTTCATTGTGATCACCCTCTGCCGGAAAGAGGCCCTGACAGCCGCTGCACTCTCAAACCAGTCAGGGTGATCCCAGGAAATGTTCGTTATCAGCAGGATGTCAAGATCGTATAGAAGAAAGTGATCCTGATACTCGCAGGCCTCAATCACGAGTCCCTTGTCTCCGCACACGACAGCTGAAGAATCATTTTTCAGGAAAGAGCCGTAAATCGAGCTTGCATCGATGCCTGAAGACTTTATCAGAAAGCTTGCAATCGCAGCAGTAGTGCTTTTCCCATGAGTGCCCGACACTCCGGCTGCCACTCTGGCTCTTGTGAGCAGGGCCAGCATTTCAGGATAGGAATAAAGCTTTACTCCCCTCTGGCAGGCTTCACTCTTTGCCCTCACGGCACGCTTTTCATAACTTGTAGAATAAACAACGGCATCAGTGCCGTCAGGCAGCGCTGAACCGGGTTCAAAGACAGGGATATTCTTCAGCAGGGCTGAGGTGTAGAAATCTTCCGGCACATCCTCTCCGCTGACGCTGTGGCCGTTTTCCGCCAGCCAGCTGGCCAGATGGCTCATTCCTGTTCCCTTGATCCCGATCAGATAGAAGTTCATATATTAAATAATAAAAAAAGCGGAGTTACTGAACAACCCCGCCAATCTGCTTTTATGCTGCAGGCTTATTTCTTAAGCCTGGCGTTGCAAGGCTTGCAGACATTTACCTTGGCACCATCGACTTCAACTTCGTAAAGACACTTCACTGCTTCTCTCTTGCAGACAGGGCAGGTTGCCTTTCCGTGATTATGAAGCTCTCTGATTCCAGTACCTCTGTGAGCTTTGGACATTCTTTATCTCCTATAGGTTATAAATTTGCGCAACCGTCATTTAGCCATTAATTTCGCATAATGTCAATGTTTCACAGAAAAAAACGCATCCTGTGTTTCAGGATGCGCCGGCAGCTTTATTTCGTGCCCTCTTCTTCAGGCTTTGTCTCATGCGCTTCTTCCATGGCGCTGCTCTCCTGAGCTTTCTCTGCTTCAGGGGCCGGCTCTGCCGGCTGCACAGGAGCAGCTTCCGGCTTTTTCGCCTCTTCAGTCCGCACCTGCTCATAGTGAACAGTCCTGGCCTTCTTCTCGGCTTCCCTTCTCTCCTTGTCTCTGGCTGCGCTTTCCCTGTCCTTGGGGTTCTTTATTGCCAGGTAGGCAAAAAAGAAAATTCCTGCAATTCCCAGAACAAGGAACATATAGCCGAAGCTTGTAAGGAGCTTTGATTCAAGAGAGAAGTTCAGATAAGACGACTGGAGATACAGTGTCCGTCCGAAATGGTATTCAAAACTATCGTAGGAACTGGTGATTCCCAGACCGACAAAGATAAAACTCAGAATGATCAGCGCCACTGAAACTATGAGAGTAACGATTGTACTTTTTCTCATAAGCTTTCTCCTCCGTAATTCACTTACAAAATCTAAGGAATCTGGCTGTAATTTCAAGAGGCTTCAGGTCAACTACACATAATCTATACAATGCGCGCAGGACGCCGCAGTGCAGCTGCAGAAGCCTGAAATGATCAGAGTGAGCACTTCAGGCTGACAGCATGCACAATCCCTTCACCTTCAATTTCCCTGATATCCCGGATGCTGAAGCCTATTGTTCCCAGAGCATTGAGGACATCCTCCAGAGTGTAATACTTTGTCATCACTTCCTGCTCAGAGAACCACAGAGGCACCAGCCTTCCCTGCCCCGGATCAGGATGCAGGCTGTCATGGAATGAAAGAATGAGCGTTCCGCCAGCTGAAAGTGAGTCATGACAGTCAAAGAGGAAGGGAACCACATCTTTCTGGTTCATGTAGTTGATGCACATTGGTGCATAGATCAGGTCAAACTGACCGGTGAGCATGCGGGCTCTTGAGACCCGGGCGTCATTCAGCAGTGAAGACCAGAAGTCATATGTCTCATCATCGCAGACTATCTCGACACTCTCTGCCAGCCGGCCTTCCAGCAGCACAGGGGCAAGCGGCAGGCTGAAAGCTCCTGCCAGCGCTATTCTGGAAGCAGAGCCCAGCCTCTCAGTCTCGCTTTCAACATCGCTGAAGAAAGCCGGGTTTTCATTCAGCCAGTTGTTCAGATCGTCAAACATACGTGTAATTATAATGTAAAATATGCGCAGGGCCAAATTTTTTCACCTGAGAATGAGGCCCTGGCAGGAGACGGCTCCGGCGGCGGAAAGATGACAATTGACAAACTGTCTGAAATTCTCCGCGCAATTGAGTCAAGTTCATATATTTCAGGACTGACAATTGCCGAATACCTGCCCTTTGACGAGTTCCGCTTTCACAAAATGCTGCAAGGGCTCAGGCTCTTCTCAGACTGACAGCTGCTGTAGGCTCATCTTGTTGAAAGGGTGTCGATGCAGAAAGAAAGAAGTTTTCTGCCAAGCCGTTCGACTGATTCATCCTCCAGGAATGAAAGACCTTCCTCATCCAGGCCTGCTGCCCAGTTGATGGAATAGGCAAGCGCACAGTAGCCAAGTCCCTTTTCCCTGATGAGAGAGGCCTCTGTGCCCAGCGTCATTCCCACGACATCTGCTCCCAGATTCCTGAAGGCCCTTATCTCTGCCGGGGTTTCAAACCGCGGCCCAGAGGTGGTCACATAGACAATGCCGCTCCTGATCTCCTTCTCCCCTGCCTTATAAAGGGTTTTTGCGAAATCTGTCATGATCCGCTTGTCGAAGCACCTGACCATGCCTGTGTGGCGCAGAGGCCCGTCAACTCCGTCGCAGAAACTCAGCGAGCGGCCGGAAAAGTCAAGAAAATCCTCAACGATTCCAAAGCTTCCGGGGCTCAGGCGGCTTGTGATCGAGCCTACTGCATAGATGCCGATCACGTTTTCCACTCCAAGATCGCAGAGCGCCTGGATATTTGCCTTATAGTTGATCCGGCTGGGAGCAAGACTGTGATCTGCCTTATGCCTCGCAATGACTGCAAGTCCATCCAGGGCGTAGTAATCAACATCGCCGTACTTTGTCTTCACTGTTCTCAGCTCGCTGCCTGAGAGAATCCTGTCGATTCCCGTTCCTCCGATAATCGCGTTCAAATCACACCCTCCGACGTAATGATTCCTGTAACGTATTCAGGACTTATGATATCAAAAGCAGGATAAAGAGCCCTGACATCTTTGCCTGTGATATCCTGATTCTGGCACTTCTTCACTTCTTCGGCGCTTCTGTATTCAACAGGAAAGCTGTCAAGCACGGGAATACTGTCATCCAGTCCCATGCTGAAAGCATAATAGCCGATGCCGGAAGCCCTGCAGACAATGGCTGACTGCAGAGTGCCGACCTTGTTGATCACCCATCTTTTTCCTGTCGCCCTGTCGCTTGCCGTAAGATAGATGCTGACCCTTTTTTCCCTCACGACAGAAGCTGTCATGTTGTCACAGATGAGGTAGTGATCGTAACCCATCTCAGCAAGAGAAGGAGCTGTCAGATGAGCCCCCTGAAGATAGGGCCTCGTCTCCTGGCTGTAGACTGTAAACTTCCTGCCGTCCCTGCGGGCAAGGGCAAGGGAGAGAAAGAAAGAATGCTCAGGAAAGCAGGTCGTGAGAATCCCGTCTCCATCGTTTATAAGCCTGCTGCCCCTTTCTGCAAGACTGAGGTAGATTCTGTCATAGTGCTCAAGACGTGCCTGCACGATTTCCTCAACGCTGCAGGCAAAGCCCTTTTCAGGAAGGGAAAGGATGACAGGACGCAGGAAATCAAGCTCTCTTTTCACGGCCGAGTTGGTCTTCCTTGCCTGAGAGAGCATTGTGCACACGGCCTCCAGACGCTGCGGATCCCGTCCGTGCAGGCGGGCCTCAAGCACCAGAGTCTGCAGCGCCGTCTCCAGCTGTCCTCCGCCCTGAGTGATCATTGACCTTATTGCCTCAGCACTGTCTTCAGCACAGCGGCAGACATGCTCTTTCCTGCAGAAAGGCAGAAGCTGCCTGTTTCCGACAAGAAGGACCTTGTCCTCAACTCTCGCGATGTTCTCATGCCTAAGACAGGAAGGAAGAAGCTGTGCAATGTTCATGTCCAGAATCCTTCATGAGCTTTCAGCAATACTGCCTTAAGCTCTTCATTATCAGACGGACCAGCCACATGAAGCGTCTTCTGGCCGGCTCTGATCACATCGCGGCAGGAAAGGCTGAATGTAGGGTTTTCCTCATTGTCTCCAGTCAGTCTGAGCAGCTCACGCTCGCTGACGCCATATACAATCCTTCCGATATTCGCCCAGTAGACAGCCCCTGTGCACATCACGCAGGGCTCGAAATTTGTATACAGCGTGCACTCAGCCAGAACCTCGGGGGAATACTTCTTCGCCGCACGCAGCGTGAGCAGGGTCTCAGCATGATAGCTGGAACCTCCTGTCCTGAACTCATTGTGAGAACTCATCAGCACCCTGCCCTCCTTATCCACAAGCAGCGCGGCAAAAGGATGATTTCCGCTTTCACGCGCCTGCAGAGCCTTTTCATTGCACAGGAGAAGAAATCTCTCATCTTCAGCTGTAAGCCTGTCTTCCAAAACTAAACCCATGATGTGAAGATTACAGGAAGTTGAGATAAAAGAAAATGGTTTGAACTTGACGAGAGTGTAAAGTAATGGCTACCTTTCTCCATAATCAATAAAAAGGAATATGGCATGAGAAAAAGACTTTTATCTATTATCACCCTTCTTCTTGTCTCAACTCTCCTCTTTGCAGCAGGCGCGAAGGAAGTCGCTTCTGATGAGACTGTTGTCAAAGTGCTGAGCGTTGAAACGACAGATGATGGATATTTCCGCCTTACAGTACAGCGCACAGATGGAACTGTAGTCATCTATACAGCCGGCGATGAGACAGTGTTTTCCGTTCCTGCCCAGCAGATTCATGAGGGTTCTGTCCTTGCCATTAAGGACAACGGTATTGCAACAATGAGCATTCCGGCCCAGATGTTCCCGACAGAGATCAGGGATCTCACGCTCGGCGTCTCTCTCGGCGCATACAGCTTTGACTGGGCAGAGCCGGGACTGGGAGCACCTGCCGTACAGGAGAGCAGTCTGTGGGATATCACGCTCAAGGAAGACCTGCAGTCACGTTTCAGCTACGCCTATGCCTATGACCTTTTCAGCAGCTATGCTGATCAGGGCGTGACATTCCGCGGCAGCTATCTTGCCCGCGGCATTCTTGACTTCTACAACGGCACAGAGCCCCTCATTCCTGTATCCAGCATGGCAGAGGATGTGGATCTCTACATCAGCACAATCTTCAACAACAATGTTGCAGAGTCAACAGGCCCTGCCCCGTCAAGTCTGGATGAGATCTATGCGATCACAGACTTTGAGGATCTGAGCCAGCGCTTCAGCTATGCCTATGGCTACGCAACGGCTGTCCAGGACTATGTGTCAATGATCCAGGTTGATCCTGTCTCATTCACAGAGGGAGCGCTGACAGCTGTGTACGGCCTTGAGCCTCTGATGGACGCTTCAGCAAGAGAGACCGTTGTCAACGATTACGTCACCCAGCTCGTGGACGACTACACTGCGCAGATAGAGGCGCTTGCAGCTGAAAACCTCCAGAAGGCAGAGGCCTTCCTTGCGGAAAACAAGAGTGTTGAAGGCATTGTCGAGACTGAGAGCGGGCTTCAGTATGAAGTCGTGCAGCAGGGAGACGGAGCGGTTCCCGCAGACGGCGACACAGTCATTGTGAACTACACGCTGCGCGACATCGACGGCAACATGCTTGAGACAGCTGACGGCGCTCAGTTCAGTCTCTCAGGCCTCATCCCTGGATTTGCTGAAGCTGTCAGGAACATGCAGGTCGGAGGAGAGGTGATCGCTTACGTCCATCCTGATCTGGGATACGGCGAAAGCGGCGCAGGCACGGCAGTCGAGCCGAATGCCCTTCTCATCTTTGATATCGAGCTTATCGGCATTGCAAATTCTGAGACAGAAGCTGCTCAGTGAGAATTTAACCAGAAACCAGATAAGCAGGGCTGATTCCTCAGCCCTGTTTCTGTCTTGAAGGAAGATGAAAGACAACGTCAGAGAAGGCAGAGGGAAGATTTGGAGAAACACCCCGCTTCCAGGTTCCCTGATCGAGTATGACGAAGCGGCCCGGACTGAGCACGAACACAGAGGATGAATCAGGGCTTGAGACAAGCTGCTCCCCTTCCAGAGTGACAATGACGGCCATAGAATCCTCCGCAACCTCAAAGGCATAGCCGTGAGCTGAGCTCACTGCAGAAGAAACTGTGTATGTCACCTCACTGTTCTCCTCACAAGAATAGAAGCCGTTCCCCTTTTCCCAGGGAAGGCTTCTGTCAAGGATATCAATCACATGCTGCAGATAAGGAAACGCAGACAGATAGCTTTCCAGCTGATCCACTGTATCAAAGACTGTCAAATGTCGTCTCCCTTATGAGCGCAGGCTGTTTCAGTGAAGGCTATGATCTGGTCAACACAGCCGCTGATGCCAAGCATCGCACTGTCAAGTGCAAGATCATAAGTGCGGCACATGCCCCACTTCTTGTCTGAATAGTAGTTATAGAAGTTGGCTCTTGTCTTGTCGTTCTTGAGACAGATGTCCTCTGCCTTGTCGGCAGGAACTTCATATACATTCACCGCTCTGTGCACTCTGGCCTCAAGCGGGGCATGAATGAAGATTGAGATCACATTCGGATTGTCGCGCAGCACATAGTCGGCACAGCGTCCGATCAGCACGCAGCTTCCCTGATCCGCGATCTTCTTGATTGTCTTTGACTGAATCAGGAACAGCTGGTCATTCAGCGGCATCTCGTTGAAGCCGAGAGCTCCTGAGCTCATTGGATAGTTCCCCATGACAAGAGAATAAAGAAGAGATGAGGTCGGTTTCTCATCTGCGTTGTGAAAGAGCGCTTCGCTCAGTCCGCTGTCCTTTGCCGCCAGAGTCAGAAGCTCTTTGTCATAAAATGGAATTCCGAGCTTCTCAGCCAGAGTACGGCCAACCTTTCTTCCGCCGCTGCCAAACTGGCGGCCGATGGTATAGATGACTTTCGATTTATCCATTTATCTCCTCCTTGACCTTCATTATACTACCTGGCAATGCACAAGTGTGAATTTTTTTTCGCAGACAGACCGCTGAAGAAGCCAGAGTGCCGCAGGAGAGCAGCCAGGCTCACCCCTTATTCAGCGCCAGGATTCTTTCCCAGACTGAATCAATGACAGGGATGCCCTGCTCCAGATTCTCCTTTCTTGCGGCTGCAAGACGCTGTCCGGGATAGCGCAGATGCCTGCCGTCAATGCCTGAAGCAGAAGTTATGCCTTCGAGCACTGATGCAGTTATGCTGTCCACAGTACCTCTGGAATGCAGCAGCGACGGGTCAGCGGCAATCATCACCTGAGACAGACCCCGTTCGTTCTCAAGCTCACCCACTTCCTTCACGCTTGCTCCGTTTGAGAGAACGGAAGCCACAAGATCAAGGGCAATGGACAGTCCGCTTCCCTTCCAGTAGCCGATAGGAAGCATGCGGCCGTTTTTCTCAATCACCGCAGGATCCTTTGTCAGCTCATCCTCATCATCAAAGCCTCCGTAATAAGGAAGCTCCTGCCCCTTGAGGCGATACTCTTCAAGCTTTCCGTAGGAATACTGGCTCAGGGCCGCATCAAAGACAAAGTGGGCTCCGCTGCGCTCGGGAACAGCAATGATGAGCGGATTGTTTCCGATCAGGGGCTCCCTGCCTCCCCAGGCAGGCATATTGGGTTTTGTGTTTGACCAGCAGATTCCAATGCAGCCCGATTCTGCAGCCAGAAGGCCGTATGTCGAACCGCGGAGCCAGTGGTTGTTCCAGCCCAGGGCGACAAGTCCGATTCCGTTTTCTTTTGCCAGTTCACAGGCTCTCTCCATTGCCCTGTAGGCATTGATCGGTCCGATGCCGAAATGCCCTGTCCAGCACTCAAAGGAGCCGAATGACTTCAGGCATTCCGCCCTCGCCTTCCTGTCTACAACGCCGTCTTCTATATTCGATACCAGACGGGGAAAGCGGTTGACGCCGTGTGTATAGACCCCGTCAAGGCTGTTGTCGGCAACAATCTTCGCAAGCAGCGCGGCATCATCCTCATACAGACCGCGCTGAAGGAGAATCTGGTTGAATAGCTCCTTCAGCTCATCATAACTCACTCTCATATTTCCACCTCTGAGCTTAGTTTCACAGTCTGACGGGAGAACCGCTTGACTTCAGGCAGGCACTGACAACTCTTACAGCCTTCAGTGCCTCCTCTCCTGTAATAAAGGGCTCACGTCCTTCATTGAGCGCGTCAACAACATCCTGAATGCTGGCAATATGGCCAGAGGACGAGATGGCCATAGGATCGCTGGCACCTCCGGAGGAAGAGGACGAGGCATATCTGAGGACAACCTCATCGTCACCTTCCCTACTGTCTTCAAAGCACCAGGCCCTGATGCTTTCATCCTCCAGAATCACAGAACCCTTCGTGCCGCAGATCTCAATCCGCTTCAGAAAGCCCGGCCAGGAGGCAGTAGTGCCCTCTATTATCCCCAGGGCCCCGTTTCTGAATTTCAGGCAGGCTGCGGCCGTGTCCTCGACTTCAATCCTCTCATGTCCGAGAACTGTGGTATAGGCGCAAAGCTCATCCACATCTCCTGCGAACCAGAGCATGAGATCAACAGCATGAATGCCCTGATTCATGAGCACGCCGGATCCGTCCCTGCTGTGCCAGGGCGATTCATCGTAATAGGCCTGCGAGCGGTACCAGTTGAACTGGGCTGTAAGCATCGTCAGGCGGCCGAACCTTCCTTCATCCAGAGCTTTGCGGACGAGCAGGGATGAAGGAAAGAAGCGGGACTGGAAGATTCCTGAGATCATCACGCCTTCCTTTCTTGCCGCCCTGATGATCTCCTCGCTCTTCTCAACGGTTGTCTCAAGCGGTTTCTCGATTATAACAGCCTTCTTGTGGTGGCGGATTGCGCTCATGGCAATTTCATAGTGAGCCGCCGACGGCGTTGTGACAATGACGATGTCTGTCTCAGGATCCGCAGCAAAAGACTCAAGATCAGAATAGAATGAAATGGAGAACTCTTTTGCAAAGGCCTCACCCTTCTCACGGCTGTGGTTGTAGCAGGAGACAAGACGTGCTCCCTTTGCTTTCCCGACTGCCAGGGCATGCACCCTGGCAATGGCGCCGGTCCCTGCAATGCCCACCCTGTATTCTTTGTCTGTCATGTCCTTATCTCCCTGTTGAATGGTTTTCCAAGTGCCGCCGGGCTTGTCGTCTGATTGCGTGAAGTGAACGCAAGGACAATAATGACAACGACATATGGAAGCATGACGAAAAATTCGTACGGAATATTGATGCCCAGTCCCTGCACGTTGTACTGAATTGTCTGGGCGAATGAGAACAGCAGAGCGCCAAGCATGATCTTGACAGGATGCCAGTGTCCGAAATAGACAAGGGCAACTGCTATGAATCCGCGTCCTGCGATGAGGTCATCAGAAAACATCTTGACCTGACAGACAGACAGATATGCACCGGCAAGACCGGCCAGGGCTCCTCCAAGTGCAAGAGCCTCATACCGTGTCCTGTTCACATTGATTCCCATTGTATCAGCAGCTCTGGGGTGCGTGCCGACAGCCCTGACTCTCAGTCCCCAGCTTGTCTTGAACAGAATGTACCAGGCAACAGGAACGAAGATGAAAGCAAGGTAGACAACCAGATTGTGGCTGAAGAATATGGTTCCGATCACAGGAATGTCGCAAAGCAGCGGAACAGGAGTGTTCTGCATGCCGGGAATTGACTGCGTGCCGCCGACAAAGTGGCGGAAGAGAGTGCCTGCTGTACCGACTCCGAACATCTGCATTCCAATGCCTGCAATGCCCTGAGGAGCACGGAAAGTGACGACAATGACAGCAAAAAAGAGTCCGAGGAGCGCACCGGTCAGGGCTGCAAGCAGGAGGCCCAGCCAGTTCCAGCCCTGCCCCACGGCACCGCCGTGCCCGACCATGAAGGGAACCAGCATTCCGACAAAGGCGCCCATTGCCATGATTCCCTCGCAGCCGAGGTTGAAGACACCGCTTCTCTGGTTGAACATTTCTCCTATTGAGGCAAGCAGAAGTGCGACGGAGAAAGGAATTGTCATTGAAAGAATGTTGACGATGATATCCATGTTAGACCTCCTGCTTCAGCTTTCTTTTTGCACTGTACCAGTGCCATACCCTGTCTTCCAGATAAGTGTTCTGGAGTATCATCTGGGTTGTGACGATGACAATGATGATAAGTCCCTGCATGACATCAACGATGTTGGCAGGCACGCCGACTGCCCTCGGAGTCAGCGTCGAGCCGTAGATGAGCAGCGCGAAGAAGAAGGATGCAGGTATGATTCCAAACGGATGGAGCATGCCGAAAAGCGCAACGACGACAGCGCTGAATCCATAGTTGTTTGTCACACCTTCGATTGCCCTTCTGTGCACAGCTGCAATCTCTATGCCGCCGGCAAGTCCGGCAAAGGCGCCGCTGACAACCATTGCAAGCGTCACCCAGGCGGGAACATTGATGCCTCCGTAGCGGGCCGCCCTGCGTTCTGCCCCGCTTGCCCTCATCTTGTAACCGAAGCTTGTCTTCCACAGGAAGAGATAGACAATTAACGCAAGGGCAAGGGCAACGAATACGCCATAATGCAGGCGCCCTGTTATGCGTCCGATTTCAATGTTTGCAGTAAGCCTTGCAGACTGCGGCGTTCCTGCGCCTGAGAGTGCTTCTGCAGGATCAAGCAGAGGAACGCGGAGACAGAAGGAATAGAACTGAGCGGCAATGTAGTTGAGCATGACAGTCGACAGCAGCTCAGACACCTGCAGCCTTGCCTTGAGTATTCCGGGAATGAAGCCCCACAGTCCGCCTGCAAGCACAGAAGCAAGCAGAGCCATCGGCAGAAGCAGAGGCTTAGGCAGATCAGGAAGAGCCAGGGCAACTGTCGTGAAGCCGAGAATTCCCATTGCCATCTGCCCTTCTGCTCCGATGTTGACAATGCCGGATCTGTAGGCTACTGCCACGCCCAGTGCTGTGATGCACAGCGGGACTGCTCTTACAAAGACCTCTGTGATGTGTCCGACGCGGGTCAGCGGAGTGATGACAATGGTATAGAAGGTGCGAAAGACATCAGCGCCGAGAATAAGCAGGATGACCGACGACAGCAGCAGCGTGGCGAGAATTGCCAGCAGAATAATTACAGTCTTATACAGGACAGTGAAATTCTTTGTCATTCTTCCTCCTCCCTGCCGACTCCGGCCATGAGAATGCCCAGATTCTTCCTGTTTGCCTCTCCATGCTTCAGCACTTTCTGGATAGAGCCTTTGTAAATGACTGCGATGCGGTCAGAAAGGTTCATGATCTCATCCAGCTCCTCGCTGATGAGCAGAATGCCTATGCCTTCCTTCCTCTTTTTCAGAAGCTCCTGATGAATGAACTCAATTGCGCCCATATCAAGACCGCGCGTAGGATAGACGGCAATCAGGAACCGCGGAGCACGCGTGATCTCCCTTGCCAGAATGACTTTCTGGATGTTTCCTCCGGAAAGGCTTCCGGCAGCAGTCGCGGTGTCCGGGCAGCGGATGTCAAAATTCTCCCTGAGCACTTCTGCATTCCTGCTGATCGCCTTGTTCTTCAGGAAGCGGTATCTGGAAAAGCTTTTCTTGTCGCTGTCCTTCAGGATGAAGTTCTCCCTGATGGCGAAGGACGGGACAATGCCTTCAATATTGCGCTCTTCAGGTATATAGCCCATTCCATGGTCAATTACATAGTACGGGCTCTTGTTTGCGATGTCAGTTCCGAAAAACTCAATTGAACCGCTCTCTATGCTCCGCAGTCCGTTGATCGCCTCTGCAAGCTCCCTCTGTCCGTTGCCGGAGACTCCGGCAAGACCTACAATCTCACCCTGATAGACATCAAGAGAGAGATGATCAAGAGCAAGGAAGCCTCTGTCGGAACGTACTGAGATATCCTTTATGGACAGGGCAAGCTCGCCCCTCACTGCCTCTTCCCTGTTTTCAGGAAGCACAATCTCATGACCTGTCATCATTGCTGCGATCTGGCTTGGAGAATAGTCATCCGTATTTCCTGAAAAGACTACGGCACCGTGGCGCAGGATCACGACAGTATCGCTCAGAGCCTTGACTTCATTCAGCTTGTGGCTGATGAAGATGACAGACAGTTCATTCTTCATCTTCTTGAGCAGGGCAATCAGCTCATCAGTCTCCTGCGGGGTCAGGGCTGAGGTCGGCTCGTCAAGAATGAGAAACTTTGCTCCCAGGCAGAGTGTCTTGACAAGCTCTACGCGCTGCTGCTCACCCACCGACAGCTGCCAGATATATGCATCCGGGTTGACCGCAAGTCCATAATAGCTGCTTATCTCCACAACTCGAGAGCGGACCATGTCCAGGTCAAGCTTCAAAGGCTTCCATGCCTGCTTGTAGCCGAGTGCGACATTCTCAGTGACTGTCATGTTCGGAACCAGCATGTACTGCTGGTGAACCATGCCGAGGCCTGCATTGAAAGCGTCTTCAGGGCCTCTGAAGTGCACTTCCTTGTCGTTTATGAATATTTTGCCTTCATCCTGCTGGTATATGCCCATCAAAATATTCATAAGCGTGGTCTTTCCCGCTCCGTTCTCGCCTACCAGCGCCAGAATCTGGCCTTCCCCGACTGACAGCGAAATGTCATCAGAGGCAAGGACGCCGGGAAAGCGCTTGCTGATATGCTCCATACGCAAAGATCTGATTTTCTCTTCCATAGATCACCTTTAAAAAATCAGGGGCATCACGCTGACGCCCCTGCTGTATTCTCAGCTGTCAGATCTGAACGTCTGCCCAGTTGGAAAGAACTCCGGCAGAAGCGGTGAACTGGCTGATTGCCTCGTCAACCGCAGCTCTGATCTCATCCGTCACAACATCGCTCAGAGCGCTGTTGTACTCGAAAATGAAGCCGCCGTTATTGAAGTTCATCGGGATGCAGACTCCGCCTGTGACGCCTTCGTCCAGACTCTCGATGAGGCCGACGACGACCGCAGTGTAGTTGTATGCAGAAGCAGCGACACACTTTGCCTGGCCTTCAGGAGTTTCAAACTGTGCGATATCCTGGCCGACCCAGAGCACATCATCATACTCAGCACAGGCTCTCATGGCACCGATTGCCTGCTGGGATGAACCTGTGAGGACATCCGCACCGGCAAGGATCTGAGTCGTTGCAAGCTCAGCTGAGCGCACATAGTCAGAGAAGCTTCCTGTGTAAGCCACATTTACGGCAGCATCAGGGTTGACAGCCTCAACACCGAGAATGAAGCCTCTGTTGTATCTTGCAGCATCACCGCTGTCGACAGGACCGACAAGACCGATGTTGTCAGTCTTTGTCAGCAGACCTGCGATAAGGCCGGAGAGATAGCCTGTCTCTTCTGATTCCGGCATGTATGTGAAGACATTGTCTGCAATGATGTCAGAGCTTGTTCCAAAAGCGAAAGAGACATCAGGGAATTCAGCAGCCAGATCACTGACCATGTTCCTGTACTGGGAGCCATGGGCGATGATGAGGTCAAAGCCGTCTGCGATATACTGTCTGGCGATTGATTCGGCATCGACTGTCGTCATTCTCTCAGAGTACTCGTAGTGAATCTTTCCTGGAAGGGCTTCCATGGCTCCGAGAATACCGTCATGCATTGACTGACACCAGCCTCTGTCATCAATTGTGTTCTCAATGATGAGCGCCACCTTGTACTGACCGTCTGCCTCTGCGCCGGATGCTTCAGAAGCTCCGGAGGCAAAGACTGCCAGAGGGGCCAGGACGAAAAGAACAACGAGAACTGTTAGCAGTTTTTTCATAAACCTTTCTGCAGGACGACTTATCCTGCTTTCCTCCTGTTAGTTGTGTTCAAGATCCTACGATCTGTTATGGTTATTATGAAATACGTGTAAACCCCTTGTCAAAACACCTGAAGGCAAAAGATTGTACTTTCAGTCACTTTTTTCCCTTCATGTCGAGCATTCTGGCCGCAGCCAAGGCAGCCGCTGTGCCGTCAAGAGCTGCAGAAACGATGCCTCCGGCATAGCCTGCCCCCTCGCCGCAGGGATAAAAACCGCTTATCTGGCTATAGTCAGCCCCCCTGACTATCCTTACAGGAGAACTTGTCCTTGTCTCAGGAGCGATCAGAAGCGCCTCATTTGAAAGGAATCTGCCCCTGCTCATCGCACTGAAAGCCTCAAGCCCTTTTCTCAGGCTGGAGGCAATTACAGGCGGAAGTACTTCATCCATGGACATGGAGACAAGGCCGGGAATGTAGGATGAGGATGGAAGAGATGAGGATTGTCTTCTGCTCATGAAGTCAGTCATCCTCTGCGCCGGAGCCTTGAACAAGGGATTGAAGCAGGCCCTCTCAATGGCTTTCGTGAATCGCAGCATGGCCATTGAATCGCTTTCCTTCAGGTCGCTGACTCTCAGCTGTACGACAATTCCGCTGTTGGCCCAGCGTCCGGAGCGCGAGGCCGGGCTCATTCCATTCACGACAAGAGCATCCTCCTCAGTGCTTGCAGGCACGATTATCCCTCCGGGACACATGCAGAACGAATACACGCCCCTGCCCTCAACCTGGGCCGTGAAGCTGTAACTTGCAGGAGGCAGCCACTTTCCCCTGCCCTCGCTGCTGTGGTACTGCATCTGATCAATCAGCGTCTGGGGATGCTCAAGCCTGACGCCCACAGCCACATCCTTTGCTTCCAGGGCAAAGCCCTGCGCTGCCAGAAAGGAATACACATCGTGTGCGCTGTGGCCTGTCGCAAGAATCACAGGACCGGAATACAGAGTGCCGTCCGCACATATTGCTCCTGTCACCTCATCTCCTCTTTTTTCAAGAGCTGTGACGCGCGTGCCGAAATGGACTTCGCCTCCTGCTTCTGTGATTGTCATCCTCATTCTCTCAATCACAGAAGGCAGTCTGTCGCTTCCGATATGGGGATGGGCATCACTGAGAATGTCAGGACTGGCTCCGTGCTGGACAAGGATGGACAGAATCCTTCTTACATTGCCGCGCTTGACAGAACGCGTATAGAGCTTTCCGTCTGAAAAGCAGCCGGCACCGCCTTCTCCGAAGCAGTAGTTTGAATCAGGATCTAGCCGGCCTTCCCTGCACAAGAGGGCACAGTCCTTTTTCCTCTGATGGACATCTGCCCCCCGCTCAAGCACGACAGGCCTCCAGCCATTCTCGATCAGGGTCAGAGCAGCATACAGTCCTGCAGGCCCGGCTCCGACAACCACTGCCTGCGGTCTTGAGCTGACGTCAGGAAAGACAGTCTTGTCATAACAGCAGTCTTCCTCCTGTCCGATGAAAACCCTGACAAGTGCATTTATCTTGATTTCCCTGCGTCTTGAGTCAATGCTTTTTCTGATAAAGCGGACTGCTGTGATGTCCTCACAGGAAATGGAAAGCCTGCGGGCACAGATTCTTCTGACCTCATTGTCCAGAGCAGCCTCTTTCGGGCTGAGTGTTAGTGACAGTTCCTTGATCATGGATGAAGGATACAATCTTTTTCCATATTGTTACAGCCGAGCATACAAGGTAAAATCACACACCATGAATGTCCTTTCAATTGAGAACCTTGAAAAAACTGTTGATGACAAAGCACTCTTTTCTTCCGTCACGCTCGGACTTGAGGATGGAGAGATTGCCGGAATGGTGGGCTTTAACGGTGCGGGAAAGTCAACCTTCCTGAAAGTGCTTGCCGGGCTGATTTCTCCGGATGCAGGAACTGTTGCAGTGAACAGGAACGCAGTGATCACGCTGCTTGGCCAGAGTGTGGCCTTTTGCCCAGAATCAACAATTGAGGACTACCTTTATCAGGCAGATCATCCCGGAATAAGAATTCTGAATGATTATGCACAGGCACTGAAGAGCGACAACAGCAAACTGGCAAACCAGCTTTATGCCAGAATTGAAAGCGGCAGCCTTTACGATATTGAGATAGAATACAAAAACTATCTTAGCAAGTTCGGAATAAAATATGAATCAGAAAAGAAAATGGCTGAGCTTTCCGGTGGAGAACAGAAAAAAGTCGCCCTGGCCCGCGTCTTCGCGCTCAGGCCGCAGATAATGCTGCTTGATGAACCGACAAACCATCTTGACATCAGGACAATAGAGATTCTCGAAAATGAACTGAGACAGTCTTCTTCAGCAGCAGTCATCGTGACCCATGACCGTTATATACTGAATGCAGTCTGCCAGACTGTCTGGGAACTCGACCGCGGCCATATATACAGGCATCCCGGAAATTACGAGGCATACCTTGAAAGGCGTGCTGAGCGGATAAGCATGATGCAGAAAGAGCAGGACAGGCTTGCCAGTATTCTGCGCAGGGAACTTATCTGGCTTGAAAGAGGTCCTCAGGCAAGAACGGGAAAGGATAAGAACAGAAAAGAGCGCATTGAAGCTATGCTCAGCCAGGTCAGGAATGTCCAGGATGCCAGACAGACTTCATTCTCATCTGCAGAACGCAGACTGGGAAAGACAATTGTGAACCTGAACGGCATCTCTGCCTCTTACGGAAGCAGAAAGCTTTTCTCTGACTTTTCCTATTCATTCAAGAAAGGAGACAAGATCGGCGTCGTAGGAGACAACGGAAGCGGCAAGTCCACGCTGCTTGACATCATTGCGGGAACAAGAGAAAGCGATGAAGGTTCTGTTGAGCGCGGAGTGAATACTTATATTTCTTATTATGATCAGCTCAGCCGGAATCTTGACAGCAGCATGACAGCCCTTGAATATCTGGAGGATATCGGATCGAACATTCTTTTTGCCGGAACGCTCATCACTGCCGAGAGGCTGCTGCAGCTTTTCGGCTTTTCGAGAGAAAAGATGCGTGTGAGCATGAGCGTGCTTTCAGGGGGAGAAAAACGAAGGATCTACCTGCTTTCAAAGCTGGTTGAAAACCCGAACTTCCTGCTACTTGATGAGCCGACAAACGATCTTGATCTCAGGACGATGGAAAACCTTGAAGAGTATGTAGCATCATTCCCGGGCTGTGTCGTCATTGTCTCTCATGACAGGGCCTTCCTCAACTGCACCTGTTCTTCACTGTTTGTCATCCGTGAAGGAAAGATAATCAATGTTCCTTCCTGCTACAGTCAGTGGAAGGAAGATGAAGCAGGAAAAGAGAAAGCTTCACAGGTGAGAAAGACTGACACAAGGACCCGCAGGGAAAAAAAGGGGCTCAGCTTCAATGAACGGAGGGAGATGGAGGCTCTGGAAAGGGAAATAGACGAGCTGGAGAAATACAAGGCCCGTCTTGAAGCAAGCTTCAGTGATGTCAATGAGACAGAAGACGGGACAATACAGGAGCGCAGTGAAAAATACAGGAGAATCTCGATTCAGATAGATGAAAAAACAGCCAGGTACTTTGACCTGGCCGAAAAGGATATCTGAGAAAGAGTTACACTTCTGTCTTCCACAGTCCGTGAAGGTTGCAGTATGCATAGACAGCCTTCACCTTGTCGCCTGCCGTGATGGCAAAGTTGAGCTCAGGCTTGTCGCCGGCCTTGAGGTTCTTTCTCTGTCCTCCTTCAGCTGTCTCAAGATAGACCCACTGGATGAGGTGCTCTTCAGTCATCGGATGATCGACTGAACCGATTCTTACATTGACATTTGTTCCTTCAATTGTGACAACCGGAAGATGCTTCTCAGTTGCAGCCTCTGTGGTGTTTGGGACGAGCTCTGCCATCTTCTCTCCGCAGCAGACCACGGGAACACCAGCATCATGGATCTTTCCAATAATGTTCTTACAGTGATTACAGATATAGAATTTCATCTGTTATCCTCCTTGCTGTTATCATCTATTTCACTTATCAGTTGTGCATCAGTCTTCAGCGGAATCATCTTCCTTATGAAGGCCTGAACGCCTGTATAAGTCTTCTCAAATTCATCTTCGCTCTCCTTCAGAGCTGCCTGCCAGGCCGCACCGAAGCCAGGACTGTTTATGATGAGCCTGTCAACTGCGGTCTGATATACAGTAAGGCGCTGCAGTTCCTTCCGCCCGGGCTTCTGGGCGTAAGTCTGCATGGAAATGCGGAGGTTTTCATTGCTCTTCCGCAGTTCCTCATTCTCTTTCTTGAGTCTGGCAACTCCCTCGCTCTCAAGCTCCATGCGGTCTGAAAGCATCTGTCTGAGACGGGCGTTCTCCTTCTCGGCGGCAGACTTTGCGCCCTTAAGCTTAACTGCCATCACTATATATATTATTAGTGCAATTATCAGACCTGCAGCAAGTCCGTAAAGAATATTTTCCATTCCTGAATCCTTTCTTTCATATAAATATAACATAAAACAGTTTATTCTGTCTTCAGCAAACGCAGCCAGACAAGATTAACAAATAATTGACGACGGACCTTATAAAGGGTTAATATCAACACCGTGCCCGAGTGGCGGAACTGGTAGACGCAAGGGACTTAAAATCCCTCGGCCGCAAGGCTGTACGGGTTCGACCCCCGTCTCGGGCATAGATATTTAAAAATAAACATTTATATACAAAGAAATTAAAAATTTTAAAACCAAAAATGTTACCGCAACTGTTACCAAACCTGAATTCTACTTTATTAACTAGTAGATTTCCTTCTAATTCCTCTTGCCATGGAAAATTGAACGTTTGTGGTTTTAATTTAAGATAGTTATTATTATCACTATAGTCCTTAGATAAGACTTATTATGATTTCTTTAGATCCAAATGAATTATGTTACTTTTCAATACTCTCCATGGTTAATATTTCAGAGTTTAGGTTACCAAACAGGCATGCAAAATACCGAGAACCGGCATTATTCTGCTCCAGAATGGGAAGAAAAGAAAACAGGCAATTAAGATTTAAACATACAACAAAAAACAGACAGCCCGTAACATCACGACATGTAAACTAAGCAGCGTTTGCGCTTACAGCAGGATTGAAGCGACAGAGAGCCTTTCTGCATTTTCTCCAGATACTTATCTGTATAGCACAGCATCACAAATCTCTGCAGCAGACAGTATACAGCGGCGTATACACCATCCTGCCTTTCTTCTGTTCGCTGAGCATGAGCGAAAAGCTGGTCACCTCAGCGGAAAAGGCAGGCGAAGGCAGCGCCTGCTCATCCAGGACAGCCCTTCTGGCAAGTGTCACATGAGGCCGGTACTTTCTCCGCTCGAGCCTGAATCCCCTTTCAAGAAGCGCATTGTGCAGCTCTGACTGCAGTCTGATCAGGGCACCACATTCATCAGCTCTTGCAAACCATATGTCTCCGTCATCACGGCGGAAAAAACCCAAAGAACGGAAGGACAGGACAAAGGGAGAAAAGCATATCTCATCCATTGCCTGTCTGATCAGCCCCGCTTTTCCCGCATCGCATTCACCAAGGAACTCAAGCGTCAGGTGAAGGTTCTCATCCGGAGTGAAAGAACCTCTGAATGCATGTTCTCTCAGCATCTCGCGGGCATCGATCAGCTGCCTGAGCACTTCATCATCAAACAAAACAGCACAAAACAATCTCATATTCCAGATACTAGCACAAAAAACAGCGCACATATTATTCTGGTCAGGCCCAAAATACATACCGTATTCCCACTTTCGCACAAGATACGGCCCGCGCATGTTCAAATAACAGCTGTGTTTCTCCATCTGTGCTTCAAATTCAGGTGCACATAAGGCACAAATATTCACAAACTTCCACTTTTCATCACTCTACTACATCTTTTATTGCCTCACGTTCCAAGAGCTCTACATTTTTCATTCCTAAGCTTAAGGCATCAAAGTTGAACGGAGGACAAGATGATGTTAAGAAAAGCTTTGACAATTCTTCTTTTGGCTTCACTTGTGGTTACAAGTGTTTTCGCAAGCGACACGTATGAAAGCGGCACACTGTACTGGACAAACAGCTTCATCGATGACAGCGATGAGTATGTCGCCACTGAAAGAGAGCTCAGCCTGGAGGTAAAGGATGCGCAGGGCAATGTAATTGATTCCCTGAGCTCAAGTGCTTACTACAGCATCAGGAACTACGGAAACATGATCGAGCGCTCACTTGCCGGCGATACTCAGGCCTTTGCCTTCATCGACCAGATTTACGACGGCTATGTGCTCACGCCCTTCAACGATGCTGTCTGCTCATATGACAAGACACAGCTTGAGAATGTGACTGTTGACGGAACAGACTGTCTTGTATATGAAATTGAGGTTGCTGTCGACGAAGGCGTCTTCACAGGAGTCAGTCCCACAGGACGTCTGATCGGAGGCGACAGGGATGATGAAAACGGAGATCTCGTGATGACTGTTTACATCAACAGCGAGACAGGTGCAGTTGTCAGACAGATCATGACACTTGACGTGACGGGAAAGCAGCTTACACAGACTGCAGACTTCATCACAGCAGAAGTTGACGGAGTCACAGTCAATGTACCCTCCTCAGTCGTGACAGAAGGCGTTGTCAGATCAGCGACAGCCAGCCAGATCACAAATGCAGTCTACTTCACTGCATCTGAGACTTTCAGCTCATACCAGCTGGCAGACGGCTACCACGATGCTGACTGACAGAATATGAGAGCAGATTTTCAGCAGGGGCTGCCCCTGCTGATTTTTTCTGCATCCGCGGTTATATTTTCCTCATGACTTTTTTTGATACTCATTTCCATCTTGATTCTATGAAGGCAAAAGGCGTCGACCTGAGCCTGCTCGGTCCGCTTGAAGGCATGGATATCGGCTGTGAGCCCGGCGACATCGAAACCCGGCTGCCGCTTATTAAGCAGTTTTCAGGACTCCGCTGGTCAGTCTCCGCAGGACCATGGTGTCTGGGCAGAGGGAAAAGCGTATCACAGCTTATCAGCCAGCTTAAGGAAGACTGCGGAAAATTCCGCCCTGACTTCATAGGAGAGACAGGCATTGACCGCCACTACAACTATGGAGAGAAAGGAGAGATGGAAGAGCTTTTCATCGCATGCATAGAACTTGCCAATGAGCTTAATCTGCCGATAACCGTCCACAACAGGGAAGCAGACAAGACAGTGCTGGAAATACTCAGGACGCACAGGGCGGACAGAAGAGGCATCATACACTGCTTCTCTGGCGACAGGGAAAGCGCAAGGCAGTTTCTTGATCTGGGCTACGCAATCTCCTTTGCCGGAAATGTGACATACAAGAGCAATGAGGCCCTGAGGGAGGCGGTCTCCTACGTGCCTGACAGCTCAATCCTGCTGGAGACGGATTCGCCATATCTCAGTCCGGTGCCTGTCAGAGGCAGAGTCAACACTCCATTGAACATAAGCTATACATATGAGTTTGCAGCACAGCTGAGAGGCACGAGCGCACAGGAGCTCAATGAAAAGGTAAAGCAGAACTATTTCTCTATACTATAAATACTTTCAGCCACCAGACCGGACTGCGATGATTTCAGGATCTCATCCATGGCTGAAAAATCGTGGCCTGTGGTCACGACAGTCTGCCCAAAGTCAAAGGCGCTGCTGTACAGCCTGTCCGTAACAACAGTGTAATCGCTGTTTCTCAAAAAGGAAGCTGCCTTTTCAGGAGAGAAAATGATGACTGTTTCAGCTCCCAGGGCGGCAACAGACTCCGACATCGTAATTTCCGTCACGCTGTTCAGATACCGGTCAAAAGGCAGCTTTGCCATAGATTCAGGCGCAAGACCGGCAAGTCTTGTCTCCTGAGCGCTGCTGCTGTCATAAAGTATGACCGCTTCAGGACAGGCTTCAAACACAGGACTCCATTTTGCCTCTTCAGAATCTGTGAAGATCACATCAAAGCCAAGTCTGGCGGCCTCCTGTTCATTCAGTCCGAAAACAGCGCAGTGCCCCTGTCCTGAATACGAAGGAGCGGCAAGCGGTGACCAGATGGCCTGCTCTCCCTCCCTCACCTCCCCGGCGGTCTTCACGTTAAGAGAGAAGGAGGAAGAGATCAGAGGCGCCTCATATGCTGAAATGACAAGAACAGGACGCGCAGCATAATGTGAAAGCAGTAACACAAATACTGCAGACAGTATGATTATTGCGCTGATTATGATAATAAGACGTCTCCGGTGCACAAAAGCATATTAACCTGTGCACTGATTACGCTCAAGTATTAATTGACCAAAGCTGAGGTAAGTAGCTACACTTTCATCCAGAAACAAAAATCAGCAAGGAGATTTCTTATGATCAGCTACAAAGAACTCGGTCTTGTTAACACCCGCGATATGTTCGCAAAAGCTATCAAGGGCGGTTATGCAATCCCGGCTTACAACTTCAACAACATGGAGCAGATGCAGGCAATCGTCCAGGCCTGTGTCGCTACAAAGAGCCCTGTCATCCTTCAGGTCAGCCGCGGCGCACGCGACTATGCAAACATCAACCTGCTGAGAAACATGGCACGCGGTGTTGTTGAGTACGCACATGAACTTGGCTGCGACATCCCAATTGTCCTCCATCTTGACCACGGCGATTCATTCCAGACATGCAAGGACTGCATCGACAACGGCTTCTCTTCTGTCATGATCGACGGCTCAAGCCTTCCTTATGAGAAGAACATTGAGGTCACAAGACAGGTTGTCGAGTATGCCCACCAGTTTGACGTCACAGTTGAAGGCGAGCTTGGTGTCCTCGCAGGAATTGAGGATGAGGTCGCTTCTGAGGTGACTCACTATACAAAGCCTGAGGAAGTCGAGGACTTTGTATCAAAGACAGGCGTTGACTCACTTGCCATCTCAATCGGAACAAGCCATGGAGCAAACAAGTTCAAGCCCGAGCAGTGCACAAGAAATGCTGACGGCATTCTCATTCCGCCGCCGCTCAGATTCGACATCCTCAAGGAAATTGAAGTCAAGCTTCCCGGCTTCCCGATCGTCCTGCACGGTTCATCCTCTGTTCCTCAGGAATATGTGAAGATGATCAACGAGCACGGCGGAAAGCTCAAGGACAGCGTCGGAATTCCTGAAGAGCAGCTCAGAGAAGCAGCAAAGAGCGCAGTTTGCAAGATCAACATCGACTCAGACGGCAGACTTGCCATGACAGGAACAATCAGAAGGATCTTTGATGAGAAGCCAGCTGAGTTCGACCCGAGAAAGTATCTGGGACCGGCACGTGACGCTCTCAAGGAAATGTATATGAGAAAGAACATTGAGGTTCTTGGCTCTGCAGGTCATGCTCTTGACTGAGCAGGACAAGCTGCTGTATCGGCTCTCCGGTCCGGAGAGCCGTATTTTTTCCATATTTTCCACTCTTTTATTCAAAAAAGAGGCCTTAAATATTTTGACAGCAGCATTGCGCTGTGATATATTCCTCAACTGTGGTTCTCCACAAAACTGTATTATTTCAAAATAGCCCTTATGGGTATGGGAGTTTAATTGGCTACTAAGGATTTACGTATTAACAGACAGATTCGTGCACATGAAGTGCGTGTCATTGATGAAAACGGCGAGCAGAAAGGTGTTATGAAAACCTTTGATGCCATCCGCCTGGCAGAAGATGCCGGACTGGACCTGGTTGAAGTCTCTCCTAATGCAAATCCCCCTGTATGCAAGATTCTCGATTTCGGAAAGTACAGATATGAGATGGAGAAAAAGCAGCGGGACGCAAAGAAAAACCAGACAATCGTCAAGGTCAAGGAAATCAGGATGCAGCCCAAGATCGACAAACACGATCTTGAGACAAAGAGCAAGTTCATCGCTGAGTTCCTCAATGAGGGAAACAAAGTAAAGGTCTCGATCCGTTTCAGGGGCCGTGAGCTTGCACATCCGGAACTGGGAAAGGAAGTTCTCGACAGAATACTTGCGATTCTCAGCGAAAATGATGTACAGTATAATCTTGATAAGGGCGCCTTTATGGAAGGCAAGATGATGAGCATGCTCGTCAGTCCTGCGAAAACACAAAAGAAATAAGGATCGCACGATCTTTATATAACGCAGCTTCAGGGGTTGCTTGTTCCCTGCGGCGCGATTAAGGATGGTATGTTATGCCAAAGATGAAAACAAGAAAGAGTGCTGCAAAGCGCTACAGGGTTACCGGAAGCGGCAAGATCGCCTACAAGAAGATGGGCCTCCGCCACATTCTCACCAAGAAGAGTTCCAAGCGTAAGATGAATCTCAGACATGCTGGAATTTTAAGCGACGTGGAAGCAAAGAAAGCCAAGACAATGCTTCCTTATGCATAAGGAGTGAGAAGAAATGCCAAGAGCTGTTGACGGTACAAAACACAAGGACAGAAGAAAGAAGGTTCTTAACCAGGCCAAGGGCTACTGGGGAAGAAGAAGCACCAACTACCGCATTGCAAAGGATGCTGTCGCAAAGGCAGGTCAGTATGCATACCGCGGCAGAAAAGAGAAGAAGAGAGATTTCAGAAAACTCTGGATCGCACGTATCAGCGCTGCTGTTCAGGCTGAAGGTCTCAACTACTCTCAGTTCATGCACGGTCTCAAGCTTGCCAACATTGAGCTGAACCGAAAGGCTCTCTCAAACATGGCAATCGAAGACAAGGCTGCATTCAGCGCACTTGTTTCCCAAGTGAAGAGCGTATTAGCATAAGAACACCAAATTGTTGAGGGAGGTGGTTTATGTCATTGATTGAAAGCAGCAGGCTGCTGGAAGAAAGAGTGAAGAAGGCAATTGCCCTTATTCACAAACTCAGAGCTGACAACACAGAGCTTTCCGAAAGGCTCAGCCTTGTCAATACTCATAATGAGGAGCTTCAGGAACTCCTGAGCAAGACCAGCGCAGATACTGCTGTCATCGAAGAGGCAATCGCCTCCGCTCTCGAATCGCTTGACAGTCTCGGCGATCTTGATGATCTGGGAGACTTCGGCACCCTCGACTCAGATGAGCTCGCAGCTGCTGAAGACTTCACAATCGACGGATCAGGCCAGGACCTTGAGACTTTCGAGGACAACAACTTCTGAACTTGAACTGAAACAGGATCTCCATGCGGGATCCTGTTTTGTTTTCTGCAGCGCCATGCAGCAGCCTGCTGATGGAGCAAACAAAATCCGTCTCAATGAACGGACAGGCCATTTCTTCCTGACTTGCCGTTATCTTTTTCAAAGCGGCTTCAAAGTGCAGTGATTCCTGTCAGCTGTTCTTTTTTTGCATGACTTTCAGGCAGGCAGTAAAAAGCCATTATCAGAAGCCGCGCTGCAATGCCTGAAAGCGGAAAATGAGCCGCACCTATAATGCTTTTTGAACAGACCATTCACAGCTGCCGTACCATTGTGTGGTGTGGAGAATGCTCAGTGCAGTCCGGAACATATACATTTAAGAAGGCCTCCCCTGCATCTATATCAAATCTGGTTCATGTTTCAGTCCTTTCATGACTTATTTCACAGCACATAAAAAAGCCAGATGAGTGCCGGCAGGCCAGTCGTCAGGGCAGAAAAAAGTTGCGAAAAAACTGATTTACACACAGCAGGGTTTTTAGGTAAGCTTTATCTGGGCAGACGCATAAGTCTCTTGGCTCAACTTTTAATATACGGAGACCGGTAATAGAGGGACTGAATTGCTCCTACCTCCTTACAGTGTTTAAAGGAACAGAATATCCTGCTTAACTAGGCCTCCCCCTTGAACATACAGGTTCAAGAGTACGCGCTCTGCCCTCTTGTTTTTTCGCTTTTCTGACTCTTGAGAAGAAAAACCCCGTGCTGCAGCAGCCTGGCACAGGCACAGAGAACAGACCTGAATTCTGCTTTTCATCCTTTGCGTTTGCATATATACTCTGATGACAATGAACAAGCTTGACTCAATAAGATTTATCAACCTTCCAAAAAGCATGGAAGAAAAGATTACAGGTTTTAAAATTGACAGCAGCATTCCGCTTCCCGTCCAGCTTCCTGACGGACAGAAGAAACTGAACCCGGAAAACATAACAATAGAGCAGATTGTTGCCGGAATGCTGGTTGTCATCGCATATAAGGAAAACGACAAAAACCTGCCCTATTACAGAGATTTTGTCCTGGCCATGCAGCCGAATGCAGTTGAGGAGCTGAACACAGCTGCGATTGCAAAGGAAAAGCAGAAAGACTATCCATTTGCAGAGCAGCTTTTCCTCACTGTCTATCACATGCTTCCGCAGGCTGCGAGCTGCATCAATCTTGCAACCCTCTATTCTTACTGGGCTGTATATGAGAAAGAGGCAAAGGATGAAAAGGCTGAGGACTTTTACCTGACCAAGTGCCTCAACACACTGGAAGAAGGCCTTGAGCGTTTTGGAGAGAATGAGGACATTCTCTGCGAGCTTGGCTCACTTCAGACATACCTTGGCAATCTTGAGGATGCGCAGGGCTATCTTGAAAGATATATGAAGGTTGCCTCTGAAGGTGAGAAAAAGCAGAAGATGAAGTCTATTCTCAAGGACATTACATTACGCCTGAATTCTGACAGCCAGATCCATCAGGCTTATGATTTCATGATGCTCGACGAAGAGGATAAGGCACTGGAGGTCATTGAGAAATTCATTGCCGCCAACCCGAATGTCTGGCACGGACACTTCATCAAGGGCTGGGCTCTGAGAAGACAGAAAAAGTATGAGGAGGCTGAAAAATCCCTACTCGCCTGCCTGCGCTGCGGCGAAAGCAATGCTGACATCTACAACGAGCTGTCCATCTGCGCCCTTGAAAAAGGAAACCGGGAGCTGGCCAAAAACTATCTGAACACGGCAGTTGACCTGGATGAGGAGAATCTGACGCTTACAAGCAACCTCGCCTTCCTCCACCTTATGGACGATGAGTTTGATGAGGCAAAGGAATGGATTGAGAAATCACGCCGTCTGGCACCGGATGACAGACAGGTGCAGTCCTTGATGAAGGAGTACACTGACAAGACCGGTGAAAGCTTTGCCCAGATCATAAGCGAGGAGTACGTGCACGATCCGGAAGGAAAGGAACACCACGATCATGATCACGGTCACGATCATGAGCATGAACACCATCACCACCATCATGATGATGAGGATGACGGCTATGAAGAAGAGCTTGCTGCCCTGAAGGAGGATGAGCAATGACAATTATATCTCACAGCGAAGAAGAGACAAAAAACGCAGGCAGGGAGCTTGCCCGCAGAGCAGTCCGCTCATCAGTCATCTCACTGCGCGGCTCCCTGGGTGCCGGAAAGACTGTATTCGCAAAGGGCTTTGCCCAGGAGCTGGGGATAACAGAGGCCATTGTCAGCCCGACCTTCACTCTTGTCCAGGAGTATGAAGGGAAAATGAAGATGTACCATCTGGATCTTTACAGGCTGAGCGGCGAGGATGAATTCGAGTCAATGGGCGGCGAAGACTTCCTCTACAGCGACGGAGTCTGCCTGATTGAATGGAGCGAGAAGATCAGCTCGATGCTGCCTGACGATACAATCTACGTCAACATCACCATAAATGAGGATCTGAGCAGGACAATAGAGATTACAGGAGGTGCAATGTGAACATTCTTGCCGTTGACACAGCAACATCCACGCTGCATCTTGCCCTTTACACGGCAGAAGGACTGGATGAACTGATGATTGAGCATTTCCAGCACTCGGAAGGCCTGCTGGAAGAAATCGTGAAGCTGCTTGAGTCAAGAAAGCTTGAGATAAAGGACCTTGACCTGCTCGTATGCACAAGAGGCCCTGGTTCATTCACTTCGCTGCGCATCTCAATGGCAACTCTGAAAGGCTTCTCTCTGGCCTGCGGCATTCCTCTTGTCTCTGTGCCGGGTCTTGAGGCGATTGCCAGAGCGTTCAGCATTGAAGGCCTTGTGACTGTTGCCTGCATTGATGCGAAGAAAAAGCGCTACTATCTCGGTCTGTACAGGGACGGAGAACAGATCACGCCGGATATGGACGGCAACGCGGAAAACCTTGTCCCATATCTTGAAGGAGAGAAGACTGCTGTGCTGACCGGGCCCGATGCAAAGGCCTTTGCACCAAGGCTGCAGGCCCTGCTTCCAGATCTCAAGCTGATTGTCGACACGGAAGACATCAGGCCGCTTGGCCATGTGCTGATAAACATGGGAACAAGACAGTTTGAGACAGCCGGCCCGGATGATATCGGGCAGGGACCTGTCTATATCAGGAGAAGCGATGCAGAAGAAGCCCTGATCCAGAGGCAGATGAAAGGAGATGAAAAGTGAAAACCTCATATGATATCGTGATCATCGGAGCAGGACCTGCAGGCCTTGCTGCGGCCTCCTACTCTTCGCGTGCAGGCCTTGACACTCTTGTCATTGATCAGGGAGCTCCAGGCGGCCAGCTGCTCATCATAGACCAGATCGAAAACTACCCTGGCTATCCTCTTGTCTCAGGCTTCGAGCTTGCCCAGAAGATGGAGGAACAGGCGGCGCAGTTCGGCGCCGAGATAGAATTCACTCAGGCTCTTTCAGTTGAGAAAAAAGACGGACTGTTCTCAGTCACAACCACTGACGGCCCGGTGTCGGCAAAGGCCGTCATTCTGGCAATGGGAGCGCGCCACCGCCATCTGGATGTGCCTGGAGAGTCAGATTATGAAGGGAAAGGTGTAAGCTACTGCGCAACCTGCGACGGCCCGTTTTTCAAGGGAAAGCATGTTGCTGTCGTGGGCGGCGGGGACACAGCGCTTACAGATGCCCTTTACCTGGCCAAGATCTGCTCACGCGTAAGCCTCATCCACAGGCGAAATGAGTTCAGGGCCCAGAAGGCGCTCCAGGACAGGGTGAGAAAAGAACAGAAGATCTCAGTCATAACTCCACACACTGTCAAAGAGATCAGAGGGGACGGAAACACAGTCACTTCAATCCTGCTTGATGACGGCTCAGAGCTTGAGTGTGACGGCGTCTTCATATTCACAGGCATCATTCCTCAAAGCGAGCTGGTAAGCGGCCTTGTCCAGCTGGACAGGAACGGATTCATAGCCGCAAACGACAGGATGGAGACAAGCGAACCAGGCATCTATGCAGCCGGTGACATAAGGACAACAGCCTTCAGACAGGTTGTCACTGCAGCTGGAGACGGGGCCATGGCAGCTCATATGGCAGACGAGTACATTTCCGCCTTTGAGAAAAACCGAAATTAGCGGATAAAAGGGATATTCAGCGCTTTAAACTCACATTTCTGCTTGACTTGACAAGTCTTGTGGGTTGTAATTATTGATATGAATATTCTGATGCTAACTTCTGAAACAGTGCCTTTCTCCAAGTCCGGCGGGCTTGCGGATGTAGTAGGCGCATTATCAGCAGAACTTGCCAAGGCCGGTCATGAGGTGACTGTGTTCATGCCTCTGTACGGCAGTGTGAGCCAGGAAGGATTTGCACCAGAATCTTCAATGAAAATCAGGATGCTTGCCCGTGACGAACAGGTGAAGCTGAAGGTGCGCACATTGTCAGGAGTGAGATTTCTGGCGCTGGATCATCCGCTTTTCACCAGACGTAAGGGCATCTACGGCGACAGTTCGTTTGCCCCCTACCCCGATAATTTCTACCGCTTCAGCCTGATGTGCAAGGCTGCTGTCAGATGGGCCTGTGAACATAAGGTTGACATCATTCATGCTCATGACTGGACAGCGGGGCTTTCCTGCTATCTGGCAAAGCAGGAAAAGAATGGGCCGAAAAGCGTGATGACAATTCACAATCTGGCTTATATGGGGCAGTTTCCCCGCTATGATGCCCTGCGCTCAGACTTTCTTCCAAGCGGCAGGATGCTTTGCGGAAACGGCCTGACAATGAGTGTCAACCTGCTGAAGACCGGACTTGAGTACGCAGACAGGATAACCACAGTCAGCCCCACATATGCAAAGGAAATCCAGACTGCAGAACAGGGATGCGGACTTGATGAGCTTCTGAGACAGAAGCAGAGCATACTCTACGGCGTGATCAATGGAATAGACACACAGGAGTGGAATCCGGAAACTGACAGCTTCTTCAGCGAGCATTACAGCATAGCTGATCTTTCAGGAAAGAGAAAAGTAAAGGAAAAAGTGCAGAAGCAGTTCGCTCTTGAGGTCAATCCGGACATTCCTCTTTTTGCCATGATAAGCAGGCTTGCCGAACAGAAAGGCTTCGGACCTCTGCTTGACGGAGATGAATCGGCCCTTGAGAGAATCCTGAGCACAAAGCGCTGCCAGTTCATTGTAATCGGAACCGGCGACAGCAGATACGAGGACAAGCTGAGGCAGATAGCGTCCAGACATGCCAATCTTTCTGTGAACATAGTATTCTCGCAGGCACTGTCGCACCTTGTAGAGGCAGGCGCTGACTTTTTCCTCATGCCGAGCAAATACGAACCGTGCGGCCTGAACCAGATGTACTCACTCAGATACGGCACCCTCCCGGTTGCGCACAGGACCGGAGGCCTTAATGATACAATCACAGATATCAGCAGCGCGGGAGAGAATGGAAACGGCTTCCTGTTCGACAACGTCTTCAGCGATGAGATTGTTGCGGCAGTCAGCAGGGCTGTCGATTTCTACAGGGACAAGTCAGCCATGGAAGAAGCCATGAAAAACGGAATGAGGGCAGACTTCTCATGGGGCAAATCAGCACACGAATATGAGTTAATATATAAGAACGCATTAGGAGGAAACCAAACATGATTCAAAAAGGAAAGAAAGTAATTGCCATCATTCTCGGCGGCGGCAGAGGAACGAGGCTTTATCCGCTCACAATGGACAGGTCAAAACCGGCTGTGCCTTTTGCCGGCAAGTACCGCCTTGTGGACATCCCTATTTCAAACTGCATAAACAGCGGAATCAACAAGATCTATGTCCTGACACAGTTCAACACAGCTTCCCTTCACAACCACATTGTCAACACCTATCAGTTTGACCAGTTCTCAGGCGGCTTTGTTGAAATTCTGGCAGCAGAGCAGACCTATGCCTCAGAATCCTGGTATCAGGGCACGGCAGATGCTGTAAGGAAGAACCTGAAGCACTTCAGCGACCAGCAGGCCGATTACTATGTCATTCTCTCCGGCGACCAGCTCTACAGCATGGATTTCGGAAAGATGCTTGAACGCCATATCGAGGCAGGCGCCGATCTCACGATCGCGGCAAAGCCGATCAGCAGACAGCAGGCTACAGGTCTGGGAATCATCGGAGCCGATGAGAACGGAATGATCAAGAAGTTCTATGAAAAACCGGCCCCGGACATGGACATCAGCGAGTACCGCACTCCTGACAAGCTCATGAAGGACCAGCTGGACAAGAGCGTGGATGCATCAAATGAATACCTTGCATCCATGGGCATATACATCTTCAACACCAGGGTCATGGAAGAAGTGCTCAACAACGATGAAACAGACTTCGGAAAGGAAATCATTCCTGAAGTCATTAAGACCCGTCCTGTTGCCGCCTACCTCTTTGATGACTTCTGGGAAGACATCGGAACGATCAAGGCTTTCTATGAGACCAACCTCAATCTGGCCAGCATCAATCCGAGCTTCAACTTCTACAATGAGGAAATGCCGATCTACACGCACAGAAGACATCTTCCCGCAACAAAGATGAACTTCTGCAACATCTCCTACTCCCTTGCCAGCGAAGGTTCGATCATCACCAACGCCTATATTGTGAATTCAATTGTAGGAGTCAGGACAATCATCGAGTCCGGAGCCTCCCTTGACGGTGTCTACTACATGGGAGCAAGCCACTACGAGACTGAGGAAGAGAAGGCAGAGAATGCCAGAAAGGGTATTCCGAACATCGGAATCGGAAGAGGCACAATCATCCGCAAGGCCATCATCGACCAGAACGTAAGAATCGGTGACGGCTGCCGCATCGGCATTGATGACATTCCGCGTCCGGAAGGAGACTACGAAATGTACTCAGTGCATGACGGAATCATCGTCATAAACAAAAACGCAATCATAAAGAGCGGAACAGTTCTCTGACGCAGACTGCGCTCATGCATGCCCACATTGCTTTGTGGGCATTTTTTTTGAAAAAAAAATCCGGCCGGAAAGCCCAGCCGGACAAGTGAATGAAAAAATAATCAGCAGATCTTGTGGACCCAGCCTTCCGGACCTTCAATCTGGCCCATCTGAATGCCCGTGATTGTCTCTCTGAGCTTCGTGAGCACAGGACCCATCTCATCCATTCCGCTGGGCACGCTGATATCGCCATCCGGTGTATGAATAAGGCCGACAGGGCTGATGACTGCTGCCGTGCCGCACAGGCCAACCTCTGCAAATGAGCTCACCTCATCAAACCTGACAGGGCGCTCCTCAACCTCAAGGCCAAGATAATCCTTGGCAACAACCATCAGGCTTCTTCTCGTGATAGACGGAAGGATTGAATCTGACTTCGGCGTCACGACACGCTTTCCGTCCTTTGTGACAAAGATGAAGTTGGCGCCTCCTGTCTCTTCGACATAAGTCCTTGTAGCAGCATCAAGATACATGTTCTCGCTGTAGCCGAGCTTGTGTGCATACTCGCCGGGATAAAGGCTCATCGCATAGTTCAGGCCGGCCTTGATGTTTCCGGTTCCATGCGGTGCGGCTCTGTCATAATCGGAAAGCATGATCTTGATGGGCCTCACTCCCCCCTTGAAATAAGGTCCGACCGGTGTGCAGAACATCCTGAATTCATAGCTTGGAGAAGGAGCGACTCCGATCACGGGGCCGCAGCCGTAGATGAACGGACGGATATAAAGCGTGGCACCGCTTCCGAAAGGAGGCACCCAGTCAAGATTCGCCTTCACGAGCTCATCCAGGGCTGAGAGGAAATCCTCAGTGGAAATCTCAGGCATGATGAGCCTTCTGCATGTGCTCTGGAGACGCTCTGCATTTAAGTCAGGACGGAAGGCGACAATATCGCCGTTCTTTGTCTCATAGACTTTCAGGCCCTCAAAGCCTGTCTGTGCATACTGAAGCACACCGGCACACTCGCTGATAGTCACTTCAGCCTTGTCAGTAAGACTCCCCTCGCCCCACTTTCCGTCTTTCCAGATCCTGGTGTAGCGATAATCCGTAGGCATATAGCCAAAACCGATCTTTGACCATTCAATAGCTTTCTTCGGCATGGGTTTCCTCCTTGTAATTCCTTTATTTTGGCAAAAAGAATATTCTTTTGCAGTCAAAGTGTGAAGATCACAGTCTGCCGTGAATCAGAAAGTTCACGATTTTTTTGTCTGATTCCACCATGTCAAGCCCGGCTATCTCATCCAGCGGCTTGAAGCCGGCCTCAGAATGGACAGAAAGCGAGAAGTCCTCGCTCTCCAGCTCAGCACTGTATGCCTTGAGATGGTAAAGTGTGTCATTGTTGACAAAATCAAGCTGAAGCACTAGCTTCTGCGGCCTGACAGTCACTCCAAGCTCTTCCCTGAACTCCCTGACAAGAGTCTCCTCTTCGCTCTCGCCATATCTGTTCTTGCCTCCGATGAATTCCCACTTTCCGTCGTTGACGCTTTCAGCTGTAGCCCTTTTCCCGACAAGATAGAGATCTCCTTTTCTCACAATGCCGGCAGTCGTAATTCTCTCATTCATGCTTTAATTCTATCAGAAAAGGATGAGCCAGGGACAGAGAAAATGGACAGCAGAGAACGCAGTAAGCATAATGGCACAGGTTCTGTCGCTGAGTTTCAGATATGTCTTTCTGTCGCTGTCTGCAAAACGGAAAAAGTAAAGTGCGATGAAGAAACAGACGACAGAGGGGAAAAGGTCTCCGAGAATCACAGGCCCGGGATAGGCAGGCAGCAGGAGATTCAGCAGGCACAGGACAAGACCGGCAGCCATCAGGGCCTGCCTCAGTTTTTTCTTCACAATCAGATAGTGCTTGACGCGCAGCATGAAGCCAAGCGTGAGCCTGTACTCATCAAGAAAGAGGATGAGAATTGTGAAAATGTAATAAGCAAGCGTGACAAACCAGACCTGTCTCATCTCAGCTGCCCTGCCTTCTGCAGCAGATCATCTGCACTGAAATAGCCCATCTGCCGGTGAAGCTCAGCGCCGGCAAGCTGATGAAGCAGGACGGCATTGAGGACGCTTTCGTCCCTTGCCTCAGCTGCGGCAATGAGTCCGGCAAGGACATCCCCGCTTCCGGCAACGCCCAGAGCCGGATTGCAGCCTTCAGCAATATCAATTCCGCCTGAGGCAACATAGACATGCTCTGCCTTGTAGACAATCACGGCATTAAGCCTCTCCGACTCGCTGAGCAGGCTCTCGAAAAAATCATCAGGGCAGGAAAAGGCTTCCTTTCCTGTCAGAGCCCTGTATTCACCGGGATGAGGAGTAAGGGTCAGTGACTTTGCCCTGCAGGAGCCGGAGTACAGCCTGATGGCATCAGCATCAAGGATCAGCTTGTCCACATCAGCCTCTTCTGCATCTCTCATCACAGCTCTTGCCTGCGCACTCTGGGACAGTCCGGGGCCGCAGAGCACTGCATCAAAGCCGGATGAGAGAGACGCAAAGTCCTCAAAGGGGCGGACCATCACTCCTGCACCGCAGTCGCAGCTGACAAGATCAATGACAGCAGGATCAGTGAAAACAGTGACCATTCCGCCTGCAGCGCTGAAGCAGGCGCGGCTGGCAAGCCTGACAGCGCCTCTGTATTCCTCGCAGCCGCCGATGACCGCAATGCGTCCTCTGCTGACCTTGTAGTCAGTCTTTCTCAGCTGAAGCCTCTCATATTCATCAGCTGTATGCAGTTTATATGGAGTTTTGATTTTCCCTACAGCCTCTGCCGGATAGGAAAGATCAGCATTCACTACAGCTGAGGCATAGTCAGCGGCACCCGGAGCATAAAGACAGCGCTTCAGAAGGCCGAATGAAATCACCTTGTCAGCCCTGACAGAGGGGTTGAAAGACCTGTCGCTGAGGCCTGAGGGAACGTCCAAAGAGATAACAAAATCATAATTCATTTCATTGATCCGGCGGATAAGATTCCCCTCTTTCTCCCTCACCTGAGATCTCAGCCCGACGCCCAGCAGGCCGTCAACAAGCACATCTGCAGGGACAGGTTCTGACACAAATGGAAGACCCAGACGCTGGCAGCAGAGCCTGTGAGCTTCTCTTTCCTTTGTCTCATTTCCTTCCAGTGCAAGGATTTTTATATTCTCAAAGCCATGAGTGTACATTATGCGTGCAAGAGAGAGCGCATCAGCTCCGTTATTGCCGCATCCTGCGGCAAACAGAATTGTTTTTGACTTTCCGCAATCTTTTTTGATAATATCGAAAGCTGAAAGCGCTGCTTCCTCCATAAGCGTGAACGGAGGGTAGCAGAACTCTTCATGCGCACTCTTGTCAAGCTGGCTGCACTGGGAAGCGGAATAGAGACATCTCATGCTCATAAGTTACCCCAATAGCACTATTCAGTCCACAAGAAAGACAAAAATGCATAATAAATACAAGAATATGCAGAATACTTGCAATCTATTGAAAAAAACGGAGAAATCAGATACAAGTAATTCCATTGCAATGAGGATAATACAGTAATGACAAAGTACATTATCAAGCGTCTAATTGGTATGATACCGACTCTGTTTATCATTGTCACACTCAGCTTTTTCATTGTGCGCATCGCGCCCGGCGGCCCTTTCGACGGGGAAAGAGCCCTTCCTGAAGCTGTGAAGAGAAACATTGAGGCAAAGTATCATATGGATGAGCCCCTGATTGTCCAATACGGAAGATATATGTTTGATGTAATCAGAGGTGATCTCGGACCAAGCTACAAGTACAAAGACTATGATGTAAATACTCTTATCGGCGTATCACTTCCAAACTCTGTTGTCCTGGGGTCGATGGCAATGGCTGTCGCCCTGCTGTTCGGAATATCGCTGGGAGTGCTGGCAGCAGTCAGGCAGAACACTTTGCTTGACTACATACCAATGAGTCTGGCCGCACTGGGCCTTTCCATACCGCTTTTTGTCTTCGCCCCGTTCCTGCAGCAGGTGTTCTGCATGACGCTGGGCTGGTTCCCTACGACAGGCTGGTTCATGAATGACGCGCCTGTCAGGACCGCAGTGCTTCCTGTAATCGCCCTGAGCTTCGCCTACTATGCTGACATCGCAAGACTCACACGCTCAAGCATGGTAGAGACCCTGCGCTCAGATTACATCAGGACAGCACGCGCAAAAGGCATGAAGAACAGCACCATCATATTCAAGCATGCCATGAAGGGCGCCATGCTGCCAGTCGTCTCCTATCTCGGACCAGCTTTTGCAGGCATTCTTACCGGAAGTATTGTCGTTGAACAGGTCTTCCTCGTTCCAGGACTGGGAAAGTTCTTTGTGCAGTCATCATTCAACCGTGACTACACACTCATCGTCGGTGTTGTCATTGTCTACTCTGTCATCCTCATCGTGATGAACTTCATTGTGGACATTGTCTATGCCTACCTTGATCCCAGGATCAGCTACAAGTAAGGAGAACGGGGATGGCAATATTCAGAAAAAAAGAAATCGCAACCAACGAATTTGATCAGGTCATTGTCGGAACAAGCCTCACAAAGGAAGCCTGGAAGCGTCTCAAGAAGAACAAGCTTGCAGTGGTGGGAGGCGTCATCGTCATCATCTATGCCCTGGTTGCCCTCTGTGCAGACCTGCTTCCTCTCTACCCTTACGATCAGGCAGTAACCTCGCACAGGAACCTCCGCCCTTCTCTGACCAAGACAGCCGGAGAGCTCATGATGGAACAGGAGATGAAGAACCTCTTCTTTCAGGCATGGAGAGGCGGAAGGCTTGAGCTGAGCGATGAGGAAGATGCCCAGATAGAGACATGGATCCAGCAGAGCAAGACAAACAACGTCTGGGACCTTGTCTATGCCAGAGGCATGCAGGCCATTGAGGAAGGAACTTTCGAATGGAACTCATCTGAACAGAGGAGAATCGACAACCTTCTTGAAGACATTGAGACAGAAACGCTGATCACAATCAACTCTGTCAGTGCTCCGGTTGACGGAGAGATGGTCAGCATCGAGGATATGGACTATGACACAATCCTCAGCCTCTACGCACAGCTGATCGGAGCCGACATTGAGCTTGTCAGCCAGTCAATGTACAACGAGGTCAGCGCCGCCGTAACCAATGAGCTGAGAGCAAATGACTCGTCACTGACGGGAGAGGACCTCACTGCGGCTGTCGAGATGGAAATGGATGCCATGGGCGAGACGGCCTTCCAGAACAGGGCCGTACAGAACATCATCGGCTACATTGAGCAGATTGCCCAGCGCAGTGCAAGCAGCGACATCAACAGTCTCATCACTTCCGGGCAGGCCCAGCTTCCCTACAGGGGAACCTTTGACCTGAGCAACGGGCTTCATGTCGAGCTTGAGGTGTCACGCGTTCATGAGCGCCGCTACATCTGCGGCACTGACTATCTTGGAAGAGATCTGCTGAGCCGAATCATTTACGGAAGCCAGATCTCAATCGCAATCGGTCTGGTCGGCACAATCACCAGTATTTTCATCGGCATTCTCGTCGGTGCCCTTGCCGGTTACCTCGGAGGCAAGGTCGACTACTACCTGATGCGCTTTGTCGACATCATGTACGGCCTGCCCTACATGCTGCTTGTCATCATCTGCATGGCCATTTTCGGCAGGAACATCATCAACCTCTTCTTCGCGCTGGCTCTCGTCTCGTGGCTCACGATCGCGCGAATGGTCCGCGGCCAGATCATGAGCCTGAAGAATCAGGAATACGTTGAGGCGGCAAGAAGCATGGGCGGATCTACGATGCACATCATCTTCAGGCACATGATTCCCAACAGCCTCAGCATCATCATCGTATACTCGACAATCAGGATTCCGGCCTTCATCATGCAGGAAAGCTTCCTTTCCTTCCTCGGCCTCGGCGTCCAGGCACCATATGCATCCTGGGGATCGCTTATCGGAGATGCCGTCTCATCAATGGCGCTGTATCCGTACAAGCTCATCATCCCGAGCATCATAATGGTCATCTTCCTCTTCTCCATGAACTTCCTCGGAGACGGACTCAGGGATGCCTTTGATCCGCAGAGCAAGAACCAGCTTTAAGGAGGACGAGCGATGAACAAGTTCAACAATGCGAACGTGCTGCTGGAGGTCAAGGACCTCAGGACATATTTCAAGACAGACAACGGCATACTCAAGGCTGTAGACGGAGTGTCTTTCACAGTCCACGAAGGAGAGACCGTCGGCCTTGTTGGAGAATCTGGCTGCGGCAAGTCTGTGACAAACCTTTCCATCATGCGCCTTGTGCCCTCCCCTCCGGGAAAGATTGTAGGAGGAGAAGTCATCTACAAGGGCACTGACATCATGACTCTCAGCGAAAAGGAGCTGAGGAACATCCGCGGCAACAAGATCTCAATGATCTTCCAGGATCCGATGACAAGCCTCAATCCATATCTGAGAATTTCAACCCAGATGATTGAGACAATCAGGCTGCATCAGGATGTGACAAAGCAGGAAGCCAGGGCCAAGGCGATAAGGATGCTGCAGCTTGTCGGCATTCCCTCAGCAGAATCCAGGATTGACTGCTATCCTCACCAGTTCTCAGGCGGAATGAGACAGCGCGTCATGATCGCAATGGCGCTCAGCTGCAATGCAGATCTCCTGATTGCTGACGAGCCTACCACTGCCCTGGATGTCACGATTCAGGCCCAGATTCTCGAGCTGATCAAGAAAATCAGCCAGGAAATGGGCACGGCCGTCATCCTCATCACTCACGATCTTGGTGTCGTGGCAGGCATGTGCGACAAGGTCTGCGTCATGTATGCGGGACGGGTCGTGGAATCAGCCAATACTGACGATCTTTATGAAAACCCGATGCACCCTTATACAAAGGGGCTGATCGCATCCGTGCCAAAAATGGACGGCAGCAGGGAAGAAAGGCTCTTCTCGATTGAGGGCCAGCCGCCAAACGTAATTGATCTTCCGCCCTGCTGTCCTTTCCACCCGCGCTGCAACAGGACCTGCGAAGTCTGCACCCATGCCTATCCTCCTGTGAAGAAGACAGGTGACGACCACTATGTCGCCTGCTGGCTTCACTGCAGCGAGGAAGAGAGAGAAGAGGCTCTGAAAGCCGCCAGGAAAGGAGAAAATTAATGGAAAACAAGGAAATAATTCTTTCTGTCAGGAATCTTAAACAGCACTTCCCCATTGACGAAGGCGGCATCCTGAAAAAGACAGTCGGCTTTATCAGGGCCGTTGACGGCATAAGCTTCGATGTATACAAAGGCGAAACTGTCGGCATAGTCGGAGAGTCCGGCTGCGGAAAGAGCACCACAGTGCGCTCAATTGCACAGCTTTACAAACCGACCACAGGAGAGATCCTTTTCCATGGAGTCGATCTGTGCAAGGCCGACAAGGACACGCTTCTGAAAGAAAGAAGGAACATCCAGATGATATTCCAGGATCCCTATGCCTCGCTTGATCCGAGAATGACTGTCAGGAACATCATCATGGAGCCCCTGAGGACTTACAACAGGCGCGGCCTGCTGGAAAAGAAGTACACAGAGGATGAGCTTGAGGAGCGCGTGAAGGATCTGATGGAGAAAGTCGGCATCAACAAGGCCTTCGTGAACCGCTACCCGCATGAGTTCTCAGGCGGACAGAGGCAGAGGATCGGAATTGCCAGGGCACTGGCCCTGAATCCGGAGATCATTCTGGCAGACGAGCCGGTCTCTGCGCTTGATGTGTCGATTCAGGCCCAGATACTCAACCTGATCAGCGATATCCAGAAGGATATGGGCGTCACCTTCATCTTCATCGCCCATGATCTTGGAGTGATACAGCATATCTCGCACAGGGTCATTGTCATGTATCTTGGAAAGATAATGGAAATCTCCTCATCGGATGAGCTTTACAGCAACCCGCTTCATCCATATACGGAGGCGCTGCTCTCCGCAGCACCGATCCCGGATCCTAAAATTGAAAGAAACAGGAAGAGGATCGTGCTTGAAGGAGATGTGCCCTCCCCTGACAAGGAGCGTCACTGCTGCTACTTCTATGACAGATGTTCAAAGAGAATGGACAAGTGCGCCAGCTGCGTGCCGCCCATGTTTGACTGCGGCAATGACCACAAGGTCGCCTGCTTCCTGTATGATGACAGGCCTGTCGCTGAGGAAGCTGATGACACTCTGACAGAGGAAGAGCAGAAGCTGAAAGCGAAGGAAGCGAGAAAACATAAAAAAGACTGACATTCCTGAGGCTGTCCCCGAAATGGACAGCCTTTTTCATCTGCGGCGGAATCCGGTCTCAAGGGCGGCCTTGTCGATGCTGAGCCTGAGTCCGGTGAAAGAGGCAATGAGATTGGCCGTCCGCTCAAGCTTCAGGCCGTATTTTCTGGCAGGAGCAGTCTCCATGCTGAGTCTTCCTGTCATCTCATCCAGCGCAACGATGCTCAGCTGCGACATTTCCCTGTTGCGCCAGGTGGGCCTGGCAGAGCTTCCTTCACGTATTCCCTTATAAAAGTGCCTTATTTCCACACAGTCTATCTCACTGTAAGCCAGCACCTGCCTCTTCACAAAGCAGCCAAGCCCGAAGACGCAGACAGCCTCTTCCTTTGCGTTGTCAAAAATCCACTCGTCCCTGTAAAAGGGAATGAGAAAAAGCACGGCTATGAAGACTGACGGTATGATGAGGGAAAGCGTGAAGCCCTCTTCTGATGCGGCACTGATTATTCCAGTCACGAGAATCAGGGCAAAGACGAAAGACAGGATCCTGATGCCCGCAGAGAGCGAATAGACCAGCTTCGTGTCTGATTTCTTTCTCAGATTATAGGAAAACATATGAAGATGATATTATCTTTGGCTGGCCGGTGGCAAGGACAGAAAAAGTACAGTCTGCCTAATTTGCATACAAAATGCATAAAGATAAAAATATTTACATAAAGTATAGAATAAAAGTGGAAAATGAAGTAGTATTCAGCTAATTTGATTTGCCTTAGGAGGTACAAATGAAGAAATCTATTGCGGTAATCATGATGCTGCTTGCAGCTCTGTGCACCATCACGCTCGCTTCATGCGGCGGAGATTCCTCAAGCACAGCAAGTTCTGCAGCTTCAGCCACAGCCTCGACAACTACGACAACAACAAGCACGACAGCGGCTTCTGCAGCAGAGACTGCAGCTCCTGCTGAAACAGCTTCAGATGAGCCTGTACGCTTTGTCATCGCCAACAGCGCAGAGCCTGAAAGCCTTGACCCGAGCCAGATTCAGGGTGTTCCGGAGCACAGAATCTACGAGGCTCTTTTTGAAGGCCTTGTGACAATTGATCCTGAGACAGCTGACGGAATCCCGGGCGTTGCGGAAAGCTGGGACATCTCAGAAGACGGCCTCACATACACATTCCATCTCAGAGAAGATGCTGTCTGGTCAGACGGTGTGCCTATCACGGCTCAGGATGTCGTCTACTCATGGACACGTGAGCTCGATCCTGCAACAGGAAGCCCGTACGCCTGGTTCCCTGCAATGTTCATCGCAGGTGCATCAGAGTTCAACAGCGGTGAAGCCGGTCCTGAAGCACTCCAGATCCGCGCCATCGACGACAAGACTTTTGAAATGACGCTCATCGGACCGCTTCCGTATGTCATCGGTGCCCTTTCACACTATTCATTCGCAATTGTTCCGCAGCATGCCATCGAGGAGTACGGCACAGACTGGACAAAGCCTGAGAACTTTGTCGGAAATGGACCTTATGTCCTTGCAGAGCACACACCTCAGGACAGAATTGTCTGTGTGAAGAACGAAACATACTGGGATGCCGAGAACGTGCATCTTGATGAAGTCGTCTTCCTCGCCAGCGATGATGTCGCTACAAACTACAACATGTACCTTTCCGGACAGGTTGACTGGAATACAGGCATCGACCTCAACAGATTCGATGAGATCCAGATGAGAAGCGACTATCAGGTTGCACCGCAGCTGTCAACTTACTACTACACAATCAACGTCACAGAGCCGCCTCTTGACGATGTGAGAGTGAGAAAGGCAATCAGCTACGCAATCGACCGCGAGCAGCTTGTTGAAGAAGTCACACGCGCCGGACAGATCGCATGCTGGGGCATCGTGCCTGACATGGCCGGTTATGAGGCTCTTCAGGAAGAGGAAAGAGGCGGTGTTCTCTACGATCCGGAGTATGCCCAGCAGCTCCTTGCAGAGGCAGGCTATCCGAACGGCGTAGGCTTCCCGACAATCTCAGTCCTCTACAACACAGATGACGCTCACCGCCAGATCGCAGAGTTCATCCAGCAGCAGCTTAAGGAGAACCTCAACATCAACGTCGTGCTTGAGAACCAGGAATGGGCAACCTACCTTGCCAACAGGAACTCAGGCAACTTCCAGATCGCACGTGCCGGATGGGTCGGTGACTACCAGGATCCGAACACATTCCTTGACATGTTCATCACAGGCGCAGGCATGAACGGCGGAAAGTACTCCAATGCAGAGTACGATGCACTGATCCAGCAGGCAGCCACAATGGCAGCCGGAGAGGAGAGATTCAATGTCCTCAAGCAGGCAGAGAACATCCTGATCAACCAGGATCAGGCAATCATCCCGCTGTATGTCTATGTCTCACAGAACATGATTGACACCAGCAAGTGGGGCGGCTGGTATCCGAACACAATGGACTACCATCCGACAAAAGACATCTATCTTAAGTAACGGAAGATAAGATGCAGACCTCAGGGCACCTTCAGAAACGGAGGTGCCTTTCTTTTTTCCTCCCCCCCCCCCCCCTCCCCCCTTCCCCTGCTCTGCTTTAGTCTAGCTTGTGTCCGGGGTGGCTGTTTGGACTGAGGATATACCCGTTACCTGATTTGGATAAATCCAGCGTAGGGAGCGCAGAAGCCTCATTTCATAACCCATACCCAGGGCAGATTTTCAGATACCGGAGGCTTTATGAAAAAGCAGTTCTTACTTGTATTGCTGACTGTTCTGCTCTGCCTGTCATCTGTCTTCGCACAGGCTGCAGGAGAGACTGTCAGTGAAGAAAAATCCATCACTCTTTACTGTTACGACACCTTCTCATCAGAATGGGGAAGCGGACCTACCCTCATTCCGCTCTTTGAAGAAGAGACGGGAATCAAGGTCAATGTTGTCAGCAGCGGAGATGCTGTCGAAATGCTTTCCCGTGCGATCACGGAAGGCGACAGCTGCCCGGCTGACCTCATCATGGGAATCTCAGACGATCAGGCCAGCACAGCCTATGAGTCAGGGCTTTTTGAAAGCTATGAGTCCCCAGAGCTCGCCAGCATTGACGACAGTCTGAAGTTTGATCCTGAGAACAGGCTCATTCCGTTTGACTACGGCGTGTTTGCCTTTGTCTGGGACAGCGAAGGAACAACAAGAAAACCGGAAAGCCTTGAAGATCTGAGAAGTCCGGAGTTCAAGGACCAGATCATCCTGATTGACCCCAGAACCTCTTCCGTCGGACTTGGCCTTCTGCTGTGGACAATTGAGATCTACGGAGAGGACGGCTACCTTGACTGGTGGAAGGATGTAGGTGAAAACGCCCTCACCATTGCAGACGGATGGTCATCAGCCTACGGACTCTTCACTGAAGGAGAGGCAGATATCGTGATCAGCTATACCACAAGCCCTGTCTACCATGTACTGTGGGAAGACAGCACACGCTATCAGGCAGTCCTCTTCCCTGAAGGTCATCATCAGACAATTGAGTCAATCGGACTTCTGGCCTCAAGTGACAGCAAGGAAGAGGCAAAGACCTTTATTGACTTCATTCTCACAGAAGGACAGAGAGAGACCGCCATTGCAAATTCCATGTACCCTGTGAACAACAGCACGGAGCTTCCGGATGCCTATGACTGGGCACCAGTACCGGAGAAAGTGTTCAGCATGGATCCTGAGTATGTAGCTGAGAACATCGACAGATGGACCAGCGAGTGGACTCAGGCAATGATAAACAACTGATATTGACGGAGGAAGGATGAAATCTAGTCATTTTTATTCACTGACGGCAGCACTGCCTCTGCTGATACTCCTTATTATTTTCATCCTTCCTCTTTCCTTCACCTTCTCCCGTGCATTCTTCACACAGGACGGCTTTTCCCTTGAGCTGATCAGACAGGTCTTCATGTCCGGCTACACCTGGAGGCTGCTGTCATTCACGCTGCTGCAGGCAGGGCTGTCCGCCCTTGTATCCGTACTGTGCGCCCTGCCGGGAGCCTGGCTGTGCGCAAATTACAGGTTTGCAGGAAAGAACCTGATCCTGTCACTGTCTTCCCTGTGCTTTGTCCTTCCCTCAATCCTTGTGGTCCTGGGCTTTGTGATCTTCTACGGCAACTCAGGCTTTGTAAACACTCTTTACCGCTTCATCACAGGACGTGATGATTCAATAAAGATTCTTTACTCTTTCAGGGCAATCATACTGGCTCACGCCTTTCTCAACATTCCTGTGGCGCTCACGCTGATCACCGATGCCTGGGCGCATTACCCCAGAGGACAGGAAAACGCTGCCTTCATGCTGGGCGCATCCAGAGCCAGAGTGTTTTTCACAGTGACTCTTCCAAGGCTTCGTCCCGTGATCCTCTCTGCGGCCCTGCTCATCTTCCTTTTCTGCTTCACAAGCTTTTCAATCATCCTCGTGCTCGGAGGAGGCCCGCAGTACACGACTCTTGAAGTGGAGATATACAGGACAAACAACATCGTGATGGACAGCAGCAGGGCAGCGGCCCTCTCTGTTTTCTCTTTTCTGGTGAACCTTGTGATCATTGTCATTTATACTCTGGTTTCCCGCAAGGCCGCCGGCAGGGAGAAAAGCAGGGATGACAGGGCTGTTGCAATAAAGACATGGCCTGTGAGGATTGCCTCTGTGCTTTGGACTCTCCTTGCACTGATCTTCATTCTCGGACCGCTTGCATCCATTCTTGTACGCTCATTCTGGTCAACATCAAAGCGTTATGGAGAAGGCTTTTCCACAAGAAGCTATCAGGAGATATTCGCGCTGCGCACCTCTGTCGGTGTGATGTCAGACGCTTTCTCCGCACTTGTCAACAGCCTGTTTATCGGACTGACAGTCGCCTTTCTTGCAACAGTGCTTGCACTTTTCCTGTCGCTGTATGTCGCAAAATCAGGACGCAGGAGTGCAGAGATAGCCGGAATGTTTCCGCTGGCAATAAGTTCTGTCACTCTGGGCCTCGGCTACTACATCATAAAGGCGCAGTTTCCATCCTCTGGCATCGTGACAGGCTATGTGCTTGTCATACTGGCCCACCTCGTCACAGCGCTTCCTTTTGCGATGAGGACTCTTGTGCCTGTCATAAGAGCAGAAAATGAACGCATCCTGCTGTCAGCCTACACTCTGGGCTCAGGCACTGCGAGAACCTGCTTCAGCATTGAGATTCCCATGATAAGAGGAACCATAGCAAGAGCTTTCATCTTCTCCTTTGCACTCTCTGTGGGAGAAGTCAATGCCACCCTGACTCTTGCTGAAGGCAAGGTCATCACACTGCCTATCCTGCTTTACAGACTGATCAACTCATACAATTACCAGGGAGCCTGCGCAATCGGAACAGTGCTCATCGCAACGACTTTCATCGTCTTCATCATTGCGGGCCGCCTGGGGAGAAAGGAAAATGGCAAAGCTTGAACTGAAAGGACTGAAAAAGAAATATCCTGATTTCACTCTTGATCTTGACCTGGAGGTAAACGAAGGCGAGTTTTTGACAATCATCGGACCAAGCGGGTCCGGAAAGTCAACTCTGCTTTCCCTGATCTCCGGACTTGAGGACCCGGATGAGGGACAGATTCTTGTTGACGGGAAAGACATTGTGAAAGTGCCTGTCCAGAAAAGAGGAATAAGCATGGTCTTCCAGGATTATGCGCTGTTTCCGAACATGAATGTCGAGAAGAACATTGCATATGCGATGAAAATAAGGAAGATCAGAAAGAAAGAGAGAAAGGAAGACGTGAATGCCCTGCTCTCCTTTGTCAATCTCCCAGGCTACAACAAGAGGAAGGTCACGACGCTCTCGGGCGGAGAGAGCCAGCGAGTGGCTCTTGCAAGGGCACTGTCCTCACAGCCTTCGATTCTCCTCCTGGATGAGCCTCTCAGTGCCCTGGATGCAGCACTGAGACGGCGCATGAGGGATGAAATAAGACGCATACACGATGAAAACCCTGCCCTGACGACAATCTATGTCACGCATGACAGGGAAGAAGCCTTCTCCATCAGCGACAGAATCGCCGTGATCCGGTCTGGAAAGATTGAAATGACGGGCACTCCGCAGGCTGTATACAGAGAGCCGGAAACGCTTTTCACCGCCTATTTCACAGGAGAAGGAACAAGCCTGCCCGGAACCATGTTCAACCTTGACATCGAGGCTGACACAATATTTTTCCGCCCGGAGGCAGTGACAGTAAGAGAGGGAGTTTTCTACGGCGACAGCGACGCCTTCCTCATCCTTGAAAACGTGGAAGTCTCCGGAGCCGAATATCTGGGCCACTGCTACATGCTAGGCCTCCAGTATGACGGTCACAGGATACTCGCGCAGTCAGGCTTCTATCCGAAAGACAAATACATTACAATCTACATAAGGAAGACACAGCTCATCTTCTTCAAGGACGGTTCTATCGTAAAGTGAAAAGACTTGCTGCCATGCTCATTCTATTGCTGCCCCTGTCCCTGCTTCATGCCGGAAGCATAAGCCTGACGGCATCAGCTGCAGCAGGAGCTGCACAGGCCTGGTACTTCAACACGGACGACAGCCGGCAGACAAGCCTTACGGCAGACCTGAGCTTCGGAGTGAAGTACAAGTCAGATAAAATCAGGCTCTCAGGCTATCTGACAGTGATCCATAACTCAGACTCCATGATGCATGACAGGACATACTTTCTTGGCAGCAATTTGGCAGGTCCCGGCTTTGCCGTGGGCTTCCCGGTTACAAAGACGCTGGATGCGCAGCTGGACGCTGTTCTTGCTTTCGGAAGGTATCATTCAAGCCGCATCCTGATCTTCAGCCCATCAGTCTCGCTGTCTCTTGTCTTCTCCCCCTGTGAATATATATCTCTCTTTCCCAGGCTCACTCTTGCATACAGCCAGAGTGATCTTGCGCTCCGCTTTTCTGTCGGCTGCACTATTTCCACAGCCTCAATGCAATGGTGAATGACATGAGGATGCTGATTTTCTTTCTGCTCACTCTTTTCAGTCTCTCTTCCTGCAGCTTCGGACCTGACAGTTCAGACGGCTATTCCGTGTATTTTGTGTCTGCTGCATGCAATTACTATCAGACGCAGAATCAGCTTTCAGGCACCCTGTGCGACCAGTACTGGATGGACAGACAGTTCAGCTTTCTTGCTGACTGTGCAGGAGTTGAGTACCACAACGTGCTTTTGAGTCAGGGAGAGCTTGACTCTTCATTCACAGACATCAGCGGAAAGTGTTTTCTGACAGTTGACAATGTGCAAAAAGAAATCCAGAAGGACAGCTTCAGCAGCGAGCTGGAAGCCCAGCTGGAAAATCTTGCTGCAGCAGTCAGCAGTGATGACATTCTCATCTTCCACTACTCAGGCCACGGCCTGGCGGACGGCTCTCTCCTTCTGGCAGATGATAAAGTCTATGATGCGGACAGACTGATAAGCCAGCTTGACAGCATCAGCTGCTGCAAGCTCATACTCCTCGACTGCTGCTATTCGGCATCGAACATCGATGAGGAGGGAAGCGACAGCAGGACAGACTTCTCCTCTCTCTTCAGGCCCTATGAGAGCAAGCAGACCAGAACCTGGTACATTGCCGCTGCCCAGAAGGACCAGCTGTCCTATTCAGTCACTCTTGATGACAGCATAACTGGAAGCGGGAATATTTCATTCGGCCTTTTCTCACTGAACGTGCTGATCAGATGCGGTCTAGATCTAGGCAGCAATGGCATCAGGACCTCTCTTCCCCAGACAGGCCATCTGACCTTCACCTGGCTTGTCAATGAACTTGAAAAAGGGCTTTATTATTCAGGAGGACTCAGTCAGCAGTTTGAGGCGACAGACAGCGTAAGGGATCTGGTCCTCTTTTCTTTCTGAGTGCACAAATCCTGCAGCTTTTCAGTATTAGTGATGAGGAGACACAATGAAGAAGACACTCATCATCCTTTTCCTGCTGCAGCAGACTGTCCTGCATGCTTTCTCATTCACGCCGGGGGCCGCAGCCGCCTCTGCACTCGTGCTGTCGCACAATCTCAGCCTTGAAGACAACAGTGTCCCTGTCAGAACCAGCACAGCAGTGTTCATCACTCTCGATCTTGCTTCCTTCACTTTCTCAGAGCGACATTCGCTCTGTGCAGGACTGAAGGCAGGAAGGGTGTCTGCTTCCATCATTCATGAAAACACGTACCTGCTTGCAAGCAGGAGATTAGGCTCTTACATTGCATACTCCTGCCGTCTTGGCTCCTTCAGCCTCGGCTGTAGCACCGCAGCAGGATTCGGAGTGACTGAAAAGCAGGACATTTCATTCGCCTTTGTTGAAGCAGGACTGAGCGGCGGCATCTTCATTGACTCATCCCTTCTCTTCTCTCTGGGCCTTGACGTCCTCTATCGCAGGGAGTTTCTCGAGACTCACATTTCAGTTTCAATGAAGCTGATGGTTCCGCAGGGGGTGATCGGATGAGGAAATGTACTGTTTTTTTCCTGACATTCTTCTTCCTTCTCACCTCCTGTGATCTCTTTTACCCTGATGCTGCTGAAAATAGGACCGTATACCTTTTTTCTGTGGCGCTCGACTATGTCGGCACTTCAATGAACAGTCTTCACGGAGCTGTCAATGATCAGAGTGCCATGATAAGCCAGTTTGAATTTCTTGCAGAAAAGACAGGAACAGACCTGGTCTCAATAAGCTTCACTGCAAGACAGAAATACTATTACAGGCAGGACAGCAGCATCAGGAAGGGAGCTGAAGAGTCAGTCAGGACAGAGCTGAGCGGACATGACATGAAGGAAAGCATTTTCGCAGCCTTGAGTAAACTGAGATTCTGCCTGAACGAAAATGATATATTCATATTTTATTATGCCGGACACGGTGCTAATAGTTCGAATAAAAATAATGAGCACCTTAACGGCGCGCTTGTTGTCGGCAATATCTACTTTCCGGACATTGGCTACTGGCAGGAAGAAGCCGGCAATATGTCGAGCCTGATCGAACTGTCAGCATTGAAGAAAGCCCTGTCAGCCTTCTGTTGTCCAAAGCTTGTCATCCTTGACTCGTGCTATTCAGGATCCGTTGATGAAGAAGAGGACAGACTCAGCGGCAGAGATGAGATCCTTTCAGCTGTGCTTTCGCTTTTCAAAATGCCTGATGACGGCAGGTGCGGATTTTATTTCATGACTGCCTCACGCAGCGATGAGCTGAGCTACGAAGACGACTCGGCCGGACTTGCTCACGGGTTTTTCTCTGTTGGCCTGCTGACAGCGCTCGGCTGGCAGTTTCATTCACCGGGAGTCGAAGGACCGGGCCTGCCGTCAGATCCTGTGATAAGCGTCGCAGGGCTGTATGAGGCACTTGAGGGCCATGAGCTGTGGTCGTACCAGTCTCCTGTCCTCAACAGATTCTATATTGATCTCGTTCTTTTCACTCTGTGATGTAGCTGCCGCTCTTCACAGCCTCAATCTCATCCCTGATTGCGGCTGCTTTTTCAAACTCAAGACGCTCTGCGCAGGCTCTCATCTCTTTTTCAAGCTCGCGCACGTATTTCTTCCTGTCTTTATCAGACAGCAGGTTGTAGCCTGCCCTCTGTATCTTCAGTTCGTCCTTCTGGATCTCTTCGGCATCCTGCATCTGGCGCTCGATAATATCCTCAACAGCCTTCCTGATCGTAGTGGGAGTGATTCCATGCTCCTCGTTGTAGGCCATCTGGACTGCCCGCCTGTGTTCGGTCTCGTTTATGGCCTCCTTCATCGCATCACTCATCTGGTCGGCATACATTATGACGCGTCCGTCCGCGTTTCTCGCAGCTCTTCCTATTGTCTGGATAAGGGATGTCGCAGAGCGGAGGAAGCCGATCTTGTCAGCATCCAGAATTGCGACAAGGGCGACCTCAGGAAGATCAAGGCCCTCTCTGAGCAGGTTGATTCCGACAAGCACGTCAAACACACCCTTCCTCAGGTCAGTAAGAATCTCGACACGTTCAATCGTCTCTATCTCGCTGTGCAGATAGCGGACCCTCAGCCCGAGTCCGGAAAGATAGTTTGTCAGATCTTCCGCCATTTTCTTCGTGAGCGTCGTGACCAGGACCCTCTCACCCTTCCTGACTGTCTTGTTGATCTCGCCGAAAAGGTCCTCCATCTGGCCTTCTGTCGAACGCACCTCAATGGAAGGATCCAGCAGACCTGTGGGCCTGATGAGCTGCTCGACAACCCTCGTGCTCTCCTTCAGCTCAGTCTTTCCAGGCGTGGCGCTGACATAAACCCTCTGCCCGACCTTCTTGTCAAACTCTTCATACTTCAGCGGCCTGTTGTCCAGTGCAGACGGCAGGCGGAAGCCATAGTTGACCAGATTAAGCTTCCTGCTTCTGTCACCTTCATACATGGCTCCGATCTGAGGCAGCGTGACATGGGATTCATCAATGAAGACGACAAAGTCATCAGGGAAGTAATCCAGCAGGACAGCAGGACGCTCCCCGGGGGCACGGCCTGCAAGCGGACGGGAATAGTTCTCTATTCCGGAGCAGTAGCCGACTTCCTTCAGCATTTCTATATCGTATTCAACACGGCTCTTGAGCCTTTCCTTCTCAACCAGCTTGCCCTGGGACTCAAAATAGTCAAGCTGGTCCCTGAGCTCGTTCTCAATGCGGACAATGGCGCTGTCCAGGGCCTCTTTCGGCATTACGAACTGCTTTGCAGGATACAGGGTGAAGCTGTCCAGCTTATCAAGCTTCTCCAGCGTGAGAGGATCAAACACATCAATGGAGACAATCTCATCCCAGTCAAGAGTTATGCGGACAGCACTCTCAAGATAAGCAGGATAAATCTCTATGACATCGCCTCTTACGCGGAAAGTGCCGCGGCTTAAGACCATGTCGTTCCTTTCATAAAGCATCCTTACTAACTGCTCAAGCTCACTCTTGTGGTCAAAAATTTCACCGACAGTGTACGAATGAATCATGTCCTTGATGGAGACAGGATTGCCCAGGCCATATATGCAGCTGACAGTCGAGATCACGACAACATCCCTTCTTTCCATCAGAGAAAAGGATGCGGACAGCCTCAGGCGGTCTATCTCGTCATTTATATCAGCTTCCTTTTCAATATACAGGTCCTTGCCGGGCACATAGGCCTCAGGCTGGTAGTAATCATATGTCGAGACGAAGTATTCAACAGCATTGTCGGGAAAAAAGCTCTTGAACTCCCTGTACAGCTGGGCTGCAAGCGTCTTGTTGTGTGAAAGCACCAGGGTCGGCCTGTTGATCCTTTCAATGATCTTTGCCATCGTGAAGGTCTTTCCGGATCCTGTCACGCCTTTCAGAGTCTGAGCTCTGTCTCCCTGTTCGATTCCTCTGCTGAGCTGCTCAATGGCCTGTCCCTGATCTCCTGACACATCAAAGGGGGCCACTACATGAAATGAACGGTTTTTAAGGACAGCATTTTTGTGGACGTTGACGACATCCTCGCCGGCCCAGGCGGCTGAAGAACGGTTCTCACTCATCTGATTAACCACCTCATATTCTCGACTGTCTGCTCCACCAGAGGCACATTCCTTATTGTCAGCCTCTCTCCTGAACGTATGACAGTGACATCAACCCTGTCAGAAGAACTGGTATCAGCCATGAAGGCGTAATAGTCGTTATATCCGGTTATCGGCTGGCCATCAAGCTCGACGATGATGTCCCCGCCAAGATAGATGACGGAAGAACCGTAGGCAGTTCGGACGCTTCCTCCTCTGAGTCCTGCCCTGTCAGCTTCTCCTGCAGGAATGACCTGGCTGATCAGGATGCCCTGAGAGACAGGAAGGGAGGCATAGTCCACAATCATCGGATTCAGCTCAACAGAAAGGATGTCCAGAGTGCCGCGGCTGACAGAACCGCTCCTGATAAGCTCTCCGGCAATGCTGATCACCGTATCAGCGGGAATCGCGAAGCTCACCCCCTGTGAACTTCCGGTCGTAGAGTAGATTGCAGTGATGAGGCCGACCATCCTGCCGCGGCTGTCAAGAAGAGGACCTCCGCTGTTTCCGGGATTGATCTGCGCATCTGTCTGAATCAGGCCTGAAAGGGAAACACCGGATGATGCAGTGACAGTCCTGTCAAGCGCAGAGACCGTACCGACGCTCTGCGACCAGGAATAGCCGTAAGGGGAGCCGATTGCAATCACCTTCTGACCCACGACAAGTTCGGATGCGGAGCTGAAGGCAACAGGAAGCATATCGTCCTTGCCGCTGACATGTATCACCGCGATGTCCGTTATCGGATCAGTTCCGACAAGCTCGGCCTCAGCCTCGCTGCCGTCATAGAACTTGACAGTGATTACATCTCCGTTGCTGACAACATGAGTGTTTGTCACGATGTAGCCGTCAGACGAGATGATCACCCCGCAGCCGGTGGAAGCGCTCAGTTCGCTTGCGGAATACAGTTCCACCACGCTGTCTGCGCACTGACTGAACACAGATATGTTCTGCATCTCATCGGCAGAATACTTCCAGTCCTGATTTCCCTGCTCAAAAAGGATCAGGCCCTCATCTGAATAGAAAATATTGTCAACCTCATAGCCGCCAAGGCTCAGCAGGGCCCTCTCGCCGCCCTGAGCCGTTATGCTGTCAAGCTCTCTCCTGAGCTCATCGCTCTTTCTGCTGTCGCGCACTGAAACTGTCCAGAGCGCAAGCAGGACAAAAACCAGCAGCAGTGCGGCAGTGCAGACTATACCAGTTATCAGTTTCGGCAGCGGAAGCTTCTCTTTCATCTCAGAAGAAAGCTAACACTAACATGAGTCTGGGTCAATGACAGCTGAGAGCTTTCACTCATTGCGTTTTCAGGTGATAATACAGGCATGCAGGATTATGAGAAACTCAACCAGAGCGCCTGGGATGAGGAAGTGAGAAGAAATAATTACTGGACTCGTCCGGCAGACAAAGAAAGCATAAACCTTGCCCGCAGCGGACAGCTGAGGCTCACGCTGACTCCAGACGGCTTCATGCCGGAATCATGGACAAGACGGATCGGCACTGACGTGCTTGCACTGGCGGCAGGCGGAGGACAGCAGGGTCCAGTACTGGCGGCCAGCGGACGGAATGTCACTGTATGCGACATTTCTCAGGCACAGCTTGAGCAGGACAGAAAGACAGCCGCTGCTTACGGCCTTGACCTCAGGACAGTGAACACAAGCATGAACGATCTGACAATGCTTGAGGATGAGAGCTTTGACACCTGCATCAATCCTGTGTCGCTGAATTTTGTAAGCGGACTGTCTCCCGTCTTCAGGGAGGTGAGAAGAATCCTGAGACCGGAAGGCGTCTTCATGTTCGGCATAGCAAATCCAGTAATGTATATTTTTGATGTCAAAGCCCTGGAAAGAGGAAAAATGAAGATCCGCTACACGCTTCCCTTCTCCTCCTGCACTTCACTGAGCGACAGGGAGCAGCGGAAAATGGCCGAGGCAAAAGACACGTTCGAGTTTTCCCATACGCTTGGCTCGGTTTTTTCCAGCCTGTTCTCAGCCGGCTTCGTGATTGAGGATGCATATACAAGCCCGAGCACCTTTGAACCTGTGGACAGTTTCATCCAGGACTGCTATCTGGCCTTCCTGTGCGTCAGATCCTGATCACTTCTCCTGACTGTGTCAGAAACAGAGCGCTGACGCCAAACTTCCGGCAAAGCTCCTCTGCCTTATCTGCTCCTGCGACGAAGCAGGCAGTGGACAGGGCATCAGCCAGAGCCCCGTCTTCACAGATTATGCTGACGCTGGCAAGATCGCTGTCAGCCGGCCGGCCTGTCGCAGGATCAAGTATGTGATGATAGCGCACTCCATCCTGAATGAAATACCGCTGGTAGCCTCCTGAGGTGACTACCGCACAGTCACTTACCTCGACTGTCGTGAAGTAGCCTCCGTACTCAGTGTCAGGATTCTGTATTCCGACCCTCCATGGACTTGAGTCAGGACGTGTTCCGATGCAGTAGACATTGCCGCCGAAGTTGATCACGGCCTTCTCCACTCCTTGAGAGCGCAGATAGTCAGCAGCAGCCTGAGAAGCATAGCCTTTTGCTATTGCCCCGAGATCAAGAGAGGCTTTCTCATCTGCTATATAGACAGTCTGATCCTCTTCATTCAGCACCAGATTGCTGATGTCAGCGGCAGCAGTCAGCTCAGCCAGCTCTTCATCCGACGGCACATGAGGCTCAGCGGACGTAAAGCCCCACAGATCGGAAATATTGCCCATAAGTATGTTGAAAAGGCCGTCTGTGTCCTCACAAAGGTCCCTGGCGCGGCTGATAAGCTCAAACACCTGTCCTGTAACCTTCACAGGCTCCCTGCCCGCCATTGCGTTTATCCGGAAGATCTCGCTTGACTCATCATAGCGGTCCAGGCGTGAAGCGAGCTGCCTGACAAACTGAAACGTGCCGTCAATGAATGCCTCATCACCGCGTTCATATACTGTGATGGAGCACTGAGTATCCATCATGAACTCATATCCGGTGACAGGATCAGGAGAACAGGATGCCAGCAGCAGAACCATCAGGGCCAGGCAGGAAATCTTAATACAGTCCTTCATAAGGGGAAAATTAATATATTATTCACGGCAAAAGCAACTCAGCTCTTGCCTGAAAGCAGGACAAACCTTAATCTGAGCTCAATGAAGAGTGAAACGATTCCGGTCCACAGCTATTTCAAGTTCCTGCTCATATTGCTGGCAGTTTTCATCACTGTGGTGGCTTTTGTGTTTCACAGCGGAATCAACTCTCCCTCAGTCTATGAGAACACAAGCTGCAGGGCCTGCACGGCAATGGATCTTTTCATTGACGGCTTAAAGGCTGCTGAAGGCATTGAGGGAACAGTCTCAATCAGGCTGGAGCCGGGTCAGGAAGCGCGCCTTGAGGGACGTGTGACCCATATGGCGGAAGGCAAGACTGTCTACATTCTTCCCACGAATGCTCCGTATTACGAGTTTTATGCAGACGGCATCCTCATTGGCCGGACCAGGCCGGAATATGAAACTGTGCTGACCCACAGCGAGGAGTTTCTTCACACAGGAGAGCTGGAAGAGGACATCAGCGGAAAGACAATGACCCTTGTTCTCAGAAACAACACGCAGGCTGCGGTGACGCTGTCGGCAGGCTGTCCCTTCCTCTACACACAGGCAGATCTCATCGCTTTTTTCAGAAGTCCGCTGCTGATCTTTTTCACGCTGTCAGTGATACATGCGACAATTCTCATCATAGCTGTGCTCGGTCTTGTCTTCGCGCTGATGAAAAAGACAAAGATCCGCCTGGGCTATGTGCTGCTGAGTGAGCTTCTGCTTATCGTGCTGACGCTGGTAAGCTGTCCGCTGAGGATGCTCATAATCTCAGATGAAATGCTGTGGGTCCTTCTGGAGCGTATATTCACAGCCCTGCTTCCTGTCACGGCACTGGCGCTGATCATAAAGGGCGAGCATCTGACAAAGTACAACAGGCCCTTCTGCTGGGTCATAGCAATGATTCCCCTGTGCGGCCTCATACTCACTGCCGCAGCCGCTCCCTTTTCTCCGGCCCTTGCGCACTTCTTCTTCCACTACATGCGCCTTGCCTCCACTCTGGCCCTTCTCGCCCTTGCCCTTGTCTTCATAAGCACAGGGGCCGCAAGAGAAAGCGAAGACAACTTCTATGCGAAAATAACCTTCCTGCTGATCCTGACTGTCAGCCTTGTGCTTGAGGACATAAGCACAATGGATCTGAGGCTTTACTCGAATTTCCGCTGTGTGTCGAACATACTGCGGCTGACAGGCTTCATCTGCTACTCAGCCTTCGCGCTTTACGATTATATACAGCGGGAGAACATAAACCTGCGGAATGTGGAACTGGATGACCTGCTGTTCAAGGACAGCCTCACAGACTGCCTGAACAGACGCAGCTTTGATCAGTTCTGCAGGCAGGAGGAGAACCTGACAGGAAAGGAATATCTGGCAGTCAGCATAGACATCAATGAGATAAAGCTCGTCAACGACTGCTTCGGACACGCACAGGGAGACAGGGTCTTTTCCTCTTTTGGGCGCTTCATGAAGGCGAATCTGTCCAGAGATGCCCTCATCTGGAGGACAGGAGGAGATGAGTTTGTCTGCCTTGTTCCGCTTTCCCAGGCCGCAGAGACTGATTTCGCAGCGCTGGAGGAAGAATGGGAGAAGGAGGCCCCTTACTCGTCATCCTTCTCATACGGCACGGCTGAATACAGAGGCGGAGGACCTGAAGCCTTCAGCGAATGCCTCAGACAGGCAGACAAGGCGATGTATGACATGAAAAGGCAGAGGACAAGCAGCCGCGAGCGGCTGAAAAAGGGAGGACGGCTATGAAGCGGATAAGCATTGCATCAGCTGTCGTCATCGTCCTCTTCATCCTGTCTGCCGTGTTTCTCATGACGCTGGCAGCACCAGGTTACGGCTGCGGGATCTTCTCTGCGGCTGAGGACTTTGAGGAAGTGACAGGACTGACTGTCTACAAGAACGGAAACCTTGTTTCTCAGAATGTGTCCGGAGAATGGACCAATACTGGAGACTACAGCTTCAGCGACACTTATGAGTTTATTGTCAGGCTTGAAGGCTTCGGCAGCTATATAGACCCCGCCCTCTGCTTCCGCTCATACGCATCAAGCGTGCATGTATACCAGGATGACAACCTGATCTTCCAGCTGATTGCAAAGCCCGAAGCCAGCCGTCCGGCCTCTTTCGACGGCGGGCGCTACAATGTCGTGCGCCTGAACATGCCTTACGAAGAGAGCACTGTAAGGATTGTCTACGTCACAAGTCATGATTCGGCAAACCATGTGTTCAGACCGGTCTTCATCGGAGAGAGAATCAGCCTGATCACGCATCTTGTGGCCAGCAACCTTGCTTCCCTCATAATAGGCATCTCAACTCTTGCGATAGCCCTGTTCATACTGATCTTCTGCATCATCGTGAAAACAAGGGAAGCGCTGAAGAATCTCATTTCATCTGCCGCGATTGTCCTGATCACAGGGCTGTGGGTCTTTTCGCAGAACTGGTCAAGACAGCTCTTCATCAGCAACGTCACTCAGGCCCTCGACATCTCATACCTGATGATGGCCCTGCTCCCGGCCGCCATAATCTTCTATATAAAGCAGAATTACAGCAGCCAGCTTGCCCCCGCGCTGAAATTTGCAGACTGGTTCTCCTCTTTCTATATTGCCGTGTTCATCCTGATGTACGCGCTCTACCTCTTCGCCCACATCAATATTGACTCCTTCCTTATGCTGATGGCATCGCTGCTTATCCTCTTCTTCGCTTACCTGATCGTCCAGTGCATCAGGCTTGGGATAAAGACAGGATTCGACGGAGCCGTCTCGCTTACTGCCGGGCTCATCATTTATCTGTTCAGCATTGTCAACGAACAGGTCATCCTTGTCGGAGGCAATGCGCTTGAGATTCAGCTGATCATCTATGTGCCCTATTACATTGTCTTTTTCATCTTCATACTCCGGGCTATCGGCCAGAGCATACAGAATTCAAAGACAGCCAGGGAAAGGCGCAGGGCCTTTGCCCTTGCTTTCACTGATCCGCTCACAGGACTGCTCAACCGGACAGCCCTGATCAACCGTCTCGATTTTCTGGAGAACGTTTCGACAAAGTTTCACTGTTTCTTCTTTGACCTGAACAACCTGAAGGAAGTCAACGACACATTTGGACATGATGCGGGAGACAGGCTGCTCGGAAACTTCGCAGACTGCATCAGAAAGGCAGCCTCAGATCTGGATTACTATGCATTCAGGACAGGCGGAGACGAGTTTTTCCTTCTGGTCAAGGACTCGCCGGATCTGGACAGGACTGCCCTGATCTCAAAAATCAGGACACTGTTTCAGGATCTTGCCGGCTCCACTGCCGTGGACTTCTCAGTCGGAAGCACTGAATATGATCCGGGAAAGAAGAACGATCTCCTGCGTTCAATCTCGCTTGCTGACAGCATGATGTACAAAGACAAATATCAGGACAGAAGCATCTACGATCAGGACTGATGCTCTTTCCTGATTATCCTGCCATAGATATCCTCAATGCCTCCGGCAAAGGAATCGCAGGCTTTCCCGTCCCTGTACACAGACACCCCGTCACGGGCAGCCAGATAGACAAGCGGCGCGGCTGACTCAGGACTTGTGCCCAGACGCTCTGCCTCACCATCTCTCAGCACAATGCAGTCAGCGTTCTGAGCTGCCTGGCTGAACTGGCGCATCAGACGGCCTTCATCAGGATGCGGATAACTGTCAATGGCTGGATCGATGACAATGAAGGGTCTTGGGTTCAGGAAAGTCACAGCATCAAGCAGGGAGCTGAACAGCGGCTGATAATACAGGGCAGTGCCTGTCAGCACGACAGTGTCGACGTCGCTGTTGTTCTGGAGAGAGACAAGAAGCTCCTCAGATGAGACAGCCGTCTGGGCACAGTGGCTGTCATACCGGCTTGTGCGCCCGAGTCTGTCCTCTACTACAAGCAGAGAGGGAAGATCAAGGCTCAGCAGCTCAGGATCAAAGACAATCCTGTCATGGACAAGGGCCTCAAGCAGCAGCCGTCCCGGACCGTCATTGCTCAGCTTCGTCAGAATGCTGACTCTGGGATCAGCTTTCTGCCTGACAGCATTGGCCGTGTTGTACAGATAGCCGTCCGGCTGGAGACTCAGTCCGTCAGCGGAAACAACAAGCTTCATTTCAGCAGCACCTGCAAAATAGATCATACGCACCCCCGTCTTTACTTATCTTCTGTTTTCAAAGATTATACAGTCATGCTCAGAATTAAGAAATGCCAATGGATAAACAGACCTGAAAAGCTGCGCATTCTCTCTTCCGGCAGCCTCAGCTTCCGCAGCTCTGGCGAGCATCACCTCGTCTGGACAAGCGATGAAGATGACGACATTGTCTTCTCTGCTGAGACACAGGTCAGATGCGGAGCGGCCCTCATCTTCTCTCCCGGCAACGGACTGAGGCTGAGCCTGCTTGAAAGCACCGCCGAGCTTGAGCTTGACTTTCTGTCCCTGAGCACGAAAAGCTGCTGGCAGACAGAGGGAAAAAAGGAGATCAGGATTGTCAGAAAGCAGTCCACAGTCAGCTTTTTCCTTGACCAGAGCTGCGTTTATTCAATCACTCTGCCTTCCATAGAGGCCAGCTATTCCCTTTCCTTCTGGACAAACGGACAGGGAGATGCGGTTTTTCACTTTTCATAGCAGGGCTTAAATGATATAGTTGTGCCAAAATTTTTCCAAAGAGCTCCTGTGAAAGAGCAGATAAGGAGGCTGTAATGGCAGAACTTGCAAACCGTCCGCTTAATTTTATCGAAAAGATCATCGAGGATGATCTCAGAAACGGAAGGGTTCCGAACAATGAAATAGTGACCCGCTTCCCGCCTGAACCCAACGGGTATCTTCACATCGGACACATCAAGAGCATCGCACTGAACTTCTCTCTTGCCCGCAAGTACGGAGGACGCTGTCATCTCCGTCTTGACGACACAAATCCGGCAAAGGAAGAAAATGAGTACATTGACGCAATCAAGGATGACATCCACTGGCTCGGCTTCGATTGGGGAGAGCATGAATACTATGCGTCTGATTACTATGACCAGCTTTATCAGATCGCCGTACGCCTGATCAGGGAAGGAAAGGCCTATGTCGATTCTCTCTCTGCAGAAGAAATGAAGGAATACAGAGGCACGCTGACAGAGCCGGGAAAGAACAGCCCTGACAGAGACAGGAGCATTGAAGAGAATCTCCGCCTGTTTGAGGAAATGAGACAGGGAAAGCATCCTGAAGGCAGCTATACGCTCAGGGCGAAAATCGATATGGCAAGTCCTAATATCAACATGAGGGATCCGGCCCTGTACCGCATCAAGTTTGCCCATCATCCCCGCACTGGAGACAAGTGGTGCATCTATCCAATGTATGACTTCACGCATCCGATCAGCGATGCCATAGAAGGCATCACGCACTCAATCTGCACGCTTGAGTTTGAGGATCACAGGCCGGCCTATGACTGGGCTACAAGCATTGACGGAATTGACCATACTCCGCATCAGTACGAGTTCGCACGCCTCAACATCACCTACTGCCTCATGAGCAAGAGAAAGCTGCTCTATCTGGTCAACAACAACTTTGTCTCCGGCTGGGATGATCCGAGAATGCCCACTGTCGCAGGCATAAGGAGACGCGGCTACTCGCCTGAGGCGATGCTTGACTTTGTCAACCGCGTGGGGGTTGCAAAAGTCGAGGGCATGGTTGACTTCTCGCTCATGGAATTCTGCGTCAGGGAAGATCTGAACAAGAGAGCAAAGCGCCTTATGGCAGTGCTTGACCCTGTCGAGGTCGTTATAGACAACTACCCGGAGGACAAGGTTGAATACTTTGAGGCTGAGGACAATCCTGAAGACGAGAACAGCGCAAAGCACTCTGTAGCCTTCTCCAGACACATCTACATTGAGAGAGAGGACTTCATGGAAAACCCGGTCAAGGGCTACCACCGTCTTTATATCGGCAATGAAGTGCGCCTGAAGTACGCCTACTTCATCACAGCCACCAGCATTGAGAAAGATGAGAGCGGCAGGATCACGCTGATCCACGCGGACTATGATCCGCTCAGCAGAGGAGGAGACAGCCCTGACGGACGCAAGGTCAAGGGAACAAGCCACTGGGTGAGCAAAGATCACTGCATCAGGGCTGAGGTCAGACAGTATGACAAGCTCTTCAAGGCAGAGATCCCGGGAGAGGCGACCGGCAACTATCTTGATGACATCAATCCTGACTCGCTCATTGTCATCAATGATGCAGCTATAGAGGAAGAAGCAGCAAAGGCAAAGCCGGGCGACTATCTGCAGTTCATCCGCAACGGCTATTACTGTGTCGACTCAAAAGATTCGGCTGAAGGGAAAATGGTCTTCAACAGGACCTGCACGCTCAAGGATTCCTGGGCAAAGCAGAAAGCCAAAATGGGACTGTGACAATCATCAGGCGGGGTTTTCCCCGCCTTTGTCATCTGTAGCGGTTTCTGTATTCTCCCGGCGTCATCGCATACATCTTTCTGAAGCAGGTTGAAAAATGGCTGACTGACTCAAAGCCTGTCTCCTGACAGATATCTGCAATTGCAGCCTGCTTTCTCTCAAGCAGGCTCCTCGCCTTCTCCAGCCGCAGGAAGAGAAAATACTTCATCGGAGATGAGCCGAGGTATTTCTCAAACAGTCTTGAGGCTTCTCTCTGAGAGACAAAGCCGGCCTCTGCCACCTCTTCCAGGCTGAGTTTCGAATCCAGCCTGCTGTTCATGAAGTCAAGCATGCGCTCAAGACGCTCATCAGAGACAGAGGATGGGGATGCAAGCAGGTCCTCCTTGCCGCTGCAGACAGTGAACAGCAGATCAAAGACAGCTGACAGCATTTTCAGCTCGCATCCGAACTGTCCCATCTCAAGACTGTCCAGAGCTGAGGAGAGGGAGGAACAGGCTGTCTTTGAAAGAACTGTATAGTCTCCTGACAGGCGCAGAAGCGGCTTGATGTATTTGTCGCTGACAAGAGGAAGATGGCCGGTCAGCTGCTGAGTGAATTCCAGCAGGACAAAGCACGACTCCATGTTGGCTCTCATCTTTCTTTCTCTGTTCTGGTTTATGAAAATGCCTGAGTGCGAAAGCACAGGGACTATGTTGTCAGGAAAGACAAAGGACACATCGCCTGACTCCACCAGCACAGCGCTTGCTGAGCTGACTGCCTTTCTGACAAGGGTCTCGTCTTTTTCAAGAGTGCAGCGGCAGACAGACAGCGGAAAAAGGGCGGAGTCAAACAGAACAGTCACTTTCATAACATGAGAATCATGTTTTTCCGCCATAAGTGTCAATAACGCAGCTGTCTGGCAAAAACAGAAAAAGCTTATGCAAGATCACATTAAACAAGTCTTGTCTGCTGTGCTATTCTCTCCTGGTATGGCTACAGTACTGTTAATCGTCATCTATCTGTCGTTTATTTCGCTCGGACTGCCAGACTCAGTGCTCGGAACAGCCTGGCCGCTTATGTACCTTGATCTTGGAGCCTCTGTCTCAATGGCAGGATTCATAAACACGGCAGTCGCGCTGTGCACAGTCGTCTCATCTCTCTTTTCACAGCGTCTTATCAAGCGCCTCGGAACCTGGTGCGTAACAGTCATCTCAATCGCGCTGACCTTCTCAGCCCTCTATCTTTTCTCATTCAGCCGCAGCATGGCCTCAATGCTGCTTTTTCTGTTCCGCTCGGACTGGGAGCCGGAACAATCGATACGGCACTGAACAATTACGTCGCAAAACACTATTCAGCCATGCAGATGAACTTCCTGCATGCCTTCTGGGGAATAGGGACCGTCATTGCACCCAGCATGCTTTCTGTATTCTTCAGCACCGGACGCACCTGGCGTGAAGGTTATATCGTGCTGGCAGTCATACAGACAGTGATCGCCCTCATCGTCGTTTTATCAAAACCCCTGTGGAAGGAAGAAAGCGGCGAGAACAGGACAGATGAGATGATAAAGCAGGATGGCAGGGTCTACTCAGTGCCTCAGCTGCTCAGAGTGAGAGGCGCGGCTTTCAGCTGTCTTGCCTTCACGTTCTATACATTCGAGGGCGTGACGATCCTGTGGATGGCAAGCTACCTCGTTTTCGGAAAGCAGCTTGATGCGGCAACAGCGGCTTCCATAAGCTCAATGATATACATCGGCATCAGCACAGGGCGCATCGCAACGGCCTTCATCGCAAACAGAGTGTCCGGAAAACGGATGATACAGCTCAGCCAGGCCTTCATCATTCTTTCAATCATTGTGCTGATGCTCACTTCCAGGCTTGAACTGCTTTATATTGTGGTCTTCATCCTGGGCTTCAGCTTCGGACCTGTATATCCGGCAATGGTAAAGCAGACAGTCTCCTACTTCCGTCCTGAGTACAGCGTAGGCATAATCTCAATGCAGATGTGCTTCAACTACATTGGAAATATGTTCATTCCCCCGCTTTACGGAGCTCTGACAAGCCTGTTCGGACGGCAGGATCTTCTCCCCTTCTATCTGCTTGTCCTTGTCCTGCTGCAGACAGCCTGCACGACAGCAAAAAACAGGCTTTGCGGAAGGTAGCAGCCAGAGATATAATTCTGCTATGAAATACGATTCGGCTGAAATCAGGCTGCGCGACGGTACACTTGCAAAATTCAGAAGCCTGCGGCCGGAAGATGCAGCACAGACAATTGCTGCAATGAAAAAGCTGTACGGCGAGACAGACTTTCTTGCCCGCTGTCCTGACGAGTTTGATCTCTCCATCCAGCAGGAAGAAGCCTGGATTGAAGGAAGGGTCAGCGATCAGCGCTCTCTTATGCTTGGTGCCTTCATCGGCAGCGAGGAAGCCGGCTTTGCGGACCTGTACCCGCTTGGCGGCAGCAGGAAAATCCGGCACAGAGGAGAAATTTCCATTGCCATTCTGAGGCGGTGGCAGAGCCGCGGACTGGGCAGAGCAATGCTGGAAACACTGATAAGCCTTGCGCCAGGCCTTGGTGGAGCTGCAGGTAAGTGAGCAGAACAGCATAGCGCTTGGACTGTACTCAAGTCTTGGCTTCACTGAGACAGGACGCTTCCCGCGTGCCTTCAGGCTTAATGACGGCTCATTTGCAGATCTGATACAGATGATCAGATTCCTTGACTGAAAAAAAGAGGAGCCTCTGCGGCTCCCCTGCTTCACTCCTCATCATCAGAGGAATCATTTCTGTTCCTGCTTGTCCTGATCGTGTCATAACCATAGGGTCTGACAGGCTTTCTCTCTCTGCGGCTCCTGCTGTAAGCATGACTCTGCGCCCTTGAGGAAGGCCCCTCATCCCTGCCGGAACGTGGTCTGAAGCCAGACCTTCTTTCCCCAGAGTAAGACCTGTTCCTGTCAGAACGCTCCTGACGCCCTGCACTCTCTCTTCTGTCTGAGTAATCCCTTCGGTCTGAGTAATCCCTTCGGTCTGAGTAATCCCTTCGGTCTGAGTAATCCCTTCGGTCTGAATAATCCCTTCGGTCTGAGTAGTCTCTTCGATCTGAGTAATCCCTTCGGTCTGAGTAGTCTCTTCGGTCTGAGTAGTCTCTTCGATCTGAGTAATCCCTTCGATCTGAGTAATCCCTTCGATCTGAGTAATCCCTTCGGTCTGAGTAATCTCTTCGATCTGAGTAATCTCTTCGATCTGAGTATCTTCTCTCACGCGGACGCTCATCTCTTCTGGCTCTGTCATTATAACCGGGCCGGCTTCCCTTTCTCTGGGAAGGTGCTGTCTTTTCGTCCTTTTCAGAATCATACGATTCAATTGAGCTGACTAAAGATTCAAAATCCTGATCTGTAACTGGTTTCACAATTCTTTCCTTCTTTCTCTTTGAGGCCTTATCATTGAAAACCGAAAGCTTTTCCATCAACCAGACACGCGATATTCCGCCCTTTGATTTCGAAAAGCCCTGAGGCGCTGTCTGACTGGAAATCTCAATGATTTTGAATGAATGCTTGAGAGAGTTTTTATCAAGGGCGAAGGTACTTGAATTGGAGGAAAAAATCAAGAGCGCATGGTCGCTCATGATCCTGCTGAGCTTTGCGATCCATGCAAGATAATCCTTTTTCACATCAAAGGGCTTATCCATTTTATGCGAGTTGGAAAAACTTGGAGGATCGAAAATGACAATGTCGTACTGAGCGCCTTTCTCAACTTCCTTCTCAATGAACGGAAGCGCATCGCCTGCAATTACAGGGTAGCGGCTTTCATCGCGGAAGCCGTTTGCACAGAGGTTGCGGCGGGCAATTTCACAGTAAGTGTTTGACATGTCGACAGAAGTGACGGACCGCGCGCCGCCTGCAGCAGCGTATACAGAGAAACTGCCTGTATAGCTGAACAGGTTAAGAACGTTGAGATCAGCACTAATGCTCCTGACATACTCTCTTGTCAGCGCATGATCAAGGAAAAGATACGTGTCTATATGACTGACGAGATCGACTATGAAACTGAGTCCATGTTCCTTCACAGTGAATTCAGCCTTTTCAGGACTTACGAGACTGTGCTGCTCCAGCCCTTCTCTCTTTTTCCTCAGCTGATAGACAATATGACTGCGCTCTATATATACATTCCTGCAGACAATATCGGTTATCTGGGTGCGCTCGTCTTCGCTCATGCCTCCCGGAGCATAATCAACAATCTTTGCCCAGGAACCGTAAAGCTCGACTGTGACAGGAGCAGCTTCAAGGTTTCTGTCATAAATCCTCACGGCCTCACTGTCAGTCGCCCTCATCCAGCGGCGCCCCTCAAGAGCACCTTTTTTCAGCAGTTTTGCAAAATCCCTTCTTTCATATTCAAGCATGGCCTGTTAATATTATATGAAAAGACTCTTTTAGGATAGAAGCAGAAGATTGGACAGTAAGGAAGCTAAAGAATTCATCTCAGCTCTTGAAGCTGAACTCGGATCCAAGATCGGATACAGGACCTTTGCCACCTGGTTCGGCAGCAATGACGGGCTGGTCAGGGAGTACGGGGTTTTCTTCTGTATTCTTGAAGACGGAACTCTCTATTTTGAGGATTTTGAGAGACTTCCCCAGATTCTGGGCTACACTCTTAAATCAAAGAACACACCTAAGTACGAGAAATACTCATTCAGGTTCAGATCAGATCAGATCAGGTCAATGAGCATAGTGAAAAAGCGCCAGGCCCAGCAGACATGCGCCTCTGCCTCCAGAGTGCCGCTGTGCACGGCAGGAAGGCTTTCGCAGCTGCTCTTTCCTGTCGTGACGCAGATAGAGCTTGATGACGGACGCTGTCTGTATTTCGAACTGATAAGCCATAAAGAATTCACAGATGCGCTGAAGCGCGAAGAGGAGAAAAGATGAACGCATTCAAGGCCTATGACATCAGAGGTGTCTACAATAAGGATTTTGACTTGGATATTGTCTACAGAATCGGCTATTTCCTGCCAAAGCTTCTCAAATGTGATTTCATCCTTGTGGGACGCGATGTCCGCGTCTCAAGCAATGAGATCTTCCAAAGTCTTTCTGAAGGCATAACAGATGCAGGGTGCGATGTGCATGATCTGGGACTGTGCACTACCCCGATGGTCTATTACGCGACACGTGCATACAAGGCAGACGCATCTGTTCAGATCACGGCAAGCCACAACCCGCCTGAGTACAACGGACTGAAGATAAGCCGCACAGACGCGCTTCCTGTCGGAGGAGACACGGGCCTGAAAGAGCTTGAGAAAATGGTGATGGAGGAAGAAGTGAAGCCTTCAGTGAAGAAAGGCGTTGTCAGGGACTTCACTTCAATCAGGGAAGAATACATCAGATACCAGAGGCAGTTCGTGCCGGATCTCTCAGGACTGAAGATAACGATTGACACCTCCAACGGAATGTCAAATGTCGTGATAAAGGATATCCTGAGGGACTATAAAGACATTGTCTACCTCAATGACAGGCTTGACGGCACCTTCCCGGCCCATGAGCCAAACCCGCTGGAGATCAAGAACTGCCAGCAGCTCATGGAAGCTGTCAGACGTGCAGGAAGCGATGTGGGAGTCATCTTTGACGGAGATGCCGACAGGGTTATGTTCACCGATGAAAACGGCTGCTTCATCCAGCCGGACTACATTACTGCCCTCATCGGCTACTATTACAAGAACAAAGGAGAGACAGGGGCCTGCCTTCAGGACATCCGCACAAGCAGATCCACCAGTGAATATCTGGAAAAACTCGGCTTCACAGTCACGACCTGGAAGGTCGGGCATGCCTTTGCCAAGCTCAAGATAAGGCAGATCAACGGCATCTTCGGCGGAGAGCTTGCAGGTCATTACTACTTCAGGGATTTCGGAAACTGCGATTCAGGCATACTTGCCTGTCTCATCGTGCTTTCTGTCGTCGCTGACCTGAAGAAGAAGGGACAGACTTTCAGTTCCTTCATGAAAGAGATCATCTCATATGCCAACAGCGGCGAGATCAACTTCCGCCTTGAGCACAAGGATGAGGCGATCAGGGCACTGTGCGACCGTTACATCACAAATGACAAGCCTGTGAGAGTCCTTGACTTTGACGGCTGCAGAATAGAGTTTGATACATGGTGGTTCAACGTCAGGAAAAGCAACACGGAGCCATACCTCAGGATAGTCTGCGAAGCTAAAGATGATGTATTATTGAAAGCAAAGCTTGACGAAATCAGTTCAATAATAAATAAATTCAACTGAAAGGAGTGATTTAAACCATGAGAGTATTATTATTCGGCGGTGCAGGTTACATCGGAACCCATGTTGCCATGGCCTTTCTTGACAGAGGCGACAAGGTTGGAATTTATGATAATCTTTCCTCAGGACTGAGAAGCAATGTTTCTCCTGATGCAGAATTCTATGAAGGCGACATCCTTGACAGGGACAGAGTCAGACAGGTGCTGAGCAAGGGCTGGGACTGTGCGGTCTTCCTCGCAGCATTCAAAGCTGCCGGAGAGAGCATGATCAAGCCGGAAAAATACAGTGAGAACAATATCACGGGAGCCCTGATCGTAATCACAGAATGTGTCGCTGCAGGCTGCATGAACTTCATCCTCTCTTCCTCTGCAGCAACTTTCGGAGAGCCGCAGTACCTTCCGATTGATGAAAAGCATCCCACAAATCCTGAGAACTACTACGGATATACAAAACTCTGCATTGAAGAGAACCTGAAATGGTATTCAAAGCTGAAGAACCTCCGCTTTGCAGCCCTCCGCTATTTCAATGCTGCCGGCTACGATGTCAACGGCAGGATGAACGGCCTTGAGAGAAACCCGGCAAACCTGATTCCTGTGGTCATGGAAGCTGCCTGCGGAATGAGGCCCAATGTGCTGGTCTTCGGAAATGACTATGACACAATTGACGGAACAGGCGTCAGGGACTACGTGCATGTCACAGACCTTGCTGATGCCCATGTCAGGGCTGCTGACTACATCTCATCCCAGAACAAGGATCTTGTTGTGGGCCTGGGTTCAGAGACAGGACTGTCTGTCATGCAGATCATCGAGGCTGCCAGAAGAATCACAGGCAAGCCGATTCCGTCACAGATCGTGGCACGCCGTCCGGGAGATCCGGCAAAGCTTGTCGCCTCAAGCAAGATGGCTCATGAGGTGCTTGGCTGGAAGGCCCGCTACAGCGATCTTGACACCATCATCTCCTCTACCTGGAATGTCTACAAGTACAACATGAAGCTTCAGGGAAAGGAAGTGTGAGCACTGCCGGAACCGGCAAGAGGGAGGAAGAGCTTTTTCTTCCTCCTTTTTTTCTGTCTTGCCTTAGCTTCTGTGGTTAATCTATAGTAAAGGAAGAGGTGTTTATGTCTGGATATACTGCAGCAGATTTCAAATGGATATTACGTTCTCCAAGTCATGAGACTTGGCAGGCTGACAATCTTTTCAATGTTGAGACCGCAAGAAGGGCCCGGCACTTTCACCGCCAGCTGCCTTCCTTCAGGCAGACTCCGCTGGTGTCCCTCTCGCATCTTGCCCACATGATGGGAGTCGAAGGAATCTATGTCAAGGATGAATCCCAGAGACTCGAGCTGAACAGCTTCAAGGTCATGGGTGGCTCTTTTGCCATTTTCCGCTTCCTTCAGAAAAAGCTCGGCCTTGATGATGACAAGATGACATACAGGTTCCTCATCAGCAAGGAATGTCATGACATGACAGGGACGCTGACCTTCGCTTCCGCAACTGACGGCAACCATGGCAAGGGCATTGCATGGGCAAGCAGGATGCTCGGGCACAAGTGCAAGATCTATGTTCACAGGGAGACAAGCCAGGCCAGAATTGACGCAATCAGAATGTTCGGTGCAGAGGTCACTGTAGTGAACGGCAACTACGATGATGCAGTCAGGCAGGTTGCCATAGACGCAAGAGACAACGGCTGGGAAATAATATCTGACACATCATGGCCGGGCTATACGGAAGTTCCGACATGGATCATGCAGGGCTACACGACAATGCTGCTGGAAGCACAGGAACAGTTTGCAGGAATGGGAATCGAGAGACCGACTCACGTCTTCGTGCAGGCAGGCGTAGGAGCTCTTGCAGCCTCTGTCATCGGCTTTTACGCCTCCCTGTTCAAGGACAACCTGCCCAAGTTCATTGTTGTCGAGCCGGAAAACGCAGCCTGTCTCTTCCATTCAGCACAGATAGGAGACGGAAAGCCGCACAATGTGACGGGGGACCTTGATACGATAATGGCTGGTCTTGCCTGCGGAGAGCCTTCGGCAATTGCCTGGGATGTACTATGGCCGCTTGTGGATGCCTTTGTCTCTGTCCCTGATTACATCGCAGCAAGGGGAATGAGGATACTGGCAACCCCGCTGAAAGATGATCCCATTGTCATCAGCGGAGAATCCGGCGCAGTGCCTCTGGGATGTTTTTACTCGATGATGAGCGAGAAGGACGTGACCGGTGAGCTGATCAGTCATCTCGGCATTGATTCAAACAGCAGGCTTTTCTTCATCAACACAGAGGGCAACACTGATCCGACGCACTTCAGGCAGATTATCTGGGACGGCTGTGATCCAGTGCCAAAGCCCTACATTACTGAACGCTGACAAAGCCAGAGCGGAGCCTGATAAAGGTTCCGCTTATTTTTTCCCTGTCCCGGCAGCAACAAGTTCTGATGCCCACTCAAAAAGCAGCCAGGCATCATCCTCTGTATACGCTTCCTTCACTGCAAGTATCTGCTTTTCCCTGTCATCAGCATGACATGCAAGCTCCCTGAATGCGGCAATATAGTTTCCGGTATCGCGCAAGTGTTTCATCCGGACAACGAAACGGGCTGCCTTGAACTGCCCTTTCAGCAGCTGCCAGTCTCTTTCATGCAGAATGTTGTGGCTCACAGCATGAGTCAGTGCACAGGCGCCCTGCAGCACAGCAAGAGAGACATCATCAGCTGTGTATGAAGGAAGCCTGTAGCCTTCTGCCGTATACAGCGGCTTTGTGTCCAGTATCAGCTGGACCCTGTCGGCCCTGTCCCAGGCCTGAAGCTGAGATGCTGATGCAGTGAAGCCGCAGATGAGATCCCTTTCCTCAAAGGAGTCAAGCAGCTCGGAGTAGATGCGCAGTTCCCTTTTCGAGCATTCAGAGAGAATCACCACAGGATCAATGTCGCTGTCAGGGCCGGCCTCGCCTCTTGCATGGCTGCCCTGAATTCCGAAAAAGAGCAGATCAGAGCCAAAACGGTGAGACAGCTCAAGTCGGAAACGCTCGAGAAAAGAATCAAGATCAGACACAGGAAGACCTCCAAAGATAAGAAAAGGCACCTAGAATCAACTAGATGCCTTTATCAAGCTCCCCCTGCAAGATTTGAACTTGCGACAGGCGGATTAACAGTCCGCTGCTCTACCGACTGAGCTAAAGGGGATCGGATTGCTTAACGCAACGATAGAGATGATAGAGAAATTAGGAACTAAAGTCAATAATCTTGCAGCAAAAAATGAGGAATTCTGCTATTTCCTTTGCCAGCAGCAACTTCACAGAAGCCAGAACAGTTTCTGCCCAGCATCAGCGGATAAAACAGGCTCCCTGATTCAAGGGAGCCTGAGTCCAAATTACTGCATCACTCAGTCTGCCGGATAAATCTGAGCCAGATAATCAGCAAAGACTTCGTTGAGCTGGCGTCCTTCCTGGACTACCCTGCCAAACATTGTGTAGCCGTCGCCGCCTGCAGCCATGAAGTCATTGGTTGCGACTGTGTAGGTTGCATTTCTGTCCAGAGGTGTTCCATCCGGAAGCAGCACACGGCGGATTCTGGAGCCGGGCTCATCAAATCTGCTGTATACAACCTTGAGGTCAGACTGGCTGAATGCGGCATTTGACTCCGGAGCCATTGAATAGCCGTACTCAAGCGCCTCATAGACCTGGTCGCCCGTGATCTCACAGACAGCAACTGTATTTGTGAACGGAAGCACATTGTTGATATCGCCAAGAGTGACCTCTCCTGCCTCAATTGAGGCTCTGATGCCGCCGCCGTTGATGATTGTGAAATCAGCACCTGTTTCTGCAGTCATGGCCTCGCAGATCAGTCTGGAAAGATTTGTGACTCTTGTCCTGACATGCTCTCTCTCACCGTCGAGGGCAACAGGAACGTTTGCGACAACCTCGCTGAATCTCTGCTCAAGCTCTGCGTTGAGCTGATCAATGTAGGCAATGACCTCAGGATCATCCGCCACATATGTTATGCCAAGGCTCTGTGCAAGGGCGCTTGTTGAAGGATCGATGACCTCGCTGGCAGGAATGAGCATCGCACTCTCGCCCTGCACTGCTCCGTCTGAAACCTGAATCTCAACCAGTCCGACATTGTTCAGATACTGACCTGTCGAGACAATGAGAGTTCCGTTGACTTCAGTGCCGTTCTCCAGGACTGTGTGGCTGTGGCCGTCAACAAAGAGATCAATGCCGTCAACAGCTGAGCAGATCATGTCGGAAGTAAGTCCGCTTCCATCCGCATCAAGGCCAATGTGGCCGAGCACGATCACATAGTCGCCGATCTCATGAGCCAGATCAACAGCCTGCTGGGCATAGCTGACATATGAGTCATCCCAGAATGTCAGGCCCTCTGTGTTCCTCGGATGGGACTTAGTCTTTGTGTCAGGTGTGGTCAGTCCGATGACGACGACCTTGAATCCGTTATAGTCATAAACCTGATAAGGCTGGAACACCAGGTTTCCGTTCTGGTCAAGGATATTGGCCGCAAGGACCTTTGCGCCTCCCATGGAATCGCTGAGTGCGCTCAGCTCAATCAGGCGGTCTGCACCATAGTTGAAGTCATGATTTCCCGGAGCGACGGCATCATAGCCGAGCATGTTGAGAAGAACGCCTACAGACTCGCCTTCAAACACGTTCGCAAGATTTGTTCCGTGAAGCACATCGCCGGCATCAAGAACCAGGATGTTGTCTGTCACAGAGCGGCCCATCTTCAGCAGGGTCGACAGCTTTGCATAACCCAGAGAGCCGTCTGTTCCTTCCTCAATTCTTCCATGAACGTCATTTGTATGAACAACATAGAGGTTGAAGGTATCATCGCCGTCAGCCTTTTTGATCTCTGTCACGCCGAAAGGATAGACAGCAGCAGGCTCAGCGCTCTCTTGAGCAGCAGCCGGGACAACCTCTACAACAGGTTCATCCCTGACAACTTCGACAACCGCATCATCGCTTCCAAGATACTGGTTGAGGAATTCCGGCAGATCATGGCCTGCCATATGCTCGACAACAGCTGTCGCGTCAGCAACCGTAACTTCCTGAGGGAAGGTCAGGACGAGTGTTCCGGGTGCCGTGATCTCGTAGTAGACACCTGCAAGCTGATCAGCATGGCGCTCAAAGGCGAATGCAAAGAAAGCCTCCACTTCCTCATTTGTGATGAAAGCTGGATAACTAACGACAGCCTGCCCTGGAACTGCTTCATAGGTCACTGTATAGCCATAGAAAGAAAGAGATCCAGTCTGCTTGACGATAACAGGTGCGCTCTCCTGCACGGCCTGTGTCTCCTGAGCCGGTTCAGCAGCTGGTGCGGCCGGCTGTGCGGAATCTGCCACCGGAGCAGGTGCCGGCACTGTGATTTCCACAGCAGAATCCACTGAAGTGCCAGTCTGACAGCCCGCAAGGGTCAGGACCAGCATCAGGGAAACCAAAAAGACGGAAAGTGGCTTTGTAATACGCTTCACTTGTATCCTCCTGAATTAAGGTAAGTATCAGAAAAGATGTCTGAAAACATCTGCTTAATAATAACACGGCATACTGACACTCGGTAACTAAAAATTAGTGTCTGCCGGTTAATTTATCCAACTTTTTACATTCCGCATGCGACAAATGAAATGCACCGGAAATTTTTCCGGTGCACAGATCAGATTAATGAAGTTTATTTCAGCTGCTTAAGCCCCAAGATACTGATTGAGGAAAGCAGGAAGGTCATTTGCGCTCAGGTGATCAACAACGGCTGCAGCATCTGCGACTGTCACTTCCTGCGGGAAGGTCAGCACAAGCGTGCCGGGTGCCGTGATCTCATAGTAAACGCCTGTAAGCTCTGCCTCATGGTTTGCATAGGCATAGGCAAAGAAGGCGCCAATCTCTTCATCTGTGATGAAGTCAGGATAGCTGACAACAGCCTGTCCCGGAACAGCTTCATAAGTTGCTGTATAGTCATAGACTGTCAGGGAGCCTGTGACAGGTGCGGCAGCAGCCGGCTCTTCTTCAACGACAGGTGCAGGTGCAGGTGCCTCAGTTACCGGAGCAGGTGCCGGAACAACAATCTCTTGAACAGAATCGACTGGCTCGCTGCTCTGACAGCCTGCAAGTGACAGGACAAGCATCAAAGCCAGTAAAACAACGGAAAGTGGCTTAGTCATAGTTTTACCTTTTCATCCTTCTGATTTTATTGACATCGTTTAGGCAATGTCAGTTTTATTCAATAATAGCACGAGCAAATGCCTGTTGACAGCAGAAAAGTGCATTAAATCAGAGAATTTCGCATTTTGCCGTCCTGCAGCAGGCATGAGCAGATCTAAATATTTGTCATGAAAACACATGAGATAAGCAGAAGGCTCAGGGAAAGCAAAAATTTTCTGCTTTTTGGAAAAATTACCGTTCATCCCCCTTGCAAAGAATTCAGAAATTGTGTACTTTCTAATCCGTTGCTGAAAAGCACTCGCCGACTTAGCTCAGCTGGCAGAGCAGCTGATTTGTAATCAGCCGGTCGTTGGTTCAAATCCGACAGTCGGCTTTTCAGAAAACTTGATTGCCACTTCTGTGGCACAGATCTGGAGGAACTGAAGATGGCAGGTAATGTTTCTAAGAACGCTCACCGTGAAGGTGCCAAGATCCTTATGAGCAGATGGGGCGGAGTCATCAAGATGAAGAGTGTCTTCGAGAACGGCAAGCTTCGTCACTATGCTGTCTGCGAAAAGAGCGGCAACACAGCCCGCAAGGCTAAGGATCTGATGTAAGTTCAGATTATGCTGATTAAAAAAAGAGAACTCAGGATTTGTTCCTGAGTTTTTCTTTTATTTATGAGTCTGTGAACATCAGCATCCAGACAGACTCAAACATACAGCCATTAAAAAACCTTCATCAATTTTTAGCCGAGGATACTCCAGCCTCTGCAGAATGGAGAGGAATCGGCTTCCTCCTGTCTATAAGCCTTGTATTTATCCGCTCAATGAGCACGAGATTCCGATAGTGGATACCGGAATGAATCCTGTCCCCGTCAAGTTTCCTTATATCAAAGTATCCGGAACTTCTTCTGCCGTGGATATAGCAGATATTTCTCTCATATCTGACGATGTCGAAGAGACCGAAGCCTCCTATGAGCTTCTCTGCCTGGTTTTGTTTCCTCACGCCGCCCTTGAGAATCGTATCCTTATGGATCTTCCTGTTATGGCTTCTGGTCTTGCGCATGTAATACCAGTCCCCGTCAGAGGAGGCTTCAGGATGCCCTGCAATGCATCTGGCATCAATGTAATGCGATTTCTCAAGCTTATGGGTAATCCTTGTATTCTTTGTTATATACCCGTATGTCATTGATACATTCTCTTTCCCGTACAGCTTCTGCAGTCTTCTGTACAGCTCCCAGCGCATGATGCTCATCAGCGTTTCCGCCTTGAACTGCGGAGCTTTCTTGAAGTCTGGTTTTACTGTACCCTTATGCACGCCATCGTGGCAGTGGCTGCAGAGCGTCATGAGGTTGTCGGGGCGGTCCGTGCCGCCATCCGAGCGACGGATGACATGATGAATTTCAAGGACTTTGTCCTTTGATTTTCCTCCGCATATCCTGCATTTGTGTCCATCTCTGCACAATACATATTCCCTTGTGTTCCAGAAGCCGAGCTGTTCCCCTTCCTGATAGCTTTTGCCTTCGATATCAGGATTCTTTATCTTCTGGATGTCGAATGCGGCGGTTTCGATTGCGATATGGGACACAGGAAGAAAAGAAGATATTAAGGTTATCATGTTCTCGTGAGATAAAATCCTTGCCTCTGCTGACGGCGGAAGCCAGCCTTCTGTGCGTCTTCTGTTGTCGAAGCGTGCCTGTCTGTATCTTGTCTTTCTGTTCCTCCTCGCACTGCGTTTCTCCCTTCTTTCCGTAAGAAGCTCGGAGACATCAGTGCGCATCTCTTCTTCTGCTTCAAAGAGAACCTTGTTCTCCGTTGATGCTGAGCAGCCGGCTGTCTGATACCCGGTATCAACTCCGAGCGTCACAGGCTGCACCCTTTCGTTTCCGCTTCCGTACAGGAGCTGAATCGTAAATGGTGAGCGTTTTACAACCTTAGCTCTTTTTCTTTTGAGAAGCCATCTGACTTTGCCATAGTGTTCTGTCGGCATCAGAGGCTTTCCGCTCTGTGCGATTACATAGACCATGCAATCTCCTTTCCCGACTTAACGGGTAATGCAGGGATCAATCCCTGTCGTGAGGCATCTCTCCTCACTGTCCTTCGCCGATGTTATCGGAGGGTTATATATATCCGCAGCACTGTTCCTGCCCATCAGAACTGTTTAACCACGGACCGCAGAGCGGCGGACTAGGACAACATCCGCCGGTGCCTGTATCTTCCTCCGTAACGTAGGTCTCGAAGACCTTGGGCTAGTCAACCAAGGCTTTTTCAAGCCTCACCTTCTTCAAGGTGGGGTAGTTGACTCAAGCTGATTCACATCAGAACCTGCGAAAAAAGATTTCAGGATTTCAGATACTTATTCATATCACCTTTTAGCTGCAAATATCTGAAGCAGTAATCATAATGATCATTGATCAGTCCTGCAGCTTGCAGATGAGAATAAATTGTAATTGACCCTAGATATGAAAAACCGCGCTTCTTCAGGTCCTTGCTTATCTGGTCGGACAGCTCATTACGGCTGATGAGGACTGTTCCATCAGCATGACCTGGATATTCCACAGGCTTGAAGCCTATATAACTCCAGATGAAATTAGAGAAGGATCCATGTTTCTCCTGGATTTCGATGAAGTGCCTTGCGTTGCTGATCACCGCACGGATTTTCCTTTCAGATCGGATCATTCCCTCTGTATTCATGATTCTGGACACATCCTCATCTGTGTATTGTGACACCAGCTTTGGAGAGAATGCATCGAATGCCTTCCTCATTACATCCCTTTTCCTGAGGACTGTCATCCAGCTTAATCCACATTGCATGACTTCCAGCGAGAGAAACTCAAACTGCCTGTCATCATCAAAAAGAGGAACTCCCCATTCTTTGTCGTGGTACTCAATCAGCAGAGGGTCATTTCCTGTCCATTTGCATCTTTTCATGTTACAAAATCCTATGCAGGTGTAATGCTTGTCAACAATCAGCCAAAGTCTTTCCTCTGGAAAAAGCTTTTTTGCAGCTATGCTTGACTGTACCTTTATGCATTAACTCACAGATCAGCTAAACAGCAAGGCATTCATCAAACAGCTTCGTACAGAAAGTTCTTCATAAATGAAAAGCAGGAAGAGAAATTTCTGCATCCAGAAGCCAGTCTTAAATTACGCCAGAAGGCTTAGCCATCCCCTATTCTTCCCTCAGATCAGGCCTGAGAGCCGCAGCCCTGCGCAGGAAGACCATCTTCGCCGGACTTTCTGCAGGACGTCCGACAACAACAAGAAGCCTGATGACATGGTCCATCATTCCATGAATCTCTGCTTCCTGAAGGCAGAAAAGAGGGATTGAATCGCACTTGCCTGTCTTTCTCAGGCACGTTGCCGCATTCTTTGTCTTAAGATCCGGCGTCTGAGAAAGCAGAATGTATGCTATATCATCCAGATCAAGCCTGTTGCGCGTGACGATCTGGTCAAACAGCTCGGAGACAGCCTCATCCATTTCAGCCGGATTATCAATCTCGACTGTCGTGGCACCGCGGATCGCAAAACAGTTTTTCATATTGTCACCCCCTGTGTGATAACAAGCTCAAGTGCATCAAGCACGGTTGCAATGATCAGAACAACCAGACCCCTGACAATTGTCAGCAGCACCGGCGCTACAGCCAGCACCTTTGAATAGAATATCTGGTATATGCTGGCAAGGATGATCCACACTCCTTCAAAGATGACAAGCCAGGCCAGCACAGCCATCGCAGCGGAGACAATGCTGACAAGTGCCGCGTCCACATCCGTGAAGAACGATGCACACATCAGGACAGCGAAAAAAAGATACAGCACCATCAGGTAAGTGTGAATTCTTGATGAAAAGGCTAAGACTCTTCGAAATTCCAGCATGTATTAATATTAGCAGTGTTGGCCTCAAAGAAAAAGGGCGCTTTGTCAACCGGGATTCTTGCAAGAAAGTCTCCGCTGCTCCTTATCTCAAGTCTGGAGGCTGCAGTCCTGTTGGAAAGGCTCATGGAAGAGGCATCCAGCAGATAGTCATCCAGAGGCCAGACGAGAGAATCGCAGCATACGCGCACGGTATCTGAAAGTGAGAAGAAGCTGATATCGCAGTTAAGAGGAAGCGTCAGAATGCTTGTGCCCTTCTTCAGGGAAAGAATGAGATCAGAAGCTGTCAGCCAGCAGCGCGGGAAGGCATACTTTCTGAAAAGGGCAAAGAGCGCAAGCAGGTGGTCCAGACGGCCTCCTCCGCCGCCGATCAGATCATAGTGATGCTGATCAGAAAGCCTCATCAGTCCGAGCTCTGTATCAGACTCATCCTTTTCATGGGAGCAAGGCGTGAAGCCAAGTTTAATAATCTCCTCTCTGTATTTCGTGGAGTCGCAGTCTCCCACCACGATATCAGGCCTGAGGCCCAGCTCACGCGCCGTGTCATAGCCGCTGTCGCAGCAGACAGTCATCTCATAAACAAGAGGAGGCAGGAAAGAAGGAGCAGAGCCCCCGGTTATCAGCAGTGAATAGGCCATTCTCAGCTCCTGCATGAATCGACAAAGGCCCTGAAAAGCCCCTGCATCACGTCGTCCAGAAACAGCTTCTCAGGATGCCACTGGACTGCCAGAAAAAAACGCCCTGAACTCTCAAGTTCAACAGCCTCCACCACCCCGTCCTCGCTGTATGCGCTGGCACGCAGGCCGCTTCCAAGCACGTCTGCAGCCTGATGATGAAGGGAGTTGACGCCGATGCGGCCAGGACCGAGAATCGAGGCAAGCCTTGTGCCTTCACTGATTTCCACATAGTGACTGACAGTGTTCAGAGAATAGTTTGACTTGAAATGGCGCACTTTTGACAGATCCTGAATCAGCGTGCCGCCAAGAGCCACATTGATCAGCTGGCAGCCCCGGCATATTCCAAATACGCTCTTGCCAGTCTTCTCAAGCACATATCTGACAAGCTCTGTCTCCTGCCTGTCCCGCTGGGGAATAATGCGGCCGCAGGCTCCCTGATCCACCTGTCCGTAGCACAGAGGATCAATGTCATTGCCTCCTGTGAACAGAAAGCCGTCGCACAGATCCACGGCCTGAGCCAGCTCGTCTTCATTCTCAAGGTTTGCAATGAGCAGCGGAAAGCCTCCTGCCCTCTCGATGCATCTGATATAGGCTTCACTGATGTAATTCCACATCGGGACAGTCAGTCCTCTGTCAATCTGCTCGGTGAAGATGTCGGAATAATCGTAACTGCATGTAAGTCCGATCACTGGTCTTTTCATAGCCTTACTTTTTACCTGAAGCGCTGTTTTTTCTCAAGCATTCCGGCTTGTTCAGGACAGAAAGCAGGCTTAAACTTAAAGAGTGCCCATACCGGGCTCAGAGGAGTCTTTGATGAACACAAAGCTGAGAGAAAAGCTCAACTCGCTGTCGCTTGATACAGGCGACATCCTTCTGCCGAAAGAGGGAATCGACTATGGAAAATGGGCAGTGGTCGCCTGTGACCAGTTCACAAGCCAGAGAGATTACTGGAAAAAGGTGGAGGAAATCACAAAGGATGTTCCAAGCACAATCCATCTCATCTACCCAGAGTGCTATCTTGAGGACGGGAACAAGGAAAAGATCATTGACGAAATCAACAGCAGCATGAAGTCTTATCTGGAGAAAGACATCTTCACCTGCTACAAGGACAGCTTCATTCTTGTCGAACGCAGCACTTCTGCCGGTGTGAGGCATGGCCTCGTGGCTTCTCTGGATCTTGAAAGCTATTCATATGAGAAGGACAGCCGCTCGCTTATCAGGGCGACAGAAGGAACAATCCTTTCCCGCATTCCGCCGCGCAAGGAAATAAGGAAGAATGCGCTGCTGGAGCTTCCCCACATCATGGTGCTGATCAGCGACAGCAGGAGGTCCATCATTGAAAGACTTGCCGCAAAGAAGGACAGCCTGCCGTGCGTCTATGACACAGAGCTGATGCTCGGCGGAGGCCACATCAGGGGCTATCTGGTCAACAGTGACGAAGACATCGGCATTGTTGCCGACGGCCTGCAGTTCCTGTATGACAGACTGGACAAGTCAAATCCCCTGCTCTATGCAATGGGAGACGGAAACCATTCGCTTGCGACAGCAAAGAGCCTTTATGAGGATCTCAAGCAGAGCATCGGTCCTGAAAAGGCAAAGCAGCACCCGTCGCGCTGGGCGCTTGTTGAAATCGAAAACATCTTTGACCCCGCCCTTACGTTCGAAGCCATCCACAGAGTCTTTTTCAACACGGATGAAGACATTGTCGCCCAGAAGATAAGATCATACTGCTCAAGCGTGGAGACAGAGGCGGTGCCGTCGCTGGATGTGCTCAGGCAGCGCATCAACGTCAATGACGGGAAAATACATTTCGGACTGATTTCAGGCTCACGCCGCACAGCATGGACTGTCACAAGCGACAGATACTCGCTTGGAGCCAGCATCATCCAGGCCTGCATCGACAGCCTGCTTGAGGAAGGCAGGACGAATGTCGACTACATTCATGGAGCCGAAGTGACAGAGCGCATCGCCTCAGAAGAGGGCAATACCGGCATCATAATGAGCGAAATATCCAAAGAAACATTCTTTGACGACATCATCAAGGACGGCGCCTTCCCGCGCAAGACCTTCTCTATCGGGCATGCTGAAGAAAAGCGCTACTACATGGAAGGACGCAGGATCAGATGAGGCAGCTGCAGTCAAAGGCACCCTGACGGATAATCCTGAAAGGCCTGGATGTGCAGTCAATCAGCGTGGAAGGGAGAGCATTTGTGCTCTCCTTTCTCTTTCTGACGAAGAAGTCCGCCTTTCCTGCGAAAGCCGCCGTGATCTCATCGTAGCTTGTGAGGCTGGGCATTGATGAAATATTGCAGCTTGTCGACCAGAGAGGACCGGTCAGGCGGACAAGCGACAGGATGTACTTGTCCTGAGGCACTCTGACCGCCTGAGTGTGCCCTTCCCTGTCAGCGACAATGACACTCAGAGGACAGGGCCAGAGGTCATAAAGCTCTTCTGGAACGATAAAGCGCGACTGTCTCAGCCAGTCCTTGCCGCAAAGCATTATGAAGCTCTTGTTCCTTGGCCTCTCTTTTATTTCATAAATGCGTCCGGCAGTTATCTCGTTCGCTCTCGCGCTGAAGCCGTAAATCGTGTCTGCAGGAATCACTCCGACCTTGTTCTCAAGCAGCATTGAAGCGACAAGTTCCAGTGAAGAATCATCATTGTAAAGCACTTTTGCATCCTCCCTATGACCAGTCAAAGTTATCATACCTGGAAACAGGTCCGTCTTTGTGTGCATGTTCCGTCCTGCGTCCGGCAAAATGCCTGATCAGGAAAACCAAAAAGGCAGAAAAGACAGTGAGCGCAAGCGAAATCAGAGCCAGCAGCCAGGCATCAGCACCTTCATAAATCTCAACAGGCTGCTCAGTCCGGGCAGCAGACGGTGCGGGACTCTCAATGACATCAGGTTCCTGAAAGTAGTAAACGACATCGCCATAGCGGTTGTAACCCAGGGAAAGGGCGACATCGTCAAAGTAGTCTTCTTCCTGTACCTGCATTCTCTGCTGCTCAAGCGCCTGGACTTCCAGCCGCTTTTCCTCAGCAAGTCTGTCAAGCTGATCCAGACGCTGCTGCAATGACCTGTTCACAAGCAGACCACTGTGCCCGAATAAAGTGAAAAGCACAATGAATATAAAAACAAATACAAAAAAAAGGATAAACAGTTTTTTGGTTGCCATATCAAATCTTGACTTGTATAATATCAGCATGTGTGACTTAATGTATATATGTTAAGCCGGAGGTGAAATTATTATGCCAAAATCAAAAAATACGGCAAAGCTAGTGGTAACCAGCGTTGTTATCTCGTTTGTAGTCATTGCTGTTTTTGCTCTAGTTTTTCTAAACTTCATTGTCCCCGCCTATCAGATCACTGACTCCCAGGTCTACTCTGTTCTGATTAAACTCTTTCCGATCCTCATCGGTCTGATCCTGATCCAGATCGGAGTCATGATAGCAAAGCGTCATGAAGATGAATTTGCCGACCAGGCAGACAAATTACCGCCGAATGCTTACACAAAACCATTTGAAAGCGCACCAAAAGATGATCCGGTCAACGTTTCCGTAGATGCTGCAAGGACACAGGAGACAGTCGCTCCCAGAGCTGCTGAACCGCAGATCAGGGAAGTCGTCAGGGAAGTTCCAGTTGAGGTCATAAAAGAAGTTCCTGTCGAGAAAGTTGTCGTCAAGGAAGTGCCTGTAGAAGTCATCAAGGAAATCGAGAAGGAAGTTCCGGTCGTAAGAGAAGTCATTAAGGAAGTCCCGGTTGAGGTTCCTGTCAGAGAAGAAGCCGCTCCTGTCGAGATTATCAAGGAAGTCATAAAGGAAGTCCCGGTCGCCTCCTCGCAGCAGGAAGTCGTAAGGGAAGTTCCCGTCATCAAGGAAGTTGTCAGGGAAGTTCCTATTGAGATCGTGAAGGAAGTTCCGGTTGAGGTTCCTGTGGAAAAGGTCGTCGAGAAGATTGTCGAGAGACCTGTTGAAGTTGAGAAGATCGTTGAAAAGCCAGTTGAGGTCGAGAAAGTCGTTGAGGTGCCGGCTGCCCAGACGGCTGAGACTCCTGCTGAAACCAGAATGCTTGACTTTGCACAGGTGCTTGACGCTGAATGCGCCTGCGCCCGCGAAGATGAATGCGACATCTCCCTCGCCCTCTTTGCCAAGACAGACGGCGTGGATGAGGAAAGGCTTTCTCAGATCTTTGATTCCAATGCCTTTGTCTTCGATACAGACAATTACATCGCACTGATCTTCAGTTTTGCCAACAAGGATGAAGTCACAAGCCTCATCAGGGCAAAGGAAGCAGAGCTGAAAGATGCTGCATGGTCTGTTGCAAGCCTGAGCAGTGAACAGGCTGATGCGGAAAAGCTTGTAAAAATGGCCGCAGCTGGTTTATAATACAGTCAACCACTAACTGATCATGTTGAAATGGGCTTCGTTTTGGGGCCCATTTCTCTTCGGGGTCGTAGCTCATCGGGTAGAGCGGCAGGTTCGCAATCTGCAGGTGGCGAGTTCGAGACTCGCCGGCTCCATAAAATCTCAGGCCATAAGCTGTCAGTCTTGTGCTGGCAGGGAAAGGTGCCGGCACATAATGGTTCCCCATTCAAGTGCCTCCTAAGAGAGATTCTCTTACACTTTTAATCCATAAGTTTTTTGTCCGTCAGCCTGAAGCTGCACAACATTAATATCGTTAAATCTAATGGAACAATCACAATCTGAAGTTCACGGATTGAATCTCAGGGCAATGGTAAAGCTCATTGGCCTGGAGCTGTCTCCTTTGTAGTATTCGACAGGCAGGGTGTAGTCGAAATCAAGAGACCACTGCCCCAGTTCCAGCTCCAGAGAAAAACTCTGGTCTGTTCTGAGGCTGTCAAAATAGTCTTCCCTTGCATTTCTGAAGCTGATTATGCCTGTCGAGACTGTGAGATTTGTGTCAGGCAGTAGCTGGAAGCAGAAATCAAGTTCAGCCAGAAGATAGCTGTCAGAAGAAGATGTGAGGTTTCCGGCCTGAAGGACAAGCGATGGCCTGAGAAGATAGAGTTCTCCCTCTGAGGTGAAGCGCGGAAAGTTCAGCGTCAGACCGAGACTGAGCGAGTCTGTGATGCTGTCAAGGGAGAAACTGATGTTTCCGCCCTCTGCAGCCACAACCCGGTCGCTGTACAGCCCGACTGTGAACCAGTCATCATGCCACATTGCGCCAAGTCCCAGCTGGAAGTACTCGCTTCCAGAGTTCTCGTAAAACTGTGAAAAGAAGAAGTTTGCAGCATAGTCCCAGGCCGACTCCACTCTCCTGTCTGTGCGCACAAGACTGCTTCCTCCCTGCAGCCGGGCACCTGCAGAAAAAGGTCCGGCGGCATAGCCGAGATCCAGCTGGAAGTGCATTTTGAAGTACATGTCATAAGTAAGCGGCTCCGCCTTCCTGTCATCCAGATCATAACTTACTGCTAGAGAGAACATGGCATGCCTGCCGCCGAAAGACAGGCTCAGATCAATTTCCGATGACTGGAAAAAGCTCAGCTTCTCATCATTCCTGTAAATCTCAGGATCGGCCTCATCCGCATAGCTCAGCCCCACCAGGAAGCTGCCGTCAGCAGAAGAACGGAACGGCAGGGCCGCAGGATTGGAAAAGACATCTTCAATCCGCCCTGCCCTCGCAACCGACATGCTTCTGGAGGGAAGATGGATTGCAGCACAGAGATTCCCTGCGGCAAAGAGCAATGCAAAAACAAGAATGAAAGCCTTTTTCATGTCCTTAATATAGCATAACAAAGACACCTGAGGTAGCGTCACTCCCCCGGGAATGCTATTATTGTCTCATGCTCACAGTAAAACAGCTGGCCTTTCTGTCCGGCGGGAAAGCGCATATCCTGAATGACGTTGTGCTGACAGGACTTTATTATGATTCACGATCCTGCAGAAAGAACTCAGCCTTTTTCGCATTTGCCGGCCTTCACGTCAGCGGAGAAGACTTCATCCGGGATGCAGTCAGCAATGGAGCTGCTGTAATTGTCTCTGCTCATGAGCATAAGGAGCTTGAATCATCGGTATCTGTCATCACTGTAACTGATGTGAGAGGACTCTTTGCCCTTGCTTCAAATGCTTTTTTCGGCTGTCCCAGCAGAAAGATGAAGACAATAGGAATCACGGGCACTGACGGAAAGACATCGACTGCCTTCTTCACCTATCAGCTGATAAAGGCAATGGGATTCAAAGCCGGCCTGTCAACGACAGCCGTCATTGACGCAGGAGACGGACTTGAGGCAAACAGGCTGCATAATACGACACCTGAAGCCTTTGACATGCAGGCTCTGCTGGCAAGAGCCGCTGCCGGCGGCTGCCAGTATTTCGTTCTTGAAGCATCCAGCCATGCACTGAGCAGGGAGTACTGCAGGCTTGAGGGCACTGTCTTTGCCGCAGCCTGCTATACAAAGGTGAGCAGCGAGCACCTTGAGTTTCACAAGAGTCTCGACTCTTATTATGAGAGCAAGGCAAGACTTGCCAGCATGACCGAAGGCCCTGTCTTCTCATATTCAGACAGCAGAATACTGCCTTTCATAAGACAGAATGGCCCTGTCCTTCTGGAGAGGCCTGAAATAATCAGCCGCAGCAGGACAGGACTGAAATTCCGATATGAAGAGAGAGAGTACTCACTGCCCTACTTTGAGGACTTTGTCCTAGACAATGCCTATGAAGCTGCAGTGCTCACCTCAAATATCCTGGGCATAAAGCTGAAAGAAGTGCTGCCCCATCTTTCAGAGCTTGCCTGTCCTCCCGGGAGGCTTGACTGCTTCAGTCTTTATGAAAGGACCTTTGTCATCGACTATGCGCATACGCCTGATGCGTTCCATCAGCTCTTCTCAGCCTTCAGGAGACAGTATCCTGACTCAGGCTTCATCGCACTCTTCGGCGCTTCCGGCAGCCGCGACAGGTCAAAGCGGAAACCGATGGGACAGGAAGCGGCGCTATGGTGCAGGCAGATCATTCTTACAGAAGATGATCCGAGGGAAGAAAGCGTGAAGGCAATCTGCAGTGAGATAGCAGAGGGACTGGATCCTGCCGCCTATGCTATTGAGGAAGACAGAAGCAAGGCAGTGGAAAAGGCCATAGCCATGTCAGGAAAAGGCGACGTCCTTTTCTTTCTGGGCCTTGGTCCGCAGGATTCAATTGACTGCGGCACATACAGAAAAAAATGGAATGAAAGAGAAGCTGTACTGAGTGCAGCGAAGAGGTTTGCTGACAATGAGAATCTGCCTTGTTAAGGGGGGCCCTTCCCTTGAATATGACGTGAGCCTGAAGTCGGCCCAGACAATCAGGACCACACTTGAAGAACTTGGACATGAAGTTGAGGAAATCCTTATTCCAAAGACAGGAAAACTTCCGCATGCTCTTTTCACCAGCCGCTGTGACCTGTTCTACCCTGTAATGCATGGTCATATGGGAGAGGACGGGCTCATTCAGGCCCTGTTCGAGCTGCTGGACAGGCCTTATGTGAGCGAGGATGTGCTCACAAGCAGCATCGGCATGGATAAGGACACACAGCTCAGGCTCTTTGCGCAGGCGGGGATACCGACAGCAAGGACAGTATGCCTGAGACAGAGAGACAAACTGCCTGACAGGCTTTTTGATGCAGAGCACTACATAGTCAAGATGAACAGCGGAGGCTCCTCAATCGGGATTGAGAAGACAGACAGGAAAGGTCTCGACGCTGCGCTGGCAAGGGTCTTTGAGCTTGATGAAAGAGTGCTGGTCCAGGAAGAGATAAGTCCGCTGAGAGAACTTGAGTGTCTTGTCTTCTATGATTACAGCGATGATGAGGTGAAAGTCGCAGGGCCGATTGAGGTCAGCGCATCAGCTCCATATTATGTATATGAGAACAAATATTCAGACAGAGTGCGCTGCATTCCGCCTGAAGAAGTGCTCATTGATGAGGAGATCAGGAATAAGATAACACAGTACGCGGCAAGAGCCTTCAGGGCTGTGCATGGCTCGCTGTACATGAGAGTTGATTTCTTCCTCAGCGGCAGCAGGCTGATGATCAATGAGATAAACACAATCCCGGGCAGCACGCCGTCCAGCCACCTGCTCGTCCTGGCCGGACAGGCCGGAGGAATGAAGGCCTTCGTCTCCAATCTTATTGGAAACGCTCTTATACGCTATAATAGAAAGAAGGTATGAGTGAAGCTGTTTTCTTTCATGTTGATCTGGATGCCTTCTTTGCGGCCGTTGAGGTGCTTGACAATCCTTCACTGAAAGGCAAGCCGCTCATCATCGGGCACAAGGGGCCCAGAAGTGTTGTCTCGACCTGCTCTTATGAGGCCCGCAGGTTCGGCGTTCATTCTGCCATGCCGATGACAACAGCAATGAGGCTGTGCCCGCAGGCAGTCTGCGTACCTGGCAACATGAAGCGCTACAGCGAGAAATCAAAAGAAGTCATGGCAATAATCAGTGACATTGCGCCTGATTACCTCCAGGCGTCAATTGATGAAGCCTACCTTGACATGACAGGAACAGGGCTGCTTTATTCAAGCCCGAGACAGGCGGCAGTGCTGCTCAAGGAACGGGTAAGGAAAGAGACAGGCCTCACTATTTCTGTAGGAGTCGGCTCATCGCGTTTTATTGCAAAACTCGCCTCTGATTTCAAGAAGCCTGACGGACTGACAATTGTGCCTTCCGGTCTGGAGACGGATTTTGTCGACACTGTCGGACTGAAAAAGCTCTGGGGTGTGGGAAAGGCAACCGTTGAGAAGCTTGAGAAATACAACATCAGGACTACGCAGGAGCTGAGGGAGTACTCGCTGGAGCGGCTGTCAGGGCTTTTCGGCTCAGCTCAGGGGACATACCTGTACAAGGCTTCCAGAGGAATCGATCCCGGAATCTGGTCAGGTGAAAGCAAGTCCCACTCAATCTCGGCCGAACGGACATTCTTTCCAGACCTGATCGAAAAGGATGCCATAGACAACTATCTGATGGAGCTCAGCCAGGAAGTGGCATTCCGCTCTCTGGATGAGCACTTTGTCGCCCGCACTGTCGGCGTCAAGATCCGCTATCCTGATTTCACGACGACAAGCATACAGACAACTCCTCAGGACGGGATATACAATTCCAGCGATGTTTTCGAATATGCCTCACGCCTCTTCTGGCAGCGCTATAAAGGCGGCGGAATAAGGCTTCTGGGCGTCGGACTGTATCAGATGTACAGCGGCGATGATATCGAGCAGGAGGAACTGTTCAAGGAACAGGCCAGAAAGAAGCGTGAGCTTGAACGTGTCATACTGGACATCAACAAGAAAGGCACTAAGCTTACACGGGCAAGCTCACTGATCAAGGACAAAGGCCGATTCAGCGGATAAAGCCGAAATAGACCACGACAACAGCCGCAAGCAGGATTCTGTATATGCCGAAGACAGAGAAATCATGAGAGCGCACATAGCTCATCAGGCCTTTGATCACGGCAAGGGAGACAAGGAAGGCAACCAGGGCTCCAAGAAACAGCAGGCCCCACTCTCCCGCAGTGAATCCAAAGCCGCTTTTGACAAGGCGCAGCAGGCTTGCCCCCGCCATTACAGGAAGCGCCATGAAAAACGAAAACTCCGCAGCTGCGGGCCTGCTTACCCCTGTGATCATTCCGCCGAGAATCGTCGAGCCGGAACGGGATGTGCCAGGGATCAGCGCCAGCATCTGAAAAGCACCCATTATGAGGCTGCCCCTGACAGCCAGCCCATCCACGCTGTTTATGCGTGTTCTGATCCTCACGCACTTTTCAAGGATTATATATGCAATTCCGTACAGCGCAAGAGCCGCGGCAATTACAGGCCAGACCGACAGCCTTGAGTCAATGATATCATCAAAGAGAAGGCCGGTGGCTCCTGCAGGTATTGAGGCAATGAGGACCTTGCCCCAGAGAGTCAGAGTGCGTCTTGTCTCGCTCCTTTCCTTTCCAAACGGCCACAGCTTCCTGAAAAAGAGAACAACCACAGCAAGGACAGAACCAAGCTGTACGACAACCATGAAAACAGAGACAAACTCGGCACTCTGGTGCAGAGGCATGAGTTCATCAAAGAGCAGCATGTGTCCTGTCGAAGAGACAGGCAGCCACTCTGTTATCCCCTGAATAATGCCAAGTATTATTACTTTCAACACTTCCATAACCCAAGAGTCTAGCCTAAAGACTCAGGTTATGGAACATGTGCCGGTTAACAGGAAATTACATCAGATGGACAGAGCTTCAGACCATGCGTCAGTCTGAGCGCTGAACGCAATCCCTGCATCCTCATAGTAGCTGACATATTTCACTCCTATTCCGGATGCAGCCCCGCCGTACTGTCTGGCATAAAGATAATCCTGCTGAGCTCCGATCACGCCCGGGCCGGGATAACTTTCTTCAATTGTCACGCAGCAGAAAAAACAAAGCAGCCAGGCTCCCGGTCCCTTGAATCCTATTGTCTCAGCCTGCCCTTTTGTGCTTAGCTATGCCTAATGCTCAATATTGTACTCTTTCAGCCTGAAATACCGCAGAACACCGGCAACATCGCACGCACCTGCACTGTAACCGGAAGCAGGCTGATTCTTGTCAGGCCGCTTGGCTTCTCACTGGACGAGAAACACCTCAAGCGTGCCGGTCTGGATTACTGGGACGAGCTTGACCTGGAAGTGATGGACTCGGATGAGGAGTTTTTCTTCCGCTGCAGAGATAAGAAGCTCCTCTTCTTCTCTGCCCGCAGCAGGCTGAACTACTTTGACATCAGCTTTGAAAAAGAAAAGGATGAAGACCTTTTCATGATTTTCGGAAGAGAGTCAGCAGGACTTGGGAGAGAGCTGATAGAGGCCAACATTGAGCGCTGCTTCAGGCTTCCGCTCAGAAAAGGAGAAAGGAGCCTGAATCTGTCAAACAGCGTCGCTGTTGCAGTATTTGAATACTACAGGCAGCTGGGGTTCCCGGCTCCTTTCGAGAAGGTTGAAAAGCAATATGAGAGCATTGATCATTTCTGATATCCACGGGGCACTGGAGCCTGTCCTGAAAATCGAAAAGCTTGCGGGAAAAGCGGATCTTGTCATCTGCCTGGGCGATGTGCTCTACCACGGACCCAGGAATGATCTTCCCTCCAGCTACAATCCAAAAGCGGTGATCCCTGTCATGAACAGCCTGAGCACAAAGATCATTGCAGTAAGGGGAAACTGCGACGCTGAAGTCGACCAGATGGTTCTTTCCTTCCCCATCCTGAGCACGACTGCTCTGGTGCACATTGACGGATACACTCTTACGCTCTCTCATGGACATATCTACAGCGAGTCACAGCTGCCGCCGGGTGCAGAGATCTTCCTTTACGGGCATACGCACATTCCTGTCGCAAAGAAGGAAAACGGCATCATCATCTTCAATCCGGGCTCAGTCAGCATCCCAAAGGGAGGATACAGCGCATCCTATGGCCTTTATGAGGAAGGAATGCTTTCCGTCCGCCGCCTTGAAGACGATGAGATCATGATGGCTGTGAAGCTGGACTGACTACAATATGAGTCTGGCTGAGACTTCATCCTTCTGCTGACTTATCTCAACCTTGCCGTCAAGTATTGTCATTATCTGGCCTGTGACAGGAAGGCCAAGGCCGCAGCCTCCGCTGTGCCGGCTGTTGTCTCCGCGTGCCCAGGGCTCAAACAGGTCAGGATGGTCAGGCAGACAGCCCTTGTTCCTTATTTCTATGATGTTGTGATCGAGGCTGACAGAGATTCTGCCGCTGTCAGCCTGCAGTGCATTGTTTATCAGCTCATGCAGCGCCCGCGACAGCAGCGCATAGTCAGTTTCTATCTGTGCATCAGCTTTGATCTCAACTCTGATCCGTTCTATGTCGTCTGCATAGGAGCTGACGACATCCGCAATGAGCTCTGACAGCCTTACAGCATGCAGGTCCGGCCTGAAGTCAGGATCCATCAGGCTTGTGTAATAACGTACAGTGGTCACCTTCTGGGACAGATCCCCTATCTCCTTCTTCAGGCTTGAGAAGAAGTACTCATCTGCCTGATATACTCCGTCCTCAAGGCCCTCTGCCAGAAGCCTGATGCTGCTGATCGGTGTGTTGAGATCATGGGCAATGGAGCGGATCCACTCCTTGCGTGCCAGGCGGTTCTTCTCAAGGTTCACTTTCAGCCTCTCTATGGAGCGCGCTATCTCTTCCAGTTCAAAGGTATGCTGACGCGGCAGAGTAATGCTGTAGTCCCCGTGGGCGATTTTGTCCAGAGCCTCCTGAAATCTTACGATGGCTCTCGTGTCGCGGCGGGAGAAAAGAATTGAGACAATGACTGCTATTGCAAGACAGATCGGAATGATCCAGGTGAATGTCATTATCGTGGCATCAATGATGTAGCGGTTGGATTCATAGTTCCTCATATTGATGACCAGGATATCAAAACACGTGATCAGCTCGCCGTTCAGTTCATAGAAGATTGTTGCGGCAATGTCCTTTTCATTGATAAAGGAAGGAACAGTGTACGTGACAACTGAGCTGTCTTCGCTTCCGGCAATCGCTGTGACAGAATAAGTGAAGTCTCCCTCCTCATCAAGCTGGGCTGAGATGTTGTACACGTCGCTGCTTTTCGAAACCACCTTCTGATCCTGCGACGTCACGTCGACAAGATGCTGGTCCTTCTGCGGCACATCATCAGATGCAGCGCTCTGCGGCGTCCTGCCATACAGCAGCAGATCTCCTGTCCTCACGTTCCTGATCAGCAGGCCTGAGACCCTGTCATCCATGCTCTGGGTAAACACATCTAAGGTCTCATTCATTGTGGGATGATCCAGGCTGTCCATGGCCGAGATTACTCTGTTGACATATTCATGCGCCACAAAGCGCGGCCAGTTCACGCCGGCCATCCACATTGAAGTCAGCAGAAAGACAACCTGTATTGCCACAATGAGGGAAGTGACAAGCAGCAGGGAGAAGAAGATCCGGAAAAAGTAACGCCGCAGGACCCTGACTCTCAATTTGCAGATTCCTTTCTTGTGCAGAACCTGTAGCCATAGCCGCGCACCGTCTCTATCCATTCGCCGGGGCGGAGCTTTGCCCTTATGTTCTTTATATGCGTATCGACAACGCGCTCATAACTGTCAAAGGAGTAGTCAAAGCACTTCTCTAGGATGAGGGATCGAGAGACAAGCCTGCCCTCATTCTCAGCCAGGTATGTCACGATCCTCCATTCTGCCGCTGTCAGGGTCTTCTCATCTCCGTTTATCGTCAGCCTGTGCTGCGTGAAATCTATCACAAGCTCATTGACTGTGTCTGTGAATGCCATCTGCCCGCCGTCGTCCCTGCTGCCTGCATGATCAAGCCTCCTGAAGAGGGCGGCCACTCTCAGCACGAGCTCCTTCGGGCTGAACGGCTTTGAAATATAATCATCAGCGCCGAGCTCAAAGCCCAGGATCCTGTCAGACTCCTCGCTTCTTGCAGTCATGAAGATTACAGGAATGTCGACGTTTCTCCTCTTGAGTTCCTTGATAAAAAGAAAGCCGTCTCCGTCAGGAAGCATGACATCCTGAATGATCAGGTCAGGCTTCTCTGTCTCAACAGCTTTTCTTTCTTCTGCCAGAGTTGCCAGTCCCAGTGCATGGTAACCGGAAATCTCCAGATAACGGACAACGCCGTCTCTTATCGCATCATGGTCTTCAACAACATAAATAGTTTTCATGACAAAAGTATTCACTTCAGAAGAAACTAAGGCAAGAAAAGAGACGTCACTTCACATAAAAAACACGTTGTCAGTCTTCCTTTTTCTCTTCAGTTGTCCTCCACAGCTTTTCCAGTGAATAGAAATCCCTGAGCTCCTGGCTCATGAGGTGTATCACGATATCCCCAGTGTCAATCAGAGTCCAGCCGTCCTCTGCAGGAGTCTTGTGCCTGTTGTTGACCTGCAGGCCAAGGCTGTTCAGAAGATCCCAGATCTGATGGACAACACCTCTCAGATGTCCGACTGAATTGACTGTCGCAATCACGAAGCAGTCTGTCCATGAACAGTTTTCAAGCTCAATCACGCTGACATCACGGCAGCTGTGCTCATTCAGAAAGTCTGCTATTGCCTGACTGTTATTCCTGACGATTTCTGTCATAATTCAAAATTCTCCTAAGCCAGAACCGAAGCAAGCCATATGGGAAGGAATGAATCCACATCATCCACGCTGGCAAGCACGCGTTCCAGATCATAAATATAATGCTCCTCAGTCTTTCTCACAGCTTTCAGAAAAGCCTTTTCATCAAAGTCCGCACTGAGGTTGTCCACAGTATCAATGAATGAACCTGACGACAGGTCAGAAAAGAAATCCCTGGCCGCATCAAGCCCATCAGCCCTGCCTGTGAGCCAGGCAAGATCAGAATAGAGAGAGTCGCGCCTGTCAAAGGCTGTCCCGGAAATGGCGGCAGCTGAAACGGCCTCACAGCCGAACAGTCTTGAAAAGCCGGCCAGCTCTGTGCCCTGGATATAGTCTTCATACAGCTGTCCCGCGATTCTTATCTCGACAAGTCTGTCCCCTGAAATCAGATAGGCCGCAGCCTGGCTGCCGCCGTCAAGGTAATAAGCCTGTTCAGATGAGGAACAGGAGGTGAGAAACAGTGCGGTGCAGAGAATCAGAACAGCAGTCCTAAATTTCAAACTTGCCTCCAGAGAGCAGGAAATCACGGGTTTTCACACTGATGTCCGCCATTGGCCTGCTGACAGTGAAAGAGTACTCCTCTTCCCTTTTCAGCACTTCCAGGACCATTTGCTCAAGGTTGGGCTTTCCCCAGATGATCAGCCTGTCATTGTCATCAAGATGACGGCGGCCCTTTTCTGAATAATCAGCCACATAGAGCACGGCACCCAGCGCCCCCATATCAGGGCTGGCCAGAGTGTGGTTGCGGATCGCCTTCACGGCCCTATCATCCCAGATATTCGTTATGCGGGGGAAATACCAGGCTGCGACTGCGCCGTGCAGCAGCATGGGGCTTGCCTCCTCCTCAGCATATACTTCGATGCTGTTCTTCCTGCAGAAGGAAAGCATCTTGCTGCCATCCATATAACGGGCCCAGTCGTGAAAGATTCCTGTCATCCGGCTCAGCTCTACATCGAGGCGGAAGCGACGGGAAAGCACTTCACAGACTTCAACAACACCAAGGGAATGCTCAAATCTGGAAGCCTTCATCTGCTGACTAACAATCTTTTCCAGTTCCGTATAATCCATGCTCAATAATATACTCTCTGACAGAATCTTCTGTAAGGTCAAGATCTCCCTGACGGACAGTGCTGCTGCTCGAGACGAGAGGCGGAATGTCATAGTATCTGACATTGGCGCCTGCAGGAGCCGCAGGGTGGCTGCCAAGACGCGTGAAGCATACAAAATCGACAAGCCTGACCAGCTCATCATAATGGTACCACTTGTCCAGATCCTGGATCAGATCGTCTCCCATCAGGAAGCCGAGAGTGCCCTTTACCTGGAAAAGCTGATACACAGCTTTCACAGTATCATATGTATAGCTGACTCCGCCCTTTCTGATCTCATAGTCGGAAATTATGATCTGTCTGCCTTCCGCCCTGATATTATCAAGCGCCAGATGCAGCATTGCGAGCCTGTGCTGACCTGACACGCCTCTGGCTTTCTGCTTGAAGTTGGACACACTGGCCGGCATGACGATTATCCGTTCATAGTCAGTCAGCTCAAGTGCCGCCTTTATGATGTGCACATGCCCCTTGTGAACAGGATCAAAGGAGCCTCCGAAGAGCAGGCTCTTTTTCTCAGTACTCATCCCTGTACTCGGCCTCATTGTCCACTACAGCCGTAAAGCCTCCGTCTGCCGCATCCTTTCTCTCTTGACTGCTGCAAACAACACGGATGAAGGCCTGCTTCACGTCCTCAACAGTCTCATCCATATAAACGGAAAGAGGATGAATCTCCTTTCCATCCAGAGAGGCCCTGAGGAGGCCAAGCCTCTCGCCGTCAAGATCCTCATCTGCCTTTGAGGCAATGATGACCTGAGGCTTGCTCACAAGCGCTGGAGCAAACTGCTCAAGCTCCTTCATCAGAATGGAATAGCTGGACAGATAGCCCTCATCGCTGAGATCAATGAAAACAGCAAGCGCCTTCGTGCGCGAGATATGGCGCAGAAACTTGAAGCCCATTCCGGCTCCCTGGCTAGCACCCTCAATTATTCCCGGGATGTCAGCCAGAATGATGTCCTGGCCGTCATAGCGCATTGCTCCCAGCTGAGGTATCTTCGTGGTGAACGGATAGCCTGCGACCTTGCTTCTTGCGTTTGTCAGCAGGTTGAGCAGGGAACTCTTTCCCGCGTTCGGGAAACCGACAAAGCCGATATCTGCAATGACGAGCAGCTCAACGCCGATCCTCATCTCCTGGCCCTTCTCCCCGCTCTGGGCAAAGCGCGGAGTCTGTCTTGTGGAACTTCTGAAGTGCCAGTTTCCCAGTCCGCCCTTCCCGCCTTTCAGGAAGACCCAGCGGCTCTCGCCTGTGAGATCCTTTATGAGCTCTCCTGTATCGGCATCCTTGATCACAGTGCCAGGAGGGACAGAAATCTCCACATCTGCGCCGCAGCGTCCGAAGCACCTGTCGCCCTGACCGGGACGGCCGTTCTCAGCCCTGAAAGTGCGCACCATCTTCAGATGGCCGAGAGTCCTCAGGTTGTCACGCACGACAAACACGACATCTCCGCCCTTTCCGCCGTCGCCTCCGTCAGGACCGCCTTTGGGAATAAATTTCTCTCTGTGGAAGGAAACACAACCATTGCCTCCGTTTCCGGAGGCAACATCGATATAGGTTTCGTCAGAAAATCCGAACATCAGTCCTTACTCAGCAGCAACAACAGTTGCATACTTTCTGTTGTTCCTGTTCACATACTCGACAGTGCCTGCAACCTTGGCAAAGAGAGTATAGTCTGTTCCCAGTCCGACATTCTGGCCGGGATGGATCTTTGTTCCGCGCTGACGGACAAGAATCTCACCAGCCTTCACAATCTGACCGCCGAAGCGCTTAACACCCAAGCGCTGTGCATTGGAATCGCGTCCGTTGCGTGATGAACCGCCACCTTTCTTATGTGCCATTCTAGCGCCTCCTTATGCGTTGATCTTATTGACTGTGATCACGGAATACTGCTGTCTGTGTCCCTGAGTTCTTCTGTAACCCTTTCTTCTGTGGAACTTGTAAACCTTGATCTTGTCGCCTTTGACTTCACTGCCGACTGTTGCCTGGATTGAAGCGCCTGATACATAAGGTGTACCAAACTTAGCCTCATCTCCGTCCACGACAGCGAGAACCTTGTCTGTCTCAAAGGAAGCACCTTCTTCCATGTTGAGAAGATCGACCTGCAGGCTCTGGCCTTCTTCAGCCTTGTACTGCTTGCCGAGAATTTCTACGAGTGCGTACATTTTTTTCCTCTGTAAGTTTGATTTCTGCCGCTCAGAATATCCGCACAGGAAAAAGAGGACAAGCCTGTTTGCCAGAAAGATGAGGCAGGAAAAATGAAAATCACCGCGTTTTTACCTTCCGGCCGGTAGATTTTGTTTCACCTTTGCCCTATCATTTCCTTTATGGACAAAAAGGACATAATACTTCAGGCGGCCTTCATCATAAGGGACGAAGGCTATGACAGACTCACGCTGTCATACCTTGCGCAGAAGCTTGGCGTGAGAAAGGCCAGCCTTTACTATCATTTTGACAGCAAGGACAGGATAATCAGTGCAGTTTACGATTATTTTGAAAAGGACTGCCTGCATCTTTCCTTCACTGTAGACCTGTCACAGGAGCCTGAGGCTGTGCTTGAAAGCGCAGTCAGCCACTGGTCAGATCTTTTCACAGACAGGACGCGCTCTGCCTTCATTTCGCTGCTGCAGCAGCGCATGGATGCAGATCAGAGAGCCTGGGATGACATGCAGTCCCTGCTGCTGATGCTGTACAGCCAGAGCGAGGCAATAATATCAAATATGGCAGAAAGGGGAAGCATCAGGACAAACAATCCTCAGGCCCTGTCCCGCCTGTTTGCCTCCAGCCTGACAGCAGCGTTCATCTGGGAGCTTGAGGATCCTCAGGACTGCGTGAAAGGCTTTCTTTCCCTTTTCTCAGCCTGATACGAAAGAGACTGCCAGCTGACGGGCAGTCTCTCATCAGATTTCGGCTGCAAAAGAACTCACATAGCGCTCAGGAACGGAATGCCGATGATTGAGAAGGCATTCTTCAGAGTCTGCAGGACCATCTCGGACAGCCCGATTCTTGCAGCCACAAGCTCTCTCGTCTCAGCCTTCAGCACCTGGTTGTCGTGGTAATAGTGACTGAAGGTCTTTGCGATATCATAAAGCAGGGCTGCGATGACAGACGGATCATAGGTCAGTGCTGCCTTCCTGACAGCCTCAGGGTAGCCGGCAATTGCCATGATGAGGGCTTTCTCATCCTCGCCTGACAGCAGGCTTCCGTCAAAACGGATGTCCCTGTACTCATCCTTCACAGCCTCAAACTTTGACAGCATGGAGGAAATGCGGGCGCCCATGTACTGAAGATAGGGTCCAGTGTTTCCGTTGAAGCTGATGGACTCGGAAGGATTGAAGATCATGTCCTTCTCAGGAGCGACCTGAAGCAGATAGTAGTTCAGTGCCCCCAGCGCGATGTCATGGCTTGTCCTGTCAGCATCATCCAGAGCGCTCTCGCGGTCCTTGCGCACAATCTCAGCCTTTGCAAGCGAAGCAAGGTCCGCAAGCAGGTCATCTGCATCAACGACAGTGCCTTCACGGCTCTTCATCCTGCCGGAAGGCAGATTGACCATTCCGTAGCTGAGGTGATGCAGCTCGTCAGCCCAGTCGTAACCGAGCACCTTGAGACAGTGGAACAGCACCTTGAAATGGTACTGCTGCTCGCTTGCGACAACATAGATCAGACTGTCAAACGGCCAGTCCTCATGCCTGCTGACCGCAGTGCCGAGATCCTGGGTAATGTAGATTGAAGTGCCGTCCTTTCTCAGAAGGACCTTTTTGTCCAGTCCGATATCAGTAAGATCGATCTGCACAGAACCGTCATCTGCCTTGTAGAAGACGCCTTTCTCAAGCCCCTTCATCACTTCGCTCTTTCCAAGGCGGTAGGTATCAGACTCATAGTAATACTTGTCAAAGCTGACGCCCATCTCGCGGTAGCTCTCAGCAAGCCCGTCCAGCGTCCACTTGTTCATCAGAGACCAGAGAGCCACAGTCTCCTCATCGCCCTCCTCCCATTTGACAAGCATGTCCTGAGCCTTGCTGTTGGCCTCGGCAGATGCCCTGGCCTTCAGCTCTTCCTTTTCCTTCTCAGATGCCTCAGGATGCTGTGCAAGGAGCGCATCAATGCAGTCTTTCTCGTACTGGGCGAAACGGACATAGTAGCGGCCGACAAAATGGTCTCCCTTCTCGCCTGTGGACTCAGGAGTCTCTCCGCCTCCGAAGGTCTTGTAGGCCCACATGCTCTTGCAGATATGGACGCCGCGGTTGTTGATGAGGTTCACCTTCATCACTTCAGCGCCCTGGCTTTTCAGCAGGGCTGTCACGGACATGCCCAGGCTGTCATTCCTCATGTGCCCGAGGTGAAGAGGCTTGTTAGTGTTCGGACAGGAGAACTCGATCATGATCTTGCGGCCCCTGAGGGCATCGCCTTTTCCAAAGTCATCCCCTTTGTCCTTTATTTCAGCATAAAGCGCATCTGCAATCTGCGCTGCATCAAGCTTCACATTGAGATAAGGCCCCAGGGCGATGAGAGAGCCTGAAGGAAGCTTATCCCTTTTCTCAAGCTCCTGCTTGACAGTCAGGGCAATATTTGCAGGACTTGTCCTGAATGCCTTTGCAAAAACAAACATCGGAAAGGCAATGTCTCCCTGCTCTGCCTTAGGCGGCTTTCCTGCGGCAAGCTCCGCATCTCTTGTGACGCCAAGCCTGCCGGCAAGGGCATCAAGCTCCTGCTCCACTATGTTTTTCCATTCATCTCTTAAAGTATCAAGCATATAGATCTCCACTCAGACAGTTGTTAGATAATACCGGGTCGGCAAAGAGATATCAAGACAGGACTTTCGTGCTCACTTCGCCGCTGGAAAGCGTCTCCACGCTTCCATCATCATAGCGCACGATCAGATGGGCCCTGTCATCGACATCAAGCGCCACAGCCTCCCTCTCGCCCTCCGGCTTTATCACAGATATCCTCTGGCCAAGGATGAAGCAGCGCCTGCGGTATTCATCAGCGTAGTTCTCCTCAGTGAGGGAAAAAAGAATGTTCCTGACTTCAGCGCAGGCGAAATCAGTTCTGGAAACCGGAGCGCTGCCGGCAGGAAACAGGGAAGAGGCAATATTCTCAAGCTCAGGCGGGAAGGCTGCCCTGTCGAAATTGACGCCAACGCCTATAACGACCTCGCTTATGCGTCCGTCCTCCATTGAGACCACGCCTTCACAGAGGATGCCGACAGCCTTGCGCCTGTCAACATAGATGTCATTGACCCACTTGATGGCAGGCTTCAGCCCTGCGCCCTCAATTGTGCGGCAGAGGGCAACTGCGGTGCGGGTCGTTACAGTCTCTATGCTGTCGCTGCTGCCTGCAGGCACGACAACAGACAGGTAAATGCCGCCTTCATCAGAAGAAAAGCTTCTGCCCCGCCTTCCCTTTCCGCCTGTCTGCCTGGCGGCAGCGACCACAAAGGGCACCTCCCTGCCCTGAGACAGCAGGCGGCGCGCCTCATTGTTTGTAGAGTCAATCTCATCATAAAAACAGACAGGGATATCAAGTCCGCAGCTCAGCGAAAGCTGCGAATAGGCATCGCTTACCAGACGGTAGCCCTGACTCCTGGCGCTTTCTATTTCAAAGCCTTCTTCTTCCAGCGCCCTGACAGCCTTCCAGACAGCCGTGCGCGAAAGCTCCAGTCTGGAAGCAATTTCCTGACCTGAAACGAAGCGGCCGCTGTTTGCCTTCAACAGTTTGTACAGTTCTGCTTTCGTACTCATCAATAAAGAGTTTAGACTCTTGAGCAACCTGATGCAAGAGAGAGGTTGACTAAGGATAGCGGCAGGCAGTAAACTCAGTCGAAGCTGGAGGTTGACAATGAACAGAACAACTTTGATCAGGATAATTCTCACCGCACTGTTCTCTGCCCTCATCGCAGCCGGTGCGTTCATCAGGATCCCGCTTCCTCCTGTACCGATCACGCTGCAGACGCTGTTTGCGCTGATCGCAGGCCTGATTCTCCCGCTTCCGCTTGCCCTGTCAAGCCTTGCCATATATCTGCTGCTCGGCCTTGCCGGGCTTCCGGTATTCACGGCAGGAGGAGGCTTTGCAGCCTTCAGCGGCCCGACAGGAGGCTATCTGGCAGGCCTTGTTCCGGCAGTCCTGATTGAAGGCCTCATGCTGAAAGTCTTCAGAAAAAAGAGCCTCGCCCTGTACCTTTTAGCAGCACTGCTTGCCACAGTCTCCATCTACATACCCGGACTCTTCTGGCTGGCACATTCCCGCTCGCTTTCCCTTTCCGCTGCGCTTGCAGGCGGTCTCTATCCTTTCATCATCGGAGATGTCATCAAGCTTGTCATCGCAGCATTCACTGCCCTGAAGCTGAGAGAAAGGACACTGGACCTGATTACAGACAGCGAAGAATGATTTATACTCTGCTGCATGCAAAGCGATAAATACCTTTCATCATATCTGAGTTCATTTTCGCGTCTCAAAGAGACAGATGCCCTATACAGGCATGTCGCAAGCCTGCCTACGATGGATGAGATCAGACGGCTGGAAGACTGTCTTCTCAGCCTGCTCTATCCGGGAAGGAACATGAGTGCAAAGCAGGAAAGCATGGAAGCTGCAGTACGCTTTGAAATGGAGTTTTTCATATCAATGCTGCGCCAGTGCATCTACCTTGCCCTCAAGTATGAAGAGCAGGATATGGCTGAATGCGAGCTGAAGGAAAAGACAGAATGGGCTGTTGATGACCTGATGAAGAATCTCGGAAAAATACGCCTGCTGCTGAAAAAAGATGCGCAGGCAGGCTTTGACGGGGATCCTGCCGCCAGAAGTCTGACTGAAGTCATCATCTGCTACCCGGCATTCAAGGCCCTGGCCGTGCACAGAGTCGCCCATCACCTCTTCTGTCTGGGCATTCCGCTGATTCCCAGAATGCTCAACGAGCTCATTCACAGTGAGACCGGCATCGACATCCATCCCGGAGCAAGCATTGGCGAAAGCTTCTTCATTGACCACGGCACAGGCGTTGTCATAGGCGAGACCTGCGTAATAGGCAGCAACGTAAAGCTGTACCAGGGAGTGACGCTCGGAGCACTTTCCTTTCCGCGCGATGCCTGCGGCCAGCTTCTGAAGGGAGCAAAGCGCCATCCGACAATTGAAGACAACGTGACCATTTATGCCAACGCAACAGTGCTGGGCGACATTGTCATCGGACACAATTCAACAATCGGCTCATCCTGCTGGATCAAGACTTCAGTTCCTGCCGGCACAAGAGTGCTCAACAAGGACCCGGATGTCGTCATGATCAGGAAAGCCTGAGAGTGTCAGGAGAGACGAGCACTCCGCTCACAAGTTCTCCCCTTGTGCTGAAGGGGGGAACGTTTTCAATCTTTACCTTGAGATAGTTTCCTGTCGTGCCGTGCCACAGTCCGTCCTTCCTGTTTTCAAGCAGGACTTCAAGCTTTCTGCCAATCTGACGCGACACATAAGCCTCGTGCAGCTGCCCTGACAGCTGCCTGAGTCTTTCAGCCCTCTCATCGCGCACCCGCTCCTCACATCTGTCCGGCGCATTGTACAGCACTGTGTCAGGACGCGGGGAAAATGGAAAGACATGAAGGGCGGCAAAACCCATGTCCTTTACAAAGCAGTAAGTCTCTTCCGCCTCTTCCTTTCCTTCTGCAGGAAGCCCTGCTATCACATCACAGGCCAGGAAAGGATCATCCTTCACCCTTCTCAGCTCGTTGAGGACCCATTCAAGGTGACTTTTCGAATACCTGCGGCTGCTGCGCTGCAGGACGCGGTCGCTGGCACTCTGAACCGGAATATGGAAATGAGGATGCACCGCAGGCGAGGAACAGGCCTCGATCAGCCGTTCATCAACATGATCAGGCTCCATTGATGACAGTCTGAGCCTTGTCGTGCCTTTCAGGCGCGGAATGAGGGACAGCATCAGGCCTCCCAGCCCTTCATTCTCGTGATCGTACATCGTCAGGTTCACGCCTGTGAGCACAATCTCGTTAAAGCCCTCGCCCTCAAGCTCGAGGGCGCGCCTGATCACTTCACTCCTGTCCAGAGAACGGCTGGCTCCGCGCGCAATATGGACGCGGCAGTAGCCGCAGCTGTTGTCGCAGCCATCCTGTATTTTCAGGTAAGCTCTTGAGTGATAAGAGAATGACGAAGCCTTATAATCAAAAGGAGAGCTGTCCGGCTCGGCAAAGCTCCTGAGCGCCTGCGCAAGCGTCATGCCGTTCATTTCTGCTGTCTTTATGTGGCGCGCAAGGGAAAGCAGTCCGGCTTTCTTCACAAGAGGGACGACGACAATGTTGTCTCCAAGCTTCTTTATCTCCGCTTCCGCCATCTGGGCATAGCAGCCGGTCACAACGACCTGGCTGTTCCTTCCGGCAAACAGCCTGATCATCCGTCTGGCTTTCTGCTCTGCTTTTGCAGTTACTGTGCAGGTGTTCACTATATAAAGCTCAGCTCCGGAGCTTTCCTTGACGACTGTCCAGCCTTCCCGGGCAAAGGAGTCGGCAAGAGCCTCGCTCTCACACTGGTTGAGCCTGCAGCCAAGAGTGTAGACACAGACTCTCACTTTTTGCCCTCCTCGCTCTCTCTGAGCTTGTTCAGAATCTTTTCCGTTGCGAACTGCAGGCTCAGCCTCATCTCTCTGGCATAAGGGTTGTAATGCTGCAGATCATAAAACAGCTGCATAGGATCGTTGCAGGTCTGATCGACAATAGTCATCAGTGCCTTGTAGCCGGAGGTCGCAATCTCAGTCTCCCCCAGCCCCATTTCCCTCAGCGTACGGCCCACGAAGTGAGTCACGCCCTGACTGTAGGCGGCCTCCTTGTCATGCTCGAGAGGGCTCATCACAAGCACCTTCAGGCCCCAGGAGGAGAATACTGACTCCAGCTTCTCAAGCTTCTGCTGTGAGACGCGGACAGGGCAAAGGACCATTGGAAGCCCTTTGAGCCCATTGCGGCCGCTGTCAGGTCCGAACATCGGGTGAGTTGCGACAATGCTCACCTCATCCCCGCTGAGACAGGATTCCATCCACTTTGCAGGATAGGCCTTGACTGAGCAGGTATCCATTACAAGAGCATCCTTTTTCAGTCTGCCGCTGACATGGTCCAGGACAGACTCAAAGGCTGAAATGGCCACGGTGAAGAAGATGACGTCGCACTGACTGAGAAAGCTGTCTTCGTCAACAAACTCAGTGCCTTCCGGGACAGGATGAGGATTGCGGCTTGTCGCTATGACGCGTATTGAGGGATCAGTGTTTGCTCTCACTGCGGCAAGCCAGAACGAGCCAAAGCGGCCCAGACCGTATACGCCTATTGTCATGCTGGCAAGGATAGCCCAAGAAAGCTCATTTTATCAATCACGGGAAGGCTGAAAACTGTTCACAAAAAACCTGTGCCGCTTTATTATTTTCCACTAGGGAGGAATTGCCTCCTGATTTAGGAGAAGTAAGATATGACATTCGCTGAGAAAATGAAGAATCTTGCCAGACAGGCAGGAAAGTCGCTCGTGCTTGCAGAAGGTCTTGAGAAAAGGACTCTTCAGGCTGCAAGGATCATCATGGATGAGCACATTGCATCTTCAGTCACGCTTGTCGGTCCTGTTGACAAGGTGAAGGCTGCTGCCGAGGCTGCAGGGGTGAGCCTTGAAGGCATCAGGATTGAGGATCCGGCAACTGACAGCAAGAAAGCAGAGTTCGCAAATGAATACTACAATCTCAGAAAGCACAAGGGCATGACTCCTGAGCAGGCAGAGACCGACATTGTCAACCAGCTCAGATGGGGTGCCATGCTGGTTCACCTCGGCTATGCAGACAGCATGGTTGCCGGAGCTGAATCAACAACAGCAGATGTGCTGCGCGCTTCTTTCAACATCATCAAGTGCAAGCCCGGCATCAAAAGCGCTTCCAGCTGCTTTGTCATGGCAACAGACAAGACACAGTACGGCGCAAACGGTTCATTCATCTTCGCAGACTGCGCTACTATCCCGAATCCGACAGCTGAGCAGCTTGCCGAAATAGCAGAGGCAAGCGCAGAGAGCTGCCGCACATTCCTTGGCGTCGAGCCTGTTGTCGCAATGCTCAGCTACTCCACAAAGGGAAGCGCAAAGGGCGATCTCGTCGACAAAGTCCAGCAGGCCACGGCCCTTGTGAAGGAAAAGTGCCCGGATCTCCAGGTCGACGGAGAGCTTCAGCTCGATGCTTCAATTGTCGATTCAGTTGCAAAGCAGAAGGCTCCCGGCTCTGCAGTCGCAGGAAAGGCAAACACACTGGTCTTCCCTGACCTTCAGGCAGGAAACATCGGCTACAAGCTCGTCCAGCGCCTTGCAGGTGCAGCTGCTTACGGCCCTATTCTTCAGGGCTTTGCCAAGCCGGTCAGCGATCTGTCCAGAGGCTGCTGCGTAGAAGATATCGTGGTGACTGCAGCCATCACACTGGCTCAGGCTGCTTCTGTCTGACCTTTTCAAGAGCTGAGGCAAGACTGATCAGCTGATCAAAAGACAGCGCTTCAGCTCTTTCATTTCCGCTCAGGCCGGATGAGGAGAAAGCCTTCTCAAGCTCCGCCCTGCACCCCGCGCCCCGGCCGTTCCCCACCGCCTCCCCCCCCTGCGCGCCCCCCTCCC
>CALXRC010000003.1 GCA_944390865.1 uncultured Spirochaetales bacterium | reverse complement strand
CCACGCAGATGCCGGGCAGAGGGACCCGCAAACCTGCTCTGCAGGTCCATCACCTGAGGATCACAGGGTGTCCAGATGATGGAGAGCAGACTGATCAGCAGGGCAAGGCTGACTATCACAAGTCCTGCAGGCAGGGAAAGGTTTCTTCTACTCTTCATGACCGGCCTCCCCTTGCCCCCTGACCTATATCAGGATTGACTGCAAACAGCACCAGATCAGTGATGAGATTCATCAGGACGATGAAAAAGGCGACAAATATGACAATGCCCTGCACAAGAGCAAGATCTCTCATCTCGACAGCAGTGAGGAACAGCCGCCCCAGTCCGGGAAGGGCAAAAACTGACTCCACTATGGCAGTTCCTCCAAGCAGCTTCGCCAGCTGTCCGCCTGCCATTGTCAGCGGACCGGGCAGAGCATAGCGCAGGGCATAGACCATGACGGCCCTGAAGCGGGATACTCCCCTGATAAGGGCATTTGCGTACCAGTCCTGGCTGAGGGCGTTTATCATGCTTGAGCGCACCATCCTCAGAAGAGGTCCGAGCTCGCTGACTGCCAGCACCGCAACCGGAAGGAAGATGGAACCGAGCCAGGCCGAAAAGCTGACAGACGGGGCTGTATACTGGCCCACGTCAGCAAGGCCCAGGACAGATGAAAAGAAAATGAGAAAGATCAGCGACAGCCAGAAGCTGGGCACGCTGGAGGCAAGCTGGACAAGGCTTCTGGACACGCTGTCAATGATGCCTCCCTTTCTCAGGGCCGCGGCAGAGCCCAGGATGAGCGCGGCAATCAGGGCAATGAGAACGGAAAGGAAAGCAAGAGGGAACGTCACTGATATGCGCTGGGAAATGAGCAGCATCACATCCTGCCCGAAATAAGAGCTTGTTCCCAGGTCAAAGTGAAGCAGGTCAATGTAGTAATCAGCCAGACGCTGTCCAAGAGGCCTGTCCAGACCCATCTGTTCCGTCAGACGGCTGACTGCCTGGGCAGAAGTCTCTGTGCCAAGAGCGACGATGGCCGCATTGCCCGGAATCAGATCCAGGGCAATGAACGTCAAAAGGCTGACAAGAACCATCACAGCGGCTGCCGAGAGCAGCCTCTTTGCTATATACTTCGCCATCGCATTAAGTGTAGCAGAGCACAGGATTTTTTGCACTCATGCCGTTCAGTCAGGAAGCAAAACTCATTTCGCTGAATTTGTAAATATTTATCGGGAAAGTTGCAAAGCCCTGCAGCGCAGAGTCTGTGACAAAGATCTGAATCGGATCCTGAATATACAGGGCCGGTACGTCTTCGGCAAGGATCTCCTGCATCCTGTGGGCAAGTTCTGTGCGCGCAGCCTCGTCAACTTCGCTGTTGTACTCTTCAAGCAGGGCATCCATCTCAGGATTGCTGTAATTGAAATAGTTCTCAGCAGCGCTGCTGTCATAACGGGCAAGCAGGGAGTAGGCATCAAGACGGCCTGTATGGCCGACGACTGTCAGGTCATAGTTCCTGCCGTTGTAGACATCGCTCAGCCAGGCAGCCCATTCCACGATCTGGATATTCACGTCAATGCCGGCACTCTCAAGCTGGGCCGCGATGACCTGCCCCGCATTCACATACTCCTGATAGCTTCTGGGCAGATACATGTCAAGCTGCAGCTCCCCAGGCCCGTAGCCCGCCTCTTCAAGCAGCTCAGCTGCCCTCTGCGGGTCATATGGATACTTGCCGTTCATGTCTGCATACTCAGAGAGCACGACAGGGAAATGAGAACCGATCTCTTCCCCGTAGCCCCACCACACAGCCTCAATGAGTGCATCCTTGTCAACAGCATAGTTTATCGCCTGCCTCACCCTCAGGTCATCAAGACCCGGACGTGCTGTGTTCATTGCCATAAGCTGAAGTCCGTTCCCGGCCATGGCATAAACTGTGTAGGCACTGTTGTTCTCGAACTGTCCTACCAGATCTCCTGTGATCTGGATGATGTCAATCTGGCCGTTTCTGAGTGCTGTCACCTGACTTGTCATGTCGGGAATCATGACAAACTCGACACTGTCAATGCTGCATGGAAGCGTGTAATACGGATTCCTGACCAGAACAAGGTTCTGCTGAGGCACCCAGCTTGACAGCATGTAAGGACCTGTGCCCACAGGGGCCGTCCTCAGACTGTCAGCTGCAGATGTGTCCACAACAGCGGACCAGGGATAGGCAAAGAGGGAAAGTGCGACAACATTGAGCGTGCTGAATGTGAACTCGACAGTACTCTCATCCAGCGCGGTGACAGACTCAATAGAGCTGTAATCCCCGCTCCTGACAGATTCAGAAAGCAGCCGCTCAAAAGATGAGACGACAGCACTGGCGTCACAGACGCGGCCGTTTGAAAAGCGTGCATCCGGACGGAGGTGGAAAGTGACAGACATGCCGTCATCGGCAATGCTCCAGCTGTCTGCCAGAGAGGGGATTATCACACCCTTCTCGTCTACTGTCACAAGCGTCTCATAGATGCTGCTGGTAACCTGAAAAGTGCTTGCACTGGCACTCATATGCGGATCCAGACCGTCAGGATCAACTGTCACGGCCATCCTTACTGTTGAAGGAACTGCGGCAGCCTCTCCTGAAGAGGCCTGCACACTGCTGCCTGTTTCTGAATCCTGAGCTGAGCAGGCAGAAAGCAGACTCAGGACAACAAGACTGATTATCAGTAATTTGCTGGCTTTCATAGTGACGATATCATAATGAAATAAGCAAGTCTGTCCAATAGCACTTTTGAGTGCATCTTTATGCTTTACAGAAAGTTTACATTTTCAGGCAGCCTGTTTCTCACCACGCAAAATTGCCATTGTCTTTTCACCCGGGCTTGACGTGAGGCCGTCAGGAATTAATGAGTGCAGGGATAGTGAGAGAAAGGCAGCATTTTCCAGACGCTTATTATCAGAATGAAACAGCTTCTCGTATTTGCTTCTTTTAATATTCTGAGCATCCTGCATGAATGAAATTTGAACAAAAAAAATGTCAAAATTAAGCAGAAAACACGCTTAAAATTGACATTTTTCTTAGCCGCAATCGGAATCGAACCGATAAGGTATTGCTACCGGTAGATTTTGAGTCTACTGCGTCTACCAATTCCGCCATGCGGCCAGACAGTGTATGAATCCTAAAGAAAAAACTGTTCTTTAGTCAAGTTGAGACAGACAGCAGAGGCAAACAAAAAAAAGCGGATTCCCTAAAAAGAAATCCGCTTTCCGTCTTACTCTTCCACGGGCTCAAAGTCCTCAGGACCTGCACCGCAGACCGGGCATACATAGTCTTCAGGAAGGCTGTCGCCCTCATATTCAAAACCGCAGAGAACGCATCTGTATTTCATAACTTCTTCTCCTTCTTATTAAGAATTATTACTGATAATATATCACTAAATCAGCTTTAGGGCAAGCTAAATCTGATAATGATCCTTATATCGCTCAGAAAGCAGCCTCTTCACATAGCCGTTGCTCTTCTTGAGCATCCGGCTTCCCCGCGTTATGCGGCACAGGCTGATCTTCAGCTCACTTGCAATCGTCCTCTGGCTCACATGCTGATAAAGATCATTCATCAGTTTCCACCTTATTGTGAAATCCCGGATTTCGGCATCAGTGAACATGTCCTCGAACAGGGCCTTCATATCCTCCTCGCTGCTGACAGCAGTGAACACTTCAATCAGATCCTTGTATGAAGGAGTCAGATCTGGAAGCTTTTCCTCTTTCTTCTTCTGCATAAAACTCTTCATTCTCCTTTCAGGCGGTTTTCCTACAAAGCTGGTGCGAAGAACCCGAAAAAGGTTCTTATGAGGCGGCGCACCAGGCTGACTCTGGCAAGCTTTTCCTCAGCCTGCTCCTCGCCCCTGTCTATTGCATACAGTGTATCACGCTTCACCTCTTCTATTATGCTTCCTCCCATAAAGAGCACTGAAAGCTCAAAATGAAGATAGAAGGACCTGTAGTCAAGATTTGCGGTGCCCACAAGCGCTATCCTGTCATCTGAGACAAGAGTCTTCGAGTGGATGAATCCGGGCAGGAACTCGTATACCTTTACCCCGCTCTGCACCAGCTTGCGGTAGACAGACCGGCTGACTTCATGCACTGTCTTCTTGTCAGGATAACGCGGCGTGACAATCCGGACATCAACGCCGGATCCTGCCGCAATCATCAGCGCCGTGGTCATTTCGCTGTCCGGAATAAGATACGGCGTAACGATCCAGACATAGCGCTGGGCATTGTTGACAGCCTGAATGTATACATTGCGGGCAATCGCAGTGTCATCAAAGGGGCTGTCGGCGAAGGGAAGCACCAGTCCGTCAGAAGGCATTGCAAGCTGCGGACGGAACAGTTCAAAGTCTTCCTCGCTCTTGCTGATGCCCTTCCACACTGAAAGGAACATGAGTGTGAGATTCCACACGGCAGGACCTGTGATCCTGACGGCATTGTCCTTCCAGTAGCCGAAGCGGATGATGTCATTGGCATACTCATCAGCAAGATTCAGTCCTCCGGTAAAGCAGACATTGCCGTCAATGTTGAAGATCTTGCGGTGATCACGGTAGTTCAGCCTCGGATTCATATGCATGGCAATCGGGTTGAAGGCATAAGCCTGAAAACCCATTTCCCTGAGCTTCAGGAAATAGTTTTTCGGCACCGCGTTGATCGAGCCGAGATCATCGTAAAGTATCCTGATGTCAACGCCTTCGCGTCTTTTCAGCTGAAGTTCATGCAGTATCCGGGTCCAGACGCGCCCCTGGGCAATGATGAAGTATTCAATGAAAATGAATTTCTCCGCCTTTCTGATTTCCCTGACGACATCGTCAAAAAAATCATCCGGGAAGCTGTAATACTTCACCGCAGTCTGGTCAAAGGCCTGAAAGCCTGTCACTGAATGTATATAGGCAATCTGCTTTGCATCTTTCTCATCCAGCTCTGAAGATGGAAGCCTCTTTTCTCCATAGCGGGAGATATCACGGGTAAGCAGGATTTTCCTTACTGCCGTGCGCCCAATCTTCTTCTTGCCGAAAATAAGGTAAAGCAGCCCTCCGGCAAGCGGGAAGACCACGATGATGAGCATCCAGGCGTTCTTGTAATCAGGGCTCTCGTCTCTGGTGGAGACAAAGAGCGCGCACAGCAGACTGATAAGCAGTAGCGCCAGGAGAAGATAAGTGTTGTTCGAGACATAGAACGAACCGATAATGAGCACAATGAACTGCAGCCCCATTGTCAGGGCAAACCAGAAAAGCCGTGACGACAGCAGCTTGATCAGCTTCTTCACCTTGCGGCCTCCTGCATCGAGAACTCACAGCCGCAGTATTTCTGCCTGTACAGTCCCAGTTCCTGAGACAGTCTTATTGAGCGGGTATAGCCGTCCTTTTTCTTGAAGTCAAAGTGCTCGAATCCCTCAAGGCCCTCGCCTGCGGCAAAGATCCTGCTGCTGTTCTTGTACCTTGAGACTGTAAGCGTCGTGCACCATCGGCTGATTCCCAGCTCTGCGGCCTTAGCCGCTGCACGCTTCAGATTAAAGGCAAAGCATAGATCGCACCGTCTTCCGCCTTCCTTCTCCCCTTCAAAGCCCCTTACGGCCTTTCTCCATTCCTCATGATCCTCGTTCCCGTCACGGATGACCTGCAGCTTCCATGCCTCAGCGAGCTTCAGCAGCTGCTCATAACGCTTGTCCCGTTCACTGTCGGGGAAAATGTTGCTGTTGGAAAAATAAAGCACGGGAAGCCAGCCTTCGCTGAGCAGCCGCTCAACAGAGGCTGTGGCGCATGGACCGCAGCAGCAATGAACAAGAATGCGATTGTCTTCCTTTTCCACAGTGGAAATATTATCATAATGGAAGGAAAATAACACTAAACCACAGGAATCTTTTTTTATGGATAAGAACAGAATAATTGTCTACGTCACTCTGATGATCTTTGTGCTGGCCCTGCTTTTCGGAAATCTCGGCGGCATCACGCTGACAGTCCTTGCACTCGCCGCACTGCTTGTCATCCTCTGGGCGAAGAGAGCCTATTTTTATTTTGTCAGGGCAAACAGGATCTATTCGGCAAAGGACCGCAGCCGCTATCCGCAGGCCATGGCATATTATAAGAAAACGCTCAGGGCCGGGATAAGCCCCAAGTACACAGTGCTGACAGCCACAATCCTTATTCAGGAGGGAGAGGCAGAGGCAGGACAGGCGGCCCTGGAAAAGCTGATCAGGGACAGGTACATCACGGATGAAGCCATAAAGGGTCAGGCAAAGTCCGCGCTGAGCCTCATTTATTACATGAAAAAGGACTACGAGGAGGCTGCCAGGCTGTGCGAGGAAGTGATGAAGACAAAGTACCGCGACAACGTCCTCTACATTAACCTGTGCACTTACTATCTGGCACTCGACCACCTCAAATCATTCAGGAAGGTTGTCGAAGAATTCAGCAGCCAGCGCGTGACCTCCCCTGCGCTGCTTGACCTGCAGGTCGTATACCATATGCTCAGCAAGGACTTTCCCAACGCCTTTGCCATGGAGAAAGCCCTGTTCGAAAAGGTCGGCAGATTCACTTTCGCCGATCCATACGTCCATATGGCCCAGCTCTGGATTCATTACGGAAAGACAGATGAGGCGCTGCAGATGCTCCGCAGAGCCATTGAGGATGTTGAGTTCAGACCTGTGACAATCTTGAGCAGGGACTTTGTCCAGACGCTGATTGACAGACTTGAGGATGAACAGGCAAGAGCCCAGGCTCTGGCTGACATCGATTCTGATCCGCTCAGCATCATAAACGGATGGCTTCCTCAGCCGGCCAGAGGCCGCTGGATCCCGGCCCCGGAGGCAGAGCTTGAAGAAGCCTGCAAAATTGAGATAGCTGCACCAGAAGAGGAAATCCTTGATGACAAAGAGCCGGAGACGGAGCTTACTGAAGAAGACGAGAAGTGGCTTGAGGCGCACAAAGACGATTAATCTTTCAGCGGTATGTCAAAGCACATCCTGTCGCGTGTGAGCACAGTGTTCTCAAAGACTGATTTCGCCTCTGTCTCCAGTATCTTCAGCTGTTTGTCGCTGTAGCGCGGCGAATAGTGCTGCAGGCACAGCATCGCGGACTCAGAGTCCAGAGCGACAGAAGCGGCCTGAGCGGCTGTCATATGCTTTTTCTCTGCGGCATCAGCAGCAAGGGACGAATCAAACATGGCCTCGCAGAAAAGGATGTCGCTGTGATGGGCGAAATCCGCAAGCTGGGGGAAATAGGCAGTGTCAGTGATGTACGTGAACTTGCGCCCGGCCCTGCGGGGTCCGAGAATCATGTCAGGACTCACCGGCTCCCCATCCTGATTGAGCACTGTTTCCCCTCTCTGCAGCGCAGCCCACAGAGGACCGCGCTCAACCTTATGGGCCAGAGCCTTCTCAACGCTGAATTCCCCCGCCCTGCTCTTCTCCACCACAGAGTAGCCATAGCACAGCTTAGTGTGATCAAGAGTGAACGCGTTCACAGTAAGCTCGTCAGATTCAAAGACAAGCCCCTCCGAGACAGGCGTGAAGATTATCTCGTAGTTTATATACATGTCGAGGATGCGGCGGCTGGCCTCAATGTACTCTCCCAGCCTCTGGGGTCCGTAGATATGAAGAGGCTCGGTCCGGTCAACCTGACTTGACAGCATCAGGAGGCCGGGCAGTCCGGTCACATGATCCGCATGCATGTGGCTGATGAAAATCCTGCTGATCTTCTTCCAGCTGAGATTGAGCTTCTTCAGTGAGATCTGGGTGCCTTCCCCGCAGTCAAAAAGATACATCTCGCCTTCTCTTCTGAGAAGGACACTTGTGAGGAAGCGTCCGGGCAGCGGCATCATCCCGCTTGTTCCAAGGCTGAATACTTCAAAGTTCATTTCAGCTAGAAAGTATATAGAATCAGGGCTTCAGGAAACAAGTGCCGTGTGAAAGCGCATGCTTATCCCCCTGTGGAGGCTGATGGCGAGCGAGACAAAGGCTGATGCGGCCAGGGCAAGAGCCGTGAGCACAAGCGTGCCTGCCGGCACACAGATGCGGATATTTGTCACATAACTGTGCAGGGCCCTGAACTGTGCAGTGTCCAGAGATGAGAGCATCGGAATGAAGGCAAAGGCCAGGAGAATCCCGGCAGCCATGCCGGCAACAAGGGCATAGATCACGCGGATGAACGTTATCCTGAGATAGCAGCCGGCCATCTGCTTCTCATCGCAGCCTGTCAGCATCATCAGGGCAATGTCCCTCCTGTCATTTTCAATGTACTGGGCGCAGATGTTGAGTGCAAAGAGGCCTGCAAGAAGACCGATCAGCACGACAATCAGGTCAATAAAGAAAATCGACAGGCTGATATTCTCATATGCAGCAGCATAGCGTTCAGTATAGCTGAGCGCATCATAACCGGAGCTTCTCAGCGCCAGGGCAAGAGCCTCAGCATCAGCTTCAGTCATGATCTCATACTCATCAGCAGAGCCTGCAACTCTTTTGGATGAAAAGACAAATGACGAGTCAAACTCAGAATATCCCGTATTGTAAGTTCCCCTGACAAACACAAAGACAGGACGGACCCGCCCCTCCTGGCTGTCATAGACCATGAGCGTGAGCCTGTCTCCCGGGCTCACTGAAAGCATTGAGGCAGTCTGAGATGAGATTATGATGCCTTCCAGATTTGAGCTTCTGCTGTCAAGCTTCAGGCCAAGGGCCTGTGCGCGCTGAGGAAAAAAATAATCATCATCAACGCCTCTGATGTTCACAAGCGCCTGTGATGAAGCAGAGAAGGCGATCGCAGATGCGTTCTGCACGCTGAATACGGCAGCATCAGAAGGAAGCAGGGATGAGTCAGGAAGCCTGGATGTGCTGACGCTTCCGCCTCCAAGATACTGAAGGACAATGTCCAGGCTTTCCGCCATTGAGGCAGAGAGCACAACCGCAAAGCTCAGGACCATGGAGATGAAGGCCAGCAGAAGAGTCCTCTGGGCTCTTTTCAGCCTCCATCCAAGGCTCTGCCCCTTTCCTGTCTTCTTCTCTACATAGAACTTCAGGCCCTCATTCAGCATTGACGGAGCTCCTTATGCTCAAGAATATAGCGCTGCTTCATGCGGAGCGCGAAATCCGGATCATGAGTCACAAGCAGCAGGGCAATGCCCTCATCCGCCAGCGCTGCGAAAATGTCCTCAACCACACGCTGGCTGGACTCATCAAGCGCCCCGGTAGGCTCATCGGCAAAGATTATTTCCGGCCTGGTGACCATGGCACGTGCTATGGCAGTGCGCTGACGCTCGCCTCCAGACAGCTCGAAGGGTCTGTGTCCGGCCCTGTCTGCCAGCCCCATCGCCTCAAGTGCCTGCATGGCGGCAAGAGAAGCTTTCTTTCTGCCTTCCCCTCTGTTCATCAGCGGGAGCATGACATTCTCAAGCGCCGTGAAGTCTTCCATGAGCAGGCTGTTCTGAAAGACAAAGCCCATCATATCGCGCCTGAGGGCAGCAAGCTGCCTCTCTGACAGGTCTGTCGCCTTCCGGCCGCTGCAGTAGACATTTCCGCCTGTGGGCCTCTCAATCAGCGAGGAGACATAAAGCAGCGTGCTTTTTCCGCTCCCGCTCCGGCCCATGACGGAGACGGAGGCGCCCTTTTCCACACTCAGGCTGATGTTTTTCAGAATCTCGAGCTCTCCCTGTCCGCCGGGAGAAGGAAAGCTCATCGAAATATTCTCAAGCCGCAACACTTCGCTCATACTGCGCTCAGCACCTCCATAATGGACTTTTCGCCGCATCTGATCCTGAACTCATAGAACCAGGCGGCAAAAGAAAGCATCATCATTGCCGCAGTGAGGGCGGCAAACCAGAGTATGTCAACCGAGAAACGGACACCTGACAGCAGGCCGAGCACATGAGGCAGCACAGCCAGAAGGCACAGCGTCATGACAAGCCCTGTCAGAGAAGAGACAAGGATCAGGACAGGGCCTGCTGCGGCAAACCTGGCCGCAAGCCTGTTTTTCCCTATGCCCATGAGGTAAAACGCTGCAATCTCTCTTTTCTTGCTCTGAGCAAGAGCTGCCGCACCCTGTGCTATCTGCACAGACACAATCAGATAAAGCGAAAGCAGGAGCACGGACATAACCGTTTTCTCAAGAATGAGGGATGAATAAAGCGTTCCCTCTCTCTCACTCCACAGCACAGGATCCCAGCCGTCCCTGCTGAGCATGGCGGCAAGGGTCTCTTCGCTTACTTTCAGATCTGTGAAAGCGACAGTATACGCAAGGGATGAATCCGCAAGCTCAAGCGGAAGAAAGACCACGGATGAGTCAAAAGCGCTCAGGCTGGTCTGGAAAAACCCCTGGACAGGATACTCATAAGTGCGCGGAACAAGACGTGCCGCCCTGCCTTCCTCCATCACAGACAGGAAAACAGAGGAGACAGGAGAGGCCCAGTAAAGCCTGTAAGGAAGGAAAATGCCGCTTTCAGGAACAGAGCCTGTTGTGAAAAGTCCCCCGTCATAGCTGCTGTCAATATAGCGCACGCTCACGCCGCGCGTCTGTGCCCCGTCATCAATGAGGCCGAAAGTCTCCTTGTAGGCAAACACCTCAGCATACTTGGCGTACCCGCCTGCCAGAGCCTCGGCATCAGCAGGCGTGTCAGCCATCACAGTCACAGGAAAGCTTCTTGTCTGCTTCACCGCATCAAGCTGCTGGGACTGCATGTAATCCATGATTGAGAGGATTGTAAGCATTATCACAGTTGACAAAGCCAGAGTCAGGGTGATCCTGACCACTCTGGTCAGGTGCCTGTTGTGTTTTGAAAACAAATAGCGGAGAACAATATCCTTTGTCAAAGCATCCTCACTCCAAGCACTCTCACTCTGTCTGCATCATAATGGATCTCAGCCCAAGGCCTTGAGTCCCGGTATCTTGTCCTGAGATAGGTTCCATCATCCAGGACAGCGGTGACGCTGTCAATTTCTCCTTCTGTGTACCGCGTGACAGTGCTGCCTGCAGTCACTGTGAGGCTGCCGCCTTCCCGGAAACGCTCTTCAGCAAGCTCACCTGTCTCATCATAGACATAGTCCCTCCTCCACTCCTCAGCTCCTGCACTCGAGAACGATTCGCTGACAAGACGGAGCTGAGGATCATAGACGGAGGTTAGATATCCGTCATCCTGATTCACCGTCACAGTACGCATGCCGTTCTCATCAGGCTGCACGCTCCCGGGACGGGACAAGGCGAGCTCACTTGCCATAAGGGAAGGAGAAAGGACCTTCACCACCCCGCCGTCCCTCAGCGACAGACTGCCGCTGCTGTAGAAGACAGCATCATCATTTGTGATGTCGATCACGGCATCAAGCCCGCTGACAGGAGACCAGTTGTACTGAACCACCCTGACTGTCTCGCCGTCAGCAATATATTCAATCCTTCTTAATGTTCCGTTTTCAGAATAATCATACTGCAGAACAGTGCCGTCAGGACGCTGTTCACTTACCAGCCGGCCGTCAGAGAATGTCCTGATGCTCTCACTGCCGCCTTCCCTTGTCACCTCCTGCCCGCCTTCTCTCGTGACTGTCTTCACGACAGCACCGTCAAGATAGAGATAATCAGAACTGCCGTCCCTCACCAGAGCATAGCCCTCAGACGGGATGGACGAGATCTCCTCAAGCGGCTGCATGAGGGCATTGGAAGAAAACACAGCTCCGCTGAGCGGAACTGAGGCAAGAAGGAAGCACACCAGGAAAGCCAGCAAGGACGTCAGTCTCCTATTCCCACCAGCGCATTCAGGAACTCTTCCTTGTCAAAGGGATGAATGTCTGAATACTTTTCGCCTGTTCCGACAAAGAGAATTGGCAGTCCGAGCTGCTGGCCTATCTGGACCAGAGCTCCGCCCTTTGCCGCAGAGTCGTACTTTGTCAGGATCACGCCGTCAAGCCTGACAGCGGAATTGAAGAGCATGGCCTGGGACAGTCCGTTCTGGCCTGTTGTGGCATCAATGACAAGCAGCTTCTTGTAGCGTTCTGGCGCGATTCCCCTGCTGCTGATGATCTTGTCGATTTTCTGCAGCTCCTTCATCAGGTTCTCCTTGTTGTGCATTCGTCCGGCTGTATCAGCAAGGATGAGATCATCGCCATGGGCAAGAGCCGAGGTGAGCGCATCATAGACAACCGCACCGGGATCGCTTCCGTTCGACTGCTTTACGATCCTCATGCCCAGACGCTTGGCATGGATGTCGAGCTGATCAACTGCGGCAGCGCGGAAAGTGTCAGCTGCGGCAAGCAGGACTTTCTTGCCTCTGTCCGTGTAATAAGAAGCCATCTTGGCTATGCTTGTCGTCTTGCCGACACCGTTGACGCCGAGTACGAGAAAGACATTCAGCCCGCCCTCAGCCAGCGCTGCATCAGCAGTGACGACATAGGGAGAAAGGAGCTCTTTCATTATGACCTGCAGCTCTTCCACTGTCTTTGCCTTCTCCTCTCTGGCCTCTTTTCTCAGCTTCTCGATGATCTCATCCGTCAGCCTTGCGCCTAAATCCCCCTCAATCAGGGTATCCTCAAGTTCCTCAAAGAACGACTCATCAATTTTTCTGGAAGAGAAAAGCCCTTTAAGCTTTTCCCTGAATTTGTTGAACATTGTCTGCTCTCCTCATAGATAGACTTGCTTTGCCGTGTTGTAGTAGGCCAGCATGTCATGGATGAAGTCTGCCAGATTCAGCACGCTGATGCCGGCCGCAAAGCCGCTTGCAATGCCGGTCCAGGCACTCTGGTCAGGATATATTGTCTGGATTGATGACATGATGACATACAGTCCGAAGCTGAGCAAGGTATTGCGCATTGAACGGTACATTTCATCCTTCGAGCTTTCGATTCTGCCGTCTTCTGCCATCCACTGAGGCTTCAGGCTGACAGAGTAAAATGACTGCTGCGGCGTCAGCTGTATGCTTTCCTGGGCAAAGCCAGGACTTGTCAGCGTCATCAGGACACTTGACTGCTGAAAGCTCGTTGTCAGCGGGAGGGAGGCCACAGGGAGCGCGAACAGGCTTGCTTCAGTGCCCCACGGATAGGCCGTCACAGTCACCTCTCCGGTCTCAAGCGCTGCAGGCTCTGCATCAACCGAATAAGAGCGTCCGGAAGAAAAATCAAGGCTCAGCTCAAGATCCTCATAGCCCGGTGCAGAGAGTCTCACAGCATCAAGGTCCGAAGGGACAAAGGCATAGCCGGAAGCTGTGGGAATCTCGCTGTCGTCCTGTGTGAAAAGGCGGCAGGAAGGATAGGAAGTAAGATCAAGCACCGCAAGACTGGGATCAAAGCGCGCGGCAAGCGCACTCAGGATCTGAAGCGGCAGCTCCTCTTCATCCTGTGTACGGTACAGGACATCAAAAACAGTCTCTGTCCTGCCGCCGCACCAGACATGGACAGCTGCGTATGAAAGGGCTCCTTCCTCTGAGGCGGTAAAGACAAAGATCAGATCAAGCTCGTCACGCAGGCTGTAATAGGACAGCATCGTCTCATCAAGCAGGAAGTCTTCCTCAACCGACAGGCTCACAATTTCCCAGGCCGGATCGGATAAATAGTAGGCCTGGTATTCCTGAGGGACATAATCCGTTTCCCTCTCTGCCGCCAGGTCGCTGTGGATATGCATTTCAGCGTCTCTGACTTCCTTTTTTTCCGCATTGGTCCTGTTCAGCTCCTCAAGCTCATCATTGGCAGGCAGGAGAGTCAGGAAAGAAGTCAGGACAGGTTCAGCCCAGTCTGCACTGGGGCTTGCAGCCAGGCCTGCTCTCAGCGCTGAGGCTGACAGCAGGCAGGAAAGGGACAGCAGCAGTATCAGGCAGACGGTCTTTCTGGGCACAGTTATTCTTCCTTGGCCCAGTTCAGATAGGCTTCAATAAAGGGGTCAATTGCACCGTCCATCACCGCGTTGATATTTCCGATCTCCACATTGGTCCTGTGATCCTTGACCAGAGTGTAAGGCTGGAAGACATAGCTCCTGATCTGGCTTCCCCAGGCAATATCCTTTTTGGCAATGGCATTCTTCTGATGCTCTTCCTCTCGCTTTTTCTGGTAATACTCATAAAGCCTGGAGCGGAGCATCTTGAAGGCAACTTCCTTATTCATGAACTGGCTTCGCTCATTCTGGCACTGCACGACAATTCCGGTTGCGTAATGGGTGATTCTGACAGCGGAATCAGTCTTGTTGACATGCTGTCCGCCAGCGCCGCCGGCACGATAGGTGTCAAGACGGTAATCCTCAGGCTTGAGCTCTATCTCTATATCATCGTCAATGACAGGAGAGGCATAGACACTTGTGAAGGAAGTGTGTCTGCGCTTGTTCGCATCAAACGGAGAGATTCTGACAAGACGGTGAACGCCGGCTTCCCCCTTGAGATAGCCGAAGGCGTAGGCTCCCGACACCTTGACAGTAGCGCTCTTGATTCCGCCCTCATCTTCCAGCAGATCGAGAATCTCGCTCTTGAAGCCATGACGCTCGCACCATCTGAGATACATTCTCAGCAGCATGTTCGCCCAGTCGCAGGCCTCTGTTCCGCCGGCACCTGCATGAATGGAAAGGAACATGTCATTCTTGTCGAACTTGCCGTCCAGCAGTGTCTTGAGCTTCAGAGGCTTGTACTCAGCGTCAAGATCCAGAATCTGCTGGTCAAGCTCTGCGCTGAGTGTGTCATCATCTTCTCCTGAGTACATTTCAATCAGCTCATCAATATCACTGATGTCGCTGATCAGCTTCTGCCACGGGTAGTAGCTGTCCTTAAGAGCGTTGAGCTGACTGAAGGTCTTCTCGGCCTCATCCTTATCGTTCCAGAAATCGGGAGAAGCCGTCTTTTCCTCAAGCGTCTTTATCTGAGAGAGTGTGTCAGAGGAGTCAAAGACGCCTCCAGACGGTGTAGGCTTCTTCTTTTATCGTGTCAAACATGGCTCTGTTCTGCAAAAACATCTTCATTTCTCCTTTGAACTCGAGATACGGGTCACAATATTAAGACTCGCCGCACTTTCAGGCGCCACATTAAGGGCAAAATGCAGCTGCACCTTAGTATAGAGATAAAACTGTTCAGAGCCAAGTGTCGTCACCTCGCTCTGGAAACGGTTCTCCTCCCCGACAGAGAAGAAGTCAGTGCTTGTGAAGGAAAGCTGGATGCGGCGCGAAGAGTCCATGAACCTCACGCTCTTGATTCCGGAAAGAGACTCTCCGACCAGAGGGCCCTTCCTGGCATCCCAGGCAAAGGCGCTGGATCCGGGAAGAGTGAAGTAGACAGTCGCAATGTACTCGCCTTTCAGGAACTCGGAGCTCCTGTTGACAATCGTATGGGACAGATAGAGATTCTGGTTGCTCAGCCTGTAGTGCTTGCTGACGGAAAACGGCAGTTCTCCGTTGTCATAGGAAAAGTAGAATTCGTTCCTTGACCGGCTGACAGAATCAAGATTGTAGACCTCTCCTGCAAGATTGTATTCCCTTCCGTTGATCACATAGCAGTCAGTGAAGCTTCTTGTCTTGACCTGCTCTGCGCACTGCTTTGTCCAGACGGGGACTGTGTCAAAGACATTGACCAGAAGCTCCTTTGAAGAGAACTCATGCACCGCACCTCCGATAAGGGAAAAGACAGCGTTGGCCTGACGCCCGTAGCAGAACTCCTCATCAAGCCCGTCATCGTCCACATCGGCGCTTGTCTGCATGAGCTTGTTTTCCTCAAGGCTTTTTTCCGCTTCCAGGATTGTCTTGTAGAACTGCCTGTGCTCTGCAAGCGAAAGGCAGGCAGAATGGGTGTCGCAGATGAAAAGGGAGCCGGAAGGAAGCACTGCAAGCATCTCCTGAAGGCGCCTTCGCAGCACTCTGTCCTTCTTTGACTCATCGACAAAGGCCGACAGGGCCAGATAACGGCCCAGATAATACCTGTATGTCTCATTCCTGCAAAAAAGCTCATTGAAGCTTCCAAGACTTCCGGACGCCGCATCACGGCCGTACCAGCCGGAAGGAAGATAGCCGGAGGAAGAAGGAACAAGGTCCCTCATCAGGGAAAAGGCATAGCCCTCTTCCCGTGCAAGGCTGAACAGGGAGATGAAGATGTCGGCAAGTTGCTCATCATCCTCGCGGTTGTAGCTTGCCCCCTGACAGAGCTGGTCGAGGTTGATCATGCAGACAAGGTCATCCTTTTTGTCCCTGTTCCTGATATAGTCAGACAGGCCTTTCTTCAGGCCGGCCAGGGAGATCTCATTCTGGGCATATGAACTGACAAGACGCGAGAAATGATCATCAGACTGGATGACATCAATCTTCCTTCCCAGTTCATTCATCCTGAATGAGGAGCGGTTTCCGTTTCTTCTGCTCAGTGCGTCATAGCCTGAGATGACAAGACGGTCCAGACCGATCGTCTTCATCATCGCAATCACGCTCGGAGCCCAGATCTGTCCGTAGCACCAGAGGCTGGTCGCCCTGACGCCATATGTCTTCCTGATGAGCGTTGTTGTCTTGTCCACGGAGCTTGAACGGTCCTTGTGGGGAATCAGCGGAAGGACCGCATTGTTGTAGCTGGATGTGATCATCTCCAGCGAACCGGCTTTCGCAAGAGATGAGATGAGAAGGTTCATTTCAGGAAAGTGCCAGCTGAGATATGTGGTCATAGCGCTTCCCTGTGCAATGGACAGACGGCAGTCGCGGTTGTTGTAGATATATGTCAGAACCGGCTTGATGATGCAGGCAAGCGCCCTGGCAGGAACAGGAGCCGGGGCACTTTGCGATATCTGGCTGTAGAAACCGAGCGCGAACTTCACTTGCTAGGCCTCCTGGCGGGAGACAATGCATTTCTGAGGACAGGCCTCAGCAGCAGCGGCAAGCGCACCCGGATCTGATGCAGCATAATCAACAGAGGACAGGAAAGATGTGACGCTGCAGCCGGAAGCAGGGAACTTCGTCTGGCAGATTCTGCATCCGATGCAGCCGGCAGAACAGATTTTCCTGACCTTTCCGCCTGGTTCATGGTTGCTGCATGCAACAACATATTCCGCATCTGCCGGAATCATTCTTATCACGCCGGTCGGACAGACTGTGGTGCACTTTGCACAGCCGATGCAGACAGCAGGGTCAACAGTTATGAAGCCCTTCTCATCTCTTCTGATCGCGCCTGCCGGACAGACCTTCATGCAGCTGCCAAGGTGCAGGCAGCCTTCCTTGCATGCATTTGGACCGGCCTGAAGAAGATAGGCCGCATTGCAGTCTTCCATGCCTGAATAGGCAAAATCCTGCCTGGTCGCATCAATGCTGCCGCGGCAGTGGACATAGGCGACCATCTTCTCCTGATCCCTGACTTCGCGTCCCATGATCTGACCCATTTTATGAGCCAGCTCGTTTCCGCCGGGAGCACAGTGTCCGATCTCGGCCTCTCCCTTGAACACGGCTTCAGCATAGGCGCTGCATCCGGCAAAGCCGCAGCCTCCGCAGTTGGCGCCGGGCATTGCGGCTTCAAGCGCAGCAAGCTTCTCATCCTTGACGACAGCGAGTTTCTTGTCGGCGACGGCAAGGCCAAGTCCAAGGAGAAGGCCCATGCCTGCTATGACGAGGAATGCGGCAAGTATTGCAGAAAACATATCTCTCTCCTCCTTACACAAGATGCAGGTTGGTCAGCAGGCTGCTGTCAAAGCCCATGAAGGCCAGGGCCATCAGACCTGCGCTGATGAAAGCAATCGGCACACCGCGGAAAACCTTCCTGACCGGCGTCGTGTCAAGCTTCTCGCGGATATTGCTCATGAGAATGATCGCCAGAGTGAAGCCCAGTCCTGCGGCAAGGCCGGCAAAGAAACTTTCCAGCATATTGTAGCCTTCATCGATGTTGATGATCGCAATGCCGAGCACTGCACAGTTTGTCGTGATCAGCGGAAGGAAGATTCCAAGTGCCTTGTAAAGGGCGGGACTCATCTTTCTTATGACCATCTCAACCATCTGGACCAGCGCCGCAATGACGAGGATGAAGGAGATCGTCTCCAGATACTCAAGTCCGAACGGAACAAGCAGATAGGTGTAGACTGCATAGCAGACAACGCTTGCAACAGCAGTGACAAAGGTAACTGCCATGCCCATGCCGACCGCGCTCTCGCTGTTCTTGGATACGCCGATGAAAGGGCACAGGCCCATGAACTGGACCAGAATGAAGTTCTGGATGAAAACGTATGTGATGATGATTCCGATATAGCTCATACCCTGCCTCCCCTGGCTGCCCTGCGCTCACTGTTCCAGGTGAAGAAGGCCTTCAGATAGCCCATGACAAGCAGTGCGCCTGCGGCCAGCGTGAGCACCCTGACAGGACTCTCGCTCAGTCCCGGGATTGTTATGACAAAGCGCTGCGTCTCAGAAAGATTGAACAGCGTGATGGTTCCGTTTCCGATGATCTCCCTGATTGCGGCAATGAGACTGAGGGCAAGAGTGAAGCCTATGCCCATGCCGACTGCGTCAAGGGCACTGTCAAGGACTGTGTTCTTGTTTGCGAAGGCCTCAGCGCGTCCAAGGATAATGCAGTTCACGACGATGAGCGGAAGATAGACGCCCAGTGCGTTGAAAACCGCCGGAACAAAGGCGTGAAGCACCATTTCCACAATCGTGACGAAGGATGCGATGACGACGATGTATGCAGGAATGCGGATCGAGTCCGGAATGACCTTTCTCAGCGCGGAGATGAAGATGTTGCTTCCCAGCAGTACGAAAAGCACGCTCGCTCCCATGCCGAAGGCATTGAAAACCTGAGTCGTGACTCCAAGGGTGGGACACATTCCCAGCATGATGATGAAGGTGGGGTTTTCCCTGAAAATGCCCTTAGTAAGTTCTTTCATGTGCGACATAGTGCTCACCTCCCCAAACTCTTGACATATTCGCTTCCGCTTCTTATTGCTGAAGAAACCCCGGCGAAGGTCACGGAAGCCCCGGAGACGACTGAAGGATCAGCCAGATCATTCTTGCTCTCAGGCAGAGGCCTGCCCTCTCCGCCAAGGCCCTCAAACATGGCCATGTACCAGCTTTCCTCGGCGTTCTTTCCCAGTCCCGGAGTCTCATCGTCGCTCATCACCTTGCTTGAGATGACAGTTCCGTCAAGGCGGTAGCTGGCAGCCATAACGATCTCGCCGCCGTAGCCGGAGGTGGAAAGCTCCAGGATATAGCCTGCAAGCTCATCTCCGTCGTACAGAGGAACAATGTAATTGATGTTGTCTCCGTTTCCTTCAAGATGCTCGCCCTGAGTATAGCCGCCGCTGACAGCGTCCAGTGCCGCAGCCGTGGTCTGCATTGTGTTGTACTCGATATAGGGAGCGGTTATCTGGTTGACGGCAGCCAGAAGAATGGCAGACACAGCACAGATCGCAAAAAGGATGAAGGCAACCTTAAGATACTGTTTCATTTCTTTTTCGCCTCCCTGACTGGTTTTACATAGCCGAATTTCCTCGGTCTGACAAAGCGGTCGATTGTCGGCGTGAGAATATTCATCAGGATGATTGCCAGGGAAACACCCTCAGCAAGAGAACCGAAATAGCGGATAAGGAAGGTAAAGAAGCCGCAGCCTGCAGCAAAGATGACCTCACCTTTCTTTGTTGTCGGCGTCGTCACCCAGTCTGTCGCCATGAAGAAGGCTCCGAGCATCAGGCCTCCAGTGAAAAGCGGCATCAGGACCTCGCCGGCAAACAGGCCGTCACCTGCCCTGACTCCTCCGAAAACCCAGGAAAGCAGGGAGAATGATGCAAGATAGACAACAGGAATATGCCAGGTGATGACCTTTGAGGCAATAAGGAACACTCCTCCGGCAATGAGCAGCAGGGCGCTCACTTCTCCGATGCAGCCGCCGACATTGCCGATAAAGGCATCAACGGTGTAAGGAGAAATGCCGAGTGCGGAGCCGATGCTCTGTGCCAGTGGCGTGCAGCTGTGTCCAAGGGAAGAAAGCACTCCTTCATAATCAAGATGCTGCACTCCTGAGGAAATGGCTGTCTTGACAGCTGAAAGCGGAGTCGCTGATGCAAGAGTGTCTGCAGCAAGGGCTCTCGGGGCAGAGAAGGCATTCATCGAAGTCGTGAAGGAGAAGAAGACGAAAACCCTTCCGGCCAGGGCGGGATTCATCCAGTTGCAGCCCAGACCTCCGAAAGTCCATTTGACGACAAAGATCGCAAAACATGCGGCAATGACTGGTATGTAGAGCGGGATCTGCGGCGGCATGTTCATGCCGATCAGCAGTCCTGTGACGACAGCTGACAGGTCCCCGGTTGTATTCTTTCTGTCAATGAGGCCCAGAAGATACTCGCACAGCACTGCCGAGACTGTTGAGACGGCAAGCACAATGAGAGCCCTGAGGCCGAAGGCGTAAATTCCCCACAGGCATGATGGAACAAGGGCGATGATGACAAAGAGCATGCTCTTTCTGATATCCATTGAACTGTGGACATGCGGGCTTGCGCTTATTCTTTTCATATCACTTCCTCCTTCCCATCTTCTTGCCAAGCTTAAAGCCCTGGACAAGAGGCAGATGCGCAGGACAGATGAATGCGCAGCAGCCGCACTCCTTGCAGTCCATGAGCCCGAGATCCATCGCTTCCTGATAGCGGCCGTACTTGATGTTCCTGAACATTCTGTTCGGCATAAGGCCCATCGGACAGTGGGCGACACATTTTCCGCAGGAGACACAGACGCCCTGATCAGGCGCTTCAGCCATGAGAGCCAGAATTCCGCTTGTCCCCTTTGTCACCGGAGTCTCCTCATCTGCAAAGGCAAAGCCCATCATCGGACCGCCGGAGATGAGCTTGTCCGGCTCATCCGTGCTGTATCCGCCGCAGAAGGCAATGAGATCGCAGGTGCGGGCACCGACAGGAACCAGCAAGTTCTTAGGCTCTCTGACAGCCTCTCCGGAGACCGTAACGATGCGTTCTATCAGAGGCTTGCGGAAAACGGCCGCCTCATAGACGGCATAAACCGTTCCGATATTGCAGACAACAGCCCCGATGTCAATGGGCAGGCCTCCTGAGGGAACCTCCTTTCCAGTCACGGCCTTTAGAAGCTGCTTCTCGTCGCCCTGAGGATATTTCATTTTCAGCGGCTGGACTTCGACAGGAAGGGACAGACGGGCTATGTGCTCTTCCAGCAGCCGGGCCGCATCCATTTTGTTGGCTTCAATTCCGATGACAACGCGCGGAGCTGACAGAATATGCCTGAGAATCATGATTCCCTCAAGCGTCTCATCGCAGCGCTCAAGCACAGAGCGGTAGTCACTTGTCAGATAAGGCTCGCATTCAACGGCATTGATCACCAGCACCTCTGCCTTCTTTCCTTCGGGGACAGCAAGCTTCACATGGGCAGGAAAGGTCGCACCGCCCATTCCGACGATTCCCATATCGCGGATGACGGCAAGCAGGTCAGATGGTGACTCGCTCTTCCAGTCATAGCGCTTCGTAAACAGCTCCGGCTGGATTTCATCAGTCTTGATTACGGCTGCCTCGCAGACAGCACCGTTTGCCAGACGTACCTGCACTACATCTGTTATGATACCTGAAGCAGGAGAGTGAACATCGGCACTGACAAAGCCTGCCGCCTGCCCTATCTTCTCGCCTTTTACGACAGCATCCCCCTTGGCCTTGATGAGCTTTGCGGGAGCACCTAGGTGCTGAGACATGGGAACGACAAGCACAGAAGGAAGAGGAAGGGCCTCAATTGCCCTGCCCTTGGACAGTTCCTTCTTGTCCTGGGGATGAACACCACCACGGGTAAAGGTGGACATTCGTAACATCTGTGCTACTCCTTTTTAAGTGATTACACGTTAGTTATGCCTATGATACATCAACTGTTGTTCAAAACACAACAAAAGTATTTTGGATTATTCCGTCCTAAAGATCTCTTTTTTTCTTTTCCTTTCTGGAGAAATATCCGACAAGGCTGGCCCAGACCATCACGATAATCACCCAGTAAAGCACTTTGACGACTGTCACGCCCTCAACGCTCATAGGACCGGGAAAACAGGCAATGAGTATGCCAGAGACAACTGCAGTGATTATCGTCGCATAAATATATTTCAGCATAATGGGAATCTTACCTCCTGGCCCGCATCCGGGCAAGACCTTGAGATGCTCAGTGCGAGTGATTATAATCAATCATTAATGAACCGCATATTCAAGTTCGCCTTTTCTCACTTAAACGGAGTCAAAGTCTACGCACTGGTAGGCCGCTCCGGCACAGGCAAGAGCCATCACAGCAAGCTCGTCGCCCAGAAGCACCATATCGATCTCATCATTGATGACGGACTGCTCATCAAGGGCGACAAGATCCTTGCCGGACATTCAGCAAAAAGAGATCCCAACTTCCTCGTAGCCGTGAAGACCGCTGTCTTCGATGATGAAAGGCACAGGCAGGAGGTTGAGGAGGCCCTGCTGAAGGAGAAGTACAAGAAAATCCTGATAATCGGCACCAGCGAGAAGATGGTCAACAAGATTGCGGCAAAGCTCAATCTCCCTCCGGTCAGCAAGGTGTTCCACATTGAGGAAGTGGCAAGCCAGGAGGAGATCGAGACTGCGATGCGCATACGCTATACAGAGGGAAAGCATGTCATTCCCGTGCCTTCCATCGAGATAACGCGCAACTATCCTCAGATCGTGTATGACAGCATGAAGGTCTTCTTCGGAAAGAAAAAGCCTTTTCAGAAAAAGCAGAGCTTTGAGAAAACCATTGTCCGCCCTGAATTCAGCCGTCCTGACAAAGAGAGCATAAGCGAGACCACTCTGATCCAGATGGTCAGGCACTGCATTGATGAATACGACAAGGTCATCAAGGTGAAAAGAGTCAGGACCACTGCTGTCAAGAACAATGAATACGACATCTCAGTGACGCTGCAGGTCCCGCTCAGGCATTACATCGGCCAGACAATGAGCGAGCTGCAGGAATACATCGCAGACTGCATCGAGAAATATGGAGGCATTCTGGTTCATCAGGTGTCCATCGAAATCGAGGAATGGGGCTAGAGATCATGCGCCTCTGCGCTGCTTGCGGGGCTGGAGGAGACAGGCTGCTTCTTTCTCGCGCCCTGAATGTTCCTTTTTCTCCTGCGTGATCCGGTCCTGGCTGCAGGATCTGCTGCCGCAGAAGCATGCCTGCGTGCGCTTTTCCTTGCTTCTGCAGGACGCTTCTTGTAGCCGTGCTGGGCAAGGAGGCGGTCGACAGCCCTGTTTATCTCATAATTTGGAGGAGTCATCGGAGCGATGAGCACCTTGATTTCCCTGAAAAGCTCCTTCGCCAGCTCCTCTGCCTTCATCTCTGGCCTGTCAATGACAATCACAGGACCGGCGAGAATGCACAGCATGTCGCTCAGCGGAATGTCCTCCCCTTCGCTGCGGGCTTTCCTCACGCTCTCATCCAGCTGCTGGAGTGAGTCAATGAATGCTGAGTACTTCATATACACGTCAAGAGTCGGCATCATGAAGCCAAGCAGCCGGTACTTGTGCAGCATGAGGAAAATATCATGGCTGAAGCCGGAGTTGAGGATCTTCGTCACCTCATCAGTGAGCCTTGAGACAGAGACCTTCTGGATGAGCTGGGAGTTCTTCTTCACAGCCCTCCTGACATCTCCTTTCAGCCTGAAGCCTGTCGTGCAGCAGTACTTCACGGCCCTGATCATGCGCACAGGATCCTCGCTGAATGAATATGAAAGAGGAATGAGACTCCTTATGCGGCGCTTCCTGATATCCTTCATTGAATCGTTGAAGTCAATCAGATGACCGTCAAGGGGATTGTAGTAAAGCGCATTGATGGAAAAGTCCCTGCGCCTGGAATCCTGCTCAATAGTTCCGAAAATGTTGGTGTTGCCGCCCTCGAAATTCTCTTCATCAGAGCGGAAAGTCGTCACTTCGATCACTTTGCTGCCGGCAAAATAGAGATGGACGATCCTGAAGCGCTTTCCCACAGGACGGCTGTTCCAGAAGACAGCCTGAACCTGTCTGGGGCTGGCGCTGGTGGCTATGTCGAAATCCTTCGGCCTCTTTCCAAGAAGGAGATCCCTCACAGCACCTCCTACGATGTAGGCCTTGTATCCCTTGTGCCACAGCCGGCTCACTGCCCACAGGCAGTCACGGTCGATCTGGCTTGTATGAATGTTGTGTTCACGAGAAGTATAGACATGAGCGACAACGCTCATCCTGCCCTTCTCATCTGTCTTATAACGAGTAAACATCTGCTATGATCCGGCAATAAAAAGGCACAGGACTTTTCCTGTGCCCAAAGGTGTCGATCGGATTCGAACCGATGAAAGACGGTTTTGCAGACCGTTCCCTTAGGCCACTTGGGTACGACACCATAACAAGTCAAAACCATAGCAAATTTCACTTTGTTGTTCAAGAGGGGGTAAAGAAAGCCTGCCTGATACTGTTCTCTGGTGCAGTTAGTGCTATAATGCAGGCATGAAGAAAATTTGCACAGTTCTTGTCATGTTTTTCCTTGTCCTTCCGCTTTTCGCGGACAGCCAGTCTGTCAGTCCTGTTTACAGCTATGTGTCCATAGGTTCAGGATACAACGCGCGTTTTGCTTCTGAAAATGACAGCCGGCAGTCAATTCCGCTGACAATGCAGTCAGGCGTGCTGTCAAACAGCGATGACGGCAGCTTTGCCCTCGGCTTCGGCACAAGGGCGGATTTTGAGTTCGGCATCGGAAGCGGCAGCGGTTTTTCCATGGACATACTCTGCGGCTTTGAAGTGATGTACCGCTTCAGCAGAAACATCGCGCTTGACGTGCTGGCCGGCCTGACAGTCAGCATACTTGACACAGCGGGAGATGCGGACAGCATTGTCACCATGGGCCCCGGAGCCGCAGCATCGGTGAGACTGTCTCCGACAGGCTTTTCCGCGCTCAGCCTCGATCTGGGAGCAGCCGTTTACGGACACTTCGCAGTTGATTCAGATTATGCAGGCGCAGGCATCACGCCCTTTGTCGCAGTCACTTTTGACTTCGGAGCAATACCTTATATCTCGATCCCGCACTATGTGTCGCACATCCTCGTCTACTGAGGACAGTCAGAAAAAAAGATCAGTCCTGGGCATTCTCTATGAGCCTGTCCGCAAGTTCCCTGATTGTCGTGAACTTGTAGTCGCAGGGAATGAGGCAGTAGCTTTTAGTGCGCTTCAGGACAAGGGCCCTGTCCTCTTTCTCCATTGTGAAAAAGCCGTTTGAGATTCTTGGATTATCGTAGCTGAGGAAGGCGTGGGCATAGACAAGATCTATCGTCTGCCCGGGAAGCAGCTGGGCTGAAGACGGGGCCTTCAGGCTGCCGTGATGGTCGATGATGCCATGGCCTGCAGTGAGGCTGAAGACCTGAGAGGTTCCGCCCTCATACAGCGCCCACGGACTGTCCATGCGTCCCAGAAGATTGAACGAAAGGTCAAAAACCTGCGACTTCATCACAGTGCTGTCAAGGCTGCCCGCAGCAGCGGGAAAAAGAGAGAGGAAAACCATCTGGAGGCGAGGATTGATCACGCTGATCCAGCCCAGTTCCTCATTGTCGTTGACCTGGCCTACAAGGTAATCATAGGAGCCTGTGGGCCCGGGGATGTATGAAGCGTCAACGCTGCCTCCCCTGATTGAAGGGGCATGCCTGAGATCAGTGAACATCACCCCGCTTTTAAGCCTGTTGAAGGCCACTTCCCTGAAATTCGGAGGAAAGGCAGTGAAACTTGCCGGACTTGTGTTGACAAAGCAGCCTGATTCAAGAAACGGCGGGGTCAGCATGGCATGTATCTCTGCGTTATAGCTGAGCACTTCCTCATCGCTGTTCGTTATTCTCACCAGCGAGTACAGCACGCTCTGCCCCGGAAGGATCATGTCCACCTTGGTTGCCCGGTAGCGGTTGTGCTCCTGCCGGCTCTTCATCTGGCTCAGGCGCCAGAGGGCCCCGCTCTGTCCGTCAGAGCCATAGCGGCGCACCATCCAGGACGTATTGCTGACAAGGATGTCGTTCTCGTTGCGCGAGGGGAATGTGAGGTAAATGCCTCCGGCCTGATAGAAGCTCATCTTGCTTTTCCACCAGTCAGCGTTCGGGTCAGACTCGACGCCAAGCCCGCGGCCTCTGAAATAAGGCAGGTTGAGCGCATTGACAAAGCCGCCCTGCACTGCTCTGGCTGAAAGCTCGACAGCCACCTCGCCCTGATCCTCGACAACAGCCCTTATCAGATTGTTGCTCATGAAGGTCGCGTTCCTGCTTTCCCAGAGACTCATACGCCTTATATCCATTTGCCACCATCCCTCTTCAATGATAATATTATCCTCAAGGACACTTGACATGATAACAGTCACAAACAATGTTTTCCACCTTGAGACACGTTCATCAAGCTATGTTTTCGCAATCAGCCCGAAGGGCATTGGAGAACATCTGTATTACGGGCCGAGGCTGGCCAATCCGGTCAGGGATGCCGCGGCACTCATGCAGAAGCGCTATGTCCCGAGAAAGGGTGAAGTCTCGCTGTCGGAAAAGGAATGGGAAGTCAACCTCAACGACACTCCTCTTGAGGCATCGACAGAAGGAAGCGGCGATTTCCGCACCCCGTTCGTAAGTGTTCTGGCAAATCTCAACTGCGCCACTTCCCTTGATCTGAGATACAAGTCAAGTGAGACCTTCAAAGGCATAAAGAGAATGGACTGCGGCCTGCCTCAGGCCATCGCAGGAGAAGATGAGTGCCATGGAGTGCGTGTCGACTATGAGGACAGCAGGGCAGATGTCATCCTCTCGCTCTATTACACAGTCTTTCCGGACGCTGATGCGATAACCCGCCGTGCAGTGCTCAGGAATACAGGCAAACGTCCTCTTTCCGTGACAAACCTGGCAAGCCTGCAGCTTGATCTGTTTGACTGCGACTACACGCTGACGCTCATCGGCGGCCCCTGGGGCAGAGAGCACCGCCCGCGAAGCCAGCGCCTCTCATACGGCAAGATCGTCAATGAATCCAGAAGCGGCTTCACCGGACAGAAAGCGAACACCTTCCTTCTGGAGCGCAGTGACAGAAGCATCATCACAGGCCTGCTCTACTCGGCTGACCACAAGGCTGTGATTGAAGTGACAGAGTACGGCAGGACTCATGTGATCAGCGGAATCAACAATGACACGGTACGGCCCGTGCTTGCTCCGGGAGAGGCCTTTGAGACGCCCGAGGCCTTCCTTATACTGGGCCGGGACAGGGTCACTGCCCAGTCGCATCTTTACAGCTTTGCAGAAAACTATGTGATCAAAGGCACCTGGAAGAACCGTCTGCGCCCTGTGATGTACAGCAGCGCGAAGTCATTCGGACTTGACATCAGGCAGGACAGGCTGCTGGAGGAAATCGCACTGGCAGGCAGAATGGGCTTCGAACTCTTTGTCCTTGATGACGGCTGGTTCGGAGTCAGAAGAGACAAGACGGACTCATGCGGAGACTGGTCGGCGAACACAATGAAGCTGCCGGGAGGCCTGGCCCAGCTGTCGCGGGCCTGCCACAGGCAGGGCATGCTCTTCGGACTCTTCATCAGTCCGGAGGTCATAAGCAGCGAAAGCAGGCTGGCCCTTGAGCATCCGGACTGGATCGTCAGGAATCCAAGGAAAAAGGCAAACCCGAGCGAACAGGGAGGCTGTCTGATTGACCTGACGCGGCCGGAGGTCTATGACTATCTGCTTGACCTCATAAAAGAGCTGATAGAACGGGCAGGCATTGATCACCTGAAATGGAATCTCGGCTGCCAGATGGCTGATATCTGGTCACCGGCACAGACAGAGAGCCTCAACGGAACCTGGCGCTACAGGTACATCTGCGCTTTCTACCGCATGCAGCGCACGCTGTCAGCCTGCTTTCCAAACCTGCTTATAGAGAATGTATCAGACACAAGCCCGCGCTTTGATCTCGGCCTGCTGGCCTACTCTTCCCTGCTCGGCCTCAGCGCGCTGAGCGACCCGTTTGAAAACCTTGATGCACTCAGCGGAGCCTCGCTCATAGTCCCGCCCAGCTGCATAACAAGCATGGTCTGTTCCAGGCGGTGGAATCTTGAAGGCCGCTGGTCAAGCTTCTCCACGGCCTTCAACACAGCCATCTTCGGCACCCCCTGCTATTCAATTGATCTGAAAAAGCTGACAAGCGCGCAGCGTCAGGCGGTGACCGACCAGATAAGCTTTTACAAGATGCACAGGGCAACACTGCAGTACGGCCTTTACAGAATGCATGATGACGGAAACAGGATCACGCTGACAGCCTCCAGCCCGGACAGGAGCGATCTCATCATGCTGGTTGCAAAGCGCAGCACGGCGGCAAATGAGGCAGATGACATCATCCGCTTTGAGGATGCGGATGAGAATGCACTCTACAGGGTCTCAAGGAGAGAGGAGGAAGATGAGCTCTTCCTTGAAGACGACTACACAGCGCCGGCTCTTGAGCAGGAGGTGTACATTGCAGGAGGAGACACGCTGAAATGGGCAGGCGTGCGCCTTATTGAACAGTACACGCATTCGGCTTACAGTGAAGACCTGAGAGTAATGGGTGATCATTCAACCCGTCTATATACAGCGCAGCGCGTTGACCAGAAGGAATAGTTTTTATGAGAAAGAAAAACAATATTGTCGTCGCCGGAGGCGGCGTATTCGGCACAGCAATCGCCGAGCGGCTTGCCTGGAACACTGACAACAATGTCATCATACACTCTGTCGAGGCAGAAGTCGTACAGACAATCAACGGACAGCACAGGAATGTCAAATACTTTCCCACACGCTTCTTGAACATCAATCTGAAGGCCACAGAAGACTACAGCGTGTTTGCAGACGCGGATGCCATCTTCCTCGTCATACCGTCCAAGGCCATTGTCAGCTTCTCCAATGAAATAAAGAAATACACTGCTGACAGACAGCCGCTCGTCATCAACCTCGCAAAGGGAATGAGCGAGGAAGGAGCCTTCATCACGGAAAACATCCCCTTTTCACGCACAGCGAGCATGAAGGGTCCCAGCTTTGCCATTGAGGTGCTCAACGGGCTGCCCACGGCCTTCACCTTCGGAGGAAAGAAGGAAGACTACCTTTATGTGAAGAACGAGGTCTTCAGAAATACCAGCCTCCTGCTTGATCATACGGACGATGTCAGGGGCGTTGAGCTCACCAGCATCCTGAAGAACATGTATGCCATTGCCATCGGCCTTGTCTCGGGCCGCTATTCAAGCCCGAATGTCGACTTTCTTGTGTACACAAGGGCAGTCAACGAGATGAGGCAGTTTCTGCGCCTGTTTGAATGCGATGAGGAGACCATCTTCCGCTACTGCGCCATCGGTGATCTGGGACTTACAGGTCTCAATGACCTGTCGCGCAACAGGACACTGGGCATGCTCATAGGAAAGGGTTTTGACTACAGCAGCGGCAACACTGCCACGCTCGTCGAGGGACACAGGACAATCAGGCTTTTCGGCCAGCTGACCCGCGAGAGGGGAATTGAGAAGGACTATCCAATTGTCCAGGCACTCTATGCACTGATGTACGAAAATGCCAGCCTCAATGACTACATCATGGCGGTGCTGAGCTGATGCTGCGCATTCTCAGCGAGGACAGGGCAAAGACAGAACTGCTTATGAAGCTTGGACAGCAGGAAGCTGCCGGCCTGATCAGTCCTTCAATGGACGGAATGATGTTCGGCTGCCTCATTGTCCGCCTTCCTGACGGCTCCACCCGCCCTCTCTTCGCCTTCTCAGGTGCCTTTGACGGCAGATACCTGGTGGACGGATTTGTCCCGCCATGCTTTTCCGTGAATGCCTTCAATGCGATTGTGAATCAGTATGACAGTGCAATCCACTGCTATACAGACCGCATAGAGCGCGGAGAGAAAGAACTCAGCGCAATGCGCAGGGCCCTGTCAAATGACTGCTTGAGGGAAATAAGGGAGAACTACAGATTCTTCTCTCCGCAGGGGCCTGTGACTTTCTCGGACATGAACCTCAGCTCAGTGCCGACAGGAACAGGAGACTGCGCTGCTGCAAAGCTGCTCTCCTACTGCTTCCGCAGGGGCTGGGAGCCTGTCAGCCTGTGCGAGCTGTTCTACGGCAGGGCTGAAGGCCGCAGGCATCTTGAGTCATGCACTCCCTGCGACGAGAAGTGCGCCCTCATCCTGCCTTATATCTTCGGCCTCGACATAATTTATGCAGATGACTGGCTTGTCATCGTCAACAAGAAAGAAGGAATGCTGAGCGTGCCCGGAAAGGGAGAGGGAAAGGAAGACTGCGTGACAGAACGCATCAGGAAGATTTTCCCCTCTGCTCCGGCCAACCCCACTGTCCACCGCCTTGACATGGACACCTCAGGCCTGCTCATAGTGGCCAGAAACGCTGAATCTCAGGCCTTTCTGCAGCGGCAGTTTGAACAGAGGACTGTCAGGAAGAAATACACTGCCCTGCTTGACGGGCTTGTGAAAGAGGAAGAAGGCCTGATTGACCTTCCAATCAGGCTTGATGAGGACAACAGGCCGAAACAGACTGCTGATCCCGTGAACGGGAAAAAGGCTGTGACCGGCTTCAGGCGGCTCTCGGTGGAAATGATTGACGGACGCCCGGCGACAAGAGTGGAGTTCACGCCGCACACAGGACGCACTCATCAGATCAGGGTGCATGCCGCATATGCTCTGGGCTGCCCCATCATCGGAGACAGGCTGTACGGAACAAGAAAGCCGGGCCAGAGGCTCTGTCTTCATGCCTCACAGCTCAGCTTCATTCACCCTCAGACAAAAGAATACGTCACTTTTGACTCAAAGTGCCCATTCTAGCCGCCCGGTCTTATAGACAGGGCGGATGAGACTGAGTCCATGCTCTGCAGCGAAGGCCTCAATGCGGTCCTTGTTGCAGACCAGGTTTGAAACCTTGTGGGCATCTGTCGAGAGTATGACAGGCGCGCCCTTTTCTCCCGCAAGCTCAAAGAAAGGACCGAAAGGATAAGGATCCCTGCCGGCGACTTTCGGCTTCTGAAGGCCGTTGGCATTGACCTCAAGCGGAGTCCCATGCTTCATAGAAGCGGCAATTATCTCCTCTGCTATGCGCACTGCCCTGTCATCCCAGGTCCAGTATCCGGCCATGAAGAGATCAGGATGGGCAATGAAGTCAAACAGCCCTGTATCCAGAGCCGCCAGCATCTGATCCCTGTAGCGCAGGATGTCATCACTGTCCAGCTTGTCCGAAAACGGGGACACGCGCGAGCTGTCGGCCCTGATGATGAAGTGAGTTCCTGTAATCAGGTAATCGACGCGCCCGCTGGCTTTAAGGTCCTCAAAGAAACTCCTGTAGCGCGGAAAATAGTCGCATTCATAGCCCAGGATTATTTTCACGCCGGACTCAGCCTGTACTCTTCTTACATCCTCCTCATAGACGCGCATCTGATCAAAGGCCATTCTGGAACGCTGGAGGAAGCTGTCTGGGAAAGGACAGTGCTCGCTGAAGCCCAGAAGCTCCAGGCCCTGCCGCTCTGCCTCTTCGGCGTACTGTCTGATTGTTCCGCTGCCATGCCCGCAGTAAAAGGAATGTGTATGTATGTTGTATTTCTCAGTGAACTGACTCATAGACTGCCAAATGTTCCTCGTATGTGGAAGAAGTATACAACCTTCCCTCCTCATCGTGAAGATAATACAGAGCTGACGTGTCATCCGGAAAAAGCACTGCCAGGACAGCATCCTTTCCAGGACAGCCGATGCCTGTGGGAGGAAGTCCGGCCTTTCTCCTTGTGTTGTAGTCAGAAGGCCGCTCAAAGACAGACTGGGGAAGACTGCTGCTCCAGTCATTCAGCTCATAGCGTGTCGTAGAGTCAATGCCGAGCGGCATGCCGGCGTGGAGGCGGTTGAGAATGACTGCAGCTATCGTGCTCATCTGGTCTGCTGCCTGGGTTTCCCTGTTGATCATGCTTGCGATGATCACGATATCATTCAGCGACAGGCCAGAAGCGGCCGCCTGTGCAGCATTCTGCCTGAGAAGGGCCAGCATTGACGAGACCATGCTGAGAGCAAGACTCCCGCAGTCCTGAAAAGCATACTCTCCTGCAAGGAGCCAGCCTTCAATGAAGTCAAGGCCAAGCTCCTTTCTCACTTCCTCACAGGCACGGGTGAAATCGCCAGAGGCGGCCAGACCCCTGTTTGCAAGCATTCTGTCGATGTCGCTGACAGTATAGCCAGGCCAGATTGTGAGGCCGTCCTGATCAGGCGGGGCTGTCATGGTCCTGACAAGCTCCTCAGTGCTCATGTCAGGCGAAAGCGTGTATTCACCTGCCCTGACTGACGAACTCAGTCCTTCTGCCTCAAGCTGTGAAAGGAAGGCGCTGCCGTCAAACCAGGGGGAAAGGATGGCAGCAGTTTCAGAAGCAGTGCTGCCGGCAGGAACTGTGATCTCAATACTCTCAGGCAGCACGGGACCGGCTTCTTCATCACTGCCGCTCCTCCTGAGCACAAGTATGATGACAATGGCCGCGAGCACGAGGGCAAGCACAATGAGGCTGAGCTTCAGCACAAAGCCTGTCCAGTCTTTCCTGACTGGTGCAGCAGCCGGCTTTTCCGCTGTCTTTTTTTCCCTGGCCTTTGCCTGGGCAATGTCCTTCTTCATCTGTCCGTAGCGTTCGCTGCGGGCCTTTTTCTCTCCTGCGGCCGCACCTGTGCGCGCTGCCGGCTTCTTTCCCAGAACGGCATTGATCCGCTCTTCTCTGGTCATGCTGCCCATGTCGCGGACATCAGGCAGCTCCTTGCGGGGAAGCACAGCCGATTTCTTCACGCGGGCCTGCTCAAGCTTTTTCCTGCTTTCTGCCTTTGGATCAGCTGAAGCGGAAGCAGGCTTTTTTGCCTGGACCTTGAACCTGTTCTCACTCACCTGAGCCTGGCCTCCACATTCTCGATCTTCCGCCTTATGTTCCTGTTGTCTTCCTCAATTTTCTCTATCTCGGCGCTGATTGACCTGATCTCCTCTCTCAGGTCATTTATCTTCTTGTTGTTGAACTCAATCATGCTCTCGAAGTCCGCTATGGCCGAGTATTCCTTTTCCTTCTCGATCTCCTTCTCATCATCGCTTATGCCCTGCTGCAGCTGCAGCATCTGCTGGACAAGATCAAGAAAGGCCTCCGGAGTATCAGGGCCTATCCACTTGTGGCCGTTGTCAAACAGATACAGCCCGTAGTTCACACCGGCCTCGTTCAGCTGAATGCGTGCGTTTTCGAGCCTCTGCTTCAGGTCATCGTTCCCGTCAAGCTCACTCTGGCTGTCCGAGACCTTGCTTTTCCTTGCCTCAAGGTCGTGCTCTATAATCTCAAGAGAAGCAGAAAGAGACTTATATGATTCAAGCAGCGATACGGCCCTCTCCCCGCTGAGCCGGGAGAGAAGGTTTCTGTCCCTGAGCTTGGCAAAGCAGGCGGCGAAGACAGTTTCCTGCTTTCTGAGATACAGACTGTAGCGCAGTCTGCCCAGGCTGGAGAGAAGAGAGTTTCCGCCTGCTTTCATCGCAAGCTGCTCGCAGTGCCCGACTTCATCCTCAAGGGCCTGTCTGACTTCCTCATCACAGTCCGGACTGCCTGCCTGGGCAAAGGCGACAGCACCCAGCATCACAGCCAGCTCGTCAATCTTCTTCATGCAGTGAGCGCGCTCTTTCTGCAGAAAGCTGACCTTGCGCTTTCCCTCGTCGAGACGGCGGACAAGCTCCTCCCGCTCAAGATTCTGGCTTTTGAGAAAGACAAAGTCATTCTGGGCATCATTGAAGGCCCTGCGCAGAGTCGGGCTGATCAGTGTCACAGGCCCTTCTGTCATGCGGGCAGACAGCTGCGCCAGCTCATAGCCTGCAGAACGCAGGCTGTCCCACTTTTCATCTATGTCTTTCTGAAGCTCCTCGATCTTTGTTTTGACGCTGTCCACACTGACAGATTATAGCAAAGCTGAATTGACAAAGCCAACATCTGTCAGCTATTCTTTTCAGCGTTTGGCAGACCGGAATCAAGGATCTTCTTCAGCCTGTCTACCGGTCATCAGGAGTTACATTGAATATGCAGAACAACTTTACAATTCAGGATGATGAGCTTGCATCCAGAATCCAGAGCCTTGTTGCGCAGCTCAGGGCGGACAGCAATCCAGAACAGCTGGACAAAATCAAGAAGCTTGTCAGGAAAAACGTTCCTTTCTCTCTCAGAGGCTATTTCTCAGCCTATCTTCTCAGAGAACTCATCAGATCCCAGGAACAGAAAAATGCCAGATCCTCTTTCACCCGCCCTTCAAAGCCTGAAAGGCAGGAAAGAGCGGAAAAGAGCGAACGAGCAGACAGCGCAGAGAGAAGCGAGAAGAAGGCTCCTGCACAGAAGCCGGAAGCCAGAGAGCACAGGACAAGGCAGATTCCGGAAGGAGCCAAGACCCTTTACATCAATCTGGGCAAGATCGGGCATGTCTATGCAAGGGATCTGGTCAGCCTGCTTACAGCCGATGAGCTTGTCAGCAAGGATGACATCTATCTGATCCGCCTGCATGACAAATACTCTTTCGTCACAATGAGCGAAGCCAACTGCGAAAAGGCAATTGCAAAGCTTCAGGGTCAGACATACAGAAACAGAGTAATCCAGATCAACTATTCCAACAAGGAAAAAAAAGCGTCAGATGACAACGATCCAGGTCAGGACTGAAGGTGACTTCGCTGTCAACTGCTATATAGTGAATACGGACTCAGGGTGCGTCATCATTGATGCGCCCTGGCCTGCTGACGGCATAATCAGACAGCTTGAGAGCAAATCAGCAAAGCCTGAGCTTGTTGTGCTCACCCACGGCCACTTTGACCACATTCTTGGACTGGGCCGGCTGAAAGAGAGCTTTCCGCAGATAAAAATAGCTGTCAGCAGAACTGACAGCACCATGCTTGATCTTGATATCATACGTCGGGATATGGGCTTTTTCGGCCTTGACTGCCCTGTAAGCAGCATTCCGCAGGCAGACATCCTGCTTTGCGGCGGGGACAGGCCCTTTTCAGACTTCCAGGTCATAGAAACACCCGGTCACACTGCAGGAAGCATTTCCCTGTACAGTGAGAATGACCTGATCCTTTTTTCCGGAGATACTCTTTTCCGCTCCTCAGTCGGAAGAACGGATCTTGGCGGAGACTTCAGCCAGCTTTCCGCTTCACTGAAAAAACTCAAGGCCATGATACCGGATGACTGCCGCATCCTTCCGGGACACGGAAGCTTCAGCACCATGGGCCTGGAAAAAGAAGAGAATGCCTATTTAATTTAAGCGCCTTTTCTCCTCTGCGCTCTTGCAGTCAATGCAGAGCACTGCAGAAGGCATTGCACGCAGCCTGTCCTCAGGGATCTTCTTTCCGCACTTCAGGCAGATTCCATACTTGTTTTCGCTTATCCTCTTGAGAGCGTTCTCAACGGCTGTAAGGCGTCTGGCGTCCATCGCATTTAACGCTTCCATCTTCTTGAAAGCACCTTCGTCAGAAGCAAGATCAACACTGTCACCCCTGCCTGTTGCGCCCTCTTCCTTGAAGCTGGAATTCTCGCCGTTCATCCTGTCCTGGATTTCCTTGCGCTCCTTATACAACAATTCTTTCATTTCTTCAATAAAAGCGGCATCCATTGTTTTTTCCCCCTTGTCTGCTCCTCTTTAATCATAAGGGGAATATAGCAGTTTTTGTTCTTATGTCAAGCAAAATGTTTGCGCCTGTCACAATCAGCTACATTATTCTCTTCCAGTCAACGGCCAGCGGTCAGGGTAAAATCAGACAAAGCTGCCGCTTCTGTCTGTATTTCTGACAAAGACAGCCGGCTGCACATTGACTCACAGTCCCTGTGCATGTCACTTTTCATTCACGCAGACCAGAAGTGCGAATCCAGAAGTGAAAGGTGAAAAAATGAAAAGAATCGTTTCATGCGAATCCGTGACAGCCGGGCATCCGGACAAGGTCTGCGATCAGATATCAGACAGCGTGCTTGACGCCCTGCTCAGAGAGGATCCGCTGTCAAGGGCTGCTGTCGAATGCACGGCATCGCCGGACTTTGTGCATGTCATGGGAGAAGTGACCACAAAGGCCAATGTCGACTACGAGCAGGAGGCAAGGAAAGCCATCAGGCGCGCAGGATGGACTGAGGATGAGTATCTGTTCACGGACAGGACCCCGGTAGTCGTCTCCATCCACAGCCAGTCGCCCGACATAGCCAGAGGAGTTGACTCGGCAGCCTCAATCGGTGCCGGAGATCAGGGCATCATGTTCGGCTATGCGACTGACGAGACAGAGGAAGGTCTTCCGCTTGCCCATGTGCTTGCAAGAAAGCTGACTCAGAAGCTCACTGATGCAAGAGAAGACGGCAGCATCCCCTTCCTCCGCCCTGACGGCAAGAGCCAGGTCAGCATTGAGTACGATGAGGGGAAGATCAGGCGCATCGACACGATAGTACTTTCAGCCCAGCACGATGAGGATATTGAGATCGGGCAGCTGAGAGAGGTGCTGTACAGCAAAGTCATCTCACAGGTCATCCCAGACAGTCTCATTGACAGGGACACAAAGTTCTTCATCAACCCGACAGGACGCTTCGTGCTTGGAGGTCCTGCAGCTGACACAGGCCTTACAGGAAGAAAGATCATTGCGGACACCTACTCAGGCTATGCTCCTCACGGAGGAGGAGCCTTTTCCGGCAAGGATCCGACAAAAGTCGACCGCAGCGCAAGCTATCTTGCACGCAACATAGCACTTACAATCGTAAAGTCAGGAGCGGCGAAGCAGGCTCTGGTCCAGCTTGCCTGGGCAATAGGGATCAGCCATCCTGTCAGCATTTTTGCAGATACGTTCTCCACCTGCAGGATTCCTGACGACAGGCTTGCAGACTGGATCACTGACAACTGGGACCTGACCCCGAAAGGCATAATTGACGAGTTTGACCTGAGGCGTCCGATCTATGCCGACACAGCACGTTTCGGCCATTTCGCGACAGGTCAGAGCTGGGAGGCAGTCAACCCGGACAGGACAGCCTCACTGCTGAGACTGCTGAACTGACTCAGTCAGTCCTGCCTGTCTTTCCCGGCCTTGTCCGTAAAGCGCTTGACGCCTGTGACAAGGCCGGCCGCAACCACAAGGTATATTACGAAGACCACGACCTTCACCCAGACAGGCCCTGTGTATACGAGCGAGAGCAGGATGAAGCCTGTGGTCATGCCGGCAAGCAGTATGACAACTGCCGGCCACAGTCCTTTGACAGGATCATTCTCTTTCATCAAGGAAACTCCTGATAGTATTCAGAAAATCATCATACGTCGTCGAAAGATGCAGCTGAGGGTATTCTGAAAGAATATTCTCAGGGGCGCGGAACAGCGAGCCGCTGTCTGCGGCCATTATCATGGAAAGATCATTATAGCTGTCTCCTGCGGCAAAGGTCCTGAAGCCCATGAGCCTGAGATGCTCAACAGCCTTGCGCTTGCCGTCCTGCTGGCGCAGCCTGAAGCCTGTGATCCTGCCCTCGCTGTCAACAGTCAGGCTGTTGCAGAAGATTGCAGGCCAGTCCAGCTGCCTCATCAGAGGAGAGGCAAACTCCCTGAATGTGTCAGAAAGGATTATCACCTGGGTCAGGCTCCTCAGCTCGTCAAGGAAGTCCTTTGCACCTTCAAGCGGCCTTATTGAGGCAATGACATCCTGTATGTCCCTGAGCCTGAGATTGTTTTTCTCAAGAATCTCCAGACGGTAATTCATCAGCACATTGTAATCAGGTTCATCACGTGTGGTGCGGGACAGCTCCGCTATTCCAGTTTTCTGAGAGAATGCAATCCAGATTTCAGGCACCAGCACGCCTTCAAGATCAAGACAGACAACTTCCATATCAACCTCCAGAGACAGGTAAATCATACGAAAAAAAGCAAGAGCATTCAATTGCGCGCACAGAGGATGCAGACGGGGATGCCCGCTGCCTGTCTCATCTGGCATTGCGACAGGGTGCCGGCAGAAGCCAGAAGGAGTGTGAAAACCATCCGGCCGGCTGAAAAATCAGTTGCTTTCTTGCTGACTTTATTCAAAAATGCTGGTGTATGAGAAAGTATTCTGCCCTGATTGCGGCTTTTGCCACAGGCGGCATCATCAGCATAATGGTCGTGGCAAACACAAATCTCGGAGCCCTGACAAGCAACGAAGTCTCGATGAGCGTCAACCAGGCAATCGGAGTCTTGCTGACTACAGTCATGCTTGCGGCAGGAAGGAAAAGCGCTCTCATCTGTCCGCCAAGGCAGAAAAGCCGCTGGTACATGTATTTCGGAGGCCTTTTCGGCGTCCTGATAATGATCGCGAACTTCTACAGCGTTCTCAACATAGGAGCGGCGCTGGCCATGGCGGCGGCAGTCTTCGGGCAGTCCATGACCGGACTCATTCTTGACCTGGGCGGCTTTTTTCATATGAAGAAGAGAAGCTTCAGCACCAGGAAGGCCCTCTCTGCGCTGGTCTCGTTTTCCGGAATCTTCGTGATGACCTTCGCACGCGGAGGAAGCGCAAGCCTGCTTTATGTGCTCATGGGCATCGGAGCCGGCGTGCTGACAATGCTTCAGATGTGCTACAACTCAAGCTTCGCGAAGAAAAAGGGAGCAATATTCTCAGCCAGGCAGAATGCGCTCTCCGGTCTTCTCGGCACACTCGCCTATGCCTTTGTCCTGCTGCCGGATGAGACGGCAAAAGGCTTCATGGCACTAAGCGGCGTGTCACTGCCTGCAGCCTGTCTTGGAGGGATACTGGCTGTCGCAGTTGTGGTCTCATCCAACCTGATAATTCCCATGGTGCCCGCCCTGTGGTCATCCCTTCTCATGTCTGCGGGACAGATCATCACAAGCGTGGTGATTGATGCTGTCTTCTACGGCAGCTTCTCTCCCTGGCTCCTGTGCGGCGCCCTTCTGCTGCTGGCCGGCATGCTGCTCAGCTTCTTTTCTGAGAGAAGCGATGAGTCTGGTGAGCTGTGACAGGAAACGGCGGGAAGCCCTGCTCATCACCTGATATTTCTTCCAGATGATGAAGGCTCCGCTTTCCATCCTCGGCTCGAGAGGACGGAAACACAGGGAAGACCTCTCATTCAGATCCAGCAGGCCGTCAAAGGTCAGCGTCAGGCCGAAATGCTCTTCAGTCAGGAAGCTTGCATTGAGCACAAGATTGTAGCTGGCCGCGATATTGAGCTTTGTAAGCGGCAGCCCGAACCACTGCTCGATGTTCTTGCGGGCGTTTTCCTGCTGGCTTATGATCAGAGGCTGATCAATCAGATCCTCTGCCCTGATAACGCTCCTGCGGCTCAGGGGGTGGCCGGCAGGCATCAGCACGCCCCAGCGCTCAAAGACGGGAACGACCAGCTTCTCATAACGGGTCGGGTCTGCGTCGGCGAAGATGAGGCCGAAGTCAGCAAGCCCCTTGTCCAGCTGCTCGATCACAAACTGGGAATTGCCGCTTGAGATCCTGTAGCTGATGTCAGGACAGGACTCCTTCAGCAGTTTCGCTGCCAGTGCAAAGTACTTCATAAAGGCAGTCTCGCCCATCGCAATGTGGATCTCTCCTGCCACATTCTCATCATCTCCAGACAGCTCGCGCTCGGTTCTCAGGACAAGATCGATTATCTCTTCCGCACGCTTTCTCAGAATCATGCCTTCTTCCGTCAGCGTGATCTTTCTTGAACCGCGTATGAGAAGCTGATGGCCAATCTCATCCTCAAGATCCTTCAGCTGTGTCGACAAAGTCGGCTGCGTGATGTTCAGCACCTCAGCTGCACGGGAAATACTCTGTTCCCTGGCAACAGCAAGAAAGTAGCGGAGCACTCTTAATTCCACTGTGAACTCCTATAGGTAAAACCTATCGATAATGATAAACACAAAGTATTTGCTATTCAACAGCAGTTTTATTAAACTTGGCGGTATGATAAAGAAAGAAGACTGCAGGGCCTGCCTGTGCCAGGCCGGATGCAGCGAGAAATCTATAAATGAATATATGAAGTGTGAGAGTGAGGGCAACTTCGCCGGACAGCTCAGGATAATAGACAGGCAGCGAGACAGGCTGCTCAGGACTGTCCACGAAGGAGAGAGGAAGATATCTTCTCTTGACTACCTGAAATACTCACTGGAAAGGGAGAGAGAAACAGATGAGGAAAATAGAACACCAGAGCTTTGATCAGGAAAGGGCGCTTTACGGATCCGACGGGCTTCTCATCAGGTCCTGTGCCTTCACAGGCCCTGCAGACGGAGAAAGCGCATTGAAGGAAAGCAGGAACATTGAAGCCGATGACACGCTTTTCAACCTGCGCTACCCCCTCTGGCATGATCACAATCTCATTGTCAGGAACAGCACGATGACAGAGTTCTGCCGGGCCGCGCTGTGGTATTCCGACAACATTGAAATCGAAGGCACAAAGCTTCATGGCATAAAGGCGCTCAGGGAATGCAGAAATGTCAGGATCACAAACTGCGACATTATCTCTCCTGAGTTCGGCTGGAACTGCAGTTCGGTGGAGATGAAGGACTCAAAGGCAGAAAGCGAGTACTTCATGATGCGCAGCAGCAACCTTCATTTCTCTAATGTAGACTTCACAGGCAAGTACTCATTCCAGTACATTGAGAATGCTGTCTTTGAAGACTGCAATTTCAATACCAAGGATGCTTTCTGGCATGCAAAGAATGTTGTCGTGAAAAACTGCACTGTACGCGGAGAATACCTGGCCTGGTACTGCGAGAACGTGACCTTTGACAACTGCACGATCATCGGAACCCAGCCGCTGTGCTACTGCAGGGGACTGAAGCTGATTGACTGCAGGATGGAGGAAGCTGACCTCGCCTTCGAAAAAAGCGAAGTTGAGGCTGTTGTGCTCAGCGAGATGATAAGCATCAAGAACCCCGCCGGCGGAAAGATCTCGCTTCCCGCGGTCTCCCAGATCATCAGGGATGACAAGAACAGCAAAGCTGAGATTATTGTAGGCGGCAGAAAATACACCTGCGCCTGAGAATCAGGAATTTAGACAATGATTTACTGACACAACGGGCTCTGCGCATCACGCAGAGCCCGTATTTTGTTCACTCGAGCTCAAAGGCTCCGGTGTAGAGCTGGTAATAAGTGCCCTTAGCGGCAATCAGCTCATCATGCGTGCCTCGCTCGATGATCCTTCCATGATCAAGGACCATGATGCAGTTGCTGTTGCGCACTGTCGAGAGCCTGTGAGCTATGACGAAGACTGTACGTCCCTCCATGAGACGGTCCATGCCTGACTGGACAAGGGCTTCTGTATGCGTGTCAATGCTGCTGGTCGCCTCATCCATGACAAGCACAGGAGGATCGCAGACTGCGGCACGGGCAATTGACAGCAGCTGGCGCTGTCCCTGAGACAGCCCTTCTCCGTCATTCTCGATCATAGTGTTGTAGCCGTCAGGCATCATCATGATGAATTCATGAGCATTTGCAAGCTTGGCGGCGGCAATGACCTCGTCGTCTGTGGCATCAAGCTTTCCAAACCTGATGTTCTCCATGATCGTTCCCGAAAAGAGATGCGTGTCCTGAAGAATCATTCCAAGAGAATGCCTCAGATCATCCTTCTTGATTTTGTTTATGTTGATGCCGTCAAAACGTATCTTGCCGTCCTGGATGTCGTAGAAGCGGTTGAGCAGGTTTGTGATCGTTGTCTTGCCTGCTCCTGTCGAGCCGACGAAGGCGATCTTCTGCCCAGGCTTCGCATACAGCGTGATATCATGAAGGACAGTCTTGTCCTGCGTGTAGCCGAAGTCAACCTCATGCATCTCTATATCCCCTGCAAGCGGAGTGTAAGTCACAGGAGAGCCGTCTGTATGAGGGTGCTTCCAGGCCCAGCTGCCTGTGCGGCTGCTGCTTTCCGTCACATTTCCGTTCTCATCAGTCGTGCTGTTGACCAGAGTGACATAGCCGTTGTCAGTCTCGTCTTCTCTGTCAAGGAACTCAAAGATTCGCTCGGCACCGGCAAGGGCCTGCAGCACGAAGTTGGCCTGCTGGCTTATCTGGCTGATCGGATTTGCGAAGCTTCTGGACAGCTGCAGGAAAGCGGCCAGCATTCCGACTGTGTAGCCTGCTGCAAAGCCTCCGCCCATAAGGCAGATGGCAGAACCGATGAAGACAAGCAGGACGTACTGCAGGTTTCCGATGTTCATCGTGATCGGTCCCATGACATTCGAATAGCCTCCGGCCTTTGTCATTGTCTGGCACAGAGCCTCATTGATGACATCGAAGTCCTTCTCGCTCTCATTCTCATGACAGAAGACCTTCACGACCTTGCTTCCGTTGATCATCTCTTCGATGAAGCCGTTGACGCGGGCAAGGTTTGCCTGCTGGGCAACAAAGTTCTTTGAGCTCTTTCCGGCAACGACCTTTGTCACGTAGAACATGACAACAGTCGCAGCCACAACGACAATCGTCAGCCTCCAGCTGTTGGCAAGCATGGCAGAAAAGACCATGATCACAGTCAGCAGCGATGAGACGACGCCGACAAGAGACTGGCTTATCATCTGCTGCAGGGTATCGGCATCATTCGTGAACAGGGACATTGTCGCACCGTGCTGCGTCTGGTCATAGTAAGAGATAGGAAGATGCTCAAGCTTCTCAAACATCTTGTTCCTTATATTCATCAGGGCATCCTGAGCAATCGTGACCATGATTCTGGAATATATGAAGACGCTGAGCACTCCGGCCGCCATTACCGCAGCCCACATCACGATGGCCTTTGCAAGCTGGCCGAAGTCAGTCATGCTGCCCGTAATCAGCGGCGTGATGTAACTGTCAATAAGCGTCTCAATCATGTTGGACACAAAGACAGTGACCATTGATGAGACAAGAATGCAGACAAGCACAACGGCAAGCTTAAGGGCGTTGCCCCTGAAAACCTCTTTGAATAGTCTGGCAAAAGTCTTCTTGCCGTGCTTTACCGTCGAGCCTCCGCGCAGACTTCTATTCATCGGACCCGGCATTTGAACCTCCCAGCTGAACGCGTACCAGCGACTGATAGACTTCATTCCGGCTCATCAGCTCGTCATGAGTTCCGCAGTCCTGTATTCTTCCATTCTCCATCATGATGATCATGTCTGCATCAATGACAGAGTTCACACGTTGAGAAATGATAATTTTTGTCGCACCCCTGACATCAGTCCTCAGAGCCTGGCGGATCTGAGAGTCAGTGGCAGTGTCAACCGCACTGGTTGAGTCATCGAAGATGATGACGCGGGGATCTTTCAGCAGCGCGCGTGCAATGCACAGTCTCTGCTTCTGGCCGCCTGAGAAATTGTTTCCGCCCTGCTCCACCACACTGTCAAGTCCGTCCTTGGCCGTGAAGATGAAGTCAGCATTGGCAATTTTCAGCGCCCTTATCATCTCCTCGTCGCTGGCATCCTTGTTTCCCCACTGCAGATTGCTTCTGACAGTTCCGGAAAACAGCGTGTTCTTCTGGAGCACGACAGCGACCCTGTTGCGCAGAGCTGTGAGATTGTATTCCCTGACATCATGGTCACCGACCTTCACGCTTCCCTCTGTAGTGTCATAAAGGCGTGCGATAAGGGAGACCAGAGAGCTCTTTCCGCTTCCCGTAGTGCCCAGAACGCCGACCATCTGGCCGGACTTGATCTTCAGGTTGATGTCCTTCAGACAGAGAGCCTGTCCCTTTCCTCCATAGGAGAAGCTGACATTGTCAAACTCGATGTCTCCGTTGGCGACCTCTTTCAGACCAGGGCCGTCAAGCTCCATGTCAGCCTTTGTAGAGAGCACTTCAGCAATACGCTCGCCGGAAGCACGTGAGATAGACATCATCGTGATGATCATTGCGATCATGATCAGGGAAGAGAGAATCTGCATCGTGTATGTGAATGTCGACATAAGCTGTCCTGTGCCCATCTCTCCTGACATGATCAGGTGGGCTCCGAACCAGCAGATGGCAAGCATGCAGCAGTAAGCGACCGCCTGGACCATCGGATTCATCAGGGCCATGAGACGCTGTGCCCTGACAAAGTCGTTTCTGATTGATGCGCTTGATTCATTGAACTTGTCAATCTGATGCTCTTCCCTGACATAGGCCTTGACAGTCCTTATGCCTGTAAGGTTTTCCTCAACGACCCTGTTCAGCTTGTCGTAGTTTTTGAAAACCCTGTTGAAGATGGGATGCACCCTGCGCATCAGCAGATAGACAAGGACACCGATTACAGGAATCGCAACAGCGAAGATGGCAACAAGGCTTCCCCCTGTATTTGCCACCATGATGATGGCGAAGATGAACATCACAGGAGCACGGAAACAGATGCGCGTCATCATCTGGAAGGCCATCTGCACATTCTGCACGTCTGTCGTCATTCTTGTGATGAGACTGCTTGTCGAGAATGAGTCAATGTTCCTGAAAGAGAAATCCTGCAGGTGATAGAAAATGTCATGCCGCAGGTTCTTTGCAAAGCCGGAGGAGGCCTTTGCGGCGCTGAAGGCTCCTGCAACACCGAAAGAGAGTGAAAGCACAGCTGAGATCACAATCAGGATGCTCATCCTGACGATGTAATCCATGTCTCCCGCATAGACACCATTATCAATAATAAGAGCCATGAGCATTGGTATTAACACCTCCATGGCTACTTCTCCTATCATCAGCACTGGTGTCAGCAGTGCGGGCTTCTTGTACTCTCTAATACTCTTAGAAAGTAGTTTGATCACTGTTTATCTCCAAAATAAGATTCATTTTGTTCAATGTTGACGAGAATGCCTCTATTTCCTGCCTGCTCAGGTTTTCCGCAAACTTCTTATAGTAGGCATTCAGTGCTCCTGCGGCCTTTCTGGCTATTGCATCTCCGGCAGGAGTCAGAGAAAGCTTCTTCAGCCTCTTGTCTGAATCAGCCTCATCACGGCAGATTACGCCAGCTTCGACCAGCTGGTCAACCATTATTGAGACAGTCGGTCTTGAGAGCGAGAGAAGCGAGTCGATTTCCTTCTGCAGGATTGTTCCTCCGCTGCGGTTCATGTGCACAAGCACCTTCACCTGGGCAGCAGAATAGCCGCAGATCCTGGCAAAGCTCTTTTCCATATCCTTTCTGTAGCGCTGAGCCAGATCGCCTGCCCTGCTGAACATTGTCTCAATGTAAAGATACTCACGGTTCATCTCTTTCTCCCCAAAAGCATGTATAACAAAACTATCTGTTCATACTCGGTTCGTCAACACAGATTTCATCAAAGAACAGACATTGCAGGCCAGAGAGAAGGATAAAAGAAAAACCGGGTGAGAGGCAGTCACCCGGTTATGCTAAGTTCATTTATTGAAAATAATTGTAAAAACAGAGCCTTTGCCTTCCTCGCTTTCCAGCTCTATCTGGGCCCTGAGGACCTGGCAGGCATGCTTCACAATCGAGAGCCCAAGTCCTGTGCCTCCGGTGGAACGCGAGTGGGAAGTGTCAACCCGGTAGAACCGTTCGAAGATGCGGGCCCTGTGCTCTGCAGGAATTCCTATTCCTGTATCGCTTACTGAAAGGACGGCCTTGTCTCCCTCTGCCTTGCAGCGGACTGTGACGCTGCCTCCTTCCCTGTTGTAGCGGATCGCATTGTCGCAAAGATTGTAGACAATCTCATATACAAGGCGCTGCACGCCGCTGATCGTGATATCGTCAACCTCATTCACGACTGTCACATGCTTTTCCCCGGCGCTCTTCTCAAGCGACTCAAGCACGCTGCCTGTGATCTGGGCCACATTGACTGGCTCCACAGGAAAGTCTTTCGTCTCATCCAGCTGGCTCAGGCGGATGATGTCCTCTATGAGAGTGACTAAGTGCTCGGCCTCATTGTGAATCCGCTCAATGAAGCTCATTTTGTCAGCTTCCTTGACAAGATTGTTCATCAGCAGCTCAGAGGATGCGAGAATAGAGTGAAGCGGAGTCTTGAGCTCATGGCTGACATTGGCGCTGAACTCTTTCCTCATGCCTTCTGCCATGACCTTCTCAGTCTCATCAACGATGAGGATGCAGGTTCCTATGTTCCTGCCCTTGTCCTGAATGGCACTTGCAATAAGCCTGTTGATAAACCCGTTGCGCTCAAAGAAGAACTCGCTTCTTCCCGCAGTTCCGGCCTGCTCAAGCGCCTTTGTGAACTCCGGAGAGCGCTCAAGGACAAAGATGCTTTTGCCCACGACGCTCTGATTGCCGCCGAAGAGCCTCATTGCAGAAGCATTGATGCTCATTATCGTGCCGTTTGAGCTGAGAATGATCATTCCCTCTCTCATGTTGTCGGTAATGGCGCTGAACTCCGTTCCCCTGGTGCGGATCGTGTCAATCTGCTTCTGGATCTGCTTGTTCTGGTTGTCTATCCTGACAAGCAGGGGGCTGAGCTCCTCATACGTCTCGTTCTCCAGGGGAGAATCAAGATTGAGGTTTATCAGAGGATTGATGATGCGTGCGGAAATGCGCTTGGAGATGAAAGTGCACAGCACAAAGGCAAGCACAAGCACGATGAGCATATAGGGAATCACGCCCAGAGTGATCCTCAGGACGCTTGCCTGCGTCACGGACAGCCTGACGATGGAGCCATCAGAAATCCTGACTGCAGAGTACAGCGTCTCAAGAGACAGTGTATCAGACAGTCTCCTGTCCTCTCCGTGTCCGTATGCGGCAGCAGAGACGACCTCAGGGCGGTCCAGATGGTTTTCCATTGTGCTTTCATCCGCGTCCGTATCATAGATGACAGTGCCGTCTGCTGCTATCCAAGTAATGCGGTAGGAACTGCTGTCAAAAGAGCCGAGATAGCTCATTCCGGACTCCTCGACAGCCTTTGCCATCATCTCTGTCTGGCTGCGCAGATTGTCAAATTCAATGTTTATGAAATAGGAATTGAGAAAGGCCAGTGTCACCACGAGGCTGAACACCATCACGATGCAGCAGGCCAGAAGTACTGAGCGAAATATAGTCTTGTTCATACCTTTTGTGAGTTAACCTTCTATCCGGTAACCTACTCCCCTTACTGTTTCGATATGAGCTCCCTGAGAACCGAGTTTCTGTCTCAAAGTCTTGATATGGGCGTCAACCGTCCTTGTCTCAGTCCCGGCCGACTGCATCCAGATTCTGTCAAGCAGAGTCTCGCGGGTGAAGACAATTCCAGGGTTTTCCATCAGGAGCTCAAGCAGGTCGAACTCCTTGAGAGTCAGGGCAATTTTCTCACCACAGACCATGACAACATGTTCAGCCTTGTTCAAGGTGATCTCATCAAGGCTGAGAATGGCTGCTTCCTTCTTTCCTGTTCTTCTCAGGACAGCCTTGACCCTGCTGACCATCTCCATCATGCCGAACGGTTTGACCAGATAGTCATCAGCTCCGGCATCAAGACTTTCAACCTTGTCATACTCGCTGCCCTTTGCCGTGGCCATTATGACCGGAATGTCCCGGTACTCCCTGCTGGCCTTCAGGCGCTGCAGGATGCTGACGCCGCTCTCGCCGGGCAGCATGATATCAAGGATGATAAGATCAGGCGTGGTGTCCCTCAGTGCGGAAAACAGAGCTTCCGAAGAGGAGAATCCCATTGCCTTGAAACCTACACTGTTCAATGTATAGATCTCAATTTCTCTGATGCTGTCATCATCTTCAACTGCGAAAATCATTACTCTTCCTCATCCTTCCTGTGCACGCCTGTGATTGAATACTCAACCCACTCGGCCACATTGACGGCATGGTCCCCGATTCTTTCGAAGTACTTTGCAATCATCAGGATATCACTGGCATACTCACCGTCAATCGACTTTTTATCAATGCTGTCGATGACAGACTTCTTGATGCTGACGAAAAGCTCATCGACCACATCATCATAGCTGATGACCTGTGCCGCAAGCTCCTTATCCTGACGGACAAAGGCATCGATGGAATCACGGACCATCTTCTTGGTCGCATTGCCCATCTTCTGGATGTTTCCGTGCTCGCTGATGGTATGTCTGGCTGTATAGCAGATCATCTCACCGATGTCGTCAGCCTGATCTCCGATTCTCTCAAGATCAGTGACCATCTTCAGTGCTGCGCTGATCTGCCTGAGATCACTGGCGACAGGCTGCTGATGGAGCAGCATCTTCATGCACAATGCAGTGACTTCAGATTCCTTTTCATCAATCTCCTTCTCGCGCTTTGAGACTTCCTTTGCCAGAGACTCATCCCCGTTGAGCAGAGCATCGACGCAGGTGTCAATCGCACTCTCGCACAGTCCGCCCATCTGGATCATTTCCTTGTTCAGTTCGCTAAGCTGTTCGTTGAATCTGATTCTTGTCATATCAGCCAAACCTTCCTGTGATGTATTCTTCAGTCTTCTGCAGTCTCGGTTTTGTGAACAGCTGCTCAGTATCTCCGGCCTCAATGAGCTCACCGAGGAGGAAGAATGCCGTCGTATCGCTGATGCGCAGAGCCTGCTGCATGTTGTGTGTCACGATTACTATAGTGTAATCCTTTTTCAGTTCAATTGCCAAATCCTCAATCTTGCTGGTTGAGATAGGATCAAGAGCGCTTGTGGGCTCATCCATCAGCAGGACCTTGGGCTCGACGGCCAGGGCACGTGCGATGCACAGACGCTGCTGCTGTCCGCCGGACAGTCCTGTGGCGTTTTTCTTCAGTCTGTCCTTGACCTCATCCCAGAGCGCGGCATTGCGCAGACTCTTCTCGACAATCTCATCCAGCTTTGCCCTGCTCTTGATTCCGTTTGTCCTCGGACCATAGGCAATGTTGTCGTAAATGCTCATCAGGAACGGATTCGGCTTCTGGAAAACCATTCCGATATCCCTTCTCAGCCCGTTGACGTCAATCTTGGGAGAGAAAATGTCCTGGCCTTCGTAAAGCACCTGGCCTTCAATTCTGACCCCGTCAATGAGATCGTTCATCCGGTTGAGCGTTCTCAGATAAGTAGACTTGCCGCAGCCGGAAGGCCCGATGAGCGCCGTGATGCTCTTTTCCTCGATATCGAGGTTTATGTTCTTGAGAGCCTGACTGGGACCATACCAGAGGTTCAGGTTCTTTGTCTCAATAATTTTCACTGTCCGTTTCTCCTTTCCATCAGACGACCCATGAAGGTTGTCGCGAGGTTGATAAGAATTGTCAGGATCATCAGGATGGCGGCAATTGCGAAAGCAACATCAAACTCACCCTGCTCCTTGGCGTAAACGTAGAGGGCAACAGTAAGCGTTGCGCCGGAACTCCTCAGGCCCTGGAAGAATCCATTGAGGTTGTGTGCGAAGCCTGTCGTGAACAGGAGGGCGGCACTTTCACCGAGAATTCGTCCCACTGAGAGTATACAGCCCGTGACAATTCCGTTTATGCAGCTTGGGAGGACAACAGTCCTGATGACTCTCCACTTTCCCGCACCCAGGGCAAAGGCGCCTTCCCTGTAGCTCTGGGGAACAGTCTTGAGCGCTTCCTGTGTTGTCCTGAGAATTGTCGGCAGGTTCATGACGACCAGGGTCATTGAGCCTGCAAGCAGTGATGTCTGCAGTCCGAAGAACTGGCAGAACACAAGCATGCCGACAAGGCCATAGATGATTGACGGAATTCCGGACAGGGTCTCTGCCGCAAATTCGATCAGCTCGACGACCTTTCTGTTCTTCGCATACTCATTCAGGTAAATTGCAGCGCCGACGCCTATCGGGAGAACCATGACCAGCGTTGCGACAACCACGTAAATCGTGTTCATGATGTCAGGCAGGATGCCGATTGTGTGCCTGAGGTAGCTCGGGCTCGTGCTCAGCAGCTGCCAGGTTATCTCAGGCAGTCCCTTGACAAACACATAGATAAGCATAAAGGCAGTCAGCACTGTGACAATGGCAATTGAGATGTAGCACAGTGTCTTCATCACTGCCTGCCATACCTTTCTCTGTCTTGATAAGCCCTGGATCATACTGTCTGGCTCCTTTTCTTGATCACAAGCAGCGTCGCGTTGATCAGCATTATGAAGAAGAAGAGGACAAGGGCGATTGAGAAGAGAGCCTGACGCTGAAGGCCGGATGAATAGCTCATCTCGCTTGCCACTGCTGTCGTGAGAAAGCGCACTGACTGGAAAAGAGAGGGCATGTTGGCCACATTGCCTGCAACCATCATGACAGCCATTGCCTCGCCTATTGCCCTTCCTATGCCCAGAACGATAGCTGTGAATATGCCGCTCTTCGCAGCGGGTACTGTCACCTTGAAATATGTTTCCGTGCTGGTGGCGCCAAGAGCGAGAGATGCTTCCTCATATTCCCTGGGAACAGCCTGAAGGCTTGTCAGGGAAACATTGATGACAGAAGGAAGGATCATGACTGCAAGCACAACAATGGCGGCCAGCAGGCTTGCCCCGTCAGGCACATCAAATATGTTCATAATGCCGGGCACGAGAATGAGCATGCCGACAAGACCATAGACTACAGAAGGAATGCCGGCCAGCACTCCGATGCACAGCTCCATGACCTGGCAGACTTTTCTGGGAGCCATCTTTGCCAGATAGACTGCTGCAAAAAAACCGATAGGAACACCTACGATGATTGCGCCTGCTGTGCCGTAAATGCTTGTAAGTATAAAAGGAAGAATTCCATACTCGGGCTCAGCTGCAGTAGAGGCCCAGCGAGTTCCGAAGAGGAATTCAGCCAGGCCGATCTGCCTAATTGCCGGCAGGCCGGAGATCACCAGGTAAACCGTGATGACCAGAACCGAGCCTACCGCTATGAGTCCGAGGATTAGGAAAATGAAGTGGATCACATCTTCTTTTGCTTTCTTGATATTCATTTCCTGGTCCTGCGATTCTGATAAAGCTGATTAGTTGAGAGGCACTGCACCAGCTCCTGCGATGATCGGAGCAGCTTCGCTTGACAGAGCGTAGTCGAAGAATGCCTGAGCTGTTTCGCTGAGAGCCTCAGAAGAGCTTGTGACCATCACGAACGGGCGCTGTACAAGATACTCGCCGCTGAGGACTGTCTCTTCGGAAGGAGCAACACCGTTGACTGTCAGAGTCTTGACGCTGTCGCTTACTGCTGACAGAGAAGCATAGCCGATCGCATTCGGATTTGTGGAGACTGTTGTGATGACATCACCTGTGCTTGTCAGCTCCTGGCGGTACTGGCAGAGGTCTTCTGTTCCTGTGATTGACTCGAAGCCGTCTCTTGTGCCGCTTCCTGCCTCACGTCCGATCAGGACAATCTGGCCGTCATTGCCGCCGACTTCACTCCAGTTTGTGATCTCGCCTGTGTACATTGCAGCGATCTGCTCAAGTGTAAGGTCGCTTACAGGGTTCTCGTTGTTGACGATGATGGCGATTCCGTCGAGGGCAAGAGTTGTTCCTGTAAGTCCGGATGCGACCTCATCATCATGAAGAGCGCGTGAGGAAAGACCGATGTCACATCTGCCTTCCTGAACGGCTGCGATGCCGCTTCCGGATCCTGTCGGGTTGTATGTGACTGTAACATTTGGATTCTCATTCATATATGCTTCTGCAAGTGAGCCGATGACTGATTCCATTGATGTGGAACCATCTGTTGAAACGATCTGAGCTGTTTCACTTGCGCCGCTTGCAAAGACAAAGCCGGCTGCACAAAGAGCAACAAGAGCAATTGCTAAAATTTTTTTCATTTCTTTTTTCTCCTGATCGGGGTTTTCCCCTTAAGATTTGCCTTAAGCCTATTCAGCCTTTGTAAAATGCATTACAGGAGTTGTGTAAAATCAAAGTAAAATGAATAATTCTTTTTATTGCAAAAGATTACCAGAAATGTAAAATCCAGAAAGGCCCATTTTCACACATTCTGCGTCAGAATTTCACAATTAAGAGGGAGAAAAAAATAACCGGCTTTCCGTAATCCGGAAGCCGGTCTGCAAATCTGTCATTCTCCAACGCACCCTTTCATGAGGGCAGCCGGGGGTGCGTGTACGCTTTGTCTCTTCCTGTATGGGAATGAAGGAAAAGGAGCGTGCCTTCGCGGATGTGGCCGCTTGCAGGAGATCAGTTCAGAGCTTACTTGCTGTAGAACTCAACGATGTACTGGTCGTTGACTTCGATTGGAATCTCGTGGCGCTCAGGAAGTCTTGTGAGCTTTCCGCTGAACTCTTCATCATTCTTCTCAAAATAGGGAAGATTGAATGCAGGGTGTCCGAGGAAGTTGTCCTTGAAGAACTCGTTCTTTCTTGACTTCTCCTTGAGTGAGATAACATCGCCGACCTTCACTTCGTAAGAAGGAATGTCAACCTTCTTGCCGTTGACAAGAATGTGTCCGTGTGAGACGAGCTGGCGGGCAAGACGGATTGAATTGCCGAAACCGATTCTGTAAACACAGTTGTCAAGTCTTGTCTCAAGCTGAATAACAAGTGCGTCACCTGTCATCATTGTGCTCTTGAGAGCCTTCTCATAGTAGTGATGGAGCTGCTTCTCCAGAACACCATAATAGGCCTTGAGCTTCTGCTTCTCAGTGAGCTGCTTGCTGTACTCAGTAGGCTTTCTTCTCTTTGCGAAAGCGGGTGAACCTGCTCTCTTCATAGCCTTGGGATGTCCACATACATTGACCCCAAGTCTTCTGCACTGCTTAAATCTAGGTGCCATGTTTCTAGCCATTAGATTTATACCCTCCGTAAAAATTCTGCCGGCCTGCAGAGACCAGCCTCATCAGAATACTTGCGTTGACCCTTCTTAGTCAATATATTTTCTTGCCTTCAAAGGGGAAAAACTCAGCCCAATTTCCAGGCCAGAATCACTCACATGCTCTCTTTTTCAATCTCTATCCCTCATCCCTCACCTTTCCGTGAAGAACCTCTTTTTTTATCATAAAGCGTCTGCAAAAAAGAGGAAAAACATCCTCTTCGTTTTTTGAGTGACAGGAAATACAGAATTAGGCTGTGATTGACGGAAGCAATACTTACGATTATCATGATAATTGTAAGTAGGAATTCCGATTATCATGTATATAAAACGAGTAACAAACATTTCATCAAAACTGGATAGGAAAAGCCAATTCCTGTTTGGTCCCCGCTCAACAGGAAAAACGTCATATATAACGAACGAACTTTCAGAGAGAATAGTACTCAGGTGGGATCTGCTGAATACCAGACTGAGACGCAGAGCCGAAGAAGATCCAGGAATTCTCTATGATGAATTATCCGCTTCCGGACTGGATTCAGGGCTTGTTGTTATTGATGAGATACAGAAAGTTCCTGAGCTTCTGGATGAAGTCCACAGGCTTATTGAGGAAACGGATTTCCGCTTCCTGCTTACTGGATCAAGCGCCAGGAAGCTTGTCCGTTCAGGGGTCAACCTGCTTGGTGGGCGGGCCGGTAAGTGCTACATGTATCCATTTGTATATCCAGAAGTCAAAGACAAGGATTTTTCATTTGAACATATCTTTTCTTCTGGTCTTCTGCCTGAGGCTTTCCTCTCTTCTTCCCCTGATTCTGTATTGGAAGATTACATTGATACATATCTATATGATGAGATACAGAGTGAAGGAGCCGTAAGAAACCTTCCCGCATTCTCTAGATTTCTTGAGGTGGCTGCCATCTCTAATGGAAGTATTCTTAATTACACCAATATCGCAAACGATGTAGGACTGTCAAAGAACTCGATCAGAGAATGGTATCAGATCCTTACTGACACTCTCCTCGGGTTTTCATTACAGCCATTCACTGGCACAAAGAAAAGAAAACCGATAGAAACAGCAAAATATTACCTTTTCGATGTTGGGATTCTTAGAAGTCTGCTAGGTTGTTCTCTTCCCGTAGAGACTCAAAGCGAATACGGAATGTTTTTTGAGACATTCATGATTAATGAAATCAAGGCATATCTGAGTTACAGCGGAAAGGAAAGAAGGAATCCACTTTCATATTGGAGAAGTACAAGCGGATTTGAGGTTGATGCCCTTATTGGAAGCGAAACAGCAATAGAGCTGAAGACCTCAAAGAAACTCATTCCAAGGGACTTGAGAGGATTGAAAGCTTTCAGCGAGGAATCAATAGCAAAGAAGTACATTGTCGTCTGCAGAGAGGAGAGGAAACGGCTGATCGATGACCTCTTCCTTGTTTACCCCTGGAAGGAATTTCTGGAAGATCTCTGGAATAATAGAATCATATAGGATACTTACATAAGAAAAAAGCTTATAGATGTGATAATCAGCCTAAACAGAAAGCAAGGCAATTCGGATGTTTTGTGCGACCAGTTTTTGAAAGGGGCCGCCGAAGCCGGGAATGAGGAAAGAAAATCTTTCTCGGACAGATGAATATCAGTCCCTGTGTTGACTGCTATGGGTGTTCCAAATCCCATCAGTGTGTCAAGAAGGACGATATGGTCCAGATTTTTCAGGAATTGATTGATGCGGATGTCATCGTCCTGCATCATGGACGGTCTGGACATGGTCACGACAATCAACCTTGTGTACAAGACGGCGATTATGGTCGAGTCAGGGCTCAGCCACATCTGGAAGAAGTATGACGTAGACAGGCTCTGTCCTCCATCTTCCTCTGTTGTTATTCCTGCCTTCGCAGATGATCGATTGCCAGTGCAAGAGGCTTTCTTCCTTAAGCTCCTTATCCTTATCCTTCAAGGCACCAATCAGGAGGGATGCGGCGTTTTCTGCATGCCTGTCACTTGTATCTATTCCTTCTGTCTCTATACCAAGTCTACGGAGTATGGAGGAACGGACAGAGGATCTGTCGAAGTAGATGCCTTCTATTGCGCTTGAGGAAATGACCTCGTCTGCCATTGCCTCAAGAGTGAGCTCCTCTCCCTTCTTTCCCAGTCCTTTCATCTTCTCGACGAAAGCTGCTTCCATGCGCAATGCGGAGGAAAGGAGTGGGAGCAGCTTCGCTGCGTCCCATGTGAAGTTCGGCCATGACTGATCTTGCCAGATGTATGCCATGATTAGATTATGACGAGAATATGATCAGATTGTAGATTCTGAGCCACCTCTCAGGACTTCGTATGCTCAAAGTTGCATTTACTCGATAAGAGTTTCTTTTACCTTTTCAATCGGCCAAAAACTCAGACATTGAACCTGAAGTGCATGATGTCACCGTCCTGAACGACATAATCCTTGCCTTCAATTCTCAGTTTGCCCGCTTCCCTCACCTTCAGCTCGCTGCCATACTCGAACAGATCATTGCAGTTGTACACCTCTGCCCTGATGAAGCCCTTCTCGAAATCAGAATGGATTATGCCGGCACAGCGGGGGGCCTTGTCGCCCTCGTGGAAGGTCCAGGCCCTGTCCTCATCGCTTCCTGCAGTGAAGAAGGTCCTCAGGCCGAGTGTCGAGTATGCTGAGCGGATCAGGTTGTTCAGACCGCTTTCCTCAAGACCTACAGCGGCAAGGAACTCATCACGCTCCGCCTGTGTGTCCAGGGCCGCAATCTCAGACTCGATCTTGCCGCAGATGACGACAACCTCGCTGCCTTCCCTTTCGGCAATTGAGCGGACAGTGCGCACATAGTCATTGTCCTGACCGATTGAATCCTCATCAACGTTGCATACGTAGATGACAGGCTTCATCGTGATGAGATGAAGATCGTAAATGGCCTTGATCTCATCTTCGTCAGTGATGACGGAACGGGCAGACTTTCCGTCGCCCAGGGCTTCCTTCAGCCTTTCAAGGACAGGAAGGACAAAGGCGTTCTCCTTCTGCTGTTCCTTGTCCACACGGGCCAGACGGCTCATCTTGTCGTAGCGTTTCTCAACAGTCTCAAGATCAGCAAGCGCAAGCTCTATGTTTATTGTCTCAATGTCGGATGCCGGGTCAATCCTTCCGCTGACATGCACGATATCAGGATTGTCAAAGCACCTTACGACGTGGGCTATGACGCCCACTTCCCTGATTGAGGCCAGAAACCTGTTGCCCAGGCCTTCTCCCTGGCTTGCACCCTTAACCAGTCCGGCGATGTCGACAAATTCGACAGAAGCCGGAATGACCTTTGCGGGAGGGATCAGGGAGACAATCCTGTCAAGACGGGAATCAGGCACGGCGACCATTCCCACATTCGGGTCGATTGTACAGAAAGGATAATTGGCAGCCTCAGCAGGAGCGCTGGTCACTGCCGAGAATATTGTTGACTTGCCTACATTGGGCAGGCCTACTATTCCACAGTTCAAAGCCATAGTGTTTTTCCTCGGCCTATGAGCTTAACCTAAAAGAGAGGAAGGTTCAACAAACAGTCAGAGAATGTCCTGTGAAAGCTTTCCGCGCGCAAGGACTCCGGTGACAATGTTCAGCTCAGGATACGAAGCCCTCAGGTCCTTCAGCGCATAATCGATTCCGCTGCCTCCGGAGGTTGCAAAGATGGCAATGCGCTTGCCCTTCAGGTCATTTGCCTCAATGAACGTGTTTATCTCGCGCGGAGCGATGCCCCACCAGATCGGGTAGCCAATATAGATATCGTCATAATCTGACAGATCAAGCTCTGCCTTTTTCAGCTCAGGCCTGCTTGAAGGATCATTCATCTCACGGCTGCAGCGGCTGTTTCTGTCTCTCCAGTTCAGGTCCGCGCCTGAGTATGGCTCCCTGCTCTCAATCTCGAACAAGTCAGCTCCGGCAGCTGCCGCAAGCTCCCTTGCCCTCTCAGCGGTCCTTCCGCTGCAGGAAAAATAAGCTACAAGTTTCTTCATGTTGTCTCCTCCTGGTCTGAAAGGAAAATAATCACAAGCTGACAGACTGTCAAATTTTCAGCTACAATTGGCACTTGCGATGGCAGAAATACAAAAAGCACTCTGTGTGACACTTTTTTATGAAAGAAAAGAGGACTGGCAGGTGAAGATAGTCCAGGATGAGGCGGAGAGCCTGCTTGAATCCCTTGACTTTCATGCAGTCTATTCAATGAGCTTCAATATAAGGGCTGTCGACAGCGCGACTCTGTTTTCCTCGGGTCAGGTCGAGCAGATAAGCCAGAGTGCACTCTATTTCAATGCGGACTTCGTGTACATTGACAGCGCGCTCAGTGCCAGACATCAGCGCAATCTCGAGATGAGGACAGGCTTTCCGGTACTGGACAGAAATGAGCTGATCATCGAAATCTTCGCCTCTCGTGCCTCCAGCCGTGAAGCCCGGCTTCAGGTCCAGCTGGCCCGCCTCCAGTTCCTCCTTCCCAGACTGCGCCAGAGCGGTGTCATCTATGCCCAGCAGAGAGGAGGCGTCAGAGGAGCCAAGGGAGAAGGAGAAAAGCAGACAGAGCTGAGCCGCAGAAGGATTCTTGAGGAGATCTCGAAACTCAGAAAGGCAATTGAGGCTGTCAGAAGACAGCGTGATACACAGAGAAAGAAGAGACTGTCCTCTGATACAGTCAGCTTTGCGCTTGTCGGCTATACGAACTGCGGCAAGAGCACAATCCTCGGAAAACTCACAGGAAGCAGGACAAGCGAAGAGGACAAACTGTTTGCGACCCTTGATCCGCTTGAGCGCGTCCTGAGGCTGAAATCAGGGATGAAAGTCATTCTTTCAGACACAGTGGGCTTTGTCTCAAATCTCCCGCATTTCCTCATTGACGCCTTCTCCTCCACTCTTGAGGAAGCAAGGCTGGCTGACGCACTTATCATTGTGCTGGATGCCTCTGCTGAGGATCTGGGAGGAAAGTGGGAAACGACAGTGACTGTCCTGAATGAGCTCAGGGCAATGGACAAGCCTGTCATTCTTGCCGTAAACAAGACAGATCTCGGCATAAGAGAGGACTTTGCACTTGCCACAGTGCTCGCGGAGCACCCGGATGCAGTTATGCTTTCGGCAAGGACTGGAGAGGGACTTGATGAGCTCAGGAACAGGATAGAGGAAACGGCCTCAGCGCTGATGGGTACACAGACTGTCACGCTTGATGTCAGCGACAGCGCAGAAATTGAAGAGTGCTACAGATCAGGACGGCTTGTCTCAGCTGACTACAATGAAAAAACAGTCACTCTTGTGATGAGAAAAAAATGAGACCCGGAGCAGTTCCGGGCCTCAGGTTATATTAAGGTGTAATTTACTTATCCTTCTTCTTTCCTGTGAGCTTGTTGAGAACAACAAGTGCCACAAAAAGGATGCCGAGTGTTCCTGCAAGCAGTCCCCAGCTCTGCAAGGCTAATAATACTGGATTAGGCATAGACATATCCTCCTGTTAACCAAAGAATGGAATAAGTTCAGACAGCAGAAGGCCGCCGGCAAGCACAGAGGCGATCTGGCCTGAGACGTTTGCACCGAGGGCAAACGGAAGCAGGTGATTCTGCTTGTTTGCTTCAATGCCGACTTTCTGGACAACACGGCTTGACATCGGGAATGCAGAGATGCCTGCACCGCCGATAAGCGGATTGATCTTCTTGTCCTTCGGCAGGAAGATGTTGACTATCTTGAGGAAGATGACGCCGCATGCTGTGTCAAAGATGAAGGCGACAAGACCGAAGGCCATGATCATGAGGGTTGCGCCCTGCAGCAGTGCCTCGCCTTTCATCATCGGAGAAATTGCAAGACCGAGCAGCAGAGTGATAAGCGGGCTGAGCATGTCCTGGGCAGCTCTTGAGAGGCTGTCAAGAACACCGCACTCCCTTAAGAGGTTGCCGAACATGAGCATGCCGACAAGGGCAGCTGAATCCGGAGCGAGGATGCCGCAGACAACTGTTGTGACAATCGGGAAGATGATTCTTGTTGTCTTTGACACTGCGCTTGGCTTGTAGTGCATCTGAATCGCCCTCTCATGCTTTGTCGTAGTCAGCTTGAGCACGACAGGCTGTATCATCGGAACAAGGGCCATATAGCAGTAGGCCACGACAAGGATGGCTGCGACGTAGTTCGAATGCAGGCGCTGGGAGACAAGGATTGCGGTCGGACCGTCAGCAGCACCGATGATGCCGATGCTTGCAGCATCATTGAGCGGGAAGCCCAGGGCAGAAGCAAGGATCATTGAGATGAAGATGCCGCCCTGACCTGCCGCACCGATGAAGATCAGCCAGGGTTTGGAGATAAGCGGACCGAAATCAATCATGGCGCCGATTCCGATGAAGAGAAGAAGCGGGAAAGCTTCTGCACTCTCGATACCCACATTGTAAAGCCACTGCAGGATCGCGTTGTCCTGAAGCATGACTGAACCAGGAAGGTTTACGAGAATGGCTCCGAATCCCATTGGGAGAAGAAGTGTTGGCTCCATCTCCTTTTTGATCGCGAGGTAAATGAGAATAAGACCTACACCGATCATAATGATGTTCAGAATTTCATTTGTATCCATATTTGCTGATCTTAGCAAAAAAGGAAATTTCCCTCTATAATCAAAATACCTTAAATCCTAAAAATCAATAATGTTGCATTTTTATCAAAAGACGGCATCAGAAAAAATTTCTGAAAATTTTTGTTGACCGGTTTAGAAAACCGATTTAGCATAATAGTCAGAGAGGTAAATTTAAAGCGTTCATGCTTTGGTTCCCCTCAGTCCAAGCAGAGAATTCAAAAGGAGAAAAACAAATGAGAAAAGCATTGACATTTCTGCTCATCGCTTTGATTGCTGTCACCAGCGTTTTCGCAAACGGCAGCAGTGAAAGTTCCGGAAAGACAGAAGTCTACTTCCTGAACTTCAAGCCGGAAATTGCAGACGTATATACAAATGTTGTAGAGCCTGCATTCGAAGCTGCTTATCCCCAGTATGACCTCAAGGTCGTCACAGCCGCTTCCAACCAGTATCAGCAGACACTGATGAGCGAGCTCAGCAAGTCAGCTCCGCCTGTGATCTTCCAGGTGAACGGACCTGTAGGCATTTCAGAAAACGTCAACACAGTCGCTCCGCTCCAGGATACTGACTTCTACAACCTCCTGGCAGACAAGAGCCTCGCACTCAGCCTTGACGGCAATATCGTTGCTGTTCCATATGCTGTTGAAGGCTACGGAATCATCTACAACGATTCAATCATGAGAAAGTACTTCGCGCTTCCTGACAAGGCAGTAAGCATCAGCAGCGCAGAGGAAATCACAAACTTCGATACACTGAAGGCAGTCGTCGAGGATATGTCAAAGCACCTCGATGAGCTGGGAATCCAGGGCGTCTTTGCCTCAACTTCCTTCATGCCGGGCAGTGAATGGAGATGGACCACTCACCTCGTGAACCCAGCTCTCGTTGCTGAGTTCGGTGACCTCGCTACAGCCAGTGCAGCAAAGACATTCGAGTTTGCCGCAGGAGAGAACTTCAAGAACCTCTTTGATCTCTACCTCAACAACTCAATCACAGCCAAGGGCATGGTCGGATCACGCGGTGATGCCGACAGCATGGCAGAGTTCGCACTCGGACAGGTTGCAATGGTGCAGAACGGAAACTGGGCAGCTGCTCAGATCCTCGGAACCCAGGGCAATGTCGTAGCAGACGAAGACATCAAGTTCCTCCCGCTCTATATGGGTATTGACGGTGAAGAGAATCAGGGAATCTGCATTGGAACCGAGAACTACCTCGCATTCAACAAGAATGCTTCCCCAGAGGCTCTTGAGGGCGCAGACACATTCCTCACATGGCTCTTCAGCAGCGATGAAGGAAAGCCGATTGTAACAAACGATCTGATGTTCATCACACCGTTTGCCTCATTCACTGCAGATGAAGTTCCAAACGATCCTCTTGCCCGCCAGGTCAACATCTGGATGAACAAGGATGGCATCACATCTGTTCCATGGGTATTCGGAGGCATTCCTTCAGAGCAGTGGAAGGCTGACTTCGCACAGGCCATGCTCGAGTACATCAACGGACGTTACACCTGGGATCAGGTAACTCAGGTCGCAATTGACGCATGGGCTCGTGAAGCAGAAATCTACGGCAGATAACAGCCGTATGTGATATCAAGGCCGTCATTCGGAACTCAATCGTGGATGACGGCTTTTTTCTTAACGCACTTCAGGGTTCGCAACTATGGAAAAGACACTCAGAAAATATTTTGCTCTCTTTGCCCTGCCCGCGCTGATTTGTTTTGCGCTTGCCTTCTTCATTCCTATGATCTGGGGCTTCATCCTCTCCTTCTGCGAGTTCCGGGCAATCACGGATGCAAGCTTTGTCGGACTGGACAACTACATCAGGGCTTTCACGATTGACAACTATTTCACACAGGCCTTCTGGTTCACGCTGGGCTTCACAATCATCACTGTGATAACCATCAACATCCTGGCCTTCGCCCTGGCACTGATACTTACAAAGAATGTGCCCGGAACAAACACGTTCAGGACAATTTTCTTCATGCCTAACCTCATCGGAGGAATCGTCCTCGGCTGGATCTGGCAGGTTGTCCTCAACGGCGTTCTTGCAAACTTCGAGCAGACGCTGCTCTCCGATGCCAAATACGGCTTCTGGGGCCTTGTCATCCTCATGAACTGGCAGAACATCGGATACATGATGGTCATCTACATTGCCGCAATCCAGAACATCTCCAGCGACATGCTGGAAGCGGCTTCCATTGACGGAGCAAACAGCAGGACAACGCTGTTCAAGATCGTCATTCCTTCCGTAATGCCAAGCATCACGATCTGCATGTTCCTGACGCTGACAAACGGCTTCAAGCTTTACGATCAGAACCTGGCACTCACAAACGGTGCTCCGAACCACCAGACAGAAATGCTGGCTCTGAACATCTTCAACACCTTCTATTCGCGTGTCGGCTTCGAAGGAGTCGGACAGGCAAAGGCAGTGCTGTTCACAATACTTGTCGCGGCAATAGCGCTTATACAGCTGGTCGCAACACGAAGCAGGGAGGTCGAAAACTGATATGGCAATGGTATCTAACAAATACACAAAGTGGATTATCTTCGCAGTGCTTCTGATCGTTGCTGCATTCATCATCTTCCCTATCCTCGTTGTCGTGATGAACTCGTTCAAGGGAAATCTGTTCATCTCCTCAACCGGAGCCTTCCAGCTTCCAAACGCACAGAGCTTTGTCGGAATGAGCAACTACGTCAACGGAGTTGAGAGAATCAACTTCTTCTCAGCATTCGGCTATTCGCTGTGGATCACGGTCGCATCCGTCATCTTCATCCTGCTGCTGACAAGCATGCTTGCCTGGTACATCACCCGCGTCAAGGGAAAGGTGACTTCCGCCATCTACTACCTGCTGGTGTTCTCAATGATCGTTCCATTCCAGATGGTCATGTTCACAATGAGCAAGTTCGCTAACATGATCCACATCGACAACCCGGTCGGCATCATCATTCTCTATGTCGGCTTCGGCTGCGGAATGAGCACATTCATGTTCTCAGGCTTCATCAAGAGCATACCGATCGCGCTTGAGGAAGCTGCGATGATTGACGGAGCAACGCCTGTGAGGACATTCTTCTCAGTCGTGCTTCCTATGCTCAAGAGCACAGCAATCACAATCGCAATCCTCGAGACAATGTGGGTCTGGAACGACTATCTCATGCCCTATCTGGTAATCGGCACTGAGTACAGGACAATTCCTGTTGCAATTCAGTACCTCAGGGGCGGCTACGGTTCTGTTGACATGGGTGCGATGATGGCAATGCTGGTGCTTGCCATGATTCCGGTCATTGTCTTCTATCTCTTCTGTCAGAAGTACATCATCAAGGGCGTCCTTGCAGGCGCTGTCAAAGGCTGATTCAACGGGGGTGCGTATGGGAAAAAGAGTGACAATTGCAGATTTAGCCAAGGCTTCCGGTTATTCCAAGACTGCTGTTTCATTTGCCTTCAACGCACCGGAGAGAATAAGCCAGGCAGCAAGGGAAAAGATCCTGAAAGTGGCAGACAGACTGAACTACATTCCTGATCCCAGAGCGAGAAACTTCTCTCTGGGACGCCAGTTCACTCTCGGCTTTCTGCTGCCGCAGGATATTGAGACCTGCCTGCTCAACCCTTACATTGTCGATGTCACAAGGGGACTGGGAAGAGTATGTCAGGAGCATGGGTACATGCTCAGCCTCGTCCCTCCCCTCAATGATTCTGTCTATGAGGCCGTCAAGGGAGTCACAGTCGACGGCCTTGTGACAATGGGATATCTTCTCAGCGACGGAGTCGGCTCGCTTGCAGACCAGATAAACCTTCCGCTGGTCATGATCGACGGAGGCGAGGATGAGACCTTCCTGTCTGTCAATATCGATGACGAGAATGCTGCCTACACACAGCTTGAGAGCGCATTGAAATTGGGACACAGAAAGATCAGCATCGTATCGCTCCCTGCGCCTTCGCTGCAGAGCGCAGAAGGAGCAAGGGGAATTGTGGCAAGACGCCTTGCAGGCTACAGAAGGGCGCTTGCCGACTACGGCATCAGGGATGAAGATGTGAACTTCTTCTCTGCGAGTGCGACAACCTATGCTGAAGGACAGCTCACGGCAGCGTCCATTGTCGCCAGAGGAAGCACCTGTGTCGTCACAATGAGCGATATCCAGGCCTACGGAATCATAAGCTGGATGGAGTGCCATGACATCCGCGTGCCGGAAGACATTTCCGTCATCGGATTTGACAATATCGACTCATTCTGCTTCCGCAGGCGGCTGAGCACAATCAGCCAGCCGGGATTCGAGAAAGGCAGAACTGCCGCCCGGCTGATGTTTGACCTTCTCGAAGGCAGAAAAGTTGAGAAAGCGCCTCTTGTCCCCTTCTCTGTGATAGAAGGAGAGACTTTAGGACCTGCTCCACAGGAGCAAAGGAGTAATTATGGAAATAACTGAGGCCCGATACAGCGGAATCCTGTTCCACATCACCAGCATACAGACAGAGTACGGCATCGGTGACATGGGCCAGAACGCATACCGTTTTGTTGACAAGCTTGCCCTGACCGGAGCGACTTTATGGCAGATCCTGCCTCTTGGTCCCACAGGCTACGGCAACAGCCCGTACGCCGCACGTTCAACCTTTGCAGGCAATGAACTGCTGATTGATCTAAAGGAGCTTGCACAGGAAGGTTATCTGACAAAGGAAGACATCGCCTTTCCCCCGGCCTTCCCGGAAGGACATGTTGACTTTGATGCAGTCAGAGCGTATAAGCTTCCGCTGCTGAAAAAGGCAGCAAAAGAGTTTCTGCTCTCGCGCAAGCACAGGACTGACTACAGGAAGTTCAAGCAGGAAAACGCCTTCTGGCTTGACGGTTATGCCGTCTTCATGACGCTGTATGATGAAAAATATCATGATGCACGCTGGATGCTCTGGGAAGACAAGTACAGTGAGGAGACTCTGAAAAAGTACTCAAGACAGGCTGAAATCTACCGAGTGCTGCAGTACTTTTTCCTGAAGCAGTGGCTGCGCCTGCGCCATTACGCAAACAGACACGGCATCAGAATCATCGGGGACATTCCAATCTTCGTAGGTGCTGACAGCGCGGACACCTGGAGCAACATCCAGCTGTTCAAGACAAATGCCAAGGGTGAATACAGTGCCGTGTCAGGAGTTCCGCCAGACAACTTCTCTGCAACAGGGCAGCGCTGGGGCAATCCTGTCTACAACTGGAAAAAGCATCAGGAAGACGGTTTCTCATGGTGGGTTGAGCGCATCAGGAAACAGCTTGAGTTCTGCGACATCATCCGCATAGATCATTTCAGAGGCTTTGACGCCTACTGGGAAGTTCCCGCCTCCTGTCCTACGGCAGAGGAAGGCAAGTGGGTCAAGGCTCCCGGAAAGGCTTTCTTCAAGGTGCTTGAAGAGAAACTGGGAAAGCTGCCAATCATCGCAGAAGACCTGGGATTCATGACAGACAGCGTGAATGAGCTGAGAAAGAGCAACAATCTTCCCGGAATGAAGATCTTCCAGTTCGGCTTCACCCGTCTTCCTGACGGCTCCTTCAATGCATGGGACACATTCCTTCCGCACAACTGGGAGGAAGACTTTGCAGCCTACCCCGGAACTCATGACAATGAAACGCTCCGAGGCTGGTACGAAAACCAGGATGAAGGAATGAAGCACATCGTAAGGGAATACCTTGCAAGCAGTGACGAGGAAATCGTCTGGTCCTTCCTGCGCGCCCTTATGCTGAGCCATGCCCAGTATGCAATCGTGCCCCTTCAGGACATTCTCGGTCTCGGCAATGAGGCAAGGATGAACACGCCCAGCACCTGCAATGACAAGAACTGGTCCTGGATGGTCGACATCGACAGATTTGACGACTGGGCAATTGCACGCTTCGCTCATCTGGTGAAGATATCAGGACGCAACGGCAGGACGTTTGAGCAGGAGCTTAAAAGGATAAAGAAATAAAGCTTTTCTCAGTGAAATAAGGCTCTCAGGAATCCGCTTTCCTGGGAGCTTTCCTTTCTGTTTGAAATATCAGCTGATTTTCACCCTGAACAGGCCATCCCTTGAACAGTACAGATACAGAGTGCCCCTTCTGACAAACCGCGGCATGCGGAACTGGGAGCCGCCTTCCGGATACAGTTTCAGGAAAAAGTATCTGTCATCACTGACAAGGCATGCGAATGAGATGTAATGATCTTTGTCCATTGGATGAGAAAATGAGAAAGAATACTCATCATCTGTCTTCTCAACCATAACTGAATGTTCTTCATCACAGTCTGCCGCAGCACATTTTTCAAGCTGTCCTGAACAGCAGGAAACGGCCGGGCTGCCTGCTGAAAGCACGACATTCCCGCACTCTGGACAAACATAAAACCCTAAACGGCTGATCTTGCCGGGATCCTTTGCCTTCTGCTCCATAGACTCCTCCTGTCACAGGAGGATACCAGCAGAACCGATTAAATTAAAGAGCGGCAAGTCTTTGACTTGTTTTCAGCATTTATTATATAATCCGTTCTCCGACAAGGAATTAAACCTGTCATTAGTCAAGTTGGCTGATTTTCATTAGTCAAGTTGGCTGATTTTCATTAGTCAAGTTGGCTGATTTTCATTAGTCAAGTTGGCTGATTTTCATTAGTCAAGTTGGCCGATTTTCATTAGTCAAGTTGGCATTGCTTACTCAAAAGAAATGAAAAAAGCCTGACACTTTTCAGCATCAGGCATTATCGTTTTTCAAATTTGACTCAGCTCAGCTTTCTGAGAAGGGCAATATGTTCTCTTGACTGAGAAATCTTCTCCTCGAACTCTGCCTTCTTGCTTCTTTCCTTCTCAATGGCCTCACTCTTGGCATTGCTGACAAACTGAGGATTGTTCAGTTTCTTCATTGTGCCTTCAAGACTCTTCTCTGCTTTTGCGATCTCAGCTTCAAGCTTTCTGATCTCGGCATCAACGTCAATCGCCTCCTTGACAAAGCAGAACACTTCATAGCCCTGAGCACCGGACGGATAAGCCTGAGACACATCAGCAGAAGCAGTCCTGTCAACAATGACCTCGCTTGCTCCCATGAAGGAAGCCATCAGGGCCTTCTGATCCTCAAAGAGATCTGAAGCCTCAAACCCCTCAGCAGGGCGGATGACGACGGAGAATCTCTTCTCAGGTCCGATTCCGAGCTGGCTTCTGGCAGCACGCACAATCCTCACTGCCTCCTGCAGATGACCGGCAAGGGCCTCTTCTTTAACAAAGACAAAATCAAGATCGGCTTCAGGCCAGCTCTTTGAAATGAGCAGACCGTCGGTTCCAGGAAGTTTCTGATAGATTTCCTCTGTTACAAACGAAAGGAACGGATGCATCAGTCTCATGCTCTTCTCAAGCAGATCGATCATAATGGAGATGGACAGATCCTTTTCCTCATCGCTTCCATGCATGAGACGCTGCTTTGCAGCCTCAACATACCAGTCGCAGAAATCATTCCAGAAGAATGAATACACAGTCTGTGCCGCATCATTGAAGCGGTAGCTGTCCATGGCCTTGTCAATTGCTGTTACCGCTGCATTGAATCTGGTATAGATCCACTTGTCCATCACGTTGAGTCTGTCAGCAGTGACAGGCACAAGATTCCTGCCCTCAGCATTCATCAGCAGGAAGCGGGTCGCATTCCAGATCTTGTTCGCAAAGCGGCTTCCCATCTTGAAGGAGTCCATATCGATCTGGACATCCTGTCCCTGAGCTGCCAGATAGCAGAGCGTGAACTTCATCGCATCAGCGCCGTACAGGTCAATGACCTCAATCGGGTCAATTCCGTTGCCAAGGCTCTTGCTCATCTTCCTGCCCTGCTTGTCGCGCACAAGACCAGTGATGACAATATCCTTGAACGGAGCCCTGCCCATGAACTCTTCTGAAGCCATGATCATGCGGCTGATCCAGAAGAAGATGATATCATAAGCACTGACAAGAGTGTCAGTCGGGAAGAAGGTATCAAGATCAGCGGTCTTCTCAGGCCAGCCGAGCGTGCTGAACGGCCAGAGCCAGGAGCTGAACCATGTGTCAAGCACATCTGGATCCTGCTCAAGATTATGGCTGCCGCAGTCAGGGCATTCTGTCACGTCAGTGCGTGAGACAATCATCTTTCCGCAGTCCTTGCAGTACCAGACAGGAATGCGGTGGCCCCACCACAGCTGGCGGGAAATGCACCAGTCGCGGATGTTCTCCATCCAGTGGATGTACGTGTTCTCCCATCTCTTCGGATAGAAGACGATATCACCGTCAGAAAGGGCCTTGAGGGCCTTCTGGGCCATGCCCTTCATGGAGACGAACCACTGATCAGACAGATAAGGCTCGACAACAGTATGGCAGCGGTAGCAGTGCCCGACATCATGGGCATGGTCTGTCTCCTTCACCAGGTAGCCGCCCTCTTTCAGGTCCTCGACAACAAGCCTGCGTGCGGCAACGGGATCAAGTCCTCTGTACTTCTCAGGCACGTTCTCATTGAGAGTGCCGTCGGGATTGAGCAGGTTGATGGCTTCAAGATTATGCCTTCTTCCGCACTCCCAGTCATTCGGATCATGGGCCGGCGTGATCTTGACCATACCTGTTCCGAACTCCTTGTCGACAAAACTGTCCGCGATGATCTTAATCTTCCTGTCCGTCAGCGGGAGCAGAAGCTCTTTGCCGACCACAGCCGTGTAGCGCTCATCCTCAGGATTGACGGCAACAGCAACGTCGCCGAACATTGTCTCAGGACGCGTTGTCGCCACAGTTATGTAGCCCGAACCGTCTGCATACGGATAGCGCACGTCATACAGCTTGCCCGGCATGTTCTCATACTCGACCTCATCATCAGCCAGAGCCGTTCCGCACTTCGGGCAGTAATTGACAAGATACTGTCCCTTGTAGATCAGTCCGCGCTCGTAAAGCGTGACAAAGGCCTCTCTGACAGCCTTTGAAAGCCCTTCATCCATTGTGAAGCGCTCATGATCCCAGTCGCAGGAACAGCCCATCTTCCTCAGCTGGGAGGTGATGATCTCATGGTGCTTGTCCTTCACCTGCCATGTACGCTCAATGAACTTCTCCCTTCCCAGGTCCTGACGGCGCTTGCCTTCCCTGGCAAGCTGGCGCTCGACAACATTCTGCGTTGCGATGCCGGCATGGTCTGTGCCGGGAACCCAGAGAGTCCTGTAGCCCTTCATCCTCTTGTAGCGGATGATGATGTCCTGAAGCGTATTGTTCAGGGCATGGCCCATGTGAAGGATGCCTGTGACATTCGGCGGCGGCATGACAACAGTAAAGTGCTCCTTGCCGTCTTTGTCAGGGCTGAAAGCTTTATTTTCCAGCCACTGATCGTATATTCTTTGCTCAAAGTCTTTGGGATTGTATGATTTAGACAGTTCAACAGCTTTCATTGCTACCTCAGAATTTGCTTGAATATTAGCAAAAGAAAGATAAGAATACAACACGGACTAACTTTTATTACAGGAGTGATCTTAATGATAGAACCCGCAGTTCTGAAAGGATTCAGGGACTCTCTTCCCCAGCAGGAAATCCCTAAGAAGAAACTTATTGCGAAACTTGAGAAAATCTTTTCCCTATATGGCTTTGTTCCTATCGACACCCCGGCGCTTGAATACACGAACGTCCTTCTGGGCAAGGGCGGAGGAGAAACGGACAAGCAGATCTTCCATTTCAAGGACAACGGAGGCAGGGAAGTGGCGCTCCGCTTTGACCTCACCGTTCCCTTCGCGCGCTTTGTCGCAGCTCACGCAAACGAGATATCAAGGCCATTCAAGCGCTATCATATCAGCAAGGTATGGCGAGGCGAGAACCCGCAGAAGGGACGCTACAGGGAATTCTATCAGTGCGATTTTGACATTGTCGGAGCTGACAACTCATATACAGACGCCCAGATTCTTTCCATGATGGCCTTCTGCTTTGACACTATCTTTGAGGGTGACAGGTCAGCCTGCCGCTTCCATGTGTCGCACAGGGGACTGTTCAACGAGTTCCTGGCATCGCTGGACCTTGAAGACAAGTCTGTCGAGATCCTGCGCACTGTGGACAAGCTGAGAAAGATCGGCACTGATGAAGTGCTCAGGCTGCTGACAGAAGAGACCGGAAGCAGCGAGAAGAGCGGAAAGATCCTTTCTTTCATCAGCTTTGACAGCAGCGAAAGCTTTCTCCAGACTCTTGAGCGTCTGGACAGCCTCATAGGCAGCGAAGGCGGCTCATCAAGGAGAATGAAGGAAATCTACAGCCTTCTGGCTGATGAGGGAATTGAAAGCCTCTTTGTCCTGGATCCTTCCATCACACGCGGACTTGATTACTATACAGGCATTGTCTATGAGACCTTCCTCACTGCCCTTCCCTCCATCGGCTCAGTCTGTTCCGGAGGAAGATACAACAACCTTGCAGGGCTGTACACAAAGGAAAACCTGCCCGGAGTCGGCTCTTCAATCGGACTGGACAGACTGCTTGCAGCCCTTGAGGAGCTTGGCTCTCCGCTGCTGCAGGACAGAAGCAGCTGTCAGGTGCTCATCGCAAGCGAGAAGCAGGCAGAAAGCTACAAAGAGGACGTGCGCATCGCACAGAATCTTAGACAATCGGGTATATCATGTGACATTTACCCTTTCAACGTGAAGAAAATGAAATCAGTATACGAATATACAGAGAAGAACTGCATTCCGCTGATTCTGAGCTGCAACTGGAAGGGTGAACGCATGCTGAAGGACACAAGAACGCAGGAAAGCGTTATCCTGAAACCAGAAGAGGTGCTTAGTGCAGTCAAAGCTAAACTTCACTGATCTTCCTGTCTACAGGCACAGGGATCTCATTCTTGAAAGCCTGGAGAAAAACCAGGTGATTATCGTCGAGAGCCCGACCGGAAGCGGAAAGACAACCCAGATTCCCCTCATTCTGAAGGAAGCCGGCTATGACAGAAGCGGGATCATAGGGGTGACGCAGCCGCGCCGCATCGCCACCCTTTCAGTCTGTGACTTCATCAGGCGCCAGCTTGATATCACAGATAATTACTGTGCCTATACAATGCGCTTTTTTGACACAAGCGACGAGAGCACCAGAATAAAGATCATGACAGACGGCATACTGCTGGAAGAGCTCAAGAGCGACCGCTTTCTCTCACGCTACTCCTGCATAATGGTTGACGAGGCTCATGAGAGAAGCCTGAACATCGACTTCATTCTGGGCCTGCTCAAGCAGGTGCTTGAAGTGCGCCCTGATCTCAAGGTCATCGTAAGCAGCGCCACAATAAACACAGAATGCTTCAGTTCCTTCTTCAACGGAGCAAAGATCATCACCATTCCTACAAAGGTCTACCCTGTGGATGTGGTCTATTCACCTGTCGAACAGGAAGAGGCCGTACCGGGCAGGGAAAGGCGCAAGGGGAAAAAGACCTGGCAGCAGGCAGGAGAGCAGGACCTGCGCATCGAAAAGATATACTCGCTTGTTGAGAAGAAAATAAAGGACGGCGAAACCGGAGACGTGCTGGTTTTCCTTCCGGGAGAAGCGGAAATCATCATGTGCGAGGACAGGTTCAGGCACAGCGAGCTTGCGCCCTGCCTTCAGATCTATCCTCTTTACGGACGCCTGAGCAAGGAAGAACAGGAAAGGGTCTTCATTCCCACAGCTGAGGGAAAGACCAAGGTTGTCATTGCCACGAACATCGCTGAGACAAGCATAACAATCGACGGCATAAGGATGGTCATAGACAGCGGGCTTGCAAAAGTCAGCTACTACGACCAGAGGACCTTCACATCAAGCCTCATCCAGCAGCCGATCTCAAAGGCCTCTGCCGAACAGCGCAAAGGCAGGGCCGGCAGGACACAGAGCGGCATCTGCTACCGGCTCTACACAGAAGAGAGCTTCAGCAAGAGGGAGGAGTACACAAGAGAGGAAATCACGCGCTGCGACCTGGCGGAAGTCGCGCTGAGAATGAGCGAGCTGGGAATTTACGACTATGACAACTTCCCGTTCATCACTGCACCAAAGAAAAGCGCACTTGCCTCTGCGGCCTATCTTCTGAAGCTCATAGGGGCAATCGACGATGAACACCACCTGACAGCCATCGGCGAGAAAATGGCTGTCTTCCCTCTCCTTCCCCGCCTTTCACGCGGCATTGTTGAATCCATCATGAAATACCCTGATGTGATATCAGATGTGATAACGGCGGCCTCCTTCCTCTCGACAAAGGGGCCCTTCCTCTTTCCAAAGGACAAGGCAGTGCTTGCCCGCACAAGGCAGGAACGCTTCCAGGATGCTGCCGGAGGAGACTTCGCAGGCTATCTGAAGCTGTACAGAGCTTACAGTGAAATACTGGAAAAGGCAGACAGTCCAAAAGCGGCAGAAAAGGCCTCGGAGAAATTCTGCAGGCATTATTTCCTTGACAGTCAGACAATGAATGAGATTGTCCATATCAAGGGACAGCTGGAAGAGATCGTCTCTCATATGGGCATCCCGGTCGCATCCGGAGGCTCTGCCAGAGATTTCCTGATCTGTCTCGGAACAGGCCTGCTGCAGTTTGTCTGCATCCGCAATGACTACTCTTCCTACCGTTCACTGACAGCTGACGAGATTTACATTCATCCTTCATGCTCCTGGTTCAGCCAGAAGCCGGATTACATAATAGCAGGAGAAGTAGTGCTGACATCACGCCTCTTCGCCCGCTCCGTCTCTCCGCTGAAGGCAGAATGGCTCGACTCCATCTATCCGGAGCTGAAGAAGCTCCTGCGCTTTTCATCCGGCTACGGCTATGAGAACATTGAAAAGAGCACTAAGGCTGTCCAGAGCTATAACGAAAAGCAGAAGGAAAAGGCGGGAAAGAAGAAAGAGGCCGGAAACGGCAGGACAGCTTCTGGCACTTTCACTCTGTTCGGCTATCAGCTCAGCGCGGTAAAGCAGTCAGGCAAGTCAAAGAAAAAAGAGCGCGATGTCTATGCTGTGAAGCTCTCGGCACTGGCAGACATTACTAAAAAGGCCTTTGAGGCAGGCTCAGTTCCTAAGATCAAGGTCATGCTGACCTCCTCTATCGGCATCAATCCGATCCAGCTTCCGCTCAAGACGCTGATTCAGGAAGCGGCGCTGATCACAGGAAAGAAGCCGGATGCGCAGATTGTTGAGGATGAGTACTACAGCCTGGCTGACGACCATCTTGCTCTGGCCGGGCGTCTTGATGATCTCTTCACTCCAACAGCTGTCGGCAGCGGAAAGTTCGGCTTTCTCACAATTGTCAGGGCGAAAAACAGAAAAGGCTGGAAGATCTACACTTCCACAAGCCTGCCTGCAAGCGTCGACAACGCTTATCTGAGCCTGAACGAGCTCATGGAAGAGATGAAGGACAACAAAAAGCGCTATTCAAAACTGATAAAGACCTGCTCGGCAATTCTGACAAGACTTGACGAGCTTGAAGGCCTGAACTCCTAGCCGTTCTTTCTTCCGGGAGCTGAGATCACGGCGATCTTCACAATCTCGCTGTCCAGCTCCCTGAGGACAGGAACACCCATATCCTCAAGAAGGACAAAGCGCACAGTGCCAGAGAGATTCTTCTTGTCCTTTGCGACAGCGGCCTGGAAGTCCAGCCACCTGCCTCTCTCGATTCTTCTGTCAATGTCAAAATCATAAAGGCGCAGAAGCGCATCTATCCTGTCACGCAGCTCAGCGCTGGTCACGCCTGCGGCATATCCGCACCAGGCAGCCCTTGAAAGCCCCCAGGCTACGGCAACGCCATGCTTGACGTTGAAGTTGTCGATGCTCTCAAGCGCATGGGCAAATGTATGGGCAAGGTTCAGAGCCTGCCTTATGCCCTTTCTCTCCTCAGGATCACGCTGTATGTATTCAGCCTTCACCTTCAATGAAAGCTCAAGCATCCTGGTAAGAGCCTCTCTGTCGCGTGAGACAATGCTGTCATGACTGGAGCACAGGAAACTGTACAGCTCATCATCACTGCTCAGGAAGGCATGCTTTATGACTTCCCCCAGCCCGCTGTGGTACTCTGCTTCCGGCAGCGTCCTCAGACAGGCTGCGGAGATCAGCACATCCTTTGCCGGATAGAAGGTTCCGACAAGGTTTTTCGCACCCTTGAAATCAATTGCGCTCTTTCCTCCAATTGATGCGTCCACCATGCACAGCAGGCTTGTCGGCACAAGCACAAGAGAACAGCCTCTCATGTAAAGGCTGGCCGCCAGGGCTGTCATGTCGCAGACTACGCCTCCGCCGAAGCCGATGAAAACACTGTCCCGGGCCAGATGGGCATCCAGCGCGGCGGAAATTATTCTCTCAACAGACGACCAGTTCTTGAAATGCTCGCCGCTTGGAAGGATCACGCAGTTTGCCGGAAGGGACGTGAAAAGATTGCGCGAATTGCTGTCAAAGACCCAGAGCACTCTTCTGCCGTAGCCTGACAGCTTGTCCGAAAGCGCTTTTATCGAATCGAGAAAGAAGACATCTGTCGTCTTTCCGCCTGCTAATGAAAGTGTGAATGAGGATGCCATAACAGCTGTCAATTTTAGACACTTTCGCGCCTTTGTTAAAGAAGTCCGGGTCCTCTTGTTTTTCATTCCCCTTTCAGGGAGAATAGAATGGCTATGCAACAATTCTCCTATTTTGACAATGCAGCAACGACAAAGATGTCAGAAGCCTGTCTTGAGACCTATGTGAAGACAGCTGAAGAATATATGGCAAACCCGTCTGCGTCCTATGCCCCGGCCAGAGAGAGCCGTCAGGTCCTGGAAGAATCGCGCATGACCGCAGCCCGGGTGCTTGACGTGAAGCCGTCACAGCTTTTCTTCACAAGCGGGGCGACAGAGAGCATTTCAATAGTGCTTTCATCCCTTCTGTGGGCTAAGGTTCCGGGAAGAGTCATCTTCTCATCCATTGAGCATGAAGCTGTGTCATCCTTCAGTTCTGTGCTCAGGGAAAAAGGCTGGGACGTGGTCTTCTTAGGAGCCAGAGACGGCTTTGTCAGCATAGACGAGCTTGAAAGGCTGATAACCAGGGAAACACGCCTTGTTGCCATCATGAGTGTCAGCAATGTGCTTGGAACAATACAGGACATCAGAGGAGCGGTCTCGCTCGTCAGGGCAAAGGAAGCCGAATACGGACGCCGCATTTTCTTCTTCACGGACTCCGTGCAGGCCCTTGGAAAGACATGCATCGATCTTGCAGGCTGGGATGTTGACGGAGCCTCATTCTCAGCCCATAAGATTCACGGGCCGAGGGGCTGCGGCCTTCTCTACCTCAAAAAGGGCAGCATACAGTCGCTGGCTCATGCAGGAGGACAGGAGCACGGAGTGAGGGGCGGAACGGAAAACCTTCCGGCCATCGCAGCCTTCGCACAGGCTCTGAAGGATCTGAAGAGCGATGATGAGCGCCATATCGGGATGCTGAACAACCTTCTGCGCAGCCTGCTTGAACACAGCAGGGTAAAGGTGCTCACGCCAGGCATGAATTCAGTGCCCCACATCATCGCCCTTTCAACGCCGCTTCCAAGTGAGGTGGCACTCAGGATGCTTCAGGACAGAGGCTTCATCATATCATCCGGCTCAGCCTGTTCAAACAACGCACGGGGAAAGGCTGAGTCTGTTTACCGCAGTGCAGGCTTCGCCCAGGAGGCGAAAGGAGCGCTGAGGGTCTCTTTCTCCCGTAACAATACACTGCAGGAAACAGCAGGCCTTGCACAGGCGCTGAAGGAAGTGGCGGAAAATGGCTAAACAACTTTATCTGATCAAGGAAGGAGAGATATCTCTCAAAGGACTAAACAGGGCCTTTTTTGAAAAGAGGCTGAAAAACAATATCAAGGACAAGCTTCGTCCTTATCACTCATCAGCGGAACGCCAGAAAGGACGGCTCTTCCTCCATGTCGACGAGGACTGCCCTGCCCAGCAGATTGAGAGAGCGCTTTCAACAACTTTCGGCATTGTAGGCTGGGCCCGCGCCATCATGTGCGAGAAAGATCCTGAAGTGATCAGGAAACAGGCGGCAGCGCTCATACAGGGCAGCGGGGAAAGGAACTGGAAGACATTCAAGGTCGCGGCAAAGCGCGAGGACAAGAGCTTTCCTGTGCACAGCTATGATCTGGCCTGCATGATAGCCGAGGTCATTCATGAAATAAGACCGGAGCTGACTGTCGATCTGAGAAACCCTGATCTTGTCTTCCATATCGAAATCCGCAATCAGGCCTTCATGTACACAGATTCAGGCAGAGGCCCCGGAGGTCTGCCGGCAGGCACTGCAGGACGCGGCCTGCTGCTGCTCAGCGGAGGCATAGACAGCCCTGTAGCCGGTTTTGAGATGGCAAAGCGCGGCCTGAAGCTTGACTGCCTCTACTTCCATGCCTATCCGTACACAAGCGACGAGGCGCTTGAGAAAGTGAAGACCCTGGCCTCAAAAATCGCTCCCTACCTCAACGGCACTAGGCTTTTCGTCGTCCCGTTCACTCAGGGACAGCTGAACATCAGACAGAAGGCAATGGAAGATGCCACGACGCTGATGTTCAGGGCCAGCATGATGAAGCTTGCAAGCCAGGTGGTCAGCACTGAAGGCATGCAGTGTATTGTGACAGGCGAAGCCCTGAGCCAGGTGGCAAGCCAGACTCTTGCAGCCATGTCATTCACGGACAGCATGGCTGACTACCTTGTCCTGAGACCTCTTGTCGGCTTTGACAAAGAGGAGATCATCTCAGTTGCCAGACACATTGACACATACGAGACGTCAATTCTGCCTTACGAAGACTGCTGCGTCATCTTCTCTCCCAAGCACCCTGTGACAAATCCTGACAAGGCTGTGATGAAGGAACATTACGAGTCGCTGGGCATGCAGGAGTTTATTGACGGGGCCTTAAAGGAGACAAAGATTTATTCGTACAATGCCAGAGGAGAGGAAACCGGCGTCTGGTCCTTTGCCTCGCATCTTGACAGGAACAGAGCAGAAGAAGAGGAAAACTGATATGGAAAGCTATGATGTGATAATTGTGGGTTCCGGACCTGCCGGAATGGGTGCGGCTTTCTCGCTGATAAAATCAGGCAAGAAGGCAAGGATACTGATGATTGACAAGGCGCCCTATTCAACAGGAGGCATGCGCAATGACTGCAAGATGAACTTCACCTTCCCCATCGGCTTTCCGCTGGAATACTGGGAAGAGGATATGGCAAATGCCTATCTAGCCCAGGTCATCGAGTTTCTGAAGCCGGACATCATGCCCAAGTCGAATATTGAGACTTACCAGGCAAGAGCAACCAGACTCGGCTGTTCACTGCTTGAGATCAGGCAGACTCATCTGGGCACTGACGGCGGCCTGGAGCTGATCAAGCAGCTTCAGCAGAAACTGAGGCAGTCGGATGTGGAGCTCTCTCTGGGAGAGACGATGCTCAGCATTGACAACAAGGCAAAGACTATAACGACTGACAAGAGAACGCTGGGCTACAGGACAATACTTGTCGCACCGGGAAGACAGGGCTTCCACTTCCTGCAGGAAGTCATGCAGAGCCTTGATGTGCCCTTTGTGGACAACATTGTCGATGTCGGCATACGCGTTGAGACACGCATTGAGCACTATCCTATTGTCAGGGACTATTATGACCCTAAGTTCTACTTCAAGGAAAAGGTCCGCACGTTCTGCACTAACAGCGGCAACGCCCATGTAGTAAGAGAGAAATACGCAACAGGCCGTGGAGACATCTGGTACTCTGTGAACGGCCATGCCTATGCTGCCGATGAGTCTAAGAACAACGGACTTGTCAACTTCGCACTGCTGAAGACAGTGCGCTTCACCGAGCCCCTGGCCAGCGGGCAGGAGTTCGCAGAGCATCTGGGACTTATGGCCGCGCTCATGGGCGGAGGAAAGCCTCTCATGCAGCGTGTCGGCGATTTCCGTCTGGGAAGAAGAAGCAAGGCAGCCACTTTCAACGGAGATCTTTATGATTTCAAGCCGACGCTTACAGGCGCCAGCCCAAGCGATATCTCGCTTGCCATGCCGTCAAAGATACTGCGTTACATATGGTCGGCACTGAAGAATCTTGACACGATCGTGCCAGGCATTCTCCATCCGAGCACAATCATGTATTACCCGGAGATAAAGCTCTATGCAAACAAGCCCCAGTACAGGGATGAGCATTTCCAGGTTGCAGAGTCAGTCTTCTTCGCAGGAGACGGTGCAGGAACAAGCCGCGGCATTACCGGAGCCTGGGCAAGCGGCATCAGGGCTGCAGACGGCATGAAAGACTATATCTGAATCTAACCGGCCCGGCCTGACTCGTCATCACCGGTCAGGCAGATGCTCTGGATGAGCCGGATCTTGGACCATGCGCTGAGAACGGCATCATCAAGCAGTATGCGCTCGCTGGAAGCCTGCAGGCTGTCAATCTTCTCTCCGTAGTCACTCATCACGGGAACATGGAATCCGGCACTGGAGAGAGCCTTGTCAGAAAGGCTCGCAGGCATCCCTTCAGGCTGAACGGAAAACCTGCAGCCGCGGAAGCTGAGGCCCTCCTTTGTCCTGCTGGCGCTGGAACAGAAGACGCGGCAGATGACAGGCCGCACCGCATAGGCTGTGCAGCGGTGAGTCACGGCATTGTACAGGGGACAGTAATCATGGTTTCTGTGCCAGTCAATGAGAAAGTCCAGATCCCTGTCCTGCCTTATTCCAAGCTCCCAGGCAAGAGCCAGGGCCTCAAGATAGGTTATGTCAGGGATGAAATGCTCGCAGCATCGTCCGCAGACAGCCGGACAGTGAATGTTGAATGTATCAGAAAAGGCATCAAAGTCGTTTTCGATTGAGCTGTAATAGCTGTTTATTGTGCATACATCGCTGTAAAGACTAGTTCCTTCAAAGGCTTTTTCTTCTCTTATGCTCATAACGGAAAATGTTTTTATCATCAGCGTAAATGCAATGTCAATAACATGCAGACAGATTTCACGCAATCTGCATTTTCACCAGCACACTGACAGCATTAATGCACACGCCGGAATATGAAAAAGCCGTTCCAGCTGGGGAACGGCCTGTTCTGAAAGATAAGCTGACTTATCTCTTTGAGAACTGGAAGCGCCTTCTTGCACCGCGTCTTCCGTACTTCTTTCTCTCGACCATTCTCGGGTCGCGTGTCATGAAGCCGGCAGCATGAAGTGCAGCTCTGTATGCTTCGCTGTTCTCATCGCACAGGGCGCGGGCAATACCATGGCGGCAGGCTCCTGCCTGTCCCTTGATTCCGCCGCCGCAGACATTGATGAGCACATCGTACTTGTCTGCAGTCTCTGTGACAACGAGAGGCTGCTTTACTGTGAAAACGGAAACAGCATCAGCAAAATACTCTTCCAGAGGCTTGCCGTTTACTGTGATGACTCCGCTGCCCTCTCTGAGGTATACACGTGCAACAGAAGTCTTGCGGCGGCCTGTTCCGTGTCCGAGATTTACAATTTCTTTCTTTTCAACTGCTTTCTTGGCCATCTTCATTCTCCTTAAAGCTCAACCACAACAGGCTTCTGTGCTGCATGCGGATGCTCGCTGCCTGCATATACCTTGAGGTTTGTAAAAAGTGATCTTCCAAGCTTTCCATGAGGAAGCATACCCTTTACAGCGTGTTCCATAGGATAAGTAGGCTTTCTCTCAATGAGCTGACCATAAGTCTCGACAGAAAGTCCGCCTGGATACATTGAATGACGATAGTACTTCTTGTCATCAACCTTATTGCCAGTGACTGTTGCCTTGGCTGCATTGATGATGATCACGTAATCACCCATGTCCTGGTGAGGAACATACTCAGGCTTGTTCTTGCCTCTGAGAATTCTGGCAGCAGCAACGGCGACACGACCAAGATTCTTACCTTCCGCATCGATAAGATACCACTTCTTCTCGACTGTCTGCGGTTTTACAAAAATAGTCTTCATACCATTTTTCCTTATAAGTTTTTCTCATCTTCCATGTCCGCATTATGCAGGCTCACCATTTCCGTTTTCAGGAAGAAGGAAAATGCTGTCTCAGCGGGGAAAGGCTTCTAAAACAGTCTCTTTTCCTTCCGTCAGCCCTGACGGAATCCCGCACAGATCTTTTCAGGATCAGATGCGCACACAAAGAAACGGCTTCTCCATTGGAGAAACGCAAGACACACTTTAGCCTTTCTTCTGTATCTTTGTCCAGTACCTGAAAAGAAAAAGCGGCAGATCACAGCTTTTTCAGATTGCAGAAGGCTGTGTTGTAAATGCTCTTGCGTCCTGAGTCGTAGCTGACTCTCACTATCGTCTTGTCTCCCTTGATGTCAGCAGAGACTATGACGCCCTCACCATAATCCGGAGAGTAGATCCTGTCACCTGCCCTGAAGACTGCCGTGTTCTTCACTCTCTCTGTCTTTCTGACTTCAGGCTCGGGGAACCTGTTTTCCTGACTGTCCGCGCTCCTGTCATGGATCCGGCTTGTATAGGCATAGCGCTGTGTGTAGGAAGATGAGCTGGACGTGACCTCCCGGCCTCTCGCGATCTGACCCCTGTAAAGATTCTGAGGCAGGTCAGAGAAGAAACGGCACGGAATCTGGTTCATGTAGCTGCCCCACATCATCCGCCTGCAGGCCCAGGACAGATACAGCTGCTTTCTGGCCCTCGTCATCGCGACATAGAGAATCCTGCGCTCTTCTTCCACATCAGACTCTGTCATTCCGGCTCTGGAGCCCGGAATGATGTCATCCTCAAGTCCTGTGACGAAGACAGTGTCAAACTCAAGACCCTTTGTGTTGTGCATTGTGATAAGCTTCACCACATTCTTGTCAGCAGAGATGCGGTTCGTCTCTTCACTGCCGGGCAGGCTTGAGGAATCGAGGGTGATTGACTCAAGAAAGTCTGACAGGCCCTGATACGAAGGCTGATAGCCGCTGACAGCGGCAACAAGGCTGTTGAGGTTTTCCAGCCTCGCCCTTCTCTGTGCGGGATCAGCTTCCTTCTCATACAGCGAATAGATGCCGAACTCATTCATGCACCAGGTTGCGAAGTCGCTCAGGGAAGAACAGTCCTCCAGACGCTTCTTCGCCTCATCGTAATAGCAGAGGAAGGCTTCCACCCCGCTCTTCGCGCTTCGTGTCAGCTGTCCTGAGACAGCCAGTTCGCGCATTGAGTCGGCAAGATGGGGATTGAAGTCAATGATCTTCTGCACTGACGTCTTTCCGACACCCCTGGCAGGCTTGTTGATGATCCTCGAAAATGAAACCTGATCCCTGGGGTTGAGAAGGAATGAGAAGACGGCAAGCATGTCCTTGACTTCCTCGCGTTCATAGAAGCGGAGGGCTCCGACCACCTGATACCTGATCTTGCACCTTGTCAGGCATTCCTCAAAGGCACGCGACTGGGCGTTTGTGCGGAAAAGGACAGCCGTATCGCTTGAGCCCAGAGCGGACATGATGAGAGAGCTGACCTGCATGGCCTCATCCGCCTCGTTGTAGCAGTTGAGGATTCTGGGCAGCTCGCCCTGCTCATTGTTGGTGAAAAGAGTCTTCTCATGCCTGCTCCTGTTCTTGCTGATCAGGGCAGAAGAAAGGGCGATTATGCTTTTTGTCGAACGGTAGTTCTCCTCAAGCTTGATCACGCGCACATTGCTGTAGTCTGACTCAAAATGCAGTATGTTGCCGATCTCAGCGCCGCGGAAACGGTAGATGCTCTGATCATCGTCGCCCACGACGACAAGCTGGGTTCCCTCTCCGGTGATATTCTTCAGCAGCCTGAACTGGCTGCCGTTGGAGTCCTGATACTCATCCACAAGAATCAGGCGGTAGCGCCTTCTGATATAAGAGCGGATCTCCTCATCTGTCTCCAGCAGCTCGTTTGCCCTGATGATCAGATCGGCAAAATCCATGCACTGGCTCTCCCTGAGCTTGCGCTCATAGGCCTTGTAGCGCATCCTGAAGAGAGGAAGATCCTCCTCTTCGCATTCATCTGGGCCGATTCCCCTGTCCTTGAGCAGCGATATTCTCTTGCAGTACGCCCTGACGGAAGCCTTGTCCAGTTCAGGATAGAGACTCTGGAACAGAGACTGGCTGTCCGAATCATCATAAATATTAAAAGTAGAAGGATAGCCGATTGCGGAAGCATAGCGCCTCAGCAGGCCTGCTCCGTATGAGTGGAAAGTCTTTATTTCAAGAGGACTGATATCTATGCCGGAATAAGGCGCAAGCATTGACTCGACGCGGTCTCTCATCTCGCGTGCGGCCTTGTTTGTGAACGTGACGGCAAGAATCTGCCATGGCCTGTAGCCTTCTTCCAGCAGGGCATGGACAATTTTTGATGTTATGACGCGGGTCTTGCCGGATCCGGCTCCGGCAAGGACAAGGAGACTGTGATCAAAGTCCAGCACAGCCTCCTTCTGCGGCTCATTCAGACATGAAAGTAAGTCATTCATCTGACAGGCACAGCCTCCAGATCAAAGCCGCGCACGGCACGGATGCCTACAGTGACGATGTCACCTTCATGCAGGTCCTCTGCCATGATCACAGTAAGGCCGTCCACGTCCGGAGCCTGGCTGTAGATTCTCGCGATTGCCAGATCCTCGCCGGCGACAGGCTCTTCCACAATGGCGCGGTAAGTCCTGCCGACAAAGCGCTCAAGCCTCTTCTGGGTGATCTGCGTCTGTTTTTCCTCAAGCTCATTCTGCCAGACGGCAGCCTGCTTATGAGCCTTCCTGTGCTCTCTCTCGCCTCTCATGCTGTAGGCAGGAGTATCCTCTTCCCTTGAGTAGAGGAAGGAACCCATCCAGTCAAGCTGCGCCTCATCGACAAAGCGCATAAGGTCATTGAAGGCCTCCTCGTCCTCTCCGGGAAAACCAAGCATCAGCGTGGAGCGGATCACAGCATCAGGGATCCTTTCCCTAATGGCATTTATCAGGCTGACATAGCTTTCCCTGCTTCCTGTGCGCTTCATTCCCCTCAGCACTCCCGGCCAGCTGTGCTGAAACGGGATATCGAAATAAGGCAGGATTTTCGGACAGCGCGCAGCTGTATCTATCAGCTCCATGGGGAAAGTGTCCGGGTGAATGTAAAGCATGCGCAGGACAAAGTCTCCCTCAAGGCCTGCAAGCTCTTCGATAAGGGAAGTGAAAGTCTCCTTTCCGTCAGCAAAATCTGAGCCCCATGCGCCAAGATCCTGGGCCACCACATTGATCTCCCACACTCCGCGTGAGATCAGATCTCTGGCTTCGCTGATGATGTCCTCCCGCTTTCTGGAGACGAGAGGGCCCCTGATCAGCGGAATCGCGCAGTAATTGCATCTGTGATTGCAGCCCTCGCTTATCTTGAGGTAGGCGCTGCCCTTTCTTGAAAGCAGCTGAGTGCGCCTGCAGTCAGACTTTGACCTGTCTCCTTCAGGACAGAGCCTGACCTGGGTCTTTTCTGTCTCAAGCCGCCTGAGCACTTCTGGAAAGGCAGACAGGTCATGATTGCCGAAAATCGCATCGGCCTCATCCAGCTCCAGTTCACCGAAATAGCGCTGGGCAAGACAGCCGGCAAGCACGATCTTCTTATCCTCAAAGGCATTGCGCAAAGAAAAGAAAGTATCAACCGCCTCTTTCTTAGCACTCTCTATAAAGCCGCAAGTGTTAACGACAATGACATCAGCATCAGAAGGCCGGCTTACAGCAGAATAGCCCTCTTTCTCAGCCAGCGAGAGCAGTATCTCGCTGTCAACCTGGTTTTTGGCACAGCCCAGACTTTCAACATAGATCTTTTTCATTTGACCTGAATCTTAACGTTTTTGCCAGCTGAGAACAAGAAAGGTTTTCATTTTGCATCAAGCTGTGGCAGAATGCAGCTCATGGAAAGAATGATTCTCCGCTGCAGCCTCAGGGTCCGTGAACTGAGCGCAAGGCTAAGGAAGGAAGCAGGAAAAGTGCTCGGTTCATTTGACTGTCCTCCTGTCTGCTTTGCCATGCTCTCAGGGAATGTGCTGGGACAGTATTGCCCGCAGCAGAATGTGATCTGCCTGTCGGAGACCCTGCTTGACCAGAGCTGGGACATAGTCTTTCATGTCATGCTGCATGAATGCGCCCATTTTCTCAACTACAGGCTGAACGGTTCGCTTGCTCATGATGCCTCCTTCAGAAAGCTGTGCATCCAGACAGGAGCCGGAGAAGACTGGGGACACAGCCGGGTGAACCTGGCAAAGCAGCAGAGGATCATAGATAAAGTGAGAAAGCTCAAGGCTCTCTCCTCTTCCCCTTTTGCCGCTGAGAGCGAGGCCGCATTGAAAAAGGTGCGCCAGCTTGTCGCATCATACTCGCTGGAGGCAGAGGATGATGAGGAATCGGTCTATATGTGCGATCTGGCCTCTTCACGTTCAAGAATCAGCTTCAAGGCTGCTGTCCTTGCAGGCATTGTCTCGGACCAGACCGGAATCTTTGTGCTTAAGACTCATGATCAGGGTTCTGCCGTGCTCAGGGCCTTCGGAACAAGAGATGAGCTGGAAGTGGCAGGCTATCTGTATGACATGCTGGAAAACGCGCTTGAGAGAGAGCTGAAGAAGGAAAGAAAGAGCAGGCCTGAGCTGAGAGGCGCCAGCGGCACGAACAACTTCTACGCCGGAGTCAGGCAGGCGCTGAGAGAACGACTCGAAAAAGAGAGAAATGATGAACAGAGCCCTGCAAAGGCTCTGATGATCATCAGCAGGGACAATGAGGACAGGACAAGAAGGATCGTCTACCCGGATGCCAGGATCATCAGGCGGAAGGCCCGCCATATCTACAATGAAACTGCCTGGAAAGAAGGCCTGTCCTGCGGAAAAAGGCTGCAGCTCAGGGCAGCTGTGAAAAAAGAAAACACGCTCAGCCTCTCTCTTCCATCTGGCAAACTCTGAGAGAAAGGTCTATTCTCCTGACTATGATCACATTGAAAAAGTCCAGAGTAGCAGGTGCAGTGCGCATTCCTGCAAGCAAGAGCCAGACAATAAGGGCCCTTCTCATTGCAATGATGGCAAAGGGAAAGTCGGTCATACGCAATCCATTGATTTCAGCTGACACGGAAAGCTGCATGAATGCGCTGAGAAAGCTCGGCTGCAGCCTTGAGCTGACACAGGACGGAATAATAACAGTTGACAGCACAGGCCTTGCCGGAAGCGGCTCCTGCATCATAGACACAGGCAACAGCGGAACGACGGCCTATCTCATTTACGGTCTTCTGGGCACGCTGGGCCTTGATGAAATAACGCTGACAGGCGATGAGCAGCTCAGAAGCCGCCCCATTGCCAATCTTGTCAGAGCCTACAATGATCTGGGGATGGACGCAGTCTGCGAGACAGGCTGCCCGCCTGTGAGGATACGAGGCCGCCTCAAAGGAGGCAAGACAAGCATCGAATGCCCCACAAGCCAGTATCTGTCCTCCCTGCTCCTGGCCCTTCCGCTTGCGCAGGAAGACAGTTTCATAACTGTTCCGCTGCTTTATGAGAAGCCGTACGTGAGAATGACGCTGGACTGGCTTGACAGACAGGGCATCATCTGCTCGGCAGCTGAGGACTATCAGACAGTCTCTGTCAGGGGCGGCCAGCATTACCATCCCTTTGACGAGACAATTGCAGGCGACTACTCAAGCGCGGCCTTCTTCTTTGCCGCAGCCGCTGTCACTGCGGGAAAGCTCACTGTGGCAGGGCTGGATCCTGATGACAGCCAGGGCGACAGAAGGTTCCTCTCCGTTCTGGAAGAAATGGGCTGCAATGTTGAGACCGGTCCTGACTCGGTCACTGTCGAAGGGCCGCAGGTGCTCAGAGGAGGCACCTTTGACATCAATGACATACCGGACTGCCTGCCTGTGCTCAGCATACTCGGTGCTGTGACAGACAGCCCTCTCAGGCTTACAAACGTGGCCAATGCGCGAATAAAGGAGACTGACAGGATAGCGGCAATGGCAGACAATCTCAGCCTGCTGGGTCTTGAGACCATACAGGAACCTGACGGACTTACGGTGATTCCCGGAAGGCTGAAAGGCGGCCTGTGCGTCCCCTGTCTCGGGGATCACAGAATCATAATGGCCATGGCGGTCCTTTCGCTGATCATCGATGGCGGCCTGACAATAGATGACGAGAGCGCTGCTTCAGTGACCTTCCCCACCTTCTTCACTCTGCTTGATTCAATAAAGGAGGACAAGTGATGATTGATCTTCGTTCTGATACATTCACCCTTCCATCCCAGGGGATGAGAGAGGCAATATACAAGGCGGAAGTCGGCGACGATGTCTACGCAGAGGATCCGACAGTAAGAAAGCTGGAAGAGCGCGGCCGGCAGCTGAGCGGCAAGGAAGCCTGCCTCTTTGTCTCATCCGGCTGCATGGGCAATCTGATTGCCATCATGCTGCAGGCAGGACGCGGCACAGAAGTGCTGTGCGCGGCGGAAAGCCATATCGTCTGCCATGAAATAGGAGCCCTTTCCTCTCTTGCACAGACTCAGCCGACAGTCGTGCCCAGCACACCGGAAGGCCTTATCATCCCGCAGGCCCTTGACGCTTTCAGCAGAAAGCACAGCTATGACATGGCGGACAGGACGCTCATAGAAATCGAGAACACGACAAGTGGAGTCATCTACCCGCTGGAGACGGTGAAGGAGATCGCCTCATTCGCACACAGAAACGGCATGCGCGTGCATATGGACGGAGCAAGAATATTCAACGCTGTCGTCGAGACAGGCATCCCGCTCTCTGTCTGGGCAGAACAGGCCGACACAATCACTTTCTGCCTGTCAAAGGGGCTTGGCGCACCTGCCGGCAGCCTGCTGTGCGGCAGCCGGGATTTCATTGAAAAGGCAAAGAGGATAAGAAAGCTGCTGGGAGGAGGAATGAGGCAGACAGGCTTCCTGGCTGCAGCCGGACTGTATGCCCTGGATCACAATATTGAGAGACTGAGAGAGGATCATGAGCATGCCTCAAGAATTGCACAGGCGCTGGAACAGACAGACTGGGCCGAGATCAGAAGGCAGGGAACAAACATGGTCTTCTTCGCTGTCAGGGACGGTCTGGAGGAGAAAGCCGTAGAGCATTTCAGGCAGGAGGGCATTCTCTTCGCCACTGACGCAGGCTGCTGCCGCATGGTGACGAGCCTCAATGTCGATGAAGCCATGACTGACACAGTTGTCAGAAAAATCAGGGAGGTGGATTTTGAGTCATTATGATTTTTCACATTCAGTGGACAGAGCGGACTGCCGCAGCGAGAAATGGAGCAGGAAGAACATCGCACAGGTCTGCGGGAATGAGGACGCGCTTCCTTTCTGGGTTGCGGACATGGATCTCAGAGCCTGTGATGAGATAACATCAGCCCTTGAAGAGGAAAACAGGCGTGCGGTCTATGGCTACAGGGAGAACAGCAGGCTGACGGAAAACTTCATCTCCTTCATGAAAGCCCGCCACAGCACAGACCTGAGGGAAGAGAACATAGCAGCCTCTCAGGGAATGCTGCACTCTATCGCACTTGCGCTGAATCTGTTCACGAAGGAAGGAGACAGGATTCTCATTCCATTCCCCAGCTACCACCCCTTCTTTGACATGGTAAAGGCAAACGGCAGAGTCGTTGTCCCCTATTACATGGATCTGACGGACAAAGGCTTTGTCTTTGACTGGGAGAAACTGAAAGAGACAGGGCGCACCTGTCAGGCGATCCTGTTCTGCTCTCCTCATAATCCGACAGGAACAGTCTTCAGCGAGGCAGAGCTCAGGGCTGTGCTTGAGACAGCCAGGGAAAGGGACCAGCTTGTCCTGTGCGATGAGATTCACAGCGATCTGACCTATCCGCAGTACAGGCATACGCCGATGTACAAGGCAAATCTTGGCATAGGGGCCAGGGCAATAACATTCTGCGCTCCCAGCAAAAGCTTCAACATTGCAGGCGAGCACTGCGCCTTTGCACTTTTCAGCCACAGCGGACTCAGGGACAGCTTCATCGAAATGCAGAAGCGGCTGTACCTGTCAACGATCGGCTACAGCGCTGCAGTGATGGCAGAGGCAGCCTATTCGAAGGGCCTTGATTTCAACGAGGCCCTGTGCCAGGCTCTGAGCAGCAAGGCTGACAGAGTGGAGAACTATCTGAAGGAAAACTGTCCCCTTCTCACCTTTGACAAGCCTCATGCCTCATTTGTGGGTCTGATTGACTGCAGGAAGATCTTTGACAGGGTGCTTGCAGACAGCAGGTCGCACAGTGAGCTGTATGACGGAGAGAGAAACATACTCTCACACTTCTTCGGACAGCGCGGCGGCATCTGCATGAATGACGGCACAGACTTCGGAAGCAGGGACTTTGCGCCCTTTGTGCGCTTCAACTTCGGCTGCGGCGATGACCTGCTTGAAAAAGGACTGAGCCTGATAAAGAAGGCCTATGACTGGGCTCTGTCAGCTGACTGAGCCTCCTGACTGTCTGTCAGCTGGGACAGACCTTCCCGTCTCTGTCCCAGAATGGCTCGATTTCGTTCTTTCTCAGATAGAAGACAGCGCCGGTGCATGGTTTTGAGAACAGCTTCTCAACTGCTCTGATATATGTGACGAGCTGCTGTCTGTGCTTGCCCTCAAAGCAGGTCCTGTCCGTCTTGTAGTCAACAACAAGCATTCTGTCCCCCGCATCAATCAGCAGATCTGTCACTCCCTCCCAGACGCAGTCCGCCTCTTCTGAATAGGAAAAGAAGCGGTACTCGCACCAGCGCGGCCTGTCTTTGTGCTGGCTGAAAAACCGTGATGAGAGGAAATTGCCGGCAAGCTTTCTAACATCTTCCTTCATCTGGCGGCCTTCCGGACCTGAGAAAAAGGACGAGGAAAAGATTTCTTCAGGGTCCCTTCCTGTCAGGCTGTACTCAAGATATGAATGGACAGCAGTGCCGAAGTCAGAACTCTCGTCATCAGAGTGCAGGCTGTCAGAAGGGAGACAGGCCAGCCTGACCAGATCGCCGCACGGCTCATCCTCCATGCTGCTGGGCTTTGCCGTAAGCGGACGGGAGACAAAGCTCTTCTCTTCATATGAGGCAGCAAGCCGCTCCAGGCTCTCAAGGCTGCCGCCTCTGCCCTTTCTTTCTCTGGCAAAGGACAGGGCAGGCGCTATCACCTTCACCTTTGCATTCCTGCAGACTCCGGCAGCAGGATCATAGCCGACTGCATCAAGATACCTGGCGAAGGATTTTGCGGTATTTCCGTCCAGACCTCCTTTCGCGGTCAGCTTTACTGTGCCTGAGACGACAAGGTGGCACTCTGCACGGGTCAGCGCGACATAAAGCGTCCTCATCGACTCTGCCTCCTGCCGTGCCTGGCGGTCTCTGTCCAGCACCCTATACAGAGCACCGTCATCTGCCGCAATCAGCCTGCCTTTATATGAGAAGACATAGTTTTTCCTGTCAGCGGCGGGACGCGAGGCAGAAGAGGCCACGATGACAATCGGAAATTCCAGGCCCTTGGCTGCATGGACAGTCATGATCTGGACTCCCTGCTTTTTCTCATGAAGCACACGGGTCTCATCAATGCGGTCCTGAGACCCAAGATTGGAGCGCAGGAAGGACAGGAAGGAAGTCAGGCCTCCATTTTTCTCATAGCTTTCAGCATAGGAGAGCAGATACTCAAAATGCTCCTCAAAGCCAAGATAATCCTCCCTTGAGCTCAGGAGGGCAAAGTAGCCGCCTTCGTAATACATATAAGACAGCACCTGGGCAACAGGCACAGCAAAGACCATCTCAGCCACTCTGTCCCTGAAGGCTGAGAAGCGCTGGTATCTTTCTCTGTCTTTTCCGTCCAGGCTCTCAGGGCCGGAAGACAGAATCTGGTCTGCAGTCCTGTCCGAAAGACGCGCAAAGGGCCCGCGCAGGCTTGCGGCCAGGGCAATTCTGTCATCAGGATAGACGATTGACTGGAGCAGTGAGTAAAAGTCGCCGCTCACAGCCTGCTGCATCAGGCTCTTGTTTATTCCGACCTGATAACTGATTCCCCTTCTCTTCAGCGCAAGCTCATAAGACACCTGATTGCCGGAGCGCGCGAACAGAATAGCAATGTCTGTCTCCTGCGGCCGCCTTCCTCTGACAAGGAACTCATCGCCGGTCAGCATCCGCTCGACAAGCAGCGCAACGTTTTCCGCTTCCGCCTCAGCCGGAGTCAGGTCAGGATAGCGCGAAGCGGCCAGCTCTCTGTCAATGGCCAGAAGGCTCACGCTGCCGCCCTCATCTCCGGTTCTTCCGGCCCGGGTCTCCTCAAAGCGTGCCTCATAGTCTTTTTCCGATGAGGCGAAGACAGACCTGAAGACCGTATTGAAGTGATCGATCAGGCACCTGCAGCTGCGGTAGTTTGTGCTCAGGCGCAGACTGCGGCCTCCTGATGAGGAAATGTCATCCTGAAGGGCGCGGAAGACAGAGACATCTGCACCGCGGAACAGGTAGATGCTCTGCTTTTCATCTCCGACAAAGAAAAGCTTTCCCTTTTCAAGCTCATCAGTCTCAGGAATCCTGCCCTCAATGCAGAGGTCATTGCGCTCGGCAAGCAGGAACAGCAGGTCACGCTGAAGCGAGTTGTTGTCCTGAAACTCATCGATCATGATGTACTTGTATTTGGTCTTGAAGTACTGTCTGAGGCCCGTGTTGCGTTTCAGTATGTCCAGAGCAAGAGCCATTGTATCGCTGAAGCTCAGCATGGAGGTCCTGCGCTTCTCCTCGATCAGGAGAGAGGCGATCTTCTGCACAGCCTGCTGCAGAAGAGACGAAGTTCCGGAGAAAAGGAAGCCCTGCAGGCTGTTGTATTCTTCCCACAGCTGTCTGAAGGCATCGATTGCCTCCTTGTCCTCATCAGCGGCCTTTCTCTTGTTGAACGGACTTGAAGGACAGACGAGGCATTCATTCCTTTCAAGGTTTTCAATGTACTGAAGGGCAAGAGCCCTGTTTTCCTCTGCCTTTGCGCCTGCAAGAGAGGACAGCAGGGAGTGAAGCTCTGTCTTGAGCTGGCTGAAACGGTCCGAAAGCTCTCCTTTCAGCCAGTCAGCTGTCTCCTGAGCATCATAGCTTCCGGTAATGACCACTGCCCTGTCGACAGCAGCAGTGAACTCATCAGCCAGAGTGTCAGGAGAGTAGCAGCCGGCCAGGGCCTTGTGCAGTCCGCCGCAGGACTTGTCCGCAAGAAAGCGTTCCGTGATGGCGACAAGCCTGTCGCGTCTTCCGCTCTGCCCTGCATCCTGACTGAAATCGCGGGCAATGCCGTAATGGGCGCTGTCTGAACGCACAATGAGGCTTGTGAAGGAATCCAGCGTTGAAATCTGGGCCTGACTCATGAGACGTCTGTCCTCTTCGCTGACTGCCGCAGAGCGGAACACAAGATCGTTGATCCTCTGGCTCATCTCAAGAGCTGCCTTGCGCGTGAACGTAAGGGTGAGAATCTCGTCACTGTGCGCCTTTCTCTCAATCAGCAGGCGGAGAAAGCGCAATGAGAGCACAGTCGTCTTGCCGGAACCGGCGCCTGCGCTCACTACTGTGCTGTCATCAGAAAAGACAGCCTCAAGCTGCTCATCATTAAGCTTTCTGCCCGGCTCCAGGACGGCCAGCTCGTCTAAAAGTGTCTTATATCGTCCGTTCACTTTACAAAATACCTCTGTCTGCAGACTGATCTGAAGCTGCAGTCCCTGCAGTTGTCATAGTCAGCTGCAGGCGTCCATATGCCTTCAGCATAACCTGTTCCGATTTTTTCCAGGTCCTCATCCAGCCGGGCTTCAAGCTGTTCCAGCTTTTTTTCATTCTGGCATTCCTTGAAAAAATGTGCCCGGCCTGTCGTCAGGCTGAAGCTGTAATAATAGAGATCTGAGGCATCAACCACTTCCATCCCAGCATTTTCATCCATGATTCTCTTGTATATCAGCAGCTGATACCTGGCGTTTGACTGAGGCGGAGACTTCTTGAAGTCGATGATTATGATCCTGTCATCTTTTTTCAGCACTGCGTCGGCTCTTCCGTTGAGCAAGGAGGAATGTATATCCACCTCGCAGCCGGCGCTCTCCACATCATTCAGCTCTGCAAGGATATTTGCGGCAAGTCCTGTCACGCCTTCCCTGTAAGCCGATCTGATATGTTCTTTCATGTAAGAGGTGTAGTCAGATTCCTCAAGCGCCCTGTCAAACAGCTCTTCAAGCTCTCTGGCATATTCAGCGCTCTTGCCCTTTTCCAGGACCTGTCCGAGATGGGAGGTGAAAAAGCTTTCGGCAATGCCGTGGAGGAAGGTCCCGATTTGCCTGGGATCTGTCCTGAACGGATCAGACTTCTTCACATCCATGCCGTAAAAGCTGGAAAGTCTGGCTGCAAAGGGGCACTTCGCGTAACTGCTTATTCTCGTATAGGAAAATCCATGCTCAGGACGGCTCTGGACAAGCCGCAGGCCTCTCGTCAGGTTTTCACTGTCAGGCACAGGCATGACAGCCTGCCGCAGAGAGACGCTTTTAAGCTCCCTGTCTGCCCAGCGCCGCTCCTTTCCTTCTCTCTTCCTGCTGATGGCAAGAGCGCGTGACGTAAAATAAAACGGAGGGATGCTCCGCCCGTCATAAGTGTCAAGGCTGCAGGAGAAAAACACTTCATCGCTTGACGAGCAGTAAGCCTCAATGAGCGCATCAGTGACATCATACGTCCTGCGCGATCCGACCTCATAGTCCTGCAGGAAAGGATATTCTGAGGCCTCATGCCTTGAGTTCTGGTCATTGAGGGCTATCACGAAGCGGTATGGTGCATAAATCTGATAATCATGAGAATAGCTCATTACCTCAATGCCCTGAGGACGGTTCTGGGACACATAGTCAAGCTGCCCCAGCACGCTGACGAAAAGAGGAAACAGGGCAAAAGAAGTTTTCAGGCCGCCGGCAACAGCGCAGAAAGACTGGAGGCGGTCAAGAATGAACGAGTAGCAGTCCCTGTCATCCTCATCATCAGAAAACTGGCTGGCAGAGAAAAGATAGGTTGTCAGGCTCTGAAGCGCGGCATTGAGGTGATGGCTGTCCTCAGCTGTGTTGATTGTCCTGATGCAGGAGTCAATGAATCTGAAATGCTTTGCCGCTTCCGCGTTTTTCAGCCGGAAGGCAAGATCCCGGCTGCTGTTGGAGACAACCGAATGACGGCACATCAGATCAATCAGCTTTCTGTTCAGCTCCATCACGCTGTCCGTATAAGGAAACGAAGTGTCAAGCAGGAACCTCTCAAGATCTGAGAAAGAGTATGAAGACTGCCAGAGTGAAGCGATCTGGCTTATATAGCGGCCTGCCTTAGTCTCTGCCAGGGCCGCATCCTTTTCAAAGGAAAGAGGAATGCCGCGCCTGTATGCCTCAGCTGTCAGCACAGGGCGCAGCCTGTCAGCATCAGGAGTCGAGATTATGATGTCCTGCATTCTCACGCCGCTGTCCCTCAGCTCTTCCAGACGGTCAAAGAGAGTCAGTATCTCAGCCTTCTCGTTGTCATAGACTTCCAGTTTCCGCACTGCAGCAGAATCAGCGGAAACTGTCCTGACAAAATCAGCGCTGCCGACCTCATCGAGCAGTCTCAGCATGTTGATCTCTGCCTCAGGAGAGACAAGATAGTACGTTTTCGATCTGTCAAGAGAGAAGTTGTCTGCCGACTTTCTGAGCCATGAATCCTCATAAAACGAGTTCTGATCCAGAAAGTCCCTGTACGATTTCCTGATCAGGGCAAGATCGCGGGCGATGCCGTGATCCGTGATCCTTACATCATCACGGCCTATTGAAGGAAGGATTGATGCGATGAAGGAAGTGAAGCGGACGGCAGAATCCTCATACTGCGGATTGTACAGTCTGGCCAGCTTCTTCCCTTCTCCTGAGAGAAAGCTGGAGGCAAAGATGTACCGGGTCAGCATGTCAGCCCGCCTGGCGCCGCCTGTATCAGGGTTGAAGGCAGAGCTGAATGTGTCAAAACTGAGTGTCCTGTCCATTGCTGCCGAAGTCCTGAACCGTCGTGCGTAATCGGCCAGCAGGGCTCTTGCAGAACGCTGTGTCGGCATGACAAGCACTGCATTCTCTTGTTGCAAAAGGTCAAAAAGTTTTTCTTTCAAGTTCCCTCCCGGGCAGCAATCTGGTAAGATACAGCTTGCAAATGCAAGCCATACTGTCTATATCAATCATAATTATTTGTTCAGTTTTTTGCATTACGGCTTCACCTTTTTTTATCTCGGCCGAGGCTCTGGTCCTTTCAGGCCGCATCTTTGACTTTGTCAGTCTGAACACGCCGCAGCTTCTCATTCTGGCCGCCTGGTTTCCGCTGACAAGGCTGCTGATGGGAAAGAACAGGGCCCTTGCACTTATCACAGACCATGGAGCACTCAGTCCTCTGCTGTGGCTGAAAGCTTTCGCCATAAGCCTGCTCTGCCTGTCACTGTCCTTCATTCAGGGGCCTGCAGCTTACCTGAGCGCAGAGCCAGGACAGAGGCTGCCGCTTTTCCTTCTTGTCCTGCTCATCACGCCGCTGCAGTGCCTTGCGGAAGAGCTGATGGCAAGAGTGATGATCACACGAATCTTTTTCAGCGGCAGGCTTGAAGGCTCAAAAAAGAGGATTCTGCTCTCCTGCCTCGCCTCCGGTTCCTTTTTCCTTCTCCTCCACCTGCCGGGACTGGAAAGCCCGTCGGGCTGTGAATGCTTTTATTATCTGCTGTACGGCTTCTGCCTGAACCTTGTCTCAATCAGGGCGAAAAGCTTTGAGACGGCCTGGGCCGTCCACAGCGCAAACAACATGTTCATCGCGCTGATCCTCAACTATGAAGGAAGCGTTTATGATACCCTCCCGCTGTTTGTCAGAAGCGGGAAGACAAATATGGCTGTCTCTTATCTCATGATTGTGCTCATCACAATATGTGTAACAAAAGTGACAGACAGGCATTTTCTTATCAGCAAGGAGGCTGGAAATGGCCAGAACTAAAGGCGGCAGGAAAAAGCGCCACATAACAAGGAAACTCATAATTCTTGTTGTCATACTCGTCCTTATCTTCATAGCACTCTGCTTTGTGACGCCGTCACAGGCAGAAATGACGCTTTCTTCAGCAGGTGAGATAGCAGACCTTGAGCTGCCTGCTCCGGTTGAGGGAGAACAGATCATAAGGCACACAGGCTATACGCTGAGCTATAACGAGGAGGCTGAGCAGGCAAGCTGGGTCGCCTACTGCCTTACGCGAGATGAGGCATATGGAAGCGAGGCAGAGCGTGAGGACAATTTCAGGGAAGACAGATCTGTGCGCTCAGGCTCTGCGACGCTGGATGACTATCGCGGCTCCGGCTATGACAGAGGCCATATGGCGCCGGCTGCTGACTTCAAATGGTCTGCAGAGGCGATGTCTGATACCTTCTACCTGTCCAACATGTCGCCTCAGGATCCATCGCTCAACAGAGGTCTGTGGGCAGATCTGGAAGCCATTGTCAGGCAGATGGCTGTTGACAATGAGAAAGTCTACATAGTCACGGGACCTGTGCTGACAGACGGTCCTTTCAAGACAATCGGAGATAGCAGGGTCGCAGTGCCGAACCAGTATTACAAAGTCGTGCTTGACTACACAGATCCGGACATAAAGGCAATCGGCTTTGTCCTGCCGAACGCTGACTGCGAGGAAGACATACAATCTTATGTCAGAAGCGTCGATGAAGTGGAAGAGCTCACAGGACTTGATTTCTACCCTGCCCTTCCCGACGATATTGAAACTGTCGTAGAGAGCTCCGCTGATGCATCAAAGTGGTCGTTCAGGCAGTTCAGCTCATCAGACAGGGACAGTGACTACACTCCTGGTGCAGTCAGTTCAGGCAGTGACACAAGATCCAGACTCGTCAACGCATTCAACACGGTCTTCTATGAAATAAAAGCCGAGGTCTTCTCGACGCTCGGCCTTACGGATTTAGCAAAGTCCTTCGGTCTGATTTAGAATATCAGGCCGACAGTGTGAACAATAAGCGCTGCAATATATGCGATCACGCACTGCATGATGACAACAAGCAGCGCGCTTTTTCCTCCCAGCTCCCTCTTCACTGCCGATATGGCAGCAACGCAGGGGGTGTAGAGCAGGCAGAAAGTCAGGAAGGTGACTGCGCTCAGGCGGGTAAAGACCTGCGCAAGGTCGCCTCCGGGAATGAGTATTGTCAGCGTGCTGACAACGTTCTCCTTTGCGATAAAGCCCGTGAACAGCGCTGTTGACAGTCTCCAGTCATCAAGACCGAGAGGTCTGAAGAGGACGGAAACCAGCGAACCGAGCGAAGCCAGAAGCGATGACTGGGAGTCTGTCACGACATTGAGCCTGATGTCGAATGTCTGCAGGAACCAGACGACGATTGAAGCGACAAAGATGATTGTGAAAGCCCTCGTGATGAAGTCCTTTGCCTTGTCCCACATAAGACGCAGGACCGAAACCATTGAGGGGATCCTGTATGTGGGAAGCTCCATTACAAAGGGAACAGCCTCACCCTTGAAGAAGAACCTGTTCATTATCAGGGCGACGATGATTCCGGTCACTATTCCTCCGAAGTACAGCAGGACCATCACAAGCCCGGCGATATCCTCAAAGAAGAAGGCGCAGAAGAATGCGTAAATCGGCAGCTTGGCCGAACAGGACATGAACGGGATGAGCAGGACCGTCATCTTTCTGTCCCTTTCGCTGGGAAGCGTCCTGGCAGACATGATTGCAGGAACAGAACAGCCGAAGCCGACAAGCATCGGAACAAAGCTGCGGCCGGAAAGCCCCAGCTTCCTCAGCAGCCTGTCCATGACAAAGGCGACACGGGCCATATAGCCTGAATCTTCAAGCATGGACAGGAAGAAGAACAGAATGACAATGTACGGCATGAATGACAGCACAGTGCCCACTCCTAAGAAGATGCCGTCAACCACAAGGGATATCACTACAGGATTGAAAGCGAAGCTCTCCATGGCAGCCTGCACGACAGAGCCGAGACTGCTTATTCCCAGTGCCATCAGATCCGAGAGAGTGCTTCCCAAGGGTCCGAACGTTATGAAGAATGTGGCTGCCATTATGAGGACAAAAACAGGGATTGCAGTGTATTTTCCTGTAAGGATCCTGTCAGCCTTCTGGCTTCTCTGCTGCTCCCTGCTCTCATGAGGGCGCACGACACAGGCTCTGGTCAGAGTCTCGATGAAAGAGAATTTCATGTCCACGATTGCAGCCATTCTGTCAGTGCCCGCCTCTTCCTCCATCTGGGAAAGAATATGGGCAATCATGTCTTTCTCATTTTCCTCGAGATTGAGCTCGCTGATGACAAGATGATCGTCCTGGCAGATCTGAGTCGCCGCAAAGCGCACAGGATAGCCGCTGGCTTCAGCATGATCCTGAATCAGGTGGATAATTGCATGAATTGCTCTGTGAACAGCACCGTTGCCTGTTCCCTGAGGAGGACAGAAGTCTGTTCTTCTGGGCAGAGAGGATGTAAGGCATACCGTGATGATATGCTCAACCAGCTCATTGATGCCCTCATTCTTGCTGGCTGATATCGGAACAACCGGAACGCCGAGCGCTTCTTCCAGCGCGTTGATGTCAATTGTGCCTCCGTTCTCCCTGACCTCATCCATCATGTTCAGGGCAATGACCATAGGCTTGTCCAGCTCCATCAGCTGAGTTGTCAGGTAGAGGTTGCGCTCAATGTTCGTCGCATCTACGATATTGATTATCCCGTCAATCTTGTTTTTGATGATGAAGTCTCTGGTAACAATCTCCTCGCTTGAGTAAGGGGCGAGAGAGTAGATTCCAGGCAGATCGGTGACTGTGACTTCCTTATGACTCTTCAGCTGACCGTCCTTTCTGTCAACAGTCACTCCCGGGAAGTTGCCCACATGCTGGTTGCTTCCTGTAAGCTGGTTGAAAAGCGTTGTCTTTCCGCAGTTCTGATTGCCGACCAGAGCCAGAGAAAGCGGTGTTCCGGCCTTGCGCTTCGCGCTTCTGCTCAGCCTTCTCTCCTCTCCCAGGTTCGGATGGACTGTCGCGTTGATATACGCTTTCTTTTCTTCATCCGTAAGCCCGGCGTCTGCAGTCTCATGCACATCGGAGATATTGATGTTCTCCGCCTCGCTCTTTCTTATTGTAAGGTTATAGCCTCTGACCAGTATCTCAAGAGGATCGCCAAGCGGGGCTGTCTTGAGCATGGAGACCTCAACACCGGGAGTAAGCCCCATCTCCAGTATATGCTTGCGCAGTGTGATGTCTCTTGTCTCAACGCTGGTTATAAAAGCATCCTTGCCGATGGCAAGTTCAGACAGTTTCATAAAATGAACTCCTTCTTCAACGTCGACAAGTTTATTTCTATGCCATGCTGAGGTCAATTATTCTTCAGTATTTTGTCATAGGGAATTCTTTCTTCCGGCAGGTAGCAGACTATGGTGATGTCAAGGGGAGAATCTTTAAGAACATCCAGGGCAATGCGGGCCGCACGGTCTCTAGGAAAGCCGTACACGCCTGTGCTTATGCAGGGAAACGCAATTGACCTGACACCGTGTTCTGCAGCCTCTCTCAGGCAGGATCTGTAGCATGATGCAAGAAGCTCATCTTCTCCGCTCTTTCCGCCATGCCACACAGGTCCGACTGTATGTATGATGTATCTGCAGGGCATCGCATAGGCCTTTGTCGTTTTCGCATCTCCTTTGGCGCAGCCGCCCAGACTGCGGCATTCCTCAAGCAGACCGGGGCCTGCCGCCCTGTGGATTGCACCGTCAACTCCGCCGCCGCCCAGCAGACTTGTGTTGGCGGCATTTACAACTGCATCAGCATTTATTTTCGTGATATCGCAGACTTCGACTTTAATCATAAGGACATAGTAGCTGAAGAAAAGCCAAAAGCATATAGTACAGAGCATGGATAAGAAAATCAGTACAACAGAACGCTTCCATATATTCATCCTGCTGATGCTTTCAGGAGGTTTTATGGGAGCCTACTCCTATTACCTCAAAGGCGGTGTCTTCGCAAATGCCGAGACGGCAAACCTCCTGCTTCTTTCCCTGAACCTGGCAAACGGAAACTGGAATGCGGCTTTCTCTGTTCTGATTCCCATTGCCACATTCTTCCTTGGAACTTTTTTTTCAGAGCTGCTTTCCTCCAGGCTGAAGCACAGATGGCCTCCAATATTGATAAGCTGTGAAATATTGCTGCTTGCAGTGCTTTCCCTTCTTCCTGAAGAGACACCGTTTACTCTTTACCATGTTTCAATTGCCCTTATAAGCAGCATGCAGTACAACACATTCCGCCAGGCACGCGGAGTCCCGCTGTCAACATTGTTCTGCACGGCCCATCTGAGAGGAGGCGCATCCTCTCTCTACCACGCGCTTGCAGAAGAAAACAGTGCCAGCCTGCAGAAGTTTTATTACCATACAGGCCTGATCGCAACTTTCGTCTCAGGCGCTGTGCTGTGTGCTCTGACAAGCAGAATATTGTCAACTCACACGCTGATTCTCAGCGTTCTCCCGCTGTGTTTTGTACTTTTTGAAATCCTGAGAAAGAAAGACTGAGAATGCTGAAAACCTGATTTCTTCCTGCCAGCAGCGCAGGAAGATAAAGTTTGGCTCTTTACATATTTCAACACACTTTTCTTTTTTTTCTCCAAAGACTGCGAATGGACTGAATACAAGTCCGGGCAGTTACAGACTTCAATTGCAGAAGAAGCTCTTTCGCAAGCTTGGCCTGCAGGCCGCCTCAGAGCAAAGCTTCTGTCCATTGATTCTGCATGCTTTATTACCCCGCTGTTTTCTTGTATGCAGCAGCACTGGAAATCTATCGGCTTTAAGCTTCTCAGTATGGAAAGCACAATTTTAACTGCCTGAAAGCATGTTTTATCACCTGAAACAGGCATATATTGCTCCTTTCAGGCCTTTTTCTTTCTTTGATGCATCAGAATTAGGAATACAAAGGCTTTCTGGACATTAATAACAGCCTTCTGAAGGCGTTTTTATGCTGATTTCTGCAATAAACATGCTTTTCAGGCTATTGAATTAAGCTTTTTCCGACTGAATGATGCGGCAATGAGAAAACGTTAAAGAGGTATCAGCAATTGCATATCTGACACTGATCACTGAATAAAGGAGAGACATTCAGGTCAGCCTGAACTTCTGCCAGATCTGATAAACCTTACAGTGCCTGCACGTGTTGCAGAACAAGTTTCAGGATATTCGTGTGAAGATGAAAAATGACGAAACGGAAAACAGTTTACTGCTTTACATTTTTTTCTGCCCTTATTGAAGAAAAAAAATTTGAGTGAAACCGGGGAGGATTTGCAGTCCGTACCGAATGTTTCACTCAGATTAAGGAGGATTGAGCAAAGGCTGGATGTTGCTCTCTTTCAAGGTTCCTTATAATCTCAACACACACTTTCCAAACTAGGAATCTTGAATCTAAGACAGAACTAAGACTCAGCACTGGCTATCACCTTTACCATTTTCTCTACTCTTGTCAGACAACCCTCATTGTCTGTCTTTTATCCTGTCTACAGCCGCCAGATATTTCAAAGAACTGGATGAAAAGAGGAAAATTTGCAGTTTCGGCTCCTTTCATTTAACTATAGACTAGCACATTGAGTGTTATTTGTCAACAAAAATTTTGTAATTTCTTATATTGTAAGATTTTATTTGTTTATTAATTTGTAATTTTACAAATTAAGTTTTTCATCATTTTGTTTATAAAATAAACATTCTCTTATATTCCTGCAAAATGCAGATTTCTGAAGAAAAACACAGGTCAGAACAGCTGATCCAGGCTGAAGGATGAGGTCAGATTTCAGCATTTGAGTTTTAAAACCTTCATCATCCATAAAGCTGGCCGATCCCGCTGCAGTACCCTTGTCAGGCTGTGCAATCATTCAAATTCTGGTTTCCCCACCCTCAGGCTGATCATCTGATGTTTTCTGCTTATGGTTAAATATTTATTAATATTATTATTCCTAATTAAGAATAAAATATTAGATTCATATTAACATATTTTGTTTTTTCCTGCTCTGTGATTTCATTGCTGCTTCTTTTCCTTTTAATCCGGATTTCCTTATTTCCTCATTTTCTTCTTTGAAACAGGCGTATTGCCATATATAATTGTTTTACACAGCGCAAAAAAGCTTTACAGGCTGGAAATGCTGAGCTAATATTCTAGTATATTAAATTTAAAAAGGAGATTGGCTCTTATGAAAATGACTTTGCGCTGGTATGGCCTCGGCTACGACTCTGTTACGCTTGAACAGATCAGACAGATTCCTGGAGTTACAGGTGTAATCACTACCCTTTACGATATTCCTGCAGGCGAGGAATGGCCAAGAGAACGCATTCATGAGCTGAAGAACATCGTTGAGGCAGCCGGACTCAGAATTGAAGGCATTGAGTCTGTCAATGTTCATGATGCCATCAAGATCGGCTCTCCTGACAGGGATAAATACATTGAGAATTACATCAAGTCGCTTGAGCATCTGGGACAGGAAGGCATTGATCTTGTCTGCTACAACTTCATGCCGGTCTTTGACTGGACAAGAACTGATCTTGCCAAAATGAGACCTGATGGAGCAACAGTGCTTGCTTATGATCAGAGTGTTGTTGACTCAATTGATCCTCAGGTATTCTTCAACCAGACAACTGACAACTCAAACGGCTTTGTGATGCCTGGCTGGGAACCGGAGCGCCTTGCTCATGTGAAGGAGCTTTTCGAAGCCTACAAGGATGTTGACAGCGACAAGCTGTTTGCCAACCTTGTCTATTTCCTTGAGGCAATCGGACCTGTCTGCGAAAAGTACTCAATCAAGATGGCAATCCATCCTGATGATCCGGCCTGGCCTGTGTTCGGACTGCCGAGAATCATCACAGGAAAAGAGGCAATTCTCAAGCTCTTCAAGGCTGTCGACAAGCCTTATAACGGCCTGACCTTCTGCATGGGTTCTCTCGGCTCCAATCCCAAGATTGACTTCCCTGATGTCATCAGGGCCTGCGGAGACAGGATCTACTTTGCCCATGTCAGAAACCTTCACCACTTTGCTCCTGGTGTATTTGAGGAAGCGGCTCATCTTTCATCAGACGGTTCCTTTGATATGTATGAGGCCGTGAAGGCGCTTCATGATACAGGATTCAGCGGACCAATCCGCCCTGATCACGGCAGACAGATCTGGGGAGAAAAGTGCATGCCGGGCTATGGCCTTTATGACAGGGCTCTGGGCGCAATGTACATTGAAGGACTCTGGGAAGCCATAGATAAGGCTGAAGAAAGGGGTGTATGAGCAGATATGAGAAAAAAGCCGGCAGCTGGGTCTACGAAGAGCTTCGTTCCCGCATTGAGAACCTGATCTACATTCCGGGCCAGGAGCTGCAGCTTGACGGACTTTCTCAGGAACTTGGAGTGTCACGCTCTCCGGTAAGGGATGCAATCCTGCGTCTGGAGCGTGACAGACTTGTCGACATCTTTCCCCAGAAAGGCACGAGAGTGGCTTATCTGGACAGGGAAACAATTCTTCAGGAAAGATTTCTGAGAGCCACGCTTGAGGAAAAGGTCTTCGCCCAGTTCCTGTCAAGGCCGGCAACGGAAAAGGAAAAGTTAGTCTCACTTGCTAAACTGGAAGGAATTCTGATCCAGCAGAATACTGCGGCCCTTACAAGCGATGAAGTAGCCTTTCTGGCGCATGACATTGCATTTCACAAAGTCTTTTATGATGAAATCGGCTATGAGAGGATTTACAAGGTCGTTCAGGCCCATACAGGCAACGAGCACAGGGTGAGACTGCTGAACATGAGAGTGGCATCTGTCATGGAGAATGTCTATCAGGAACACAGGAAAATGGTGGATGCCATAAGAAAAGAGGACGGTAAGACAGCCATGGAGCTGCTGTCAGGGCATTTCGGAAAGCTTACTGATGAGCTGGATCAGCTGGCTGAGGTTTTCCCTGCTTACTTTCTGACTGAGTGATATAAACAAGGAGTTTTGACTTATGAAATTGACACTTGAGTCTCTTAAGGACAAGAAGGCATGGACAGGCTACAGGCTTCCGGCCTTTGACTATGATGCGGTAAGAGAGAACACACTGCAGCATCCGCACTGGGTGCATTTCGGCAGCGGCAACATCTTCAGGATCTTTCCGGCAAAGCTCTGCCAGAGACTTCTGGACAAGGGTCTGGAAGATACAGGAATCATTGCCGGCGAGGGTTTTGACGGCGAGATCATAGACAGGATTTACAAGCCGCATGACAACCTTACACTGGCTGTGACGCTGAAGGCTGACGGCTCTATCGACAAGGAAGTGATTGCATCTGTAGTGCAGGCAGTGAAGTGCTCTGATGATCCAGAAGGCTGGGATCTGCTTGTGAAGGCATTCACGAATGAATCCCTTCAGATGGTCTCATTCACTATCACAGAAAAAGGCTATGCACTGTACAATCCGGCAGGAGAGCTTTTCCCGTTCTATGCCGCAGACTTTGCCAAAAGCGCTCAGGAGGCTTCTGTCTTCCTGTGCAGGCTGACCTATCTTCTTTACCTGAGATGGCAGAAAAATGCAGCGCCTCTTGCACTCGTATCAATGGACAACTGCTCACATAATGGCGACAAGCTCAAGTCAGCCGTCCTTACTATTGCTCAGGCCTATATAAAAAACGGTTCAATGGACAGCGCCTTTGCCTCATATCTTGAAGATGAGACAAAAATAACCTTCCCGATTTCCATGATCGACAAGATCACGCCAAGGCCGGATGAAAGCGTCAGAAAAATGCTGATGGACGATGGTTTTGAAGACAATGAGCCAATTGTCACGGCAAAGCACACTTACATTGCGCCTTTCGTGAATGCAGAAGAAGCTGAGTATCTTGTCATTGAGGACAAGTTCCCTGCAGGACGTCCGGCTCTTGAAGAGGCAGGGGTTTATTTCTGCGACAGAGAGACTGTCGATAAAGTCGAGAGAATGAAAGTCACCACCTGCCTCAATCCTCTTCACACAGCTCTCGCACTTTCCGGCTGTCTTTTGGGCTACACCCTTATCAGCAAGGAAATGGAGGATGAGGATCTGAACAGGATGGTTCACATCCTCGGATACAAAGAAGGCCTGCCTGTCGTGACTGATCCCGGAATCATCAATCCGAAGGACTTCATTGATGAAGTGATCGGAAAAAGGATTCCAAACCCCTTCATGCCTGACACGCCGCAGCGCATCGCAACTGATACAAGCCAGAAGCTCTCAATCCGCTTCGGAGAGACAGTCAAGAGCTATCTGGCTTCAGACACGCTTGATGTCAGATCTCTGAAGATCGTGCCGCTTGTCTATGCGCTCTATCTCAGATATCTTCTTGCGGTTGATGACAGCGGAAACGAATTCACACTGAGTCCGGATCCAATGACAGATACGCTTCAGCCTCTGCTGGACGGCATCACGCTGGGTTCAGCCGGAGACTTCTCCGCACAGCTGTCCAGGCTGCTTTCAAATGAAAAGATTTTCGGCCTTGATGTGACAAAGACAGCGCTTTTCACAACTGTTGTTGAAGACTTCACGCAGATGGTCAGCGGCAAGGGAATGGTCAGGGCGACAATTCACCGCATAGTCAGCGGCTGAAGCCTCTGACTGGACTGAAAAAAAGAGCTGCAGCTGTTTTGCAACGGCTGCAGCCTTTTTTTTTCCACCTGTTTCAGAATTTATCGAAATGAGAGACATCCAGAACAAAGACAGTGGCACCTCCTGCATTTGTGGGAACTGTCACATAGGGAGCTCCGACGCCGCTTGAGGAACGGGCCATTGAAGGAGCCACATAAGGCATCTCATCAACACGCTTTCCGGCATACCGCTTCAGGATATCGAGGACTTCAGGAACCTTGTCATCCTCCGTTCCGACAATAATTGATGTATTGGTCTTCTTCAGGAAACCGCCTGTAGAACTCAGTTTCGTTGCAAAGAACCCCGCTTCATTCAATGCAGTTACGGTAATGTCCTCATCAATCTTGCTGATGATTGCAAAAACCATTTTCATAAACCCACCTCCTTGAAAAGATGTAACAATATTATACCCAAAGACAGTCAGGAAAGCAAAAATTCTTTCAGCTCAGGCAGAATCCGCCTGCCCTCGCTCCTTCCGATCTGGTAGACTCTTTCCAGATTTTCCGGATCATGTTCGACTGACTTTATCTCCAGCGCCTGCGGAGGACGGATGGCAAAGACCGTGCCTCTGCTCTCCTCTTCGCGTATCCTGTCAAGCGTGAGATTGTACCTCACATGGCGTGTCTCCATTGCCTGGACAAAGGCTGGATACTTTCTGTACTTTCTCCTTATCAGCGGCAGCATCCTGTTCGGCTGCTTCACAAAGTCCGCCGGCTGAGTGAGAAGGACAACATTTTTCTCAAAACCAAGAGAAAACATGAAATCAAGGGGAATGGAATCAGAGCATCCGCCGTCAAGATAAGGCTGCCCGTCAATTTCCACAATGCGTGAGACAAGCGGCATGGAAGCAGAGGCCCTCATCCACAGCAGATCAGTCTCATCTCCGTTTGGAGCATTATGAAACTCGCACTGCCCGGTGATCAGATTCGTGGCGCCATAGTAAAACACCATGCGGCTGCTTCTGTATGTCTCCAGATCAAAGGGATCAAGCTCAAACGGGATCCTCCTGTAGCCGAAATCAGCATTGTACAGGTCACCTGAGGTGATGAGAGAACGGAAAGACACATAATCCTTGTTCCTGCAGAAGCGCTTGTTGTAACGTATGGACCGCCCTATCTGTCTTGACTTGTAGTTGCAGCCGAAAGCCGCTCCTGCGGATATACCGACGCAGTTGTTTATGTAAAGATCATTCTCCATGAAGACATCAAGCACGCCGGAAGTGAACATGCCCCTCATGGCTCCCCCTTCCAGCACTAAACCGACATTGTCAATTTCCATAATGGCTTCTCTCCATATCAGAAAAGATAATTTGCATGCAGAATACAATCAAGTTCCTCAATTATGCTGATTATGTCATTGAGTCTGCTTTTGTCCTGGCAGAAGCTTGCTTTTTCTGCAAGATGTCCTACACTTTCAGCTGATGAGGAAAACTGCCGCACTGTTCATTGTACTATTTTTCTGCTACCTGCTGAACGCACAGGAACTGTCGTTCAGCCTTGCAGCCGGAGCCAGGCGCACTTCAGCAGCTCAGGGCGCCGGCATAAGCGCTGAGGCAAGGTTTGATGGGCTGTCCCTTTTCATGCAGACAGTTGAAGGAAAGGACAACAGTCTTGTCCTTACCTATGATCTCAGGCAGGGATCAACACTTACCCATTCATTCATCGTCAGCGCGTCATTCTTTCCTCATCAGGGAGGCTTTGCCACTGCTTCATACGCATTCAGCCAGCACATTCAATACAAATGGCTCTTTGTCAATTACGCCGCAGGCCTTCAGCTGGGTACTATCTGGTCGCACTATTCTGATGTTCATCCACTTTCAATTTCCCTTATGGGCAGGCTTGCAATGGGACTTAATGCACCCGGCTTTGACATAAGCCTGTTCATCACATCACTGGACAAGGAGAGAAAGAGCTGGAAAAGCACAGGGCTTGCAGGCGCCGAACTGGGCCTCAAGCTGAATGAAAACGTTAGGCTTTACACCAGGGCCTTCGCTGAATTTGCAGAACTTGCAATGAATCCATACTTCGTCGTATCAGCATACTCAATAAGTTTCGGCGCCGTGTTCAAGGGGCAGATATGATAAGAAAGCTGTTTTTCCTCATTCCAGTCCTTGTGCTGGCAACAGCCTGCGAAGTCTACTTCATGGATGATGTCTTCGCATTTGATGAGAACCCATTTGCAGCAGAGGAGACTATCCTGTCTGATGACGACGGCCTGTTTAAGGCTCTGATCTTCACTGATGCCCATATCGACAAGAAAGGCGGCAGCGTCAGAGACTGGAGCCAGACAATAATAAGCCTGGCTGCAGAAGAAGATTTTGATCTTGTCATCAGTCTGGGAGACCTGTCTGATACAGGCAGCATACACAGCGATGAAATCGGAACCTTCATCAGAAAGGTCACTGAAAAAGAAACGCCTTTCCTCGCCCTTGTCGGCAATCATGAACTTCACAGCGGATATGATGCGCCGGACTGGAAGGCTTTCTATCATGACATGGGCGCATACGGGCCGGTCGGCTGCTGGAGAGCCGGCCCTGTGGCCATCTATGCGCTTGACAACTCAAAGCGCATATTCTCAGCCCGTCAGCTTGAATGGTTTGAGCAGGCAGTCAGCTCAACCGATGCGAAATACAGGATAGTGCTCATGCATGAGGATTTCACAAGCGGCGACCACTTTGATCAGGGCATGGGTTTCATGTACGGCTCGGCTGATGCGGGTGAATGGCTTTATCTGATGCAGATTGCAGCGGAAAACAATGTCCGCCTCATGCTTAACGGACACAGACATAACGGCGGAGGACTTTCCCAGCATAAGGGATTTCAGGAGTTCAATCTTGACGCGCTTTGCGAAGGCAGCAGCATTTTCTCAAGTGAGGGAAAATACTATACGCTGACTCTGGATGAACAGACAGGCACTGCAGTCCTCCGCTCCTGGCATGCAGCTGACAGGAGCCTGGAAGAAAGCTGGACAATGCAGTTCTGATCAGGTATTTGTCATTATGACGCGCTCGACAACGTCAGCTACATGTTCTGCCGCATCCGTGCATTTTTCAAGATAGATGAGGATTTCTCTCCATTTGATGATCTCAACAGGATCGGAACACTGTGCATGGAGCTCTCTCATGGCACGGATGAACAGTCTGTCGGCATCTTCCTCAAGCGTGTTGATTCTGACAATGATTGAATGAATCGTCTTGCTCTTCTTGAAATTCCTGAACTCTGACAGCAGGCTTACCAGCTCCTTGCAGCAGTCAATGACGACATTGGCCATATCAACTGCCAGAGGCCTGATGCTGGTAACACTGTTGCAGTACAGACGGATCATAACATCCTCAATCTTGTCAGTGACCTCATCAAGGCAGGATGAGAGCAGAAGGATGTCCTCTCTCTCTATAGGCGTCATGAAGGCCCTCATCAGCACAGCGAGCATCTCGTGCTTCTTAGTGTCAGCAGCATGCTCAATCTCATGCATCTCATCCATTCTGGATTCAAGAATTGCAGGATTATAGTTCATCATGACTTCCTGAAGCAGCATTGCGGCCTTCAGTGAATAGTTTGTGCATTCAGCAAAATTATCAAAATAAAATGAGTCTTGTTTTTTCACGCTTTTCCTCCTTTAAAACAAAAACATAAATAGTTTAGCCATCAGGAAACTGATCAGGCCGCAGCCGGGGAAAGTGAAGACCCAGGCAAGGACCATGTCCTTTACAACAGAGAAATTGATTGCGGAAAGGCGGCGGGAAGCTCCCACACCCATGATGGCAGAAGTTTTGGTATGTGTAGTTGAGACGGGAATGCCGAATACAGAAGAGATGAGAAGACAGAGGCTGGCAGCGATATCGGCGCTTGTTCCCTGATATTTCTCAAGCTTGACCATGTCCATGCCGACGCTCTTGATGATCTTCTCACCGCCGACGCTTGTACCGACACCCATGACTATTGAGCACAGGACCATCAGCCATACAGGAATGAGCATGCCCTCAACGCTTGTCTGTCCGTTGGAAAAGGCGACAGCCAGGAAGAGAACTCCGATAAACTTCTGGCCATCCTGGGCTCCATGCATGAAGCTCATGGCGGCAGCACCGCCGATCTGCGTATAGGTAAAGAAAGTGTTTGCCTTGCGCCTTTCCATTTTATGAAAGAGGAAGGCAATGAGCCTGCAGATCACATAGCCCATCACAAAGCCGAGCACCAGAGAGGCAACAAGGCCGTAAAGGACTTTGACCCATTCATTGAAATTGACTCCCTGAAGGCCATTCTGCGTCGCTATTGCGGCTCCTGTCAGGCCTGCGATCAGACTGTGGCTCTCACTTGTGGGGATTCCGAGCCTGGAAGCTGCAGTTGAATAGACCACGATAGAAAAAAGAGCGGCCGACAAGGCAACCAGCGCTGTATGCGTATCACTGCCGAAGTCGACCATGTTGGATATCGTGGAAGCCACGCTTGCATTGATATGAGTCATAATCAACACGCCAAGGAAGTTGAGTATGGCACTCATGATAATTGCTTTTCTTGTACTGAGGCACCGCGTTGTAATACAGGTTGCTATTGCGTTGGGCGCATCTGTCCACCCGTTAACAAAGATCACAGACAGCGTGAGCAGTGCTGATATAGAGAGCATCGGCGAGCTCACCACTTCTGAAATGAAATAAGAAAAGGATACGTCCACTTTGTCCTCTGTTTTACTTTTTGTTTACCTCAATTTTACATGAAGCTTCTGTTTGAGAAAAGACTGGGACAGGCTGTTTGGACGCGACTTATGCTTATTTTATTGTAATCTCTTAATTTGTATAAAATTACACGCAGGATGCCTGAAAAAGAAAAAGAGAAGCTGCAGCACTCTGCAGCCCCTCACTTATACACTCATCCTGTCACAGGCTGTCGCCGAAGTCCCTTCTGAAAGCCCTGACAAGGCTTTCCGGCCATGGCGATACAGGCTCAAGCAGCCCGAAGAAAAAGCGCAGTGATGAAGGTTCGTCTGTAAAGCGCAGTCCTCCGATAAGCTGCCTGTTGTCATACAGCCATTTGATCCTGTCGACTGCATATTTGACCTGTGAAAGAGTGAAGACCCTCCTCGGAAGGGCAAGGCGCAGCAGCTCAACAGCCGCCAGATGTTCGCTTCCGTCTGCTTCCCTCTGTTCTGATACTGTTCCTCTTTCCATGCCCCTTATTCCTCCGGCTATGAAGAGCGCTGCGGCAAGGGCGGCGGCAGGGTACTCTTCCTGCCTGACCTGCGGAATGAAGCGGCTTGCATCAAGATGGCAGCCAAGGCCTCCCGGCGGAGTTACCACAGGCACGCCGAGGCGGATCAGCTCATCTGTCATGTACTGTATGAACAGAGGCCCCTGTGAAATGACATCAGGATCCATCGTCTCCTCAAGGCCGACCGTCATGGCTTCCATCTCGCGCACGCTCATGCCCCCGTAAGTCAGAAAGCCTTCAAACATCGGCACAAGCTCTCTCATCTTTGAAAACAGAGCTTTGTCATGCATGCAGATGCCGCCTCCTCTGGCAAAGCCAAGCTTGCGGGCAGAGAAGTAGATGATGTCCATTCTGTCAGCAATCATCCGCGTGATCTGGCGGATTGTCATGTCACGGGCCATCTCTTCCCTTGTCTTGATGAAATAGAGATTGTCCTGAAGCAGGCTGGCATCCATGACAACAAGGCTGCCATGACGATGGACAATGTCCGCGACGGCAAGCATGTTCTCAAGCGAGAGAGGCTGGCCGCCGATAAGGTTTGTCCCGGCCTCGATCCTGACAAACGGGATGTTTCCACCTTCTTTCCTGAACAGCTCCTCCAGTTTTTCCAGATCAAAGTTGCCTTTGAACGGACAGCTGCTTGTCAGCTTCACGCCTTCATCGCAGATGAGCTCCTCAACTCTGCCTCCAAGCCTTGTGATATGGGCCTTTGTTGTCGTGAAATGATAGTTCATCGGTATCACGGATCCGGGCTTCACGAAAGTCATTGCAAGGATATTCTCAGCCGCCCTGCCCTGATGTGCCGGAAGAAAATATTTGGTGCCGAAGATTTCCTCAAGTCTGTCCGTCAGCCTTGTGAATGTTGCAGAGCCTGCATAGCTGTCATCGGCAATCATCATCGCAGCCAGCTGTCTGTCGCTCATGGCATTCACTCCGCTGTCTGTGAGCATATCAAGATAAATGTCTTTGTTTTTGAGCAGAAAGGTGTTGTAACCTGCTTCAGCCATGGCTCTGGCCCGCTGTTCGACAGGCACAAGATCAAGCTTCTGCACAATCCTGACCTTGTGAAGCTCTAAGGGAATACTGTCTCCGGTATAGAAACGGACTAATGACATACTGCCTCCTTTTAGATCAATTGTCTCGCCAAGGAAGCAGATAGTCAAACATTTTATTCACAAATATGAATAAAAATCGAAGCAATATACATCAGTCTTTAAATTCACTCAGGACTTCATCAATTATGCTGACAGCCTTGTCAATGTCAGAGCGCGACGCAATCAGCGGAGGAACAAGACGCAGCACGTCATGGCCGGCAGAACAGACAAGGAGGCCTTTTTCCCTGCATGCGGCGACGACAGCCGGTACACTGACCTTAAGCACAAGGCCCTGCATGAAGCCCAGTCCTCTGGCTCCGGCTGCCCTGTCAGGGTGTCTGAGAACAAGCGCTTCCAGCCTTTCATGCAGGAAGGCTCCCTCTGTCTCCACATGAGGGCAGAGACTGTCAAGCTTTGAAAGGACCACAAGAGCAAGAGCCGCAGCGGCAACATTGCCTCCGAAAGTAGCAGCATGATCACCTGGTGAGAAGATATCCGCAGCCCTGTCAAAAGCCAGCACTGCACCCATGGGAAGGCCGCCTCCAAGCGCCTTTGCAGCAGTCAGGATATCAGGGGCAATGCCATAGTGCTGAAAGCAGAACGGCCTGCCAGTTCGTCCGATGCCGCACTGGACCTCATCGAAGATCAGCAGTGCGTCATACTGGCTGCACAGTTCCCTGAGCCCCTTGAGAAAGCTCTTGTCTGCAGGAATGATGCCGCCCTCGCCCTGAACAGGCTCAGCAAAGACTGCGGCCACTGTCTCGTCCATCAGGGCCCGCACGCTGTCCAGATCATTGTAGACAGCATACTGCACGTCAGGAAGCATCGGAGCAAAGCCCTTGTGGTATTTGTCCTGCCCTGTCAGCGTGACAGCTCCATATGTGCGCCCGTGAAAGGAGTCGCGGAAAGAAATGATCCTGCTCTTTCCTTTTGCGCTTCCCCTCTTTCTTGCCATCTTCAGAGCCGCCTCATTGGCCTCTGCTCCGCTGTTGCAGAAGAAGACCTGTCTTGACCCCGCAAGTTCGTTCAGCTTTGCCGCAGCTTCAGCAGCGCGTCTGTTGTAATAGAGATTGGATGTATGCAGCACGCCTTCATCCAGCACTTCAAGCAGCGCTTTTCTTATATCCTCATCAGCATAGCCCAGCGCGTTGACGGCAATGCCTGAGACAAAGTCCAGATACTCTTTTCCATCCTCATCTGTGAGTATCATGCCCCGGCCGCTCTTTATTGCCACAGGCGCCTGGGCATAGTTGTTCATGTAGTTTTTTTTCGCGAGAGAGACAACTTCACTGTTAGTCAACATGCACCTCCTTCAGGAACGACCATTGTACCGATTCCCTCAGCCGTAAAGATTTCAAGCAGCATCGAATGCGGAAGACGGCCGTCAAGCACGTGCACTGTCTTCACCCCGCGCCTGAGTGCGTCAATGCAGCATTCTGTCTTTGGAATCATGCCGCCTCTTATAACGCCTTCCTCAATAAGGCTCTGTGCTTCATTCACATTCATTCTCCTGATGATAGAGGACGGATCATTCTTGTCCCTTAGAATGCCTTCCACATCAGTGAGAAAGACAAGTTTCTGCGCATTAAGCGCACCTGCAATGGCTGTTGCGGCATAGTCAGCATTAATATTATAGGTCTGGCTGAACGCATCGACGCCTACAGGACTGATCACCGGGACATAGCCGGATTCAATCAGCGTCATCAGCAGATGAGTATCGACTTTCTCAATCTGGCCTACATATCCGATGTCCAGGCCGCTGCCGAAAAGCTTCTTGCTTACCAGCAGCGTATGGCCGTCCTTCCCGCTTATTCCGCAGGCAGGGATGCCCACAGCCTCCAGATTTTCGACAAGGCTTTTTCCGATAGAGCCTGAAAGAACCATCTCAGCCACTTCTGCCGTCTCCCTGTCTGTGACTCTGAGCCCGTCGACAAACTCGCTCTTCTTCCCGAGGCGGTCAAGCAGCGCAGTTATCTCCTTCCCGCCTCCATGGACGATGACAGGGTGAAGTCCGATATACTTCAGCAGGGCAATGTCTTTGATGACGGACTTCTTAAGCTTCTCGTCAACCATGGCAGAGCCGCCGTATTTCACAACCACAGTAGAGCCTGAGAACTTCCTTATATAAGGTATGGCCTCAATCAGCACTGCAGCCTTATCCATCTCTTTCTCGTACATTCTCAGCTCCTGTAATCCCCGTTTATCCTCACATAGTCGTATGTGAGATCGCAGCCCCAGGCTTCTGCCTCAGCGCTGCCCTGATGGCAGTCAGCCGTCGCGAAAACCTCTTTCTCAAGCAGGATTTCCTTTGCCCTGCCTTCATCAAATGCAAGCGGCCTGCCTGCAGAGAGCACCTGAATTTCACCCTTGGCTGAGGAGAATGACAGATCCACCAGCAAAGGATCAAAGTCCGCCTTCGAATAGCCCATGGCGCACAGTATTCTTCCCCAGTTGGCATCTGCTCCGAAGAACGCAGCCTTCACCAGCGATGAAGAGACCACGCTGCGGGCCATGAGAGCGGCATCAGTCTTGCTCTTTGCTCCTGTAACTTTCATCTGGATGAAGCGTCCAGCACCCTCCCCGTCCCTGACGATCATTCGGGCAAGCTGGCCGAGCACGTAAGTGAAAGCCTCCTCAAAGACAGAAAAGCCGTCACTGCCTTCCTCAAGCAGGCTGTTGCCTGCCATGCCGTTGGCAAGAACGATCACAGAGTCATTTGTGGATGTGTCGCCGTCAACGCTTATCATATTGAAAGTATCGCTGATCCCGCGTCCCAGCATTGACTGGAGGGCCTGACGGCTGACTGCTGCATCGGTTGTGATGAAGCACAGCATTGTCGCCATGTTCGGATGAATCATTCCCGAGCCTTTCGCAATGCCTGCTATCGTGACTGTCCTGCCGTCAATCTCAACTGTGACAGCCGCTTCCTTTTTCACGGTGTCAGTCGTGAGAATCGCCCTGGCGGCAGCATCGCCGTCAGCTCCCAGAGAAGAAGCAAGAACAGAGATTCCCCTGCTGATCTTTTCCATATCGAGATTGACGCCGATGACACCCGTCGATGCGACGAAGACGCTGTCAGCACTGCAGCCGAGGCAGCCGGCTGTTTCCTCTGCCATTGTCCTGGCATCAGCCAGTCCCTGCTCTCCTGTGCAGGCATTTGCATTTCCGCTGTTGACGACAATGGCTCTTGCACTGCCTTTCTCAAGAATCTTCCTGTCCCAGATCACTGGAGCTGCCTTGACAACGTTTGTGGTGAAGGCACCGGCTGAGACCGCCTCTGTTTCACTCACAATCATGGCCATATCCAGCTTCGATTTCTTCAGTCCGGCATGTATTCCGGCAGCCTTGAATCCTTTAGGACTTGTTATTCCTCCGTTTATTATCTTCATAAATTTTTCCTCAAAACGTACAGGCTGAAAGGAAATCAAGTCCTTCCGCCTCATCGCAGCCGAAGCGCACGTTCATATTCTGCACTGCCTGTCCGGCAGCACCTTTCACGAGATTGTCAATGCAGCCCATGGCAATGATGTTCCCCGTCCTTCTGTCAATCCTGAATGAGATATCGGCATAGTTCGTGCCTTTGACATTCTTTGTCTGGACAATATCGCTGCAGAGCCTGACAAATCTCTCATTGCCGTAGCATTCGCTGTAAGCGGCTTTTACCTCATCTTCGCCGACTCCTGGCCTGAGACGGGCACAGCAGGTTGCAAGAATACCCCTGTTCATCGGAACAAGATGCGGCGTGAACTGCAGTATTATGTCCTCATCTGCAGCAAGACTCAGCTCCTGTTCGATTTCAGGCGTATGACGGTGGGCCGCCACGCCATAAGGCTTGATGTTCTCATTGACCTCGCAGAACAGGTTGTCTGTCTTTGATGAGCGTCCAGCTCCGCTTGTTCCGCTTTTAGCATCAATTACGATTGTGTCAGTCTCAATCAGCCTGTTTCTTACAAGCGGATAAAGAGTCAGTATGGAACAGGTCGTATAGCAGCCTGGATTCGCAATGAGGCTGGCGCTCTTTATTTCCTTCCTGTGCAGTTCGACAAGACCGTAAACAGCCTTTGCCAGCAGATCCTCATCAGCTGCCTGATTATGATACCAGGCCTCATATGTGCTCCTGTCCTTGAGACGGAAGTCCGCACCAAGATCAATGACGACCTTTGACCTGATCAGCTCAGGAGTGACAGACTGTGCGGCCAGGCCTGCAGGAAGCGCCAGGAAAATCACGTCGGCATTTTCTGAAGCCTTGGCAATGTCATCATCCTGAAGCACAAGATCACAGCGGCCCTTCATCATCGGATATACATCGCTGAACTTCTTTCCGCTGTAAGAGTGCGAGGCAAGCCAGACAAGGCTTGCATCTTTGTGAAGGGAGAGTATTCTGACAAGCTCTGCACCGGCATAGCCTGTAGCTCCCAAAACAGCTGCTTTAATCATTCTTTCTCCTCAATAATGCAATAATATACAGAAACTGAGGATAAATGCCAAGATTATTGAATAAAAATTCTTAAACTTGTGTATATACTTGCAAAGGCAAAGACAGCGGCAGCAAGATTGCCGCCGCTGTCAGTCGTCTCAAACTATTTATGTTTGTCCAAACAGATTTAGAAGTAGATGTATGTACCTACTGTCACATAGCCTGTGTCGCCGTCTGAGAAGTCTTCAACACCAAGCTCTGCATAGAGGTTGAGGTCGAGGATTGCAAGACCGACACTTACGTCGCCGCCAACTTTGAATGCATCCTCATCCTGAACATCCTTCAGAGAAAGGTCAGCACCGAGTGATACAGGAACAGCTGTTGCAAGGTCATAGGAAACACCGAAGTAGACGTTGCTTTCCTTGTCATGCGTTGAAGCTGACTCTGTGTCATTGTAGTATTCGTACTCAGCATAAGCGCCGAAGCCTGCATAAGAACCTGTGACAGCTGCCATGAAGTGGCTGTTGTCTTCAGCGTGGTCGATGTTTGCAACATAGCTTGCTGACACGTCAAGGCCGAAGCCTAGATCAAAGAGCTCACCGAAGTCGACAAGAGCGCTGACCTGGAAGTCCTGAGCTGTCTCTGCTGCAGAAGCGACATAGCCGATGTTGGCTCTCACGCCTGCGATCGGGTTTGTCCTGATCTCAAAGAGGCCGCCGGCATTGCCTGTGGTGTCAAGGATGTCAAGAGCTGCATAGGCATAGCCTGTGATGAGTGAGCCATAGCCAACGCTGACACCGGCCGGGTACATATTCCTTGAGGCGCCGAGAGAAATCTCGTCATCGATTCCGCTTGGATCTGCATATGCATAGTCAGCATCTGTCTCAGGGCTCTGGTTGCCGAGGTAGAAGTTCACGTCGACAGGAAGCTCAAGGCCAAAGGCCAGATTGAGGAGGTTTGTGGCATTGAGAGTTGCTGTCATGCCGATACCGCCGCCTCTTACAAGACTTCCAGCATTATCTCCAGTATTTACTACTTCAAGCTCACCGCGCACATCAAAGCTGATATATTCGTTGCCGCCCTTCAGGTAGAGGAAACCAGCTTCAGGAGCTGAGTTATCACCATCAATAGTTGTCAGTGTTGTGTCGCCATCAAAACCAAAGGTGTAACCAAATGTCGAAGTTACCGCTGAAAGCCCAGTCAGCAAATACTGCTGTAGTTGCAAGAAGAGCAATCAGCAAAACAGAAAGAATTCTTTTCATGTTCAATCTCCATTTTTTGATAGAATTTGTCCATATTGTCTTTCTGCCTTGTGTGCATGTATGGAAGAGCAAGATAAAAGACATGTTTGTTGAGTCAAGAAAGATGAATTATATGAAGATTATGTTTGGAAATTGACAATAAGCACACAGAACAAACAAATTTATGATGGTGTGTAACCTTTTATAGTTTTTCGTAATTTTATAAAAGTTGCCGCAAGAAAACCTGCCAGGCTAGTCCTGCAGGATGAATGCGGCAGCAATCATTTCACTTTGTATATCGCAAATATCTGGCCACAATCCATACAGATATAAGCGTCCGCTTCCTTTTCCAGAATAAGGTTGGAACACCCATCATTCTTGTCAGGCTTGAATATGACATTCGTGCTGAATGGCATGCTCCCTGACGATATGACTGTTCCCCTGAGCATTTCTTTGCCGCATATTGGACATTTTTTCATTCGGTACCTCCGATGTTCGACTTCTGGTTTTCAATATACTTCTTCACACTCTCTTCAGTAACGGCACCAACGCTTCCGTAATAGCAGCCACGGGACCAGAGACCGGAGCCCCAGAACTTGCGTTCCTTGAGCTTCGGAAAGGCTGTGAAGATGTGGACAGCGGAAATCGACTTCAGCGTTCTTGCAATTGTCGATGGTGCTTCATCGGGAGAGGCTTCCAGAAAAAGATGGACATGGTCAGGCATCACCTCTA
>CALXRC010000002.1 GCA_944390865.1 uncultured Spirochaetales bacterium | reverse complement strand
AAAGGCACCCGCAGCGCCAGGAGAAGGCTCAAGGCCATCTCGGGCTGCGAGAAGAGGTTTGTCCATGACCAGAACCACTGCATTTCCAAGAAGCTTGCCAACACTGATGAGGATGTTTCCATATACGTCCTTGAAGATCTGTCATCCATGAACATGAAGAGGCTTAAAGGCAAAAGCAATAAGACCATGAGGAAGTGGCTTTCCGCCTGGTCATACTCTGATCTTGAAGAGAAGCTCATCTACAAGTGCCAGAGGAACGGCATAAGGGTGGAGTTTGTGGATGCACGCTATACAAGCCAGAAGTGTTCGGTGTGCAAGACGATCGACAAGGCTTCAAGGAAAGGAAACAGATACGTATGCAGGCATTGCGGCAACAGCATGCATGCAGACAAGAATGCCGCCATCAACATCCGAGACAACTACATTACCCGGGTCGAGCAATCCGGGCAGGCTGCAGTCAATCAGCCGTATGGATGGAGTGCCACAGGTAAACTGGAGACGGAGCCTATGGGCAAAACACTCACGTCCAAGCCTTCAGCTTGTTCTGAAGGTCGTTGACACAGGTGCTTTTGAGCTTGAATGAGAAGACAGCACTGAGGGGCAGGGGATCCTGCCTCTCAGAAGCTTACTCTTTCCTCCGGTGCCGTGAATGAGGAGAACACGGCTTCGGCATTCTTCAGGAAGAATACCTGAGTATTGCCGTCATCCTCATCATACATTCTTCTCAGCTCGGGATAGGCATCAAGCATGCTCTTTCTGGCTTCTCTCCTGTCATCCTCAACAGCTTCTGCCTGTATTCTCAGCCAGCTTCCTGTAATTGAGGCACAGATTTCAAGCTTTGGATTTGCCTTCAGCTGCCTGCTGACAGCCTTCTTCTTTCCTGTCTGGATGTAAAGCCGGCCCTCAAAGAGATGGGCAGTGCCGAAGGGTCTGACCCTGGGCTGATCGCCTTCGCATGTGGCAAGATAGTATGTACCGGCCTGTTTCAGAAAGGCAGCGACATCGTTGATTGTCTTCATTTCTTTTCCTCCCTTGGTGTTTTCTGAGTCTTTTCATGAAGCCGTTAGTGAATATTATTCTCTGACCCTCTATGAAGAAATACAAAACCCCTGAAAAATCATTTCCGACAATCACCCGGACTTCAAATATGCCATCCTGACGTCTGGACCATTTTCTTTCAGCAAGCCCGAAATCTGAAGAAACTCAACTTTCCCTTTAGCAGACAGACTTCTTATGAAATCTCGTATAGGAGAGAGCCCAGAAGAAGCCTCGTGAAACTCCAGCGGAAACATCCTTCAGCATTCCTTCTGTTTCAGAATATTGTCATAGAAGACATATTGTCTACTGTTTTTTTCAGCTGCCCTCGCATCCCGCCTCTTGAACTTTTATGCAGGTGCTCATCGGCTGCTGAGGCTGAAGAAGTACACTGAAGGTGAAGTGGAAAAGGATAAGCCTTTATGAAACTGCAGTGCTCACTGCACCGGCTCTGAGTACAGATGAAAACAGGCTGCCTTTCTCCTGTCAGTTTATTAGGAGAGAGACAGCCTGACAATTGTCCTGTCCAGTCTTTATTCTGGTTTTATTTTGCTTTCTGGAGGTTTGCCTTGCGCTTCATTCCGTACTCGTAGGTCACTACAAGAACCAGCACGATCAGTCCGATAAGATCGGTCACCGTACCCGGGATGACCATCATCAGGCCTGCTGCCGCCAGTATGATCCTCACCAGAGGATTAAGCTGGCGTCCGAGGTAGCCGTTGAGGGCTGCTGCGATGCCGAAAATGCCTAGAAGCGCCGTGATGCAGATCTGGATGACCTCAAACACGCTTGTGACATTGACAAAAAGCATTGCAGGGTTCAATGCAAAGACATATGGAACGACAAAGGCCGCTATGGCAAGCTTTGTCGCTACAAGTCCCGTCTTCATCGGATCCGATTTGGCTATTGCGCTGCCGGCATAGGCCGCAAGCGCCACAGGCGGGGTTATGTCAGCCACAATGCCGAAGTAGAAGACGAAGAAGTGGGCTGCGACCGGCTCGACATTGAGTGCGATCAGAATCGGGGCGCAGACACCTGCCATGATACAGTAATTGGCCGTTGTGGGAACGCCCATTCCCAGCACGATGCAGCACAGCATTGTGAGCACCAGTGCCACCATCACGATTCCCTGTGACAGAGAGACGATGGCTCCCAGCAGCATTGAGGCAAGTCCGGTGACCGTGATGCAGCCTGAGATGATTCCCGCAAGGCCGCAGGCGACGACGACTGTGATTGAGCTTCTTGAGCCGTTCTCAAAGGCATCGAGTATCCAGCGGAAGGAAAGGGCGGGCTTTTCTCCTGCGTCTTCCTCTTCCTCTCCGTCCTTGTCGAAGGTGATGTGCGGAATGATCTTGTGAATCACGCCGACAATCATTGCGACGAGGATTGAAAGCGTCGCGGAGTAGGCCATCGTGTATGTGTTTGAGCCGACCAGCCAGATCAGGGCGATCAGAGGAAGGAGCAGATAAAGTTCCTTCACAAGGTCCTTCACCTTCGGCAGCTCCTGCCTGGGGATTCCCTTCATTCCTGTTCTCTTGGCCTCAAGGTGGACAGCAATGAAGATTCCTGTGAAGTAGAGCACTGCAGGAAGAATGGCCATGAGCGCGATCTGTCCGTACGGAATGCCTGTGAACTCTGCCATGAGGAAGGCTGCGGCTCCCATGATCGGGGGCATTATCTGGCCGCCTGTGCTGGCTGCTGCCTCAACTGCTGCCGCAAATTCAGGGCGGTAGCCCATCTTCTTCATCATCGGGATCGTTATTGATCCGGATCCGACAGTGTTCGCGACAGAAGAGCCTGAAGCCATGCCCTCAAGGGCAGAGGCCACGACTGCGACCTTTGCAGGACCGCCTGTGAATCTTCCCACCGCAGTGTTTGCAAAGCGGATGAAGAAGTCTGCGACGCCCGTGCGCTCAAGGAAGGCTCCGAAGATGATGAATATTACGATGTATTTGACACAGACTCCGACAGGAGTGGAGAAGATTCCGTTTGCCGTGTAGAAAAGCGTCCTGATCAGCTGTGTGATTCCGATTCCGCTGAAAAGCGTGTAGATGACAAGCACGCCGGCAACGCAGAGAATGGGTAGGCCGACGCAGCGCCTGCACAGCTCGACGAGGGCAAGTATTCCGATAGCCCCGACGACCATGAAGACCGGATCTGCCATAATGCGGGCAGACAGCCTTATGACTGTCATGGCGTTGAATGCATAGTAGAAATAGGCGCCTGAGCCCAGAACCATGATCACGATGTCATACCAGGGCATGTGGTTGACGCGCTCTACTCCCTTTCTGACAGGGAAGGTGAGAAAGCCCAGCGCGATGATGACACCCATGAAGACAGAGTACCTGATCTCCTGCAGCGTCGTCAGAAAGACCGCGTCAATGATGCAGTAGATTGCAAAGGCGGCCATAATGTAGTGGATGATCTTTTTGGGGACTCCTTCCCATATCCTCACATTTGACTCTCTGTCGTATTTCTTCATTACGGCTTCGACATCAGCCATGGTTCCGACAGAGTCATCGTGTATAAACTCTTTCTTCTTTTTCTCGCTCAATATGAAACTCCTTTATCAACAAAACGGGCTGCCCTGTCAGACAGCCCTCAAGAGTTGAGAGTGGCTCTCTCTTACTTTACAGGAACCGTGATTCCCTGCTCTGCGAAGTACTTCGCGGCACCGGGATGGTAGGGAACTGTCGTGATTGATGTGGCGAACTCAAGATCAAGCTCGTTTCCCTTGTCGTGGCTCTGTGCGATTGCATCCTTGTCGTTGAAGATTGTGCTGACAACGTCATAGACGGCATCTTCGCTGACATCATCACGGGCAATCACGACTGCACCGACTGCTACTGTCTGGCAGTCTTCATCAGTTCCGTATACTGAGGCCGGGATTGTGTACGGGGTGTAATACGGAGAGGCTGAGAGCAGCTGATCCATATGCTCGTCGTCGATTGATACGAGGCGCACGTCATGTGTGGTCGCAAGTGTGGAAACTGCGACAGTAGGGGCGCCGGCTACGACGAAAGCCGCATCGATCTTTCCGTCCTGAAGGGCATCGACGCTGTCGCCAAAGCTCTGATATGTCGGGTTGATGTCATCTTCACCCAGTCCATAGGCTGCAAGGATGTCGAGGGCGTTGTAGTAGACGCCGGAGCCGGAAGAGCCGATTGACACTGTCTTTCCCTCAAGGTCTGCGACAGTCTTGATGTCAGGATTGAGAGTGACGATCTGGACCTGCTCAAGATAGAGGGCGGCGACAGTGGAGAAGTCGCTGATGGCTCCCATCTGTGCAAAAAGGTTGGTGCCGTTGTAGGCATAGCTCATGACATCTGTCTGGACAAAGCCCAGCTGGTAGCTGCCCATGTCCATCATCTCAATGTTGTCCTGGCTGCCTGCGCTCACAACCGCCACGACCTGCGTCGGCGTCTCTGCCGAGATTCTCTGTGCGAGCACATTGCCGAAGCCGTAATAGGTTCCCTGATCTCCTCCTGTGCCGAAGCGCAGTGTTGAGGAACCTGATTCACTGCTGCCTGCTGCGGCAAGCGGCATGGCGAATATAAGGGCAAAAAGGGCCGCGAAAACAAGTAGTTTTTTCATATGTCTCCCCCTGTTCATAGATTTGCATAAAGAAATATTTCACGGTATCTCGTTGTGAAAACAGGAAATACAGAAAGATTATTAATTCCTTTATGGTTTTACTATCAGGTAAAATTCCTGTTCTGTCAAGATAAATGCATGCAGATTGTATTCAAAATTTCTGCATAAAAATGCAATTATTGTGAATACAAAGGCAAAAAAACAGGCTGTCCGCATCTGCAGGCAGCCTGGAAAATCATCTTGGATGACTTGCCTTACTTTCTGAAAAGCGGGTTGTATGCATCTTCAAGCACCGTGTCCTTTGTACTCTTCTTGACGGGACAGGGCTTCACGTTCCAGATATCCTCAGCGTATTCCTGAATTGTCCTGTCTGAAGAGAACTTGCCGGAGCAGGCGATGTTGATGATGGCCTTTCGGTTGAACAGGTCAAAGTCATCGCGGTAAAGATCTGTTGCCTCATTGTGGCGCTCGTGGTACATCCTCAGGTCAGCGAAGATGCAGTACTTGTCGCCGTACTCAAGCAGGCTTCTTCTCAGCGGCTCGAAGATGTTCGGCTCGTTGAGGTTGAAGTGGTTTGAGTCGATGAGCTCGACAACTCTCCTGATTCCCTCGTCCTTGTCAACCCATTCCTGCGGCCTGTAGTCTTTCTTCAGCTCGACAATCTCCTCTTCTGTGTGTCCGAAGATGAAGATGTTGTCCCTGCCGACTTCTTCCGCAATCTCGACGTTGGCGCCGTCAAGCGTTCCCATTGTCAGTGCTCCGTTGATCATGAACTTCATGTTGCCTGTGCCTGAGGCTTCAAGGCCTGCGGTTGAGATCTGCTCGGAGATGTTTGTGCAGGGAATGACATGCTCTGCCATTGTGACGCGGTAGTTCGGCATGAAGTATACGGCAAGCTTGTTTCTGACTGCGGGGTCATGATTGATGACGTGTGCGATGTTGTTGATGAACTTGATGATGAGCTTTGCGTTCACATAGCCGGGGGCAGCCTTTCCGCCGAAGAGGAAGGTTGTCGGAGGGAAGGACTGTGCAAAGGATGCGTCGTTCTTCAGCCTGTCGTAGATCATCAGGATGTTGAGCGCATTCATCAGCTGTCTCTTGTACTCGTGAATCCTTTTTACCTGGACATCCATGATCGTGTCCGGATTGATGATGATTCCGCTGTCGCGCTTCAGGAAGCTTGCAGCCCTGAGCTTGGCCTCATGCTTGATCTTTGCAAAGTCTTCCCTGAAGGCCTTGTCATCTGCAAAGGGGCGCAGCTTTGAAATCTGGGAGAAATCAGTGATCCAGCCGTCGCCGATGGCTTCCGTGATCTTCTTTGCGAGCATCGGATTGGCGTCAAGCAGCCAGCGGCGCTGAGTGATTCCGTTTGTCTTGTTGTTGAACCTGTCCGGGAAGATTGTGTTGAATTCAGGGAACATCGAGGTCTTGAGCAGGTCAGAGTGAAGCTGTGCCACTCCGTTTGTGCTGTGTGTTCCGATGATGGCAAGGTTTGCCATGCGCACCATCTTCGGGTTTGATTCTTCGATGATTGAGACCTTTGCGATCTTGTCATTCTGCAGCGGGAAGAACGAGACAGCTTTCTGGAGGAAGCGGTGATTGATCTCGTAGATGATCTGCATGTGGCGCGGAAGAATTGATTCAAGCATCGGAATGGACCACTTTTCAAGTGCTTCCGGCATCAGGGTGTGGTTTGTATAGCCCAATGTCCTGACTGTGATGTCCCAGGCCTCATCCCAGGAGAGATTCTCCTGATCAATAAGTATCCTCATCAGCTCTGGAACTGCAATGGACGGGTGGGTGTCATTAAGCTGGATTGCAGCTTCCTGAGGGAACTTTGACCAGCTGTACTTTCCGGTTCTCTTGAAGCGGCGGACAATGTCTGCCAGAGAGCAGGCGACGAAGAAATACTGCTGCTTGAGCCTCAGCTCCTTGCCCATGTAGAGAGTGTCGTTCGGGTACAGCACCTGCGAGATGTTCTCTGCATTGATCTTGTGTCTCACAGCCTCTGTGTAGTCGCCTGAGTTGAACTCCTGGAAGCTGAACTCCATCGGTGAGAGCGCTGACCAGAGCCGGAGCGTGTTGATTGTCTTTCCGCCGTAGCCGACGATCGGAGTGTCATAGGCCATGCCGTTCACCTGCTCAGACGGGACCCACTTGAAGATGTCCCTTCCGTTTTCCCTGAGCACCTTGACCTCTCCTCCGAAGTAGACCGGATAGACAAGGTCGCTTCTCTTGATCTCCCAGGGATTGCCGTCCTTGAGCCAGCTGTCAGGCTGTTCCACCTGCCAGCCGTTTCTCACCTGCTGGTTGAAGATGCCGTAGTTATAGCGGATGCCATAGCCGTAAGCCGGGATCTCAAGTGTGGCCAGAGAATCAAGGAAGCATGCAGCAAGACGGCCGAGTCCTCCGTTGCCAAGGCCTGCATCAGGCTCCTGGTCGACCAGATCCTCAAGCTGATAGCCCAGTGATGAGAGGGCGTCCCTGACAGGCTTCTCCAGCCCCAGGTTGATGATATTGTTCGTCATGGCCCTTCCCATGAGGAATTCCAGCGAGAGGTAGTAGACTCTCTTCGCGCTCTTTGCTCTCTGTGTCTTTCGTGAGATATCCCACTGATGGATAATTCTGTCCCTGATTGCCATGGCCAGTGCCTGATAGCGGGACTCTTCTGTTGTGTGATAGACATCTGCATCAAAGGTGTATTTCAGCTGCTCAGCAAAGTCCTGGGCAATGTCCTTTGAGCTGTGACCGTATCTTGTGCGTGGTTCAGTTGCCATAATGCACTCCTTGAAAATTATCGAATCAACCGTTTTATCTTAGATATTTTTCTCTCTCTTAAGCAAGTACTGGAAGAATATTAAGCCGGTCAGACGCCTTTTTTCTCATATTCGGAAGCAGGGCTTTCATGAAAGCTCATTTTGTCTGATAATGTACTGATCATGCGGATAACTGAAATCGGAAATGATGAGCGGTATGCTTTTCTCGATCTTCTGCTGCTGGGTGATGAGCAGCCTGAGATGGTGGAAAAGTATATAGACAAAGGAAGGATGTTCGTCCTGTATGATGATGCTTGTGCATGTCCTGCGGGTGAGGCCGTCGTCATCAAGCTTCATGACGGAGCCTTTGAGATCAAAAACATCGCAGTTGACCCCTGCTTTCAGAAGAGGGGCTACGGATCTGCCCTCATCCGTCATATTCAGGATCTTTGCAGCAGGGAAGGGGACTGTGTGCTCTTCGCCGGCACAGGAGACAGTCCCTCGACACTTGGCTTTTACAGAAAGTGCGGCTTTGAATATTCCCATACAGTGAAGGATTTCTTCACGGAAAACTATGATCATCCCATTTACGAAGACGGAGTACTGCTTGCCGACATGATTTATTTGAAAAAGAGTGTGCCTGCATCGTGGAGGCGGAAGGCTGAGTGCGGTGCCTGTCCAGCTGCAAAAAACAGGCATGCTGAAACCTCAGAATAATACCTGTATAAAACCACTACTACATATAGTGCTGCCGGAACATGGTGCTACTATGGATGCTGAGCAGGGTTAAGCAGTTACAGCAGCGAAAAATAAAGGCGGAAATCTATTGACACAGCATTGCGCATTCTGCTAAATTAGCGTTTGCATGTTGAGCCGTGCCCTTATCAGAGTGCGTGGCTGGGTGCAAGAAAATCTTCCGCCCTTGTAGCTCAGTCGGTAGAGCACCACCATGGTAAGGTGGGGGTCAGCGGTTCAAATCCGCTCGGGGGCTTGTTTCAGGAGAAGAATATGGCAAACGCTAAGAAGAATACACCTGTAGAAAAAATCGCATTGCAGTGCACAGAGTGCAAGCAGAAGAACTATACAACTCAGAAGAACCGCCGCAACACGACAGGCAAGCTTGAGCTGATGAAGTATTGTCCGTTTGAGAGAAAGCACACTCTCCACAGGGAAGCCAAAATCAAGTAAGATCTAAGTTGTCCGAGGCACGAGCGGGTTAGTAGCTCCAACGGTTAGAGCACTGGTCTCCAAAACCGGGTGTTGTACGTTCGAATCGTACCTGACCCGCTGGTGCCTCGGAGGCAAAAGGAGATTCCTGATGTTTAAGAAGATTGGAAGATATTTCAAAGAATGCGTTGCGGAGATGAAGAAGGTTTCCTGGCCAGGCAGGACTGAGGTCCTCCAGTCAGCAAAGATTGTCATCATCTCGACAATCTGCTTTGCAATCATTCTTGGTCTGGTTGACTTCATCCTCCTGAGAGGTCTCTACCTGATTTTCTAGGATAAATAAAGAATGGCTAAAGGTTGGTACATTGTACATACATATTCCGGATACGAGCAGAAGATTCAGCGCACCATTTTCAAACTGAGGGAAAATGACGATGACTTCGCTCTTGTCGTTTCTGACGTCAAGGTCCCGATGGAGACTGTGACAGAGATCAAGGACGGCAAGAAGAAGGAAGTCAAGCGGAAGATCCTGCCCGGATACATTCTGGTCGAGATTGATTTCCCTGAAGACGGAACCTGGAAGAACACATATTCCAAGATCAAGAGAATTCAGGGCGTCACCGGGTTTGTATCTGCGATGGAAGGCAGAAAGCCGCAGCCGCTGTCTGCTGCAGAGATGAAGGGCATCATGCAGAAGACCGGAGAAGTTCCGACAGAGAAGGAGTTCAGGCCCAAGCAGAACTTTGAGGTCGGACAGGAAGTCAAGATCATCGACGGACCGTTTGAATCATTCAGCGGAACTATTGACGAGATTGACACTGTCAAGGGCAAGCTCCGCGTATCTGTCCAGATATTCGGCCGCTCAACTCCTGTTGAAGTTGAATTCACTCAGGCAGAGAAGGTCGAGTATTGATCCTGGTGTTACTTGACGCATCAGGATTTTGATTTTTGACATGTCAAGCTGAATTAGTTCACTCCCTGATGACACGCAGTCGTCAGGTGGGAGCCAGATCGTATGACTGGCGTTAATACCAGCGCACAGCCCAGACTATCGGTCAACTCAGACCAGGCTGATGCGAAGGAGAAACATTATGGCAAAGAAAAAGGTTACTGCCGTCATCAAACTGCAGTGTCCTGCCCAGAAGGCCACGCCGGCACCTCCAATTGGTCCTGCTCTCGGCCCTCACGGAGTCAGCGCCCCCCAGTTCGTCCAGCAGTTCAACGACAAGACTAAGGGTTACGAACCAGGCCTGATTCTTCCTGTTATCATCACTGTCTATCAGGACAAGAGCTTCACATTCATCCTGAAGACACCGCCAGCTGCTGTCCTCATCAAGAAGGCACTCGGACTGCAGACAGCCAGCGGCACTCCGAACAAGTCTAAAGTCGGTACTCTTACTCAGGCTCAGCTTACCGAAATCGCTCAGACCAAGCTTCCTGATCTCAACGCTTACGATATCGAAGCGGCAAAGAAGATCATTGCTGGCACAGCCCGCTCAATGGGTGTAGAAGTGGAGAAGTAAGATGAAGAGAGGAAAGAAATATCAGGAAGCAGCAAAGAAGGTTGACAGAACAAAGCTCTACAGCCTCAGCGATGCTGCCCAGCTTGTAAAGGACTGTGCATACGCAAAGTTCACTGAAACTGTTGAAATCTCAGTATATCTGAACCTCAAGAAGTCTCAGTCAGTCAGAGACACAGTTGTCCTTCCCAACCAGTTCCAGGCACAGAAGAGGATCCTCGTCTTCGCCAAGGGCGACAAGGCTCAGGAAGCTCTTGATGCCGGCGCTGCCTATGTCGGCGATGCTGAGCTCATCGAGAAAGTCCGCTCCGGCTGGATGGACTTCGATGTTGCAGTCGCAACTCCTGACATGATGAAGGACGTAGGTCGTCTTGGTCCTATCCTCGGAAGAAGAGGCCTCATGCCTAACCCGAAGACACACACTGTCACCAACGACATCAAGGAAGCTCTTGCAGAGCTGAACAAGGGACGTGTCGAGTTCAGGGCTGACAAGACAGGCGTCGTTCACCTCGCAATCGGCAAGGTCAACATGGAAGCTTCTGCAATCGCCGAGAACGCCAAGGCAACTCTTGACGAGATCATCAGAAAGCGCCCTGCTGACTCAAAGGGAGACTTTGTCCTCTCTGTCGCTCTCTCATCCACAATGGGACCTGGCGTGCCAGTTGACTTCAAGTCAGTTCAGTAAGGAGGAAGGTGTATGGAAAACTATCAGACAAGGATCACACCTGCCAAGGAAGACGCAGTAAAGGCTCTCAGGGAAGAGTTTGAAGGATACAACGGCTACATCTTCACTGACTACCGCGGTATGTCAGTTGCCCAGATCACAGAGCTGAGAAACAACCTCAGAAAGAATGATGCACAGTACAGGGTCGTCAAGAACCGCTATGCAAAGATTGCTTTCAAGGATCTCGGAAAGACAGGTGCTGAGGAGCAGATGATCGGTCCTACAGCAGTTGCTCTTGCAAAGGGTGATGAGTCAAATATCGTTGCAAAGGCTCTCTTCGAGGCTATCAAGAACGGCGCCCCGATGCAGGTCAAAGGCGCAATCATTGACGGAAAGGTCATGGATGCGGCTACTGTTGAGGCTCTCTCAAAGCTTCCTACCAAGCTCGAGCTCATCGCTTCTCTCATGGGCACAATGAAGGCCCCTGTCCAGAAGCTTGCAGCCACATTGCTTGCGTATGTCGAATCAAAGGGCGGAGTACCGTCAGAAAACTGAAACATACGGTCCCAGTCTTCGTTTCGTAACCTGCTGGACCGTTAGAAATAACTTTTAGGAGAAGATAATATGGCTACTAAGGAAGAAATCTTAGAATCAATCGCACAGATGTCAGTCATGGAAGTTGCTGACCTCATCAAGATGATGGAAGAGAAGTTCGGCGTTGTCGCTGCAGCTGCTGCAGTTGCTGCAGGTCCTGCTGCCGGTGCTGATGCTCCTGCAGAAGAGGAGCAGACAGAGTTCAACGTCACACTAAAGAGCGTTGACGCTGCAAAGAAGATCGCCTGCATCAAGGAAGTCCGCGCTGTCACAGGCCTCGGCCTCAAGGAAGCAAAGGACCTTTGCGAGAACGGCGGTGTCATCAAGGAAGCAGTCAGCAAGGAAGAAGCAGCATCCATCAAGGAAAAGCTCGAGGCTGCAGGCTGTGTCGTCGAGGTCAAGTAAGAGTCCTCACCTTATATGTGCTGCCGCATGAGACGGCAGCACAAACAATGCCACTGCGGGAGTTTCTGCCCTCAGTGGCATAATGTGTCTTTTATCTAAACAGATGCAAGTGTGGTTTTCACCACTCAATCAACCCAGTTAACGGAGGGTACATGATGGTTGCCAAAGGCAAGGTCATTGAACGAAAATACATCGGTTCTGATTTTCAGGAAGTCTGCGAACTTCCCAACCTCATTGGTGTTCAGCTCGACAGTTATGAGAAGTTCCTTCAGCTCGACAGAATCAGGAAGGGTCTTGAACCTGATCCTTCAACAGGTCTTGAGCATGTTTTCAGGAACACATTCCCAATCACCAGCCCGAATGGTGACATGACGCTGAACTATGACGGTTACACACTGGACTTCGACAACATGAAGTTCACAGAATCCGAATGTAAGAAGAAAGGCAGAAGCTACTGTGTACCTGTAAAGGCAAGAATCAACCTTGAACTCAAGAACGGAGAGTTCATCGAGAAGGAGATCTTCTTCGGTGACATCCCTCTGATGACAGACCGCGGCACATTCATCATCAATGGTGCCGAGCGTGTCGTTGTCTCTCAGATCCACCGTTCTCCAGGAGTCATCTTCCAGGTGGAGAAGGGTGTTTATTCATCCCGCATCATTCCGTATCGCGGAAGCTGGCTTGAATTTGAAATTGACGACAAGAAAAACTGCATTTATGCAAAGATAGACCGCAAGAAGCGTATTCTGGGCACTCTTTTCCTGCGTGCGATCGGCATCGATTCACGTGAGAAGATCGTGGCCTCCTTCTACAAGAGCGAGAAGCTCGCCCTTAACGAAGAGGAGCGCGCCAATGCGGAGAACCGCTGGAGTTTCAGCGACCTTTACGTAGAGCGTGACGGCGAGCGCGTCAAGCTGGTGCGTGCCGGAGACATCCTCCATCCGCATGAGATTGATGAGCTCATCGCTGCCGGCTATACAGAAGTCGAGGTCGTTGACACGACAAGCGAGGACACCCTTCACAGCGAGATCATCCTTTCCACTCTGGAAGCGGAGAAGAAGATCACCGCAGACGGAGAGGATGAGCCTACTAAGGAAGAGTACCTCGGTGCGATTTACTCAATCCTCATGCCCGGCGAGATGATCGCCATGGAGAGGGCTGAGAAGGATCTTCCCGAGATGTTCTTCTCAGAACGACGCTACGATCTTGGAAAGGTCGGACGCTACAAGTTCAACAAGAAGTTCGGCAGGGAAGGCGAGGCCATGGACACCTCTGTCACTGTCCTTCAGCCTGCTGACATTGTCCATACAATGGGCTTCCTGATTAAGGTTTTCAACAGGGAAGCCAATGTTGATGATATCGATCATCTGGGCAACAGACGAGTAAGGAGTGTCGGAGAGCTTCTCCAGACACAGCTGTCTGCCGCCTTCTCAAGGATGGAGAGAATTGCCCGCGAGAGAATGAATCTTGAGAGCGACTCAAACGTCAGGCCTCAGGATGTCATCTCCATCAAGCCGATTGTCGCTGCGGTCAAGGAGTTCTTCGGATCCAGCCAGCTGTCGCAGTTCATGGATCAGATCAACCCGCTTGCAGAGCTTACTCACAAGAGAAGGCTCAACGCACTCGGACCGGGCGGACTTTCACGAGACAGGGCCGGCTTTGAAGTGCGTGATGTTCACTACACTCACTATGGCAGAATGTGTCCTATTGAGACTCCTGAAGGCCCGAACATCGGTCTTATCGTCTCTCTTGCAAACTACACGAAGATCAACGAGTACGGTTTCCTGGTGACTCCGTACAGAAAGGTTGTTGACGGCATTGCCACAAAGGAAGTCGTCGAGCTTGATGCCAATGATGAAGAGCGCTATTACATCGCTCAGGCTTCAGCGAAGATCGACAAGGACGGCCACTTTCTGGACAAGGAAGTTCCGGTACGCCACCAGGGAGACTACTCAACACGAGAGCCAAAGGATATCCGATACATGGATGTATCTCCGAAGCAGGTTATTTCTGTGGCTGCCTCTCTCATCCCGTTCCTCGAGCATGATGACGCCAACCGTGCCCTGATGGGTTCAAACATGCAGCGTCAGGCCGTTCCTCTCGTATTCCCCGAGGCACCGCGTGTCGGTACAGGAATGGAAGGCAAGGCCGCTTATGATTCAGGCGTCCTGATCAAGGCAAAGCGCGGCGGCGAGGTCATCTACGCCAGCTCCACGGAGATCCGCGTGCGCGTCAATAAGGATGAAGCTGAGATTGACGGCGAGATTGACAAGTACGAGGTACAGAAGTTCCAGAGAACCAACCAGGACACCTGCTTCAACCAGAGGACAATCGTCGAGGTCGGCCAGAAGGTCGAGAAGGGTACTGTCCTTGCAGACGGACCTGCAACGCAGAACGGCGAGCTGGCACTCGGACGCAATATCCTGGTAGGCTTCGTTCCCTGGAACGGCTACAACTACGAGGATGCTGTCCTCATCTCCGAGCGTGTTGTCAGAGAGGATATCTACACCTCTATTCACATCAAGGAATTCTCAATTGATGTCAGAGAGACAAAGCTGGGTCCGGAGAAGCTGACAAGGGACATCCCGAACACAAGCGAGAGAATGGTTGCAAGTCTTGACAGCGACGGCATTGTCACAGTCGGAACCTATGTGCGCCCGGGCCAGATCCTGGTCGGCAAGGTCACCCCGAAGTCTGAAAGCGACACGACTCCGGAATTTAAGCTTCTCAACTCAATCTTCGGCGAGAAGGCGAAGGAAGTCAGGGATTCTTCTCTCAAGGTTCCTCATGGAACAGAGGGAACAGTCATTGACATCCAGAGAATGAAGAAGAGCGACAAGGATGAGCTTCCTCCCGGAGTTGAGGAGACAGTCACTGTTCTCATCGCCACAAAGAGAAAGCTCACTCAGGGCGACAAGATGGCAGGACGTCACGGAAACAAGGGTGTTGTTTCCAGAATCCTTCCTGAAGAGGATATGCCGTACATGGAAGACGGCACACCGCTTGATGTCTGTCTCAACCCGCTCGGTGTTCCTTCACGAATGAACATCGGACAGCTTATGGAGACTCAGCTCGGCTGGGCCGCCGTCAAGCTTGACGAGTGGTATTCATCTCCGGTCTTCCAGTCTGCCTCAATGGAGCAGATTGAGGAGAAGATGAGAGAGGCAGGCCTGCCTGTGACCAGCAAGACAATGCTCAGGGACGGCAGGACGGGCGTTCCTTTCGTCAATCCGGTATTCTGCGGCTACATCTACTACCTGAAGCTGCATCACCTTGTCGACGACAAGATGCATGCCCGAAGCACAGGTCCTTATTCACTGGTCACGCAGCAGCCTCTTGGCGGTAAGGCCCAGTTCGGCGGCCAGCGACTTGGTGAGATGGAGGTCTGGGCTCTTGAGGCCTATGGCGCTGCCAACACGCTGCAGGAGCTGCTGACGATCAAGAGTGATGACATGATAGGCCGTGTCAAGATCTACGAGTCCATTGTGAAGGGCGAGCCTGCACAGAATGCCGGCATGCCGGAAGCTTTCAATGTTCTCGTTCAGGAAATCAGAGGTTTGGCACTCGATATGAGCGTATACGATGCAAACGGAAGACAGGTTGCTCTCACAGAACGTGACGAGGAACTCATCCAGAAGGCTGAGAAGGGCAGCAACTAAGAGGAGTAACAGGTAATGAGAGAAATTCAAGATTTTGACAGCATTCGCATCAGGCTTGCTTCTCCTGAACAGATTCTTGCCTGGTCCTATGGTGAAGTCAAGAAACCTGAAACCATCAACTACAGGACACTCCGTCCGGAGAAGGACGGCCTGTTCTGTGAGAGAATATTCGGAACCACGAAGGAGTGGGAATGCTACTGCGGAAAGTTCAAGTCCATCCGCTATAAGGGAATGGTCTGCGACCGCTGCGGCGTTGAAGTCACAAGCACAAAGGTACGCCGTGAGAGAATGGGACACATCACGCTTGCAAGTCCTGTCTCACATATCTGGTACTACAGGAGCGTGCCTTCACGCATGTCCCTCCTTCTGGATATCAGCAGGAACAACCTCCAGTCTATTCTCTATTATGAGAAGTATGTTGTCACAGATCCCGGCGAGACGGATCTCAAGAGCAGGCAGCTTCTGAGCGAGGAGCAGTATCTTGAGGCTGTCGACCGCTATGGCGAGGATGCCTTCAAGGCCGGCATGGGCGCAGAGGCGATCAGAGTACTGCTTGCTGATCTTGATCTTGATGAGCTGTCAGCACAGCTCAGAGAGCAGATGAGACAGAAGAAGGACACAAAGGATGCCAGACTGCTGAAGAGAATCAAGGTCTGCGAAGACTTCAGGGATTCAGGCAACAGGCCTGAGTGGATGATCCTTACAGTTATTCCCGTAATTCCGCCAGATCTCCGTCCTATGGTCCAGCTTGACGGCGGCCGCTTTGCCACAAGCGATCTCAATGACCTGTACAGAAGGGTCATCAACAGAAACAACCGTCTGCAGCGCCTGATCAGTCTTCATGCTCCTGATATCATCATCAGAAACGAGAAGAGAATGCTTCAGGAGGCTGTCGATGCCCTGTTTGACAACTCAAAGCGCAAGAGAGTGGTGAAGGGCGCTTCCAACAGGCCTCTCAAGTCCCTCAGCGACCTGCTTAAGGGAAAGCAGGGACGCTTCAGACAGAACCTGCTTGGAAAGCGTGTCGACTACTCCGGACGTTCTGTAATCGTTGTCGGTCCTGAACTGAAGATTTACCAGTGCGGTGTTCCTTCAAAGATGGCTCTTGAGCTGTTCAAGCCATTCATCATGCGCAAGCTTGTCCAGAAGGACGTCGCTCTCAACGTCAAGAGGGCAAAGACCCTTGTCGAGCAGGAGACACCTGAGGTATGGGCAATCCTGGACGAGGTCGTGAAAGAGCATCCTGTCATGCTCAACCGTGCTCCTACGCTGCACAGACTCGGTATTCAGGCCTTTGAGCCTGTTCTCGTTGACGGAAAGGCCCTCAAGCTTCATCCGCTCGTATGTCATGCCTTCAATGCTGACTTCGACGGTGACCAGATGGCCATCCACGTTCCGCTTACACAGGCTGCCCAGCTGGAATGCTGGACGCTCATGCTGTCAGCCACGAACCTGCTTGACCCTGCCAACGGAAAGCCGATCGTCTATCCTTCTCAGGACATGGTTCTCGGCATCTTCTATCTGACAAAGCAGATGGAAAACGCGCACGGACAGGGCCACCACTACAATTCACTTGATGAGATTGAGGTGGCAATTGACGCAGGCGCGGTCAGCTACAACGCGCTGATCCGCTTCCGCTTCAAGGAAGGTCTTGTCATCGTGGACGAGAAGGGCAACAAGACAGTTGCAGACGGAAAGTCCTGGGTTGAGACGACACCCGGCAGAATCATCTTCAACGCATCGCTTCCGGAAGGCGTTCCCTTCCAGAACTATGTGCTTGGAGACAAGCAGCTGAAGAAGGTCATCGGAGAGACAATCAGGGAGCGCAAGGCCTCTATTGCCATCAAACTGCTCGACTCCATCAAGGATGTCGGATACAAGTATGCGACAATCTTCGGTGCCACAATCGGTCTGTCTGACATGATCATACCGGATACAAAGGCAGAGCTTGTCGAGAAGGCAAATGAAGAGCAGAGCCAGATCCTGTCCCAGTACCGCTCCGGACAGATCACTCAGGAAGAACGCTACAACAGAATCATCGGTCTGTGGTCAAGCACGAACGACCAGCTCACAGATGATCTGATGAACCAGCTGGAAAAGAGCCAGAACGGCTTCAATCCTCTCTACCTCATGGCCGTATCCGGCGCACGAGGCAGCAGGACGCAGATCAGACAGCTCGGCGCAATGCGCGGCCTTATGGCAAGACCCAGCGGCGATATCATCGAGTTCCCGATCAAGTCCAACTTCAAGGAAGGACTTTCGATCATGGAATTCTTCATTTCTACAAACGGTGCAAGAAAGGGCCTTTCCGATACAGCTCTTAAGACAGCTGAGGCAGGTTACCTCACCAGAAGGCTTGTCGACATCTCCCAGGATGTGGTTGTCAACATCGACGACTGCCATACCATCAACGGTATCTGGAGAAGCGCGATCAAGGACGGCGACGAGATCGTTGAGCATCTTGCCGACAGAATTGTCGGACGCTGCCCTGTCGATGATGTTGTCCATCCTTTCCTCAAGGATGCTGACGGCAGGCCTGTCGTGCTTGCAAAGGCAAACGAGGAAATTGATGAGGATACAGCAAGAAAGATTGAGGATGCCGGCATTGAGTCTGTCTACCTCAGGACTGTCCTCACCTGTGAGGCCCAGTACGGCGTGTGTGCCAAGTGCTACGGAAGAAACCTTGCGAACAACCGTCCTGTGGAGATCGGCGAGGCTGTAGGAACAATCGCAGCCCAGTCAATCGGACAGCCCGGAACCCAGCTCACGATGAGAACCTTCCACGTCGGAGGTACGGCTACGGCTTCAACAGAGGCCAACTCGCTCACCTTTGACCATCAGGTCATCATCGGCTCCATCTCTGACAACTATGTCAAGAGAGAGAGTGACGGACGCCTTGTCTTCCCGAGAAAGGGCATCATCAAGATCTACCGCGTGCTCATTGAGCTCACAGGACAGTATGACGAGCTCGTCAGTCAGGAGACCTCTGTTCAGGAGGGCAGCCTTACGCTCTCGCCTGTAGCAAAGGGAAGCAGCATCTATGTCAAGGACGGAGTTGTGTGCACCAGTGCCTTCAACGGCTACATCACGACTCTCGACGGCAGATGCTTCATTGTCAGCAAGGCTGTCGACCACCGTGTCGCCCCGGGCAGCGAGCTGTGCACTCATGAGTACACAGTTGTCGAGTCCGGCAGGCCGATCGTCGAATTTGATCCGTTCAGCGAGCCTATCATTGCAGAGCATGCAGGAAAGGTTCTCTTTGCCGACATCAAGGAAGGATCCACGCTGATCAACGAAGTCAACGAGGATACAGGCAACATCGAGCGCAAGATCACCGAGCACAACCTGGAGAATCTCCAGCCGAGAATTGTCATTCAGGCTGCAGACGGACAGGAGTTCACCTATCTTCTGCCGGGCGGCGCCTACATCCAGGTCAGCGAGTTCGATGAGATCGGAATCGGAACAGTGCTTGCCAAGCTGTCAAAGGCATCACAGAAGACAAAGGATATCACCGGCGGTCTTCCGCGTGTCGGAGAGCTCTTTGAGGCCCGCACTCCTAAGGATCCTGCAGTCCTGGCACAGGTCTCAGGTACTGTCCATATCGGAGCAGTGGTCAAGAGCAAGAGAATCATCGAGATCGAGGATGCCTTCGGAAGAAGATACAAGCACTCTGTGCCGCTTTCATCAAACCTCCTTGTGCGGGATGATGAAATCGTGCAGGCTGCTGAGCCTCTGTGCGACGGAGCCAAGGATCCGCACGACATTCTCAACATCCTGGGCGAGAATGCGCTGCAGACCTTCCTTGTCGATGAAGTCCAGCAGGTCTACCGAATGCAGGGCGTTGACATCAACGACAAGCACCTGGGCATCATCATCCGCCAGATGCTGAGGAAGGTCCAGATCGTGCAGGTCGGTGATACCAACTTCATCTATCAGCAGCAGGTTGACAAGTTCAAGTTCCAGGCAGAGAACGCCAGGGTCATTGCTGAAGGCGGACAGCCTGCAGTCGCACGTCCGCTCCTGCTGGGCATCACGCGCGCCAGCCTGTCAATTGACTCCTTCATCTCCGCCGCTTCCTTCCAGGAGACGACGAAGGTCTTGACAAATGCCGCGATTGCTGGTAGTAAAGATGAGCTCAGAGGCCTTAAGGAGAATGTCATCATCGGACATCTCATTCCTGCCGGTACAGGTATGAAGAAGTACAGAAACATTCGCCTTGATCAGGGTCAGCTGGATGAACTTCAGCAGCAGGTCGAGAGAATCAAGGCTGAGCGCAAGGCTCAGGAAATTGAGGACGACGACTTTGATGTTGAGGATCTTGCAGGAATGAAGTCCGTGGGAGACTTTGCAGACAGCGAGCTGGACGACAGTCCGGACGCAAATGACGAGGAATGAGCCTGTCGGCTGCCTCGCCGCGCTGCATGTGGTCTCATGCTGACCACGGATTGACATAGATGCACCGCCTGTGCGGTGCAACTGCATGCTGCAGGTGTGAGAGCAGCGTGCGCAAAATCATTTTGGAGCGTATCGTAAGATGCCTACAATTAATCAGCTCGTTAGAAAGGGCAGGACAAGCTCAAAGAACAAGACAAAGAGCCCTGCACTTGACGGTTGCCCGCAGAAGAGGGGAACCTGCACAAGAGTCATGACGGTAACTCCTAAGAAGCCTAACTCAGCTCTTAGAAAGGTTGCCCGTGTCCGCTTGTCAAATGGAATCGAAGTCACAGCCTATATCCCGGGCATTGGCCACAACCTCCAGGAGCACTCAGTTGTTCTGGTCAGAGGAGGCAGGGTCAAGGACCTTCCTGGTGTCCGCTATCACATCATTCGTGGAAGCAAGGATACTCTGGGTGTCGCAGACAGAAAGAGAAGCCGCTCGAAGTACGGTGCAAAGAAGCCAAAGGCTTGATGAGGGAGGAAAGAGATTATGTCCAGAGGAAAAACTCCTGTCAGACCGATTGCACCGGATGCTGTATATAACAGCACAGTTGTCGAGAAGTTCATCCGCCGCATGATGATCGACGGCAAGAAGGGCATTTCCACAAAGATTGCCTATTCCGCTATGGAATCAATTGCCCAGAAGTCAGGCGAGAATGCTCTTGATGTCTTCACAAAGGCCCTTGAGAACGTCAAGCCAATGGTAGAGGTAAAGAGCCGCCGTGTCGGCGGTGCCACATACCAGGTCCCTACAGAGATCAGAGAATCCAGAAGGGAAGCGCTGGCTATGAGATGGATCATCGCAGCTGCAAGAAGCAGAAGCGGAAAGAGCATGGCAGAAAAGCTTGCTGCAGAGCTGCTTGATGCCTACAACTCAACAGGTGCAGCCTTCAAGAAGAAGGAAGACACACACAGAATGGCAGAAGCCAACAAGGCATTCAGCCACTATCGCTGGTAGTCTTGCCGCCTGTATCGCAAAGCAGTCCTCCGGGACTGCTTTTTTATTGCATGCAGGGTATGTTTAAGGATAGATGAAAAAGCAGGCAAGCTGGATGTAGTCAGGGTATACAGTGCATTCAGGATCTCCGTACTCTCTGATGTAGCGGCTGCTGTGGCTCTCAAGCTCATGCATGAATCGCTCCATCGTCTGTGCCGAGTCAAAGCGTATGCTTCCTTCCTTTGCCAGCATGACTCTTCTCAGCAGCAGGTAAAAGTCTGTGCTGCTGTCTGCGCTCAGGCCAAGCTGCTCGTGGCTGCTGTACATGAGGCTTGTGCTTGCCGGAAGCCTTGCCCAGCTTCCCTGGGGAATGTGATCGCGTCCCATCAGTTCGTCATTAAGGGCAAAATAGATGTGTGAGATCCTGTCTGATTCTTCCTCATCATCCCAGGTGACATCCACAAGCACGTATTCATCATTTATTCTGACAATGTTCCAGGCATGGGCCTCGCTGCCGTCTGCAGTCACCCCGGTGCCTCCTACGACAGAAGCGCTGACGCCGAGCTGCCTGAGCAGGAGAGTGTAGGCCTCAGCATAGCCTTCACAGGCGGCCTTTCCCCTGAGAATCGCACCATACGGGGTGTAGTCGCTTGTGCTGTCAAGGCTGTATGAGACATTCTCTGCAAGCCAGTCATGAACGAGCCTGGCTTTCTGATAGTCAGATTTTCCCTCAAGAGAGGAGAGAAGAGGCGCTGTCCTGCTCATCATCTGTTTCCAGATTCTTTCTGCCTGACGGCGCGGCATGCGCGGCGTGAACGTGATTGCGCTGACCGGCGCACTCTCGCCTGTCTGCGTGTAGTAATACTCGTCTCCCACATAAAACAGCTCCGGGTAGTCCGTAAGCACATGATCGACGATTGTCTCTGCCTCATCAGGACTGATGGAGAAGGGCAGCTTGATTTCATATTCATAGCCGGAAAGGCTGTCCAGAATCAGCCTGACAATATCTTTCTGTCTTTCTTCCAGTGTGCTGTGGAATGCAATGCAGCAGCTGCCGGAAGAGAATGAGAAGAGAGAACCGGCCGCGATGAAAAACAAAAAGACTGCTGTAATCAATATTCTTTTTCTCATTGCCAAAGAATATTGAAAGTCCAGCAGTCTTTCCAGCTTCAGGGGCTAAACAGAACCTAAATTGTTCAGGCCTTCTGTGCTGCAGCCTTTATGGCGCAGGCAAGCTGATCCGGGCAGCTTGTGCCCTTCATGCCGCAGGTCGTGCCTTCAAGCAGCTTCGCGATTGTCCTGGCATCCTGATCCTCACAAAGCTTTCCGATTCCCTTGAGGTTGCCGTTGCAGCCTCCGGTGAAGGATACATTGTGAAGCTTGCCCTCATCGTCAATGTCGAAGTCTATCTGGCGTGAGCATGTGCCGTGAGTACCATATGTGTAGTGCATAGTATCATCTCCTTGATGCAAAGAGAAAATACTCTAAAAACGGCAAGTTATCAACTGCAGTCTAGTTTTTGTGCCATAAAAAATTAAGTGTTGACATTTTTTATCTGCTTCTGTATAGTTTCCATCGTGTCTGAACGCATCAGGCTGATTGTCTGTGCTCAGATATGAGCCGAACTGGCTTTACCGGGAGGCAGAGTCGTGTGGTTCCAGATGAAGTAAGTTCTTTGATAGCTTATACGTACGTCGGGTTCAGCCTTGACTCTATCCGACCTCTGGTTCTGCTCAGCATTCTGAAAATCTCTCAGTCTTAGCCCGTTTGTCCACTCAGGAATTGGTAAAGGCCTTGGCCTTTATGACAATACTAATTTGTTTGTGACCAAATGTCACAAGGAGGAACTGATGGCTAAGGAAAAATTCGAAAGAACGAAGCCACACGTAAACGTCGGTACCATCGGTCACGTTGACCATGGTAAGACAACTCTTACAGCTGCAATCACAATGCACTGTGCAAGGTTGTTCGGAGATAAGGCACTCTCCTATGATGCTATCGATAACGCACCGGAAGAGAAGGCCCGTGGTATCACCATCAACACAAGACACGTTGAGTACCAGACAAAGAATCGCCACTATGCACACGTTGACTGCCCGGGTCACGCTGACTACATCAAGAACATGATCACAGGTGCTGCACAGATGGACGGCGCTATCATCGTTGTTGCTGCAACAGACGGTGCCATGGCTCAGACAAAAGAGCACATCCTTCTTGCACGCCAGGTAGGTGTACCCTGCATTATCGTATTCATCAACAAGTGCGACCAGGTTGACGATCCAGATCTCATCGACCTCGTTGAGGAAGAGATGAGAGACCTGCTCACAGAGTATGGTTTTGACGGTGCAAACTGCCCTGTCATCAGAGGTTCCGCTTACCTCGCAATGACAAATCCTGACGACCCAGAAGCCACAAAGTGCATCGACGAGCTCCTTGATGCAATGGATGCTTACATCCCGCTTCCGGAGAGAGCTGTTGACAAGCCGTTCCTCATGCCAATCGAAGACATCTTCTCAATCTCTGGCCGCGGTACAGTTGTTACAGGCCGTGTCGAGTCTGGTGTCATCCACGTCAACGATCCGGTTTCAATCGTCGGAATCAAGGAGACAAAGGACACAGTTGTCACAGGTGTCGAGATGTTCAACAAGCTTCTTGACGAAGGTCAGGCAGGCGACAACATCGGTGCTCTGCTCAGAGGTGTTGACAAGAAGGAAGTTGTCCGCGGACAGGTTCTGGCAAAGCCAAAGTCAATCACACCGCACGCAAAGTTCACAGGCGCTGTCTACGTACTCAGCAAGGACGAAGGCGGACGTCACTCCCCGTTCTTCACAGGCTACCGCCCGCAGTTCTACTTCAGAACAACTGACATCACAGGCACAGTCACACTTCCTGCAGGAAAGGAAATGGTCATGCCTGGCGACCACACAGAGATCGAAGTTGAACTCATCCACAAGGTTGCTATGGACAAGGGACTCCGCTTCGCTATCCGTGAAGGCGGCAGAACAGTTGCTTCCGGTCAGGTAACTGAGATCAAGGACTGAGCTAGTTTAAATGGTTAACTTTTTCTGCCGGGGCGCTCCTCCGGCAGGAAAATTCTGATTTTTGGAGATTTTTAAAAATGGCTAATGAAAGAATTCGTGTCAGACTCAGAGGCTTTGATGTTGAACTGGTTGAGCAGAGCTCAAAGTCAATTGTTCAGACTGTAGTCAAAGCCGGGGCACAGGTATCAGGCCCAGTGCCGCTTCCGACCCGTATCAACAAGTATACTGTCTTGAGATCACCTCATGTTAATAAGAAGGCTCGTGAGCAGTTCGAAATGAGAACACACAAGAGATTGATTGACATTCTGGATCCTACTCCTAAGGTTGTCGAAGCCCTTATGAAGCTTGAGCTCCCTGCCGGTGTGGACGTTGAAATTAAACAGTGAGAAGTTGAGGTAAGAGATGTTAGGGCTTATCGGCAAAAAAATTGGAATGACACAGGTATTTGATGCTAACGGCGTTCTCACACCTGTGACAGTAATTAAAATAGAGGACAATGTTGTTGTCGGAAACAGAACTGAAGAGACCAACGGTTATACAGCTGCAGTTCTCGCTTCCGGTGACATGAAGGAAAACCGTGCCACAAAGCCATATGCCGGACAGTTCAGCAAAGCTGGCGTTTCAGCAAAAAGAACAGTCATGGAGATGAGAGATTTTGACCAGGAGGTCAAGGTCGGTGATGTGCTCGGTGTTGATATGTTTAAGGACATTGCTTTTGTTGATGTCACCGGAACTTCCAAGGGAAAGGGATTCCAGGGCGGTATGAAGCGCTACGGCTTCGGCGGCGGTCGTGCCACTCACGGTTCCAAGTTCCACAGAGATCTTGGTGGTACAGCTATGTCTTCAACACCTTCCCGTACCTTCAAGGGCCACAGAATGGCTGGCCACATGGGCAACGAGAGGACAACAGTCCAGAATCTGAAGGTGGTCGCAGTTGACAGTGAGATGCAGGTTCTCATGGTCAAGGGAGCTGTTCCCGGACCTGTGATGAGCACTGTCATCGTCAAGAAAGCAATCAAGAAGTAGTGGAGCTGGAGATGGAAGCAAAAGTTTATTCAACAGCAGCTGAGGAAATCCGCACTATCAGCCTCAATGAGGAAGTTTTCGCAAGAGAAGTCAGTGATGGTGCCATCTACTATGCTGTTAACAATGAGCTTGCCAACCGCCGTGTTGGTACAGCATGCACAAAGACCCGCGCTGAAGTGAATTACAGCAATACTAAGCCTTATAAGCAGAAAGGAACTGGTAATGCACGCCGCGGTGACAAGAAGTCGCCGATCATGGTCGGCGGAGGCACGATTTTCGGGCCCAGACCGCGTGATTACTCCTTCACACTTCCCAAGAAGATGAAGCGCCTTGCTTATAAGAGCCTGCTCAGTCTCGGTGTTCAGGAAGGACGCCTTGTTGTTGTAGAGGATTTCTCAAGTGCAGAAGGAAAGACAAAGGATCTGGTCAAGATCATGAAGGCTTTCGACACAGAGAATCAGCGCACAGTTATCATCATGAAGGATGATGATGCCATGCTTCGCAGGGCAGCTAGGAATATTCCTTACCTTCATGTTCTTTCCTACGACAAGCTTTCCGCAAAGGAGCTTCTCTATGGCCGCAAGATTCTCGTTCTCGAGACTGCTGCAGAGAACCTCGGAAAGTTCTACGCAGAGAAGTAAGGGGTGGCACAATGAGAGCAGATCAGGTAATTATCAGACCTATCATGAGTGAGAAATCAACTCAGGCCAAGGAAGGAGACGTCAAGAAGTACACCTTCGTTGTCGATCCCAAGGCCAACAAGTTCGAGATCATGGCTGCCGTCAAGGAAATCTGGGGCGTTGAGGCAGTAAGCTGCAACGTCATGAACTACAAGGGCAAGCCAAAGTATTCAAGAGGAAAGGGTGGCTATATCAAGGGCACCACGGCTTCCTGGAAGAAGGCAATCGTGACACTGGCCAAGGGTCAGTCAATCAGCGCCTTCGAAGGTGTATAAGGAGAAGTGAGAAAATGGCATTGAAATCCTATAAACCATATACTCCCGGCCTTCGCCAGAAGACAGTTCTCTCTTTTGAGGAACTGACAGCCAGCAAGCCGGAAAAGAGCCTCACAAGAAAGCTCACAAAGAAGGCTGGCCGCGATACTTTCGGACGTATTTCCGTACGCCGCAGGGGTGGTGGCCACAAGAGAGCTTACAGAATCATTGACTTCAAGAGGAATAAGTACGGTGTTCCCGGAACAGTCAAGAGCATTGAGTACGATCCCAACAGAAGTGCGAACATCGCCCTGGTTTTCTATGCAGACGGCGAGAAGCGCTACATCATTGCTCCTAAGGGGCTGACTGTGGGAACTCAGATCGTTGCCGGTCCCGGCGCTCCGCTTACAGTGGGCAACTCACTTCCTCTTAAGGACATCCCGCTTGGCGTCACAGTTCACAACGTTGAGCTCACACTCGGCCGCGGCGGCCAGCTTGTACGCTCTGCCGGAACAGGTGCCACAGTTGTTGCCAAGGAAGGAGATTACGTCACGCTCCGTCTGCCTTCAGGCGAGATGAGACTTGTCTTCGGCCAGTGCAGTGCCACAATCGGCGAGCTTGGAAATGAGGACCACATGAACGTCTCTCTTGGAAAGGCCGGTGCCTCACGCCACCTCGGCAGAAGGCCAAAGGTCCGCGGTGTTGCCATGAACCCGATCGATCACCCGCATGGCGGTGGTGAAGGCAAGACTGCTGCAGGTCGTCATCCTGTTACCCCGTGGGGCAAGCAGACAAAGGGTGCTAAGACCCGCTCTAAGAAGAAGCCTTCAGGCAAGTTCATCGTAAAGAAGCGCAAGTAGGAGTAGTAGTTAAATGGCAAGATCAATTAAGAAAGGTCCCTTTGTGGAGGATGCCCTCCTGAAGAGGATTGAAACTGCAAACAAGTCTGGTCAGAAGCCAATGATCAAGACCTACTCACGTAGCTCAATGATCATCCCTGACATGGTAGGTTTTACCATCTCTGTCTATAATGGCAAGACCTGGATTCCGGTCTATGTCACCGAGAACCTCGTTGGACACAAGCTCGGAGAGTTTGCTCCTACAAGAGTTTTCCGTGGTCACGCATCAGATAAGAAAGGTAAGTAAGGTATAAAAGATGGAAACTAAGAAAGGTTATCAAGCAATTGCCAAGTATCTTATGGTTTCTCCTTCCAAGGTCCGCCCTGTTGCCAATCTGGTAAGAGGAAAGAGCTATCCGGAAGCTGTAGCCATTCTTGAGGCAATGCCGCAGAAGGGCGCTCGCCTTATTCTGAAAGTTCTCAAGTCCGCAGCTGCCAATGCCTTGTATGTCAACAGAAAGCTGGATGAGGATTCCCTTTATGTTGCTGCACTCATTGTCGATGATGGTCCTCGTCTCAAGAGGGTCTGGGCAAGAAGCCACGGAAAGCGCGACATCCTTTTGAAGAGAATGTCTCACATCACAGTAACAGTAGATGAGAAGGTAGGTAGATAATGGGCCAGAAAGTTAATCCTATTGGACTTAGATTAGGTGTGAACAAGACCTGGAAGTCAAAGTGGTATGTTGATCCCAGAGACTATGTGGACACATTGCACGAGGATCTCGTCCTTCGCAAGAGTCTGCTTGCCTGCCCTGAAGTTCAGGGAGCTGACGTTGCTGATGTTGAAATCATCCGCAAGCCGCAGCGCATCACTCTGGTGATCGCAACAGCACGCCCCGGCATCATCATTGGTGCAAAGGGTGCTAATGTCGAGAAGCTTGCAGAGAAGATGCAGAAGCTCACAGACAAGAAGGTCCAGATCAAGATCAAGGAGATCAAGAAGCCTGAGATCGACGCTCAGATCATTGCCCAGAACGTTGCAAAGCAGATTGAGAACAGAGGTGCTTTCCGCCGCGTAATGAAGAACAGCATTTCACGCGCAATGGCCGGCGGCGCCCAGGGAATCAAGATCAAGCTTTCAGGCCGTCTCGGCGGTGCTGACATCGCAAGAAGCGAGTGGATGAAGGAAGGACGCGTTCCTCTTCACACACTTCGTTCTGATATCGACTACGGCTTCAAGGCTGCAAACACAAGCTATGGCGCCATCGGTGTCAAGGTTTGGGTTTTCAATGGTGAGATCTACGCACATGGCACAGCCGAAGAGGATAATGCCGGTGGTGTGGTGAGAAAGAAGCCGGCTCAGGCTGATTCAACAAGGAGTTAGTGCAATGCTTAGTCCTAAGAGAATAAAGTTTAGAAAGAAGCAGCGCGGAACACGCGATGCAGTTGCACACCGCGGAAATACACTGAGCTTCGGTGAGTTTGGCCTTATGGCTACAGAGCCGAAGTGGATCACAAACCGCCAGATTGAGGCTGCCCGTGTTGCCATGACACGTCACATCAAGAGAGGCGGTAAGGTCTGGATCCGCATCTTCCCGGATATGCCTTACACAAAGAAGCCTGCTGAAACAAGACAGGGCAACGGTAAGGGTGCCCCTGAAGGATGGGTAGCAGTCGTGAAGACCGGTGCTATCATGTTCGAGATGGGCGGTGTTGATGAGACTCTTGCACGCGAGGCACTTGCCCTTGCAGCAGCAAAGCTCCCGATTAAGACAAAGTTTGTCTCAAGAGCTGTTCAGGAGTGAAGAGATGAAGAAAAAGACTATCAATAAGATGACCTATGCTGAGATGGTTGCACAGCGCGACAAGCTCAGGAAGGACCTGTTGAACCTCAGAGTGGATCAGGTGATGACCCACCTTGACAATCCTCTTGCACTGAGAACAGTCAGGAGAGATATCGCAAGGCTGAATACACTGATTCATGCACAGGACATTGGCATCGCCAAGAAGCAGTGAGGCTGAAAATGGAAGCTAGAAAGAAAACTTTTAATGGTATTGTAGTGAGCGACAAGATGGACAAGACCATCGTTGTTGAGGTTACAAACAGAACCCTGCATCCTCTCTACAAGAAGTATGTCAACAGTACCAAGAAGATCAAGGCGCATGACGAGAGAAATGAGGCACATGTCGGTGACACAGTCCGTGTTGTTGAATGCCGCCACCTGAGCAAGGACAAGTGCTGGAGACTGGCACAGATCGTTGAGAAGGCCCGTTAAGGAGATATTGTCATGGTACAGATGCAGACTTATTTGAATGTAGCGGACAACAGTGGTGCAAAGCGCGTGCAGTGCATCAAGGTTCTCGGCGGCAGCCACAGATACGTTGCCTCAGTCGGTGACATTATCGTTGTTGCAGTCAAGGATGCCCTTCCAAACGGCGCTATCAAGAAAGGTGACGTTCTGAAGGCAGTTATCGTTCGTACTAAGAAGGAATACCGCAGACCTGACGGTACCTATATCAGGTTCGATGACAACGCTTGCGTTATCATTGATGCCAACAATAACCCCCGCGGAAAGCGTATCTTCGGGCCTGTAGCCCGCGAGCTTCGTGACGGCTACATGAAGATCGTTTCACTCGCACCGGAAGTGTTGTAGGAGAATAATGATGAGACTTAAGAAAAACGACACAGTCAAGATCATTGCCGGAAAGGACAAGGGTAAGATCGGCAAGATTGTGCAGGTCAATCCTGAGACAGAGAAAGTCATTGTCCAGGGACTGAACATGGTTTCAAAGACAATCCGCAGAAAGAACCAGCAGGATAAGGGTGGAATCATGGTTGTTGAAGCTCCGATTCATGTTTCAAACGTTGCTCTCGTGAGCAAGGACAAGACCAGCAGAGTCGGATACAAGATGGAAAACGGAAAGAAGGTCCGTTACGCCAAGAAGACAGGAGAGGTGCTCTAAAATGTCAGAAAAGTTTGTTCCTAACTTCAAGGTCAAATACAATGAGAGCGTTGCTCCTGAGCTTTTCAGGGAATTCGGCTACACCTCAAAGATGCAGGTTCCCTCAATCGAAAAGATCGTTCTCTCAGTCGGCGTCGGCGAGGCAACAACAAACAAGAAGCTTCTCGATGCAGCTGTCAAAGAGCTTGAGCAGATTTCCGGCCAGCATGTCGTGAAGACAAAGGCAAGGAAGTCAATTGCCAACTTCAAGGTCAGAGAAGGTCAGGAAATCGGTGCCATGGTCACTCTGAGAGGTGACAACATGTGGTACTTCCTTGAGCGCCTTATCTCGATCGCTCTTCCGCGTGTCAAGGACTTCAGAGGCGTCAACCCGAATGCCTTTGACGGCCACGGAAACTATTCCCTTGGCATCACAGAGCAGATCATTTTCCCTGAGATCGACTATGACAAGATCGAAAGGGTCAGTGGTCTCAATGTCGCCATCGTAACATCAGCCAGGACTGACGAGGAAGCCTTCGCTCTCCTCAAGAAGCTTGGAATGCCCTTTGCAAAGTAAGGAGTAGGGAATATGGCAAAGAAATCTTTGATTGTTAAGTGCAAGAGGGAGCCCAAATTCTCCACACGCAGCTATAACAGATGCAGAATTTGCGGCCGTCCTCGTGGATATATGCGTAAGTTTGATATGTGCAGAGTTTGCTTCCGCAAACTGGCAAGCGAAGGCCAGATCCCTGGCGTTACCAAGTCAAGCTGGTAGGAGTTGAGATATGGCAGTAAGTGATCCAATTGCAGATATGCTGACTAAGATCAGAAATGCTAGTCAGGCAAAGCATGAGAAAGTGGATATCTCCACAAGCAAGATGAAGCTTCAGATCATCAAGATCATGAAGAATGAAGGCTTCATCAAGAACTTCAAGAAGGTTTCAAAGGATAACCTTTCATATATCCGTGTTTACCTCAAGTACGATGAGTCACAGGCTCCTGTCATTCATGGTATCGAGCGTATCTCCACTCCTGGCCGCCGTGTCTACAGCGGTTACAAGGATATGCCGAGAGTCTATAACGGCTACGGTGTTGTGGTAGTCTCTTCTTCCACTGGTGTCATCACCGGCAGGAAGGCAGCCGAGAACAAGGTCGGCGGCGAGCTGATCTGCACAATCTGGTAAGGGAGGAACAAGCTATGTCACGTATTGGAAAGCTGCCTGTTGCCATCCCCGCAGGTGTCAAGGTTGCAGTTGAGAACAGCATGATCACAGTCACAGGCCCGAAGGGCACTCTGACACAGCCTGTCAAGGGCGACATCACAATCGAGGTCAGAGACAATGAGGCTGTGGTGACAAGGCACAACGATGAAATGGAGAGCAGAAGCTACCATGGACTTTACAGACAGCTGATCAACAACATGATCATCGGCGTAAGCCAGGGCTTCTCAAAGGCTCTTCAGATCAATGGTGTCGGTTATAAGGCAGAGCTGAAGAACAACATTCTCACACTCTCCCTTGGTTACTCAACCATTATCGACTACATCATTCCTGAAGGCATTCAGGCTGCAGTCGATGGAAACAAGATCACCATCTCCGGAATCAGCAAGGAGAAGGTCGGACAGGTCTGTGCTGAAATCCGCTCTCTCCGCGGACCCGAACCTTACAAGGGCAAGGGAATCAAGTATGAGACTGAGAATATCCGCCGCAAGGTTGGTAAGTCCGGTGGCAAGAAATAAGGGGTAAGCTAAATGAACAGAATTGTCGATAAAAACCGCAAGGCCGCACGCCGTAAGGCTCATATCAGAAAGAAGGTTTCCGGCACAGCTGCAAGACCCAGAATGACAGTTTTCAGAAGCAACCTCCACATGTATGTCCAGGTCATTGATGACACTCAGGGCAAGACACTGGTTTCAGCTTCTACTGTTGAGGCAGAGCTCAAGGGCCTTAAGAACTGTGTCGCTGACGCTGCAAAGCTCGGTGAGACAGTCGGTAAGCGCTGTCTTGAAAAGAACATCCAGTCTGTTGTCTTCGACCGCAATGGCTATATCTATCACGGTATCGTGAAGGCTATCGCAGATGGAGCCCGCGCAGCCGGTGTCCAGTTCTAAGGGGTTTTGGTATGGAAAGAACAAGAGATAAAGAAGTCAAAGACGGATACGTAGAAAAGCTCATCAAGATCAACCGTGTCACCAAGGTTGTCAAGGGCGGTAAGAATTTCTCATTCTCTGCACTTGTCGTCGTCGGTTACGGTGACGGAAGAGTCGGTTACGGATTCGGAAAGGCAAACGATGTCACAGATGCAATCCGCAAGGCAACTGAGAAGGCAAAGGCAAGCCTGATCACAGTACCTATGAAGGGAACAACAATTCCTCATGAAATGCTGGGCAAGTACAAGAGCGCAAGCGTTCTCGTCCGTCCTGCAGTTCCCGGAACCGGCGTTATCGCCGGCGGTGCTGTCAAGGCAGTTGCCGATGCTGCCGGAATTAAGGATCTGCTGAGCAAGTCACTTGGTTCAAAGAACAACATCAATACTGTAAAGGCAACTTTCGATGCATTTGAGAATCTTTTCGATGCAAAGAAGCTGGCTGCTGAAAGAGGCAAGTCTCTAAAGGAAATGTGGGGTTGATTATGGCAGAGAAGAACATTAAAATCACACTGGTTCGTTCAGTTGCTGGTTCTCTTCCCAAGCAGAGAGCTACTGTCAAGGCTCTTGGACTGGGAAAGATGCACAGCAGTGTTGTACATGCTGCGACACCTGCCACACTCGGCATGGTCCGCAAAGTCGCTCACATGGTGAAGGTTGAGGAGATTTAAGATGGCACAGATCAATGCACCGTATGGTGCCAATACAAAGAAGACCATCGTCGGCCGCGGCGCCTCCAGCAAGGGCAGGGCATGCGGACGCGGACATGATGGTCAGAACAGCCGCTCCGGTGGTGGTGTCCGCCTGGGTTTTGAAGGCGGTCAGATGCCTCTCTACAGACGTGTTGCCCGCCGTGGTTTCTCCAATTACCCGTTCAAGGTCACATATGAGGTTGTCTCTCTTGCCAAGCTCAATGCCGCTTATGAAGACGGTGAGACAGTTTCAGTTGAGACACTCAAGGAAAAGGGCCTTGTCAAGGGTAAGGATGTTCAGGTGAAGATCCTCAACAACGGAGAGCTCACCAAGAAACTCACAATCGAAGGCATCAAGGTTTCTGCAACTGCTGCAAAGGCTGTTGAGAATGCCGGAGGCTTGGTTAAGTAAAACTAAAGAAGGTAGTCATGTCAAACTCACTTGTAGATATGATGAGAATGAAGGACGTCAAAAAGAAGGTCCTGGTAACGATCGGCTTGCTTATAGTAAGCCGAATCGGTACTGTTGTGCCGATTCCAGGAATTGACCCTGTCATTCTCGAAGCCTATTTCCTGTCAGCCGCACAGAGCTCGACAATAGGCTTCACTGAGTATCTGAACTTTTTCTCTGGCGGTGCCTTCAGTAATTTCAGCCTGTTCATGCTGGGTGTCATGCCTTATATCAGCACCCAGATCATTGTCCAGCTGCTGATGCTTGTCGTGCCCAGCCTCAAGAAGCTTGCACAGGACCCCCATGGCAGCAAGAAAATCCAGCAGTACACCCGCTATGGAACTATTGTCGTATGTCTGATCCAGTCATTTGCCGTATCTGTATATGCGACTACCATTCCGGAAGCCATCATCATTTCAAGAGTGCCGTTCACTCTGATTGCGATGGTATCCGTCACTGCAGGATCAATGTTCCTCGTATGGCTCGGTGACAAAATCACCCAGTACGGAGTCGGCAACGGTATCTCACTTCTTATCTTTGCCGGTATCGTGGCAAGAATGCCAAGTGCTTTCTCCACACTGTTCTCAAGCATCGCTGCCGGATCTCTCAACTGGCTGGCGGTTGTCGTAGTCGTCATCATGTATGTCTTTGTCGTCATCATGGTTGTCTACGAAGAGAAGGGTATGAGAAAGATTCCTGTTAAGTATGCAAAGCGTGTTGTCGGCAACAAGATGTATCAGGGAGGATCAAACTACATTCCTTTCAAGATTAACCCCTCTGGTGTTATTCCTGTCATCTTCGCTTCTGCATTGCTTACATTCCCGCTCCAGATTGCATCCTCGCTGGCACCGAATGTCGGCTGGCTCCAGTCTGTGGCCAACTTCTTAAATCCTCAGGGTGCCCCCTATCTGATTATCTACACCCTGCTGATTATAGGTTTTGCGTTCTTCTACACTCAGGTCAGTCTCAATCCTGACGAGATTGCAAAGAACATCAGAGACAACGGCGGTACAATTCCTTCTGTCAGCAATGACAATCTTGAAAAGTACCTCAGAAAGGTTCTGAACAGAATCGTTCTTCCCGGTTCTCTCTTCCTTGCTTTCATCGCCCTGATCCCGACGCTGATTCAGAAGTTCTTCAGCTTCCCGGCTGATGTGGCAATGCTCTTCGGCGGCACATCGCTGATCATTATGGTCGGTGTCTGCCTCGAGACAGTGCGCCAGCTGGATTCGATGATGAAGCTGCATCACCATGATGGTTTTATGACCACAGGTCGTAAGATCAAGAAACTTTAGGAGTTTTTACTATGAAAGTAAGAGCAAGTGTTAAACCGATTTGTGACAAGTGCAAGGTCATCAGACGTGCTGGAGTTGTGCGCATTGTCTGTGAGAACCCGAAGCACAAGCAGAGACAAAAATAAGCTAGGAGGCCTGGTAATATGGCACGTATCGCAGGTGTTGACCTGCCAAATAAGGCAGTCAAAATTGCCCTGACCTATATTTACGGAATTGGCAGAACCTCCGCTCAGGAGATCTGTGCCAAGACAAATATCGACCCGGAAGTCAGAATCAACACACTCAGTGCTGATGACATCGCTCTTCTGAGAAAGGTCATCGAAGATGAGTACAAGATCGAAGGTCACCTCAGAACAGAGGTTGCCCTGAACATCAAGCGTCTGATGGATATTGGCTGTTATCGCGGTCTGAGACACAGGAAGGGACTTCCTGTTCGCGGACAGAGAACAAAGACCAATGCACGTACACGCAAGGGCAAGAAGAAGACCGTTGCTGGAAAGAAGAAATAAGGATCGGGTGTAATTTATGGCTAATGTAAAACGTAAAGTCAAAAAGACAGTTCTTGAGGGTAATGTCTATATTCAGGCAACCTTCAACAACACAATTATCACTGTAACTGATCTGGCTGGAAATGCTCTTTCCTGGGCAAGTGCCGGCGGACTCGGTTTCAGAGGTGCCAAGAAGTCTACTCCCTATGCTGCCCAGACAACTTGTGAGACAGCAGCAAAGAAGGCAATGGACTATGGTCTCAAGAGTGTCAATGTCTATGTGAAGGGACCTGGCGTGGGCCGTGAGAGTGCCATCAGGACACTCGGTGTTCTCGGACTCAAGGTCCGCAGCATCCGTGACGTCACACCAATCCCTCACAATGGATGTCGTCCCCGCAAGACCCGCCGCGTCTGATGAGAGAGGAAGGCCAGGCCTTCCCTTTCTCAATCAGCAAAGCGTTCGTTGAACGTTAATCAGACTAGATAAGGAGTAATCATGGCACGCAAAACACTTCTTAAAGGCTTCAAGAGACCTTCTGGTGTGACTTATGATCACAGTGTATCAGATCCAAAGTACGGTAAGTTCATTGCCTATCCTTTCGAGCGCGGCTTTGGAACAACTGTCGGAAATACACTGCGCCGTGTGCTTCTGTCCTCTATTCAGGGCTATGCCGTGACTGCTGTTCAGTTCACGACATTTGCCGCAACAGAGGGAAGGGAGCCGCACACTGTAACAAGTGAATATGAGTCCATCCCGGGTGTTCGTGAAGACATTGCTGACATCATTGCAGCCCTTAAGAGACTTGAGATCTCCATGCCTGAGGACAGCGAGGGTATAACACTGACCATCAGCTGCCAGGGACCTGGCATTGTCACTGGCAAGACTCTTGAGAAGGATACGGTCACAATCCTCAATCCTGATCTTGAGATCTTCACGATGATGGATGACTGTGATCTCGAAATGGTTGTCGAGATCAGCCTTGGACGCGGTTATGTTCCATCCGAGCTTAATGAGAAGTATTCAGAAGAGCCCGGTGTCATTGCCGTTGATGCCTTCTTCTCTCCTGTAAAGAGAGTCAAGTATTCAATTGAGCCGACCAGAGTCGGTCAGCGCAATGACTACGATAAACTCATCCTTGAGATCACGACTGACGGTACAATCTCACCTGAGAATGCACTGGCACAGGCAGCTAAGATCATCAAGGAGCACTTCACCATCTTCATCAACTTTGACGAGACTCAGGTCTCAAGCACAGAGGATGTGGATGAGGAGGAAGCAAGGATCAGAAAGATTCTCGATACCTCAGTTGAGGAGCTTGAGCTCACAGTCCGTTCCTCAAACTGCCTGAAGAATGCAAACATCAGGACAATCGGAGATCTGACCAGAAAGACTGAAGACGAGATTGCCAAGACAAGAAACTTCGGTAAGAAGTCTCTCAGCGAGATCAAGGAGAAGCTCAAGGAGTGGAACCTTTCACTTGGCATGACAGACTACAGTGTTCTGAAGAACGCAATCAAAGTTCCAGAAGCAAAGGAAGAGAAGAATGAAGCATAAAATCGGTTTCAATGCGCTGAGCAGAAAATCCAGCCAGCGCAAGGCGCTTAAGCGCAACATGGTCACATCCCTCTTTCGCTATGAGAGGATAGAGACCACTAAGGCAAAGGCCCTTGAAGTCAGAAAGATGGCTGAGAAGATGATCACAAGAGCCAAGGTTGACAATGTTCACAACCGCCGCGTCGTCTCAGCAGAGCTTTATGATGAAGCAATCGTTGCAAAGCTCTTCAAGGAAATCGCCCCGCTGTTCCAGGACCGCAAGGGTGGTTACACAAGAATCCTCAAGACTGGCAACAGACTGGGGGATGCAGCTGAAATGGTTATCCTCGAGCTTGTCGAGAAGACAGAGAAGAAGGATGCCAAAGCTGAGAAGAAGGCTTCCAAGAAAGACAAGAAGGAAGCTTGAGACAGAACAGTTTGTTCTGAGCCGTCACTGGTCGGGTGACGGTATTTTTTTTTTGTCCTGCGGCGCCCTTTCTCTGTTCCTGGCGCTTTTTGAACTGTAAATCAGCCTTGACCTAGAACTTAAGTGTAAGTATCATGGCTCTATATGACTTTAGGAGGACAATATGACATGGTTATATATCTTCCTTAGTTGTTTTGCAGGCATCGCCATCGGCTTTCTGGGCCGCTGGCTATGGGCCAAGTTCAAGCTTTCCTCAATCGAGCAGAAGGCTGTCCGACTGGACCGGGAAGCTGTGGCTGAAGCTGAATCCCATGCCCGTGAGATTGAGCTTGAAGCCCGCGACAAGATTCTGAAGGAAAAAGAGCAGAATGAGCGGGAAGCCAGGGAAAGAAGATCAGAGCTGCAGAAGTCAGAACGACGATTGCTGCAGAAAGAAGAGAATCTGGAACACAAGCAGAACGAGCTTGATGCGATAAAGAAGCAACTAGGAGAAAAGGATGCTGCCCTAGGGCAGAGAGAAAGGGAACTGGACGAGAAAGAGGCAGGTCTTATCAGCGAGCTTGAGAAGATCGCCGGAATGACTCAGGATGAGGCAAAGGCTGTAATCATTCAGGAAATGCAGCAGAAGGCACATCGTGACGGCCAGATCTATGTCAACAAGATTGAGAGTGAGACAAAGCTCACTGCCGACAAGGTTGCACGCGATATCATTGTCGAGTCAATTCAGCGTCTTGCCACAGAGGTCAGCGGCGAAGTCACCACTGCCTCTGTGACGCTGCCTTCGGATGAGATGAAAGGCAGGATTATCGGCCGCGAAGGCCGCAACATCCGCACCCTGGAGACTCTTACCGGCGTTGACATCATCATAGACGACACTCCTGAGGCGGTCGTCATTTCCTGCTTTGACCCTGTGCGAAAGGAAATTGCCAGGGTTGCGCTTGAGCGCCTCGTTCAGGATGGACGGATCCATCCTGCCCGCATTGAGGAAATGGTCAACAAAGTCAGCCGCGAAGTCGGACGCATCATCGTGGATGAGGGAGAAAAGGTCGCCTTTGATCTCGGCATTCACAATATGGGGCCTGAGCTCATCAGAGCACTCGGCAGACTGTATTTCAGGACAAGCTACGGCCAGAATGTCCTCTACCACTCTAAGGAGGTGGCGATCCTTGCCGGTATGATAGCAAGCGAGGTCGGTGCTGACAGCGAGATAGCAATGCGCGGCGGTCTGCTGCATGATATCGGAAAGGGTGCGGAGACTGAGGGTGATGCCAACCATGCTGAAATGGGTGCAGAGCTTGTAAAGAGGCTTGGAGAGGATCCTCGTGTCGTCAATGCGGTCCAGTCACACCATGGTGATGTCGAACCCAGCTGCATAGAGTCGATCATTGTTCAGGTCGCGGATGCCATTTCCGCAGCGCGTCCAGGTGCAAGAAGGGAGAGCCTTGACAACTACATCAGGCGCCTTGAGAACCTTGAGGGCATTGCGAAGAGCTTTGACGGTGTTGACAACGCATTTGCCATTCAGGCCGGACGTGAGCTGAGAATCATGGTGAACAACACAAAGGTTTCTGACGAAGAGGCAAAGGAAATTGCCAAGGGCATTGCCGGCCGCATCGAAGCAGAACTCAGGTACCCCGGAAAGATCAAGGTCACAATCATCCGTGAGACCAGAGTCGTGGAGTACGCCAAATAGTGAAAAACATATCTGTCTTGATGATAGGAGATATCAGCGGAGACGCAGGGATGGGAGCTCTTTTCCTGTCCCTGTCATCGCTTATCAGCAGAACAAAGGCGGATCTGGTCATTGTCAACGGGGAGAATGCATCAGGCGGATTCGGCCTGTCTGTTCCGGATTATGAGAAGATCCGCAGCTTTGGCGCCGATGTTGTCACTTCAGGCAACCACATATGGCAGAAGACTGAGATCTATCCGCTTCTTGACAGCGAGACTGTGCTGCTCAGACCATTGAACTACCCTAAGGGAGTTCCGGGGCACGGTGTCTGCACGCTGACAAAGGATCAGATAAGGTTTGCGGTCATCAATGCGATAGGACGCACCGATCTTGTCATGGTCGACTGCCCGTTTGCCGCTGTAAGGGCAGAGGCTGAGAAGCTGTACCGCCAGGGCTATGTAACCCTGGTTGACTTTCACGCTGAGAACACGCTTGAGAAAGAGGCCATGGGCTTCCATCTTGACGGACTTGTCTCTGCCGTCGCCGGCACCCACACCCATGTCCAGACAATGGATGAGAAGATTCTGCCCGGCGGCACTGCCTATATCACTGATCTGGGCATGACAGGCGTGCAGCATCAGGTCATCGGCTCCCGCTCTGACATCGCCGTAAGGCGTCAGTTCACTCAGGTCCCTTATAAAAGCGAAGTGGCTGAGGGAAGAGGGGAAATCAAGGGAGTGCATATAATGATTGATCCTGAGACAAGGAAGGCTGTATCAATTCAGCGCATCTGAGACTGTATTTCCTGCAGATGAAGGCATCACCGGTTTCTGTCCGTGCTGATGCCTTTTTTTGTTTTCTGCCTGTCTGTACTATCATTCCCGTATGTCAAATATTCCAGATCCGAATACTGTAATGCCAAACGAGTATGGAACGACTGTCTTTCTGAAAAACATTGTCAGGGCAGAGAACATTATTGTCGGCGATTACACTTACTACGATGACAGCCATGACCCCATGGGCTGGGAGAAGAACAATGTGCTGTTTAATTATCCGTTTTTCACCGAGCGCCTTGTCATAGGCCGCTACTGCTCTCTGGCTGAAGGATCGACATTCATCATGGGGGCTGCCAATCACAGGCTGTCTTCAGTGACGACCTATCCTTTCAACGTGATGGGCAGGGTATGAAGGGAAAACAGCACTCCTCACATTGAAGAGTTGCCGCACAAGGGCGACACTGTCATCGGAAATGATGTCTGGATCGGCCTTGATGCCGTGATCATGCCTGGCGTGAACCTGGGAGACGGAAGCATTGTGGCAGCTCATTTTGTTGTCACAAAGAGTTTTCCTCCTTACAGCATCATAGGCGGCAATCCTGCCCGCCTGATAAGAAAGCGCTTTGATGATGAGCTTATAGACTTGCTTCTGCGCTTCTGCTGGTGGGACAGGAATCCTGAGGAAGTGACTGCGCTGCTGCCTCTGCTGACTTCTCCTGATCTTGAGCTGGTCAGACGGGAGCTTAAGGCGAGGCTTGCCTGATGCTGAATGCAGGCGTGAATGTTTTGCAATCGGTTGCAAATTTTTCTTGACAGATTGTGAATCAGAGCTTATTCTGGATTCAGAATCGAGTGCAACCGGTTGCACTGAACAAACAGGAGATTTGCTATGGACTGCGTTTACAACATGAACGGACTGAGAGTGATTGATCTGACAAAGACACTTGATCCGAAGACAGAGACAAGAAGGTGTCATCTGTACCGCTTCAACACAGGCGGACCGATTCCTGATTTTCACACGATCATGGATCTGACAAGCCATCTGGGAACACACTGCGAGTGCCCGTACCATCATGATGATGAGTGGCCTAGCGTGGCAGAGCTGCCGCTGACGACATTCTTCGGTAGGGCAATTTATGTGAACATAGAGGCAGAGCCGAACAGTCACATCACGGCAGAAATGCTGGACAAGTACTGCGGGCCGCTGATGAAGGAGGGTACGATTGTCATCATAGACAGTCCGTATAAGATTCCGCCGTTCACGCCGCTTACAAACACAGCAGAAGACAAGAGGCTGTTTGTGAACGGAGAGACAGCCCAGTGGTTCAAGGATCACAAGGCAAAGTGTGTCGGCTTTGGAGACGGAGTGTCCATTGAGAACTGCAATGAGGATGTCAAGCCGTTCCATGACATACTGTTGAAGGAGAACATAGTGTTTCTGGAAGTACTGAAGAATCTGGACAAGCTTGAGAAGAATGTGTTCTTCATGAGCTATGCACCGCTTCCGATCATCGGCCTTGATTCCTGCCCTGTGAGGGCTTATGCAATTGAGGGCCTGGAAGAGTTCTCAAAGTAAGACTGCCGCTGGATAATGATGCCTGCAGTGTACAGCTGCAGGCATATTTTTAAAGGAGTGCACAGGTGACGATTTATGACATAGCCAGAATGGCTGGCGTTTCAGCAAGCACTGTCAGCCGTGTCATGAACAACAGGGAAGGAATAAGCAGCAGAACCCGTGAAAGGGTGATGGAAGTCATCAGGAATGAGAATTTCTGTGCCAGCGACACTGCCAGAAGTCTCTCAACCCAGTATTCCAGCACTATCGGGATTCTGGTTGCCGACATCAGGAATCAGCATCATATAGAAGGTGCCTATATGATTGCACAGCGCTTCCTTCCTCTCGGCTACTGCTCGCTGCTGCTGAATACCGGCTACGAGAAGGAAAGCATGGTGGAGTGCATACGCACACTTTCCACGCGGCGCATCTCAGGACTTGTTCTGATTGGCTCAATCTTTCAGAACAGCGAAGTTGAGGAGGCTCTGAAGTCTTTCGTCTGTGATATCCCTGTCGTCTTCCAGAATGGAGAACTTGATCTGCCGAATCTTTCATCTGCCGTCTCCCGTGATGATGAGGGCACAGCGGATGCTGTACGCTTCCTTTATGGAAAGGGAAGGCGCACAATCGCGTTTGTCAACAACAACGACACTCCTTCAAACAGAAAGAAGATGGCGGGGTACAGGAAGGCTGTCAGCCAGCTGGGCCTGAAGAGCATCATTATTCCTGAGTGCGAGGACAGTGCAGAGGGCGGAGAAAAGGCCGCTGAAAAGCTGATTGAGGCAGAACCTGGGGTTGACGGCATAATTTTCTCCGTTGACCTGATTGCCGCCGGAGGGATGAGAAAGCTTCTCAGCCTTGGACGCCGCATTCCTGAAGACATTGCCATCCTCGGCACTGACAATTCATCCTGCTGCACGCTCACGACTCCTATGCTCTCAAGCATTGACACGCGGCTTCCCGAGCTTTCTGCTGCCTGCTTTGATATCCTGAAGACAGAGATAGGCCAGAAGCAGGGCAGAAAGAATGTGAGCTTTGAGTGCCGCATAGTTGAGCGTCAGACGACTTAGGAGACTGCAGTGCCTTCCACAAGGAACACGACTTTCTCGATTTCAGGGGAAAGCATGAGAGTGTCCTCGATCTGGTCAAAGGCTGTATAACTGCCCAGTGAGGGTGCTGAAAGGATCTCTTCAGACAGGTCCACATAGCAAATGCCGTCGCTTGTGCTCAGTCCTATCAGCTCAGTCTGTGAAGGAACAAGGTTCACAGCTCCCTGACTCAGGGCTTCGTAAGGGTAGTATTCAATCAGGGCCTCGACTGTGTCGTGAAAGCTGTCGCCGCCATAGCGCAGCGCTGAGGCCTGCACTGTGACTGAAGTGCCGTCAGCAAGAGGATAGACAAGAGTGACATCTCTGTGCGTGCTGTGTTCTTCTTCCTCCTGCATTGAGGAAATGAGTTCAGGCACACCGCTTTCCTGAAAGGCACGCACCATGTCGTCCCTGAAGAAAAAAAAGCAGCCTGCCGTCCACAGGATCCATACAAGGAAGATTATAAGCCAGATGACAATGCCTCTTCCTCTCTGTTCTGAGCTGTCTTCTTCCGGAGCAAGTCCTTCCTGCTGTACAAAGCTGTCATCATCTTCAAGGATCATAATCAGATATTACAAAACAAGAGGCTGTTTCATCAATAAACTGCAGCATAGCAGTAAATACTTGGATGTAAAATAAGTTTTTGTTAACGGCTAGGATGTCTCTGTCATAAGCTTTTTCCATTCTGCAGGGATTGATATTGACAAGTAGCTTGAGATTATTTAATGTAAAATTACCTGTTAGGTAATCTGATTGTAGGCGGAAAAGTTTTTGGAGATCATTTTTTCGAGCTCAAAAATTGAGAATGTATGTACGCAGATCAAGAGTGCGAAAAAATTCTTTGGCGGTGATATGCAGCTCAGCTTGAGTCTTCATGCAAGAATAAATGCTCTGGCAAGCGCAGAGACCTTGCATGATATCATCGTGCAGCCACAGTTCAGGTTTCATAATCTGCATAATATAGGGAGTAATCAGTTAGAAGGATATTTTGCCATCAACGTAAAAACAGCAAAGGAACCGTGGAGGATAATACTTCAGCCGTTAGATGAGAATCGTAATTCTTGTCTGAAATCAAGTATTGATGAGATCGCCTGTTCGGTTCGGATAGTCAAGATTATTAAGGTCAGCAAGCATTATGAGTAATTATGTAGAACACAATGGCAGGATAGCATTCCATCCAGGATACTATATTCAAGAAATAGTTGAAGACAGCAGACTGACGCAGGAGGATTTCGCCAAACGTCTTGGAACCACTGCAAAGAATCTCAGCCTGCTGATCCGCGGCATGCAGAGTCTGTCTCCGGATATGGCATTCCGCCTGGCACGGATCAATGGAACCAGCATGGAATACTGGCTTAATCTTCAAAACCGTTATGATGAACTAATCATGGAATTCCGCGCTGATAAGGAGCTGCAGGAAGAAGAGAGAATTCTGGACTTTATCAGCTACAAGTATTTGCATGACAATTTTGGTCTACCTGCCTTTCCTTACCGGAAAAGAGAGCAGGTTGAAGCAGCGCGCAACTTTCTTAAAGTATCATCATTGACAGTATTCTCAGCAAAAGATATGGCAGTCAGTTTTCGTTCTGCCTCAACAGGGCTGACTGATAAAAGCATCGTGAATGCTAATGTCATGGTTCAGATTGCAGTCAATAGGGCATTAAGTGTTGATGCCCCTGTATTTGATCATAAAAAGTTCTGTTCAGCAGCTGAATATGCATTGACGCTTACCTGCTGCCATGATGATTTCTATGATTTGCTTCGGGAAGCATTTCTTGAAGCAGGTGTGGTCTTTGAAATTCTGCCAAATCTCCCTGGCTCACGGATAAATGGCGCAGCAAAAAAAATCGGACGAAGCGTAATGCTCATGGTAAATGACAGATGCCTGTATTCTGATGTTTTCTGGTTCACTCTTTTCCATGAGATAGGGCATATCATAAACAGAGACTTTGGTATTTCCTTTGACTGTGAGACGGGATCTGAGGAAGAGGCTGCTGATGCATTTGCCTGCGACAGCCTGATCCCGCCAGAAAAGTATCATGCTTTCGTAAAGCGGGGACTGTTCAGCAAATCAGATATTCTTTCGTTTGCCTCGTCCATCAACAGAGATCCTTCAATTGTTTTAGGCCGTCTGCAGCATGATAAGTATGTCGGGTTCGACAACGCCATGCTGAACAGATTAAAGAGAAAGTATAAAGTGGCATGCTCAGTGAAATAAACTTATTTGCAGAAAAACAAAACTGGCAGTGCTTTCTCTGGTGAACTACTCCATCTTAGCTGACGCTTGAAGATGGAGCTTCCGGGCTCTTTCCCTTCTCAGGGCGTCTCGCAGAAAGCTTCCATATCTCATACGAGGTATTGAAGGCTGACTTCCGCTCCTCCGGAGAACACTTGCGTTCCGCAAGCGTGCAGGATCGTTTATGCTCTCCTGCAAGAAGCAGTGTTTTCGCGGCTTTGACATCGCGGTCCTCAGTGTACCCGCACCCGCATGCGAATACCCTGTCTGAGAGCGTGATGCCTTCGTTGATTGCCCCGCATTGGGGACACATCTTCGTCGAAGGAAAGAACCTGTCTATTACAAGGACATTTGGATTGGACACCAGTTTGCTCTTCAGCGTTCCGAGTGCGCTGTTCTGCACCTGCTTTCCGAAAAGTCCCTTATGCCATCCTCTGATATTTTCATCCTGGGTGACGATAAGCTTTCTTCCAGTAACAATGTCATGGTACACCTGATTGGCCTTTGCCCGCCGTTTATTGGCAAGCTTCTCATATTCTCTTCTGATGAGATGTCTTGTGTCATACCAGCCCCTGGAGCCCTTCTTCTGGCGGGCAAGCTTCTTCTGCAGCCCCTTGAGGCGTTCCGGTTCTCGGACTGATATATCGTACTTCTCTCCTTCAGAGGTTGTTATTGTCGTCTTGATGCCGAAGTCAAGGCCGATGTCTGGCTTATTCTCAAGCTTCACATTTCTCTCATGCTGTGGGATGTAGCATGTCAGCATCAGGTATATGCCTGATGGTCTCTTGATGAGCTTTGCATTGGCGAATTCTGCATCCTTCGGTATCTGCTCCATCCCGAACACCCTTATTGGCCTTTTGATACCTGAGATGTGAACAGTATTCCTGTACTTCCCATTCTTGTTTCCATCATCGCCATAGCAGATCCAGTGGGTATTGCCATACTGATTAAGCTCTATTGCATTGTATTCGCTTCTGAACTTCAGCTTGCCGTTCTTCTTTCCTGTCTTATCCCGCTTTGCTGCAAGGGAGACCATGTCCTGCTTGATGGATGAATATACCGCCTGAATGAACTTGGCAGGCATTGTAAGCTGGCGATCAACAGGATTGCCTTCCTTATCGAGTGATGTGATGTCTCTTGTTTTCGTATTGAATGTTTTGAAATCGTCACCTGAAAGTGAAATGAGGTAATTGCACAGCCATCGGCACTGTGTAAAGTAGTGCCAGAGCTTTTCCTGTTCTGTCTTGTTCAGGCATTTCAGGTCAAGCTTCATTTCAATGACAGCAGGACGCATCGAAGCATGACGGGCACGGGTTTCCTTGCCGTGCTCCTTGATTGCCCTGTTCTTCACGATGCGTGCTGATTCATTCATAATTTATTATATCATATCATGTTAATATCAGCAACACATCATGTACACTAAGCAATTCATCTCCACCCTGCAGAGGGATGGAGTCTTCTTGCCAATTTCGGGATAAAAGATATGATGTTACAGAAGCGCATGAGTTGATGTCGGCATGTCTGGCCTCCGGTTCTGATTATAAGAAAACAATGCCGCCGGAAAAGCAGCGGAGGCAGACAGAAGAGCTGAACTGAATCAGTACTTATAGGAAAGGCTTACGTATGGGGTCATGTGGAAGCCGCTGACATTCCCATCAACGTTATATGACTCATCTCCAATTGTTGTCTTTGCTGCCGTGTAGAACAGTCTGCCCATTTCAAGACCGAGATTCAGCCTTATGCTGCTGAATGTAAAATCATAGGAGGCTCTTGCATAAACAGATAACCCCAGATTGAAAATCTTGTGTTTAAATCCGGGATCATTTACAGAATCCCAGTACATTTCAGTTGAGATGCCTAAGCTGGATGCAATTCCAATCACATCTGTGAATCCATGTCTGAAGGCAGCTCCCGCATGCAGTAAAAGCGATGGATCAAATTCCTCATAGTCAGTTTTGAAGTCCTCAATTCTCATACTGAGCCTGTTTGAGATACCAATGCCGTATTCAAGTCCAAAGCCGCCGTTCCTTCCAAAATAGTTTGCTCCATCCAGTGAAACAGCTGCGCTGCGGTATTCATAATCGAAAGAAAAGCCCTCTATGATTTCTTCTGATGTCCAGAGCACCTGATAGCCTGAAGTTATGCCGATCTGTCCTTCAGCCGCGAAGACAGGGTGAATACAGATTGCAGCGAACAGCATACAAAGCAAAGCAGACAGTCTTTTCATGCACTATACCTCTGTCTGCAGTTCCAGACAGGTCCTGTTCCAGGTCAACTTAAAGTTTAACAGCTATGATAGAATATGCTGAAAGTGACAGAAAAAAATGCCGCCAGAAAACCGGCGGCAGATAATAAGCTTAAACTGAATTTGATCAATACTTGTAAGAAAGACTTACGTATGGCGTCAGATAGAATGCACTGATGTCTATAGATTCTGTATTTGATTTCCCTTCATATTCTGATGTGATGCTTGTATAGATCGGGCCTCCCATTTCAAGACCGACATTCAGACGAAGAGCATCAAAGAATGTGAAGTCTGCAGCAATCTTGCCATACATGCCAAGGTCAAATTCAAAAAGGTCTACATCCTTTTGTATATATACAATATCTTGCCCATTTGCCCAGTCCATTCCTGCAGACAGTCCAAGTCCAGCTGAAATGCCGATCATATCTGTGATGCCATATCTGTAGCTTACTCCCAGATTGAGTATCAGTCCTGGATCAAACTCTTCATCATCAACAGTGAGATTTTCAACCTTTGTGTTAAGAAGATTTGTCATACCGATACCATACTCAACACCAAAGCCGCCGTTGCTGCCAAAATAGTTAGCACCATTGACAGACATAACTAATGTACGTGACTGCACATCACCAGTATCATTGCCCTCAATCTCAAAAAGCCAAGCATTCTGGTAACCAAGCGTTGCACCGATCTGTCCCTCAAAGGCGAAAAGAGGAGTGACAGCCAAAACAATCAAAAGAATAGCAAATAGTTTTTTCATACAATTAACCTCTGACGCTCATCTTTTATCAGTTTGTTGTTAAGGTCAAGGAAAAACCTGCAAAGAATAGAGAATATGTGGAAAGTGTCAGAACAGGGTGAGAAATACGTAATTAATGCAGGAGCCTGCTCTGGTGAATGTTGAATTATGTCTTCTTCAAATGAACTCATGGTAATATCAGAAAGTATGAGTGAAGATATCTTTGAGTTGATGCATTCCGGAAAAATCTATGATCCCGGTGATGAACGGCTTATGAAGGTTCAAGCAGAACGGTTCAGGCTTCTGGAGGCCTACAATGAGCTTGATCCTGCGGACGCTGAAGGAAGAGAGAGGATGCTTTCTTCCATGTTCAGACACTTCGGCGCAGGCTCTTACATCGAGATTCCGTTTCATGCAAACTGGGCCGGCATGTTTGCGTATATCGGAGAAGGGGTATATGCCAACTTCACCCTTACGCTGGTTGATGACGGTCTCATCACTATCGGGGACCATACAATGATAGGACCTAATGTCACGATCACGACGGCAACGCATCCTGAGTCTCCGTCAATGAGGGCCAGAGGCCTTCAGCTTAACAGAAGCGTGACAGTGGGAAAGAACTGCTTCATCGCAGCCGGCGTAATAATCCTTCCGGGAGTAACAATCGGAGACAACTCAATCATCGGGGCCGGCAGCGTGGTGACAAGATCAGTTCCGCCCAATGTGGTTGCTTTCGGTTCTCCCTGCACAGTGGTGCGCACAATTGCATCCGAATAGCCTGCTGCAGTTCTTTTTCCTCCTTCACGAACCTCTTTGCGGCAGATATACTTGAAACAGATGGAAAGTATACAAGGTAAAAGCATATTCAGCGGTTACGCCTGCATGAAAGCCTTTGTCGTAAGGCATGACAGGCCTGTGTTCTCTGCGCAGAAGTGCAGTGACAGCGCGGAAGCTGAAGCCCAGCTGGCTCATTATGAAGAGGCCTCTGCAAAGGTGGATGAAGACATCCATGCCATGATGAAGAAAGCTTCCAACAGTGATGAGGTCACTATACTTGAAGCGCAGAGCTTCATGCTGAAGGATCCCGATTTCACTTCCCGCATCAGACATCTCATACTCGATGACTATTACAATGCTCCAATGGCGGTCGAGACTGCTGCCGGACAGATCATTGACCAGCTGTCAAAGCTGGGCAGCCAGATGTTCAGGGAAAACATCTATGATGTCCAGGATATCGCCTCGCGCCTGATCAGCACGCTCACAAAGGAGAAATTCACCAATATCAAAGAGCTGGAAGAGAAGGTCATCGTTGTTGCTGACACCATTCTTCCCAGTGAGCTGCTTGCGATGGATGTTTCCATGATAGGCGCCATCTGCCTTGACGGCGGGGGCTCGACCTCCCATGTCGCAATCCTTGCCCGTTCAATGAACATCCCTGCGGTATTTGCCCTGAAGGATGCGAGCAGCAGGATTGAAAGCGGAGGCCTTGCGGCCGTCGACGGTCTCAGCGGCATTCTGTATATAGACCCGGATGAAAAGACTGTAAGGCGCATAAAGAGGGAAAAACGCCAGCTGGAAGAGGAAGAGCGGCTGCTTAAGGAAGATGCGGTGCTTCCCGCAATAACAAAAGACGGCGTGCGCATCCGTCTGGAGTGCAATATTGACGGCATTGATCATGTCGAGTCTTCACTGAAGAATGGTGCTGAAGGGGCAGGACTGCTGAGGACAGAATTTCTGCTGATGACTGAAGGCAAGACCTACAGCGAGGATGAACAGGCTGAAATCTATGCCCAGCTTGCATCTGCCTTCTCGAGAAGGGGGCCTGTGACAATAAGGACCTATGATGTGGGCGGAGACAAGGTGGTCAGCGATCTTCATGTGGATGAGGACAATCCTGTGCTCGGCTGGAGGGCCGTGCGCTTCTGCATGAGCCGCAGGGATATCTTCCGCACCCAGCTCAGAGCAGTGCTGAGAGCATCCGGCAGCTGCCCCGGCAGAATCAGGCTGATGTTCCCTATGATCTCAGGGCCTGATGAGCTGGATGACGTGCTCTCCTTCTTTGAATCGGTGAAGGCAGAGTGCCGCAGCGAAGGCATTGCCTTTGACGAGGACATGAAGACAGGGACGATGATAGAAGTCCCCTCTGCTGCCATCACAAGCGATATTCTTGCTTCCAAGGTTGATTTCTTCTCTGTCGGAACAAATGATCTGACTCAGTACACAATTGCGGTTGACAGAGGGAATGAGAAGATAAGCTATCTTTATAAGGAATATGATGTGGCAATGCTGAGGCTGCTGAAATACACTTCAGACAGTGCGGCAGCGCATGAGCTTGATCTTTCAATGTGCGGTGAGCTTGCTTCTGACATTGAGTTCATTCCCCTTATCATAGGGCTGGGCTTCAGAAAGCTGAGCATGCATCCGGCCAGTCTGCTGTCTGCACGCAGGCTCATCAGGAGCCTGAATTATTCTGACTGTCAGGTTCTTGCCAAAAAAGCCCTTGATATGACAAGCTGTCGGGACATAGAAGAGCTCGTGGAGAAATTCAATGCAGAGATTAGAGATAACCAACAAGGCTGACATTGACACAAGTCTGCCCCTGATCAGCATCATTGGCCGCCCGAATGTGGGAAAGAGCACGCTTTTCAACCGTCTGATCGGGAAGAGAAGGGCCATCACGGACCCGACTCCGGGTGTGACCCGGGATCCGATCCCTGAACGCTGGCTGCTGGGCAATCATCCTGTCACGCTTGTCGACAGCGGCGGAATAAAGATCGAGAAGGACAAGATGGATGATCTTGTGGCCCAGAAGAGCCTGTCCCTGCTGGGCCAGAGCGATGTCATCCTGTTCATGATGGACTGCAGCGAGGTCAACGGAGAGGACCAGATGCTGCTCAAGCAGCTGCGTCCGTATACAGACAAGATTGTCCTTGTCGTGAACAAGGTAGATGATGTTTCGAGAGAAGACCTGATCTGGAACTTCTACAATTACGGCTACCAGAGAATTGTGGGCATATCCGCAGAGCACGGGCTTGGAATTGAGGAGCTGGAAGACACTCTTCTGGGCATGCTGTCCCTGGAGAGGATTGATGAGGCTCCTGAGGAAGTGCCTTCAATAAGGCTTGCGATCATGGGCAAGCCGAATACAGGAAAGAGCACCCTGACGAATCTTCTCACAGGACGCGACATCTCGATTGTCAGCGACATCGCCGGCACGACCCGCGATGTCATGCGTGCGACCTTCACTTATAAGGGCGCTGACTATACTGTCCTTGACACAGCGGGAATAAGAAGAAAGAGCAAGGTTGAGGAAGATGTCGAGTACTACTCTGTCAACCGTGCGATAAAGACGATTGATGAGGCAGATATCGTTTTCCTTATGGTTGACGTAAAGGAAGGACTGTCTGATCAGGACAAGAAGATCGCCTCCCTCATTGTACGGCGCGGACGTGGGGTGATCATTGTGCTCAACAAGATTGACAGGCTTTCAGGAATGAAGAACGAGCTTGAGGCCATAAGCGACAGAGTCCGCTTCCTGTTCCCGATTCTTTCATTTGCCCCGATCGTCCCGATCAGTGCTGTGACAGGCGAGGCTGTGGGCAGACTGCTTGATACTGCCTGGCTTGTATACAAACAGCTCAACAAGCGCATTGACACCTCAGCGCTCAACGATGCACTGAGAGCCTGGTGCGAGGCATATGAGCCGCCGCGCGGCAGCAGCGGACACTACAAGGTTCTTTACGCCACGCAGGTCAGCGTCAATCCCGTGCGCTTTCTGCTTTTTGTCAACCGCATCAAGGATTTTCCTGAAACCTATCTCAGCTATCTCAAGAACTGCATGAGAAAGGAGCTTGGCATCGCATCCATTCCGATTGAGATCTCGCTGAGGGAAAGGAGAAGGAATCCTTCCCTGTATGACAATGGACCTAAAAAGAGCGAGAGCGAAGTTGACAAAGTCATCCGCCGCAATGCGGACAGGAGCGTGAAGGCCCGCGGAGTCAGCCGCAAGCCCGGAGGAAAGGCCCGTCTTGGCAAAGAGAGGGAAAGGGCCCAGAAGATTGTGCAGAACACCAGACAGAAAAGGAAAAGATAATGGGATGGGCTGAGGAGAACAATATCAAGGCACTGTGCTTTGACATAGACGGAACGCTTTATCCGAAGTGGCAGACTGATCTCTATCTGTTCTTTTCCGCTCTCCGCCATCCTGTTTTCTCTGTGCGGTACAACTCGATGCGCCAGAAAATGAGGGCACAGGACGGCTATAAGGCAGACAGAATGCTCTCTCTAGCCGGCTTCCGTGCCAAGGAAAAGGAGCTCATGGGCTGGAAGGGCAGCGATGAGGAGTGGATAGAGACCTATGAGAGAAAGCTGCTCAGGCCCTGGGAGAAATCAATGGCCCGCTTCATTCATCCCTTCCCCTATGTCAGGGAAAGCCTTGAAGCTGCCAGGGCCAGGGGCTTCTTTCTTGCAGCCCTTTCTGACTTTCCTCTTTCAGGCAAGCTCTCCATCCTCGGCCTGGATGATTGTTTTGACTGGAAGGCCTCAACAGAGGATACCGGCTATCTTAAGCCATGCGACCAGCCGTTTATCTATATGCTCAGAGAAATCGGAATAAGGCCTGAAGAAGCCCTTTATGTGGGAGACAGCTACAAAAAAGACGTTGTCGGGGCCTCAAAGGTGGGAATGCGCACCCTCCTGATCAGAAAGGGGGCGGACAAAGCGTCCTTTCCTCTTGCCGATCTGGTATTAACCAGCTGGCAAACATTTGCTAATATCGTTATCTGAAAGGTGTTTGGAGTGTTGAAATGTTGACGTATGTACTTCCTATAGTCCTGTTTATCATAACGCTGATCATCATTCTTGCTTTCAGAGCAGAAGACAAGAAGAGCAGAAGCCTGCAGACGGTGAAGGAGAAGATTTCCAGCTTCCGTTCCGAAAGCCAGCAGACAATGGCGAGAATTTCGGAAGCCTGCGGCGATGCCAAGGAGCTTGTTGAGTCCAAGAAGAAGGAAATGCTTGAGCTTGTCGGTGCGGTCGAGGCCTCCCTGGACAATCTCAACAATCACAGAAAGGATCTGACAAGCCTTGAATCAGTATGCCGCGGCTATGAGCTGGCCCTTGACAAGCTCAGGGTGCAGACAGAGCATGCCGAGGACAGAATCAGGACAGTGCAGAATGAAGTTGAGAAGGCCCGCAGCGTGGATCAGGTTATCCAGAATTTCCGCACAGAGGTCGCTTCTCTCCAGCAGGAGCTTTCCGCGCTCACTGCCTCCTGCAGCGAGCTGATCCGCAAGACTTCAGATGATCTTGATGAGGTTGCCCGCTCACATAAGGAAAAGGCAGATGCGATGCTGCTCCAGTTTTCGGACATGCTTTCATCAAACAGGGAGGACTTTGGTTCCTTTATTGATGACATGCGCGATGACATCAGCACGCGCCATGCTGACTTCAAGGCCTGGCTTGACACAGGACTGAATCAGCTTGATGAAAAGAAAGAGGCAGTCCTGTCTGAAAGCTCCGCTGCCGTGGACAGATTCCAGGAGGAGAAGTCGGGCCTGGAGGTCTATATCTCCAATGCGAGAAGCGAGCTTGACAGTGCTGTCGCACAGGCTGCGGCATGCAGGCAGGAGTGCGCACAGGAACTTGAGAAAGAAAAGGAAGAGCTTGTCAGGGTCAGGGAAGAGAATCTGGCCGATGCCGCGAATACTTATGCAAAGATGACGCAGGAGCTGATTGACTCTTCTGACAACCTCAGGACAAGCATGCAGGGCGAGCGCACGGCGCTTGATGCTTCTATCCTTGCCAGACGCACAGAGCTTGAAGATTACCTCAGGCAGCTTGGCGAGAAGACATCACTTCTTGAGCAGAAGCGCAATGAGATGGAAAGCGATGCTGAGAATATAAGACAGAAAGCGGACGAGGCTTTCACTTCCTATAAGGAAAAAATGGATGAGCTTGCCTCTTCCAGCCAGACAAGCATTGCTTCTTCCATCATAGAGGGGGAGCAGAACCTCAGTGCGCTCTCAAGCCAGCTGAAGAACAAGTTCGAAACAGACAGCCGTGCTGTTTTCGATGATCTTGACAAGGCAAAGGAGGAGTTCAGCAGCCTGCACAAGAGGCAGCATGAACTCATCAGCAGCGAAGAGGAAGAGTACAGCGCGAAGTGCAGGACACAGCTTGCGCAGACAATGGACGGAGAGATCAGCCGCGTGAGCGCTGTCTTTGATTCAATGTTCAGCGCATCCACAGAGCAGCTTGCCAATTTCGCCAAGAAGCTCACAGAAATCAGGGAGGCTGTCTCAATGCTCAATCAGGGCGTCAGCGAGAGCCTCAGCAGGACAGGCGAGAAGCTGACACAGATACATACACGTCTTGCAAGTTCAGAGGCAAGTCTCAGTGAGACTCAGAACAAGGTGACAGCTGCGAAAGAAGAGCTGTTTAACCTGCAGAGGGATCACAAGAACCTCCAGGAAGAGGTGGCAAAGGCCCAGAAGGAGCTTGACTGGCTTCAGTCAAAGGCCCAGAGCGCCCGCCGCGACAGGCAGAATGAAGAGGCCCGGCTGGCCCGCCTCCAGATGGAGAATGCCAGACAGGAAAAGAATGGAAAGACAGACATCCCTGCCGCAGAAGAACCTGAGGCACAGGAGGAAGAGCTTCCAATCGATGATGACTGAGTGCATTCACAAGGGCCGGACTGTTCCGGCCCTTGACCTCATGCCGTCTGCTTATTACTTTTCAGTTACGTACAGACAACTCCTTTTCAAGGAGATTTTTTATGACAAAAAAGAAGAATAAACATAATACCAGGGTGAAAGAGATGGAAGAGAAAAAAGATGATGTCAGGGAAGAAGTGGTCGCTGAGACTCTTGATGATGAAGTGACCGCAGGAGAACCTGAGGAGAAGAAAGAGGACGCAGCTCCGGCTGAGAATGCAGATGACAGGACTGCTGAGCTTGAGGAGAAGATCAGGGATCTTGAGGAGCAGCTTGCTCAGACAAAGGACAAGCTTATCCGCAATGCGGCAGAGACCGAGAATTACAAAAAGCGCCTGCTGCGCGACAAGGAAGAGGCTGTCAAGTATGCCAATACAAGCCTTGTCAAAGATCTGATCGGTCCGCTTGATGATTTCTCGCGCGCCCTTGATGCTGCTGACAAGAGCGACAACTTTGAAGCTCTCAGGGAAGGCGTGAAGATGATTGAGGACCGGCTTTATTCAGTGCTCAAGACAAACTGGGGACTGGAAGTCATTGATCAGGAGAACGTGCCTTTCAATCCGGATGAGCATGAAGCCTGCCTGCTTGAGGAAGTCGACGGTCTCAAGGAAGACACAGTGACGATGATGCTTCAGAAGGGCTACAAGCTCAACGGAAGGGTGATCAGACCTGCGAAAGTAAAGGTTGGAAAAAGCAAGAGTTGACGATTTTGTGAGCCTTTATTAAATTAGCTTGCGGGTCCGGGAAAAAGACTTAACACGAAAATAAATGAGAGGATAAATAAAATGGGAAAAATTATTGGAATTGACCTTGGCACAACCAACAGCTGCGTGGCAGTCATGGAAGGAAATGAGCCGAAGGTTATCACAAACGCAGAAGGAGACAGAACTACACCTTCTGTTGTAGGCTACAAGAGCGAGAGCGAGCGTGTCGTTGGACGCCCCGCCAAAAACCAGATGATTACAAACCCGGAGAACACTGTGTTCTCCATCAAGAGATTCATGGGACGCAAGTACCATGAGGTGACAGAAGAGATCAAGCTGATTCCATATAAAGTTGTCGCAGGAGCCGGCGATGAGATCAAGGTGGACATCCGCGGCAAGCTGCTCAGCCCGCAGGAAATCTCTGCCGAGATCCTGATGAAGATGAAGAAGACAGCTGAGGACTACCTCGGCGAGCCTGTCACAGAGGCAGTCATCACAGTGCCTGCATACTTCAATGACGCACAGCGCCAGGCTACAAAGGATGCCGGAAGGATTGCCGGTCTTGAAGTAAAGAGAATTGTCAACGAGCCTACAGCTGCAGCTCTTGCCTATGGCTTTGGCAAGGACAGCTCAAAGGATGAGACAATCGCTGTCTACGACCTTGGCGGCGGTACTTTTGATATCTCAATCCTTGAGCTCGGCGACGGCGTCTTCGAAGTCAAGAGCACAAACGGAGACACACACCTGGGCGGCGACAACATCGACCAGCTTCTCATCAACTGGATGGTCGAGAACTTCAGGAATGAGACAGGCATCGACCTCACAAAGGACAAGATGGCTCTCCAGAGACTGAAGGAAGCTGCAGAGAATGCTAAGATCGCACTCTCTTCCAGCCAGAACACAGACATCAACCTGCCGTTCATTGCTGCAGACTCAACAGGTCCTAAGAACCTGCAGATGTCTCTTTCAAGAGCAAAGTTCGAGCAGATGATTGCTCCTATCATTGAAAAGACAAAGACTCCGTGCATCAATGCGATGAGAGATGCCGGAATCACTGCCAACGACATTGACGAGGTCATCCTTGTCGGCGGTTCAACAAGAATTCCTGCAGTTCAGGAGCTTGTGAAGGACCTGTTCAAGAAAGAGCCTCACAAGGGCGTCAACCCTGATGAGGTTGTTGCAGTCGGCGCATCAATTCAGGGAGGCATCCTCAAGGGAGATGTCAAGGACGTGCTTCTGCTTGATGTCACTCCGCTTTCTCTCGGCATTGAGACGCTTGGCGGCGTGAACACAAAGCTCATTGAGAGAAACACCACTATTCCTACAAAGAAGAGCCAGATCTTCTCAACTGCCGCAGATGGACAGACCGCTGTCTCGATTCATGTCCTTCAGGGCGAGCGTGAGCTTGCAAGCCAGAACAGGACTCTGGGCAAGTTCGACCTTGTCGGCATTCCTGCAGCTCCGAGAGGAGTACCTCAGATTGAGGTTACTTTCGACATTGACGCCAACGGCATTGTCCATGTAAGCGCAAAGGATCTGGGAACAGGCAAGGAGCAGAAGATCAGGATTGAGACTTCCAGCGGACTATCTGAATCCGAGATCGAGAAGATGGTAAAGGATGCTGAAGCCCATCAGGCTGAGGACAAGAAGCTCAGAGAGCAGATCGAGGCAAAAAACAATGCTGAGAGCGTTGTCTATGCCACAGAGAAGGCTCTCAAGGAGTACGGCGACAAGGTGAGTGCTTCCGAAAAGGCAAAGATCGAGGATGCACTGAAGGCCCTTAAAGACACCCTGGCTTCTTCCGGCGCAACTGCCGAGGAGCTTAAGGCAAAGACAGATGCTGTACAGCAGGCATCCATGGAACTCGGACAGAAGGTCTATGAAGCCGCTCAGGCCCAGCAGCAGAATGCGGGCACAGGCTCAGGTGCGGACGCTTCTGCCTCAGGCCAGGATGCATCAGCAGGTTCATCCGGATCCACAGATGACGCTGTCGATGCTGATTATGAGGAAGTAAAATAAGCTTTCTGTATAATGAGAGCGAAGCATGCCGGCTGAGGTTGCCGGCATGTTTTGTAAGGGGTGAACATGGCTAAAAGAGATTATTATGAAGTGCTTGGTGTTTCCAAAAACGCCACAGAGGAGGAAATAAAGAAAGCTTACAGGAAGATCGCCATGGCCAACCATCCTGATACCCATCCGGATGATAAGGCTGCCGAGGAGCGGTTCAAGGAGGCAAGTGAAGCTTACGAGATCCTTTCAGACAAGACCAAGAGGCAGAACTATGATCAGTTCGGCTTTGCGGGAGTCGAGGGAGGAGCCGGAAATTATTCCAATGTCTACCGTGACTTTTCCGATATCTTCTCTGGCTTCGGCGGTTTTGGCGATATTTTTGATTCTTTCTTCGGAGGCGGCGGACGCACTCGTTCCTCTTCCGGTGCGAGCGTGGTGCGCGGCGCCTCTCTGCAATACTCTGTAACAGTCTCGTTCAAGGATGCGATTTTCGGAACCAAGGTCGATGTCTCCTATTCGCATGATGAGGCCTGTCCGGCCTGTTCCGGCAGCGGAGGCAGCGGACAGAAGACCTGCCCGACCTGCCACGGAAGCGGCCAGGTTGCCCGCGGAAACGGATTTTTCCAGATGGCGTCAACCTGTCCGACCTGCCATGGCCGCGGTCAGGTGATCGACAATCCGTGCGCAAGCTGTCATGGAACAGGGCTGACTAAAAAGAGCGAAAAGCTTTCGGTCTCAATTCCCTGCGGCACAGATGACGGCACGAAGCTCGTGCTGAGAGGCAAGGGCAATGCAGGACCCAACGGAGGACCGGCCGGTGATCTCATCATTTTTGTGCGGGTCAAGGAAGACAAATACTTTGTCCGTGAGGGCAGAAACGTTTTCCTTCAGGTTCCGATTTCCTTTACGCAGGCAGCCCTGGGCTGTGAGATCGAGGTTCCTGTCGTGGAGGGAGGCAAGGTCCGTGTATCCATTCCTGCCGGCATCCAGTCAGGAAAGAGCCTCCGCCTGAAAAACAGAGGCGTTCCTGCTTTCAAGGGAAATCCTGATGACAGGGGAGATATGTATCTAACAGTGCTGGTTGAGACGCCCAAGCATCTGGGCCTCAAGGCGAGGAGCCTGATGAAGGAACTCCAGCAGGCGCTCGGAGAGGACAAGAGTCCCGATCCGATACCTTTTGAGCGATAAATGCATGTTGCCGCAGTAAATGCGGCAGCTTTTTTTTCTCTTGACCAAACAGCTTGATTCTGGATATTGTCAGCTTTGTTATGGGTGAAAAAGTTTACGGACATCATGCGATTGAGGAAGCCTTGAAGAAGGCTGCAGCCGGCAGCACGCTGTATATCCAGCGCGGACTGAATTCTCTTGCCTCCCTTGAGCGTCAGGCAATGCTGACCGGGAAAGTTGCAGTAAAAAAGCTCAGCAGGACAGAGCTTGAACAGATGATTCCCGGAGCGGATGTGCGCGGCGCTGTTCTTGACCTCGGCGGTCCGAGAAGGGGTGCGAGCCATCTCAGGGAGACTACCGTGAGCCAGTTCTGTGCATCCCTGGCCGAGGACCAGAGCGCACTTGTCCTCATTCTTGACGGCATCACCGATCCGCATAACCTTGGAGCCATACTCCGTTCAGCCGACCAGTTCGGCGCAGACCTCGTCATCATTCCTGAGCGCAGAAGCGTCCAGGCCAACGAGACTGTTGTCAAAGTCTCATCAGGCGCTGCCCAGTACGTCACCCTGTCTGTCGTGACAAACCTTTCCAGAGAAATTGACCTTCTCAAGAAGAACGGCTTCTGGATTTACGGTGCTGACATGAACGGACAGGACAGCTACAGCACTGAGTGGGCCGCGCGCACAGCCATTGTCATGGGCTCGGAAGGCGACGGCATCAGCCAGCTGGTGAGAAAGAAGTGCGATATTATGGCGAGCATCCCGATGCGCGGGCACATTGATTCACTCAATGTCTCAGTGGCCGCAGGCATCCTGATGTATGAATTCAGGCGCACAAGGGGCTAGTTCTCGTTCTGGATCATGAAAGCGTTGCCGATGTCAGGACGGTACCATGCTCCTTCAAAGCTGAACGCGCTGACATAGCGGTATGCCTCTTCGTTTGCCTTGTTGATGGTCTCTCCGCGCCCTACGATGGTGAAGCAGCGGCCTCCGCTTGTCTTCAGCTCATCTTCCTTCGTTCCGCTTACAGCTCCCGTGAAGACAAGAGGCAGCTCTGACAGCGTGTTGTACAGAAGCAGCGGGCTTATCGGCCTGACCGTCCTGCCTGTTGCCGGATTCATGGGATAGTTCTCGCTTGCAATCACCACAGCTACCGTGCATCCGTCCTTGAGCAGCAGCTTTTCGCCGGACAGCCTGTCTTCCTGCATTGCATCAAGCAGACTGACAATGTCGTTTCGGATCAGCGGAACCATCGCCTGAGTCGCGGGGTCATTGAAGCGCACGTGGTAGTCAACGACGACAGGAATGTTGTCATCATTCAGTATGATTGATATCGTCAGCACTCCCTTGTAAGAGAGCCTTTCGACTTTCATGGCATAGATGGTGGGCTCAATCACCATCTCCCTGATTGTCTGATAGATATCCTGCGAGAGGGCTATGGGGCAGACTGAGCCCATGCCTCCGGTCGGCAGGCCATCCTCCTCGCTGGAGTACATGTAGTCAGAAGTCAGCGGCAGGGCGAAGTAGCCGTTGTTGTCGACAAGTATCGTCGCTGTGAGATGCACGCCCTTTATGTGTTCTTCAAGCAGTACAGGTCCTCTCTCGAAAAGCCTGTCCGCAAAGCTCAGCAGGGCAGTGCTGTCGCTTGAGTCCAGCATGATCCTGCTTGGAGCAAGCGTGTTTGACTTCAGTACAAAATGCTCTCCGCTGTGGCGCGATAGGAATTTCTCAAGCGCCTGTTTCGTCTCAAAGAGATTCCTTCTGGGAGTGAGAATGTTATGCCTGTCAGTGAATGCCCTGGCGAAGTTCCTGTCTGCTTCCAGCTTCAGCGCCCTGCGCGGAGCACCGAAAGTCGCAATTCCGCGCTCATTGAGGTAATCAATGACGCCTGTGAACAGAGGAGCCTCTGTTCCGATGAATACAAAGTCTATCTTGTTCTCAAGGCAGGTCTCGTAGACTTCGACAGGATCGGAGGGGTCTATATCGCAGTTGGTTGCGAAGCGGCTTGTCGCGACATTGCCAGGCGCAATGAAAAGCTCACCCAGAAAGTTGCTCTGGGAAAACCACCAGGCAATGGCATGGTCTTTAGCACCTGAACCAAGAATCAGCACTCGCATAGCCTTTCCTCCTTGCGGAAATTATCCTGCTGACTACATTTTACAGTCTGCCAAAGTGAAAAACAAATATTTTTTCTCTGATTATATGTCTTCCAGCAGCGACAGGGCTTCCAGATAGTCCTGCCTTGTCCTCGCACTGTTTATGACAGCCTTCACCCGCGAGGCTTCCGCCAGACCCTTCACATAGTGAACGGCATGCTTTCTCATGTCCCGGCAGCCCACCTCGCTTCCGTAATGCTCAATCATGTAGTCAAGGTGGCGGAGCATCGTGTTTCTGATCTCATCTGTCGAGATGACTCTGCTGTTCCCCTTTAGCAGCTCTTCTGCCCTGGTGAATATGAAGGGGTTCCCGATAGCGCCGCGGGCGAACATCACGCCGTCGCAGCCGGTCTGTCTCATCACGCTGATGCCGTCTTCTGCTGTAAAGAGATCTCCGGAAGCGAAGATCTTCACATCAGTGTCCCTGAACATTTCCTTCAGCTTTCTGATCTGCGTCCAGTCTGCCTTCCCGCTGTACATCTGGCTTCTTGTGCGGGCATGCAGAGTCAGCATTGACGCTCCTGCGCTGGCGCAGGCAGAGGCGAACTCCGGCCAGTTGATGCTGCCGGAGTCCCAGCCAAGACGGAACTTCACGCTTACAGGGCAGCCGGCGTTTGCACAGAGAAAGGAGACAATGTCATAAATATCGTCAATATGCCTCATCATTGCACTTCCGGCACCTGTCTTCACGACCTTCGGCACCGGGCAGCCGCAGTTTATGTCAATCATTGCCGGATCGTGCTTCAGCAGTCTGTCAAGGCAGCGCTGCACCGGATCCCTTGACGGGGCAAAGAGCTGGACAATGAGTTTTTCTTCGCCTTCATAGCGGGCAAGCAGGTCCTCTGTTTTTCCGCTGTTCCTGGCAAGTCCCTCGGCGCTGACCATTTCCGTTACCGCGCAGGCAGAGTGCCAGTCATGAGCGATGTGACGGAAAGGGGCATCTGTGTAGCCTGCCAGGGGTGCAAGGAAAAACGGGGATTCGAAAACCAGATTCTTTATTTGCATGACAGCCTTGATGAAAACAGAAAACGCGGCCTTTGCCAAGACAAACCTTGCTTTGAGAGAGAGCAATATGTTAATTTCTATTGATATGAAAAAGAAAAAGGAAAGGACAGAGGATGAATTCGCTTACGTCTATGTGGTGAAGAATCCTTCCTATAATGATATATCGCTGGCTGCCTGGGACAGCGTGCTTTATGCAGGCACTCCTGTCGTATACGAGACCAGATTCGGCCAGGACCTGGGCTTTATCGTGTCTCCTGCTCCGGATGAGGAGAGCGCTTACAGGGCAGGAGACCCTGATGTGCGCGGAGCCTGTCTTCACTTCGGCAGCATGGATGAGAATGAGGAAGAAGGGGATGCGATAGACTGGAATGCCGCTGAGGCACATCAGTGCGACAGCTGCCTTGGCTGCCAGACAGCGAAAGAGCCGCACAAGATCCGTGTCACTGGCAATGTTGACTGGATAGATCATCTTGCGACTCCGGCTGAAATGGCCAGATACGCTGAGAACACGGCAAAAGAAGACAGGGCGCTGATCATCTGCAGGGAGAAGATAGCAAAGCATAAGCTCAAGATGAAGCTCATCACTACACACTTTCTGCTCGGGGAGAACAAGGTGATCTTTTTCTTCACTGCGGATGAGAGGGTTGATTTCCGTGATCTGGTCAAGGATCTTGTCTCCGTATTCAAGATGAGGATAGAACTGCGCCAGGTGGGCGTAAGGGATGAGAGCAGGCTGATCGGAGGCCTTTCTGTCTGCGGCAGGGATTACTGCTGCCACAGCATTACGGACAAAATGCAGCCGGTGTCGATCAAAATGGCAAAGGAACAGAACCTCAGTCTCAACTCACTGAAGATATCAGGGCCGTGCGGCAGGCTGCTTTGCTGCCTTGGCTTTGAGTACGACTATTATGTTGAGGAGAAGGCCCATATGCCGAGCGAGGGCAGCAGGGTCAGGATAGAAGGAGAGCTGTGGCGCGTGAGTGAAGTCAATATCCTGTCGCGCCAGATTGTGCTCACCGCATCCGAGAACAGAACGCTCTATGTGCCTGTTGACGAGTTCTGCCTCGGAGAGGACGACGGTCACTGGTACATCAGCGAGGACTATCTGGCTGAACTGTTTGACAGCGACCAGTAAATTCAGCAAAGATGTGTAAATTTTTGTATTGACCCAAGTTAGCCTTTATGATAGTTTAGGTAGACGCAGCCCATGAGGCTGCGGGAAACTATTATCCTAAATATTTATAACGAAAGTGATATACGGAGGAATTTAGCGTGTCTAACAAGTCAGCTGAGAAAAGAGAGCGCCAGAATGCCAAGAGAAGAATGCATAATCGTCAGGCCAAGAGCACAGTCCGCACAGCAGTGAAGAAGTTCAATGCTGCATGTCTGGCAGGTGACAAGGCTGCTGCACAGGAGGCAATGGCTCTTAGCTTCAAGCTTCTCGATACTGCTGCAGGCAATGGCGTGATGCACAGAAACACAGCCAGCAGAAAGAAGTCCCGCATGTACAAGGCATTTGCAAAGCTTGCTTAATTATTCTGGTCAGGAGTGTGTAAGGAACTATGGAAGAGAAACTGACTAAGGCTGCGATGATTGAAAACCTTCACAACAAGCTTGGTTTCGCCCGCAGTGACATCCATGAGGTCATTGATGAGCTGTTCGAGGAAATCAAGGATGGCCTGAAGGATGATAAGATTATTGAGCTGAGAGGCTTCGGCACCTTCGAAATCAGAACACGCAAGGGCCGTGAGAAGGCACGCAATCCCAAGACAGGGGACATCGTGGCTGTTGAGACTCACGGTGTTGCCATCTTCCGCCCCGGCAAGGAGCTGAAGGATGCCGTGTGGAATCTGCGTGATTCCCAGTCAAAAGATTTTGAGTAAGTTGGAGTGTTTTTCAAGTTGAGAAACTTCTATGAGAAAAGAGGCCTCAGGACATACTGTTCTGAGGTCTTGACTTTAATTATCAGTGCTTTCATTCTTTCCCTGGCTTTCCCGGGCTTTGTGACTGAGACTGGCTGGGGCTGGATAGCGTTTTTTGCCCTCATTCCGGTCTTTGCTGTCATCGCAAACACAAGCTGGAAGGCTGTGTGGGCCTATGGCTTCCTGTTCGGAGTTGCCTTTTACTGCTTCTTCAATTACTGGCTGCCGGGCTTCCACCCCGGGGCCATCTACATAGTCACCATTATAAAGGGAGGGGAGATGATCTTCCTCTTCCTGGCTCTGAAGCTGGCCTGCAGCGCCTTCAGACAGTACGCATATATCGCTCAGGCCCTCATCTGGGTGAGCTATGCCTATCTGTCGCAGATCTGGTTTGCCGGCTATCCATACGGCACGATCTGCTATGCTCTGTACGACTATCTTCCGCTGATCCAGATTGCAGACATCACGGGAATCTGGGGCATCATCATCATGATGATACTCCCCCAGGCCTGGGCCGGCTGGTATCTGGCAGGAATCTTTGCCGGCAGGGATCCTTCATTCCTTCACTATCTCAGAAAGAGTCTTGTCTTCATTATTGTCTATGCAATCCTCTTTGCCCTGTGGCTTGGATACGGCTTTGTGAGCCTTTCCGGGCAGGAGGCCAGAGAACCTGACAGGACCTGGCGCGTCGCGACGGTCCAGCATAACCATGACTCATGGCAGGGCGGCTATCAGACCTACCTGAGAAACTTCAACAATCTCAGGCGCCTTTCCCTTGAGGCACTGCGCGATGATCCTGATATTGTCGTCTGGTCAGAGACCGCCTTCATTCCTTCTGTATGGTGGCATATGAACTATTCGTATGAAGGTGTGGGCAATACAATCGGAAACGAGGAGACGGCAGAGCTGGTGCGCCGCTTTGTGGCCTTTGCCGAGGAACTGGGCAGACCTCTTGTCACAGGCAATCCCCGCGGTGTCCTGGCCGATCCGGACAAGCCGCCGATTGATCCGCAGACAGGGGAACTCAACAGAGTCGACTACAACACTGTCATCCTTTTCGATGACGGCCAGATCAAGCAGAGCTATGCGAAGCAGCATTTGGTTCCGTTCACAGAGCACTTCCCTTATCAGAGACAGCTGCCCTGGCTTTATGACATACTTGTCTCTCTTGACTACAACTGGTGGGAAGAGGGAGACGAACCTGTCGTCTTTGAGTCAGACGGCGTGCATTTCTCCACTCCGATCTGCTATGAGGATGTGTTCGGAGACATCAATGCGGAATTTGTCAGAAATGGTGCGGACCTGATCCTCAACATGACAAATGACCGCTGGTCCGGAGATCCGAATGCTTCATTCCAGCATGCGGCTATTGCTGTCTTCCGCTCTGTTGAGACAAGAAAGACTATGGTCAGAAGCACGAACAGCGGCTATACCTGCATGATCCTTCCGACAGGCGAGATTGTTGATCCCGTAGAGCAGTTCAGAATGACCTATCATATTTACGATGTGCCGGTCTATGAGACTCACAGCGAGGCTGACCTCACATTCTATGTCCAGCACACGGATCTGTTTGCCTACATCTCAATTGCCCTGTCAGCCCTTGCCCTTGCAGGCGCCATCGTGCTGATTGCAATAAGGAAGGTCAGATCATGATTGCCAGCGCAAGTCTCATCATAATAGGCACAGAGCTCACGAAGGGAATAATACAGGACAGACATGCCCAGTTTGTCTCCAGAGCCCTGTCCTCACTCGACATTCACATGAACCAGATCGTTGCTGTCCCTGATGACGGCACGATAGACTCGATTCTCTCGGCCATTGTCAGAAAGAGTGATCTGGTCATCATCACAGGCGGCCTCGGGCCGACCAGCGACGACATGACAAGGGAAAGCATAGCGAGAGTAGCCTCATCTTCACTTGAGCGGAATGAGGACAGCTGGCGCGACCTTTATGCAAAGCTGGGCGAGAAGATTCACGGAGCGAATGAAAAGCAGACCCTGATCCCCCGCGGCTTTTCCAGACTGAAAAATGACAACGGCACGGCAGATGGGTTTTACGGTACAAGTCCTGAAGGAACTCTCATCATAAGCCTTCCGGGACCTCCCAGAGAGATGCAGCCGATGTTTGAGAATCTGGTAGTCCCGATGCTTGCGGGGCTTTCAGGTCATAAGGAATTCAGCAGGAGAGAGTATTCCGCCTTCATCGTTGCTGAGGCAAAGCTGGAAGACCTGACTCATGCAATCAGCCCTGAACTGACCTGGGGAACAAGGTTTCAGGATTACAAGATTTCCCTCTATCTGTCAGGAGGAAGCGAGGAGGACAAGGACAGGGCAGTCAGTGCCCTGAGGGCAGAATGCGGCCCTGAGCTCATAGCCAGCGGCGACACAACGGCTCTTGATGAGCTGACAGCGGTCCTCAGGAGCGGCGGCCTCACGATTTCCTGTGCGGAGAGCTGCACAGGAGGGCTGGCTTCCGGCATGCTGACCCAGCAGGCAGGCTCCTCTGACTTCTTCACAGGCTCTGTCGTAAGCTATTCAAATTCTGTCAAGCAGGATGTCCTCGGCGTTGAGGAGGTTGTCATACAGACAAAGGGAGCAGTCAGCGAGGAATGTGCTGTCATGATGGCTGACGGCGTGAGGAAGCTGACCGGCACGGATTATGCCTTTTCGATCACCGGTGTGGCCGGACCTGCGGAGAGCGAGAGGAAAAAAGTCGGCACTGTCTGCTTCGGCTTTTCTTCATCCAGCCGCCCCAGTCAGTCAGTCTGTCTCCATTTTTCTTCCTGGGGACGCGACAGCGTCAGGAGAAAGAGCGTGAACGCAGCGCTCATTCTTTCCCGCTGTTATATTGAGGGAAAGAATTTGGGTGAGATTGCCGCTTCCTGGAAATACATCTGAGTATTGCCAAAAGCGGCAGAAATTAGTATAACAGACAGCATAGAAGGCTCTGTACAGCCTTCAATGCTGATAATTCCACCTAACATTTCATCATGAAATTCAAGTTAACGGATTAAACAGAAAACATATTTTATTTTGGAGATAATCGGAATATGGCATCAGACGATGTAGTTGAGATTAATGAAAGCCAGCCGGAAGAAAGAGATGCAAAGCGTGTGAAGCTCGTTCACAGGAAAAGCACTGTGAAAGTGCGCGTGAAGGCAAAGAAAGAAGGGGAAGAGCCTGCAAAGAAGAGCCCTGAGCGCACAAGAAAACCGCGGACAAAGAAAAAAGAAGAGACTGCTGATCTCTTTTCACAGGAGATCCCGGCAGCAGAAGCGAATACAGAACAGGAGCCAGAGACCAGTGCTGAAGCTGAAGGCATGAAGCAGGAAGTGCCTGCTGAAGTCATCGCTGCTGACACAGCAGCTGAGGAAAGCGCAGGCGAGACAGCTGAGGCTGCGCCGGAGGCTGAAGCAAAGGAAGAGACGGCGCAGAAGGAGGCTGATGACAGCCAGACGCCCCGTACTGACAAGAAGGCCCGCTTCAGCGCAGCCGGAGGAAAGTTCCAGAAGAAAGGAAGAAGGCTTCCTGTGCAGAATGGCGAGCCTGTCATTCCTGATGTGAACCTTGATGAGAATCCGGATGCCCCGAAGCTGTTCATCTCTGATCTGACAGTGCTGCCTCTGGACACTCTCAGGCACATGGCCAGGGAAAAGGGAATAAGCGAAGATGTGATTCTTGACTGCAGGAAGCAGGATCTCATCAGGGAGATGGCGAAACTGCATGCCCAGTCAGGCGGCGCCCTGATGACGGAAGGAGTCCTTGAGATCCTTGCTGAGGGCTATGGCCTGATCCGCTATGCGGTCAACAGCTACGTCGGAGGCACAGAAGACGTCTATGTCTCACACGGAATGCTCAAGGCCTGCGGACTGAGGACCGGAGACACTGTCTACGGCCAGGTCAGAAGTCCCAGGGACAACGAGCGCTTCATTGCCATGATCAGGGTCATCACGGTAAACGGAATAAGTCCGCAGGAAGCCAAACTGCGTGTTCCCTTTGATTCCCTGACACCGCTTTTTCCGGACGAGAAGCTGCATCTTGAATATGCCTCTGATCCGTCAAAGCCGGAAGACATGGACCTCTCAACACGCGTCGTTGATCTCTTCAGCCCGATTGGAAAGGGTCAGCGCTCGCTTATTGTCGCACCTCCGAGAACCGGAAAGACAGTGCTGATGCAGAAGATCGCCAATGCGATCACCACAAACCATCCTGAAGTCAAGCTCATAGTCCTGCTTGTCGACGAGAGGCCTGAAGAAGTCACGGACATGCGCCGCAATGTAAAGGCCGAGGTCGTGGCATCCACTTTCGATGAACAGGCGACACGCCATGTCCAGGTTGCGGAAATGGTCATCGAGAAGGCCAAGCGCCTTGTCGAGCAGCATCAGGATGTGGTCATTCTCCTTGACTCCATCACAAGACTGGCACGTGCATACAACCAGACAGTGCCGGCTTCCGGAAAGATCCTTTCCGGCGGTGTCGATTCCAATGCCCTGCATAAGCCCAAGAGATTCTTCGGTGCTGCCAGAAACATTGAAAACGGAGGTTCCCTGACAATCATCTCAACTGCGCTGATAGAGACAGGCAGCAGAATGGATGAGGTCATCTTCGAGGAGTTCAAGGGAACAGGAAACAATGAGATTGTCCTCGACCGCCGCATGGCAGACAGCAGGAAGTTCCCTGCCATCAACCTCAAGAAGTCCGGAACGAGACGCGACGACCTGCTGCTGAGCAAGGATGAGCTTGCCAGACTGTGGCTGCTGCGCAATGCCGTTGCCAATATGGATGACAATGACATGTCAGTCTTCTTGATTGACAAGATGAGGAAAACTCACAATAATAAGGAATTCCTGAGCTCCATGAGTACTGGTGCTGCTGCCGGCCCCGCATTCACGGCCAGCTCATCATACAAATGATGTTTGATCTGCTGTGAAAGCAGCAGATGTGAGATATAAAAAGCTAAGGAGACAAAAATGAAGAAGGACATCCATCCAGACTATCAGCTTCAGGAGATCAAGTGTTCCTGCGGCAACGTGATCAAGACAAAGAGCACAGCAAAGAACCTCAGCGTTGAAATCTGTTCAGCCTGCCACCCGTTCTTTACTGGCACACAGAAGCTTGTTGACTCAACAGGCCGTGTCGAGCGCTTCAACAAGAGATACGCAAAGAAAGACTGAGCATATAACAGGAAAATCAGAAAGCGGAGTGTTTTGCTCCGCTTTTTATATGCGCTGCCCGGCTGTGTTTTTTTTGTTTGCATGCCAAGTGCATCGCATTGTATCATTTTCCTTATCAACCAAGAGGGGCAGGAATGGAAAAGATAGTAGCCTTCCACGAGCTGAACTACAAGACTAAGGTGCAGGTTCTCACAGAAGTTCCCGGTGTCGTGACTCTGATGGGTGCCTTTTCTGATTTTTGCAACGGCTACTGCATTGCCGGGACAGGAGCTCTGGGGCTCCGTGTCGCCTTGTCTGACCGTGAGGACAACACTGTCAGGGTGTATGATGCGACCCGTTCTGACAAGAAGCATTTCAGCCTGACTGCGCTCAAGCCTCGCAAGGAGGACAGATGGGCGCTCTACATCAAGGCTGTGATGACAACGCTTCAGGAAGAAGGCGTGCACTTTGCCCACGGCTATGACATCACAATAAAGGGCGCCCTGCTTTTCTGTGATCAGATCACAGTCTGCGAGTCTGTCATAATGGGCGTGCTGATGGCCTTCAGCCAGGCTCTGGGCCTCGGCTATGACAGGCGTGACTACATCCGTCTCGCCTACCACAGCGCGACAGAGCACTGCGGGATATCGATAAGACTGAGAGACCTGATCACAGTCTGCTATGCACAGGAAGGCAAGGTCTTCTTTTTCGATCTGCTCTCATCAAACTACGAGATCAGGAACTATCCCTTCGTCAGCAGCGAAGAGCAGGAGTACTACGGAATTATCGTTGATCCGTCACTGCCTCCGCAGATCCTGCGCGATGAGATTGAGGAAAAGCGCATTGATGCAAGGCTCTGCCTCAAAGAGCTCAAGAAGCATATCGGAAAAGACTGCAAGCTGAGAAACTATCCTGTCAAGGACCTCAAGAGCCATATCATCAAGGAGCTTGATGAGCATGTCCGCAGGACCTGCGAGTATGTCATTTCAGAAAGCCAGTATGTGAGCAGAGGCTGCCAGGCCATGATGGACAATGATGCCTCGTCATTCGGCCGCTGCCTGAGCAATATTTACATAGGAATGAGGGATGTCTTTGAGGTGACCTGTCCTGAGGTTGACTGGCTGATCAGGCGCGCCGGCGAGACTGAAGGCGTTCTTGGCGCCTCCTATGTCAGCAACGGGGATTCCGGCTCCATTTTCATGATACTGAACAGGGAAGGTGAAGAGAACTTCTCAAAGTGCATGGACGACTACAAGAAAATCTTCGACTTCACTGTGAAGACACGGCCATTCCGCCCTGGCGGACCTGCCCATATAGTCAAGGAGATCGCAAGGTGACAATTCTTTTAGTCAATGATGATGGTTATACAAGAGAGGGCATTGTCTGCCTGGAAGAGGCACTGGCAGGAAAGGGACATGAAGTCTGGGTTGTCTCTCCTTCCTCAAACCGTTCTGCACAGAGTCATGCCATGTGCCTGTCCGGACCTGTGATCATGACAAGGTATGCCGAGAATCACTATCACTGCAGCGGCACACCTGTCGACTGTATTCTCTACTCTATTAAGGGCAGGCTTTTCAAGCGGACTCCCGACCTTGTGATCTCAGGGATCAACCATGGCTACAACTGCTCTTCAGACATCCTTTATTCCGGCACGTGTTCTGCTGCAAGCGAGGCTGTCCTCCAGGGTATTCCGGCTCTTGCTGTGTCCCATCAGGCTGATGAGGACGGCTCTTATGACTTCCCGTCTGTCGCCAGGTTCGTTGCAGAAAACCTTGACAGACTCTGCAGCCTTGCAGGCAGCATGAGCTTCGTGAACCTGAATTTCCCGCCGCATTTCACAAATAAGGTCGAGACAGCAGATCTGGGCCTGCTTTTCTACGGAGACTATCCTGAAGTGGTGAGCGATGACGGAACGAGGCTTCAGCTTGAGCTGAGGGAGGGAGAAGTCAGCCGGTCACTGACGCGCACCGGCGACAAGACTGACATTGAAGTCTGTCAGGAAGGCCTGATTGCCCTGTCTGTCGTGCTTGTAAATCCGGCTGTAGATCACAAGGCACACGAAAGGGCGAAAGCCATGTTCTCATGAAATACTGGGAGTCCATATGCAGCCGCTGCGGCCTTTGCTGCCACAGCAAGGTGAAGATCGGCAAAAGGCTGTGGTATCTTGATCTCGGCTCGAAATGCGCCTTTCTTTCTGAGGACAGCACCTGTTCTGTCTATCCGCAGCGCTTCAGGCTCTGTCCTGAATGCAGGAAGCTCACGCTGCTGCGTGCGCTGACAGCTGAATGGCTGCCGCCCCAGTGTGCCTACGTCCAGTGGGCAAAACGTCATCATATCCGCTTTTCCCGCCGCTGCGAGTGGGTGATGGCTCTTGACGAAACTCATATTGAATAATACGTTTTCAACCGATGAACAGATTTATATATTTAGACAACAATGCGACCACTCAGATGGCTGCAGAAGTTGAATCGATAATGAGGGACAATGAGTCTCTCTACGGCAATGCTTCATCCATGCATGCAATGGGACGCAATGCGGGAGCAGGCGTGGACTGGGCCCGCCAGATGTGCGCCCAGCTCATTGATGCAGACAAGGAGGAAGTATATTTCACAAGCGGTGCGAGCGAGTCGAACAACACAGTGTTCAATATCGCGAGGGAGCTCATTGATTCTGGCAGCAAACGCACCAGGATTGTCACCAGCGCAATTGAGCACCCTTCAATCATCGAAACTGTAAAATACCTCAGATCAAAGGGTTACAGGATTGATGAGGCGGAAGTTGATTCCACTGGCATGGTCCGGCTTGACAGCATCAGAAAGCTGATGGGCGATGATGTCCTGCTTGTAAGCATCATGACGGGCAACAATGAGACAGGCACGATACAGCCGGTGGCTGAGATCAGCCGTCTGGCTCATGAGTGCGGGGCCCTGATGCATACAGATGCGACTCAGGCCATTGGCAAGATTCCTGTATCAGTAAAGCAGCTCGGAGCAGACTATCTGTCAATGAGCGCCCACAAGTTCTACGGCCCGAAAGGCGTCGGCGTACTGTATGTAAGAAAGTCAGCACCCGTTTTTCCATTCGTTCATGGAGGTCATCAGGAAAAAGGGTATCGTGCCGGCACTTACAACAATCTTGCCATCGTCGGAATGGGTGAGGCTGCAAGACTTGCTGCTCAGGATGTACAGAAGGAACATGATTACCTGTGGTCGCTGAGAGAGCGGCTGAGAAAGGGAATTGTCGAGAACATTCCGGATGTCATCATAAACGGCAATCAGGAACACTGCCTGCCCGGCACGCTGAATGTTTCGTTCCCTTCAGCAGAAGGAGAGTCAATCCTGCTTTATCTTGATCTGGAAGGCATTGAGGTGTCCACAGGAAGCGCCTGTGCGACAGGAAGCCTGGAGCCAAGCTATGTGCTGCTTGCCTCCGGTCTGGATGTTGAGCTTGCTCACGGGTCAATCCGCTTCTCTCTGGGAAGGTACAATACGCAGGAAGACGTTGATTATGTGATAGAGAAACTGCCGCCGATCATAGCGAGAGTCAGGTCAATGTCAACAAGGAAGGTTTGAATATGCAGAATAACAGCTTTATGGCCCAGTGGGTCTACACAGATACAGTAAAGGATCATTTCATGAATCCCCGCAATCTCTGGAAGGAGGGTGAGGATTTCCAGCCGGACGGAGTGGGCGAGGTCGGTTCCCTGGCCTGCGGCGATCAGATGAGAGTCGGCATCAAGGTCAGGGATGGAAAGATCTCCGACCTCAGATGGCTCACATATGGCTGTGCGAGCGCCATCGCCTCAACGTCAATGATGAGCGAGCTGGCGGTCGGCATGAGCCTTGAAGAGGCTTATCACCTCACTCCTCAGATGATCACCTCCGCCCTCGGAGGCCTGCCAGAGCACAAGTTCCACTGCTCAGTGCTCGGAGACAAGGCACTCAGAGCCGCAATCGATGACTATCTTGAGAAAAACGGACTTCCCAATCCATATAAGACAAAGGTCGCGAAAATCATTTGCGAGTGCAAGGGCGTGACAGATGTCCAGATTGAGGAGCTTGTCAAGGAAGGCAAGGCCCTGACTTTTGAAGATCTCAGCAGGCTGACCGGCTGTTCCACAGCCTGCGGCAAGTGCAGAAACAGGATTATTGAGGCCCTGGAAGACTTCAAGCATATTTACGGGAAAGACTGATGATAAGCGTCTACAGGGATGAGGTGAAAGACGCACTTTTCAGGAAGTCGTCGAAGTGCACCAAGAAGAACAATGTCATTACCACGCGTGCTCCTGAGAACTGGACTGCCTCAAGGGTGAAGAATCTGAGAAAGAGCCTTTACCTTGCCCAGTCTGTCTTCGCCGATGTCCTTGGAGTCAGTCTCGCCACTGTCGTCAGCTGGGAAAACAGTCAGAACGTCCCCTGTCCGATGGCAGCACGGCTGATGGAAATCCTTGAAGCTTGTCCGGATGTCCTTCTTGAGGCGGGCATCGTGGACATAAACTGAGCGGCAGCTGCCGGCCTCACATATGAGGAGAGTGAAGTGAAAGTAAGATTGCTTGGAGCAGGAGCTGTAGGCTGCCCGCTTGCCGTCAGGCTTGAGCCTGTCTCTTCTTTTGCGCTGATCATGGACAGCGGGCGCATCGGGCGCTACCGTGCTCTTGGCTGCACTGTCAACGGAGTGCGCCATGATTTTGACATCGCAGAGGAGGACGAGAGCGATACTGACCTTATCATCCTCTCCTGCAAGAATACGGATCTTTCTTCTGCCATGGATGTGGTTGAGCATCATGTGGGAAGCAGGACTGTCATCATGAGTCTTCTCAACGGAATAGAAAGCGAGGAAATTCTGGCCCGACGCTTCGGTCAGGACAGACTGGTCTGGTCCTTCATCACAAACCTGTCAAGCGTGAGGGAGGGCAGAAAGATAGACTGCTTCAGCCCCAGAGGCGGGCAGATCATCTTCAACGAGCGCGACAGCCGCGTCACAGACAGGATCAGGGCAATAGCCGGCCTGTTTGACAGGGCAGGCATCTGGTATGAGATAAGCAGCGACATTCTTCATGACATGTGGTGGAAGTTTGCCTTCAACATCATTGTCAATTCTCTTTCTGCTGTCATGAGGCTTGATTACAGCCAGATGAATGACAATAATGCCTTCCGCCGCCTTGTCAGGATGCTGTACCATGAGATCAGGGCGGTCGCTCTTTCTGAGGAAATCAGGCTTACTGTCTATGATGAAGAGCGCTGCTTTGCTGTGCTTGGCAGCATGAACGGGAGGGGAAAGACAAGCATGCTTCAGGACGTTGAGGCGGGAAGGGAGACTGAGAACCGCTTCTTTGCGGGTTCTCTTTCCGCACTGGGAAAAAAACATTCACTTCCCACACCTCTGTGCGACATGCTTTACACAATGGTGGAAGCCGCAAGCGGGGCCTGCCGTGAATGAAGCTCTGCTCTACGAGACATTATTCTCCCTCTCTTCCAGCAATGAGCCGGCCGCCTGGCAGCAGTTCTGCACTCTGGCCGGCATTTGCGACGTGTCGCAGGATCTTGAACAGATTGTCTCTGAGGTAAGCCGACTGACGCAGAAGCCAATATATGAAATCAACGACACCTATCTCAGGATAAAGCACTGCTTCAGCTCATATCCGTTCAGCTATGACATACTCACCTGGAAGGACCCCCTTTTCCCTTCTTCGCTCAACGGCATTCATTTCCTGTATACTTACGGCGACCTCAGCCTTCTTGGGGCAGAGTCCGTCACTCTGCTGGGTCAGCGCAGTCCGTCTCAGGAGGCGAAGCAGGATGCTGTGAACATCGTCAGCGAGCTTTCGAGGCTAGGTGCCTGCATGATGAGCACGCTGGACACAGGGCTGGATGCATACTGCGTGCTTTATGCCTATAACCAGAGAATCAGGACTGTCATTCCACTTGCATCTCCGCTGCATCAGTGCATGCCTGAGAGCCAGAAGGAACTGATGGAGAGTGTTGCAAACAGCGGGCTTGCCCTGCTTGTCAGTCCGTTCTCTCCTGCCGCAAAGGCGCAGAAATGGTTCACTGTGCCGCGCAACGACCTGCTTGTGGCTCTTACGCGCAATCTCATCATCCTCGACGAGAAGGACGGAGGTCCCGTCTGGAAGCTGGCAGGACGGATCAGGGCCAATAATGCGCACATCATGGTCTGCGAAAACTGCATCAGCAGGGAAGACGGCAACTATGCCAGAGCCTTCATGCAGTCAGGCTGCGCCTCCTCATACAGGAAAAAAGGTGATGTGGCAGCCTTTCTGGGATTGAGGAAAAAGCGTGTGCACAGCACAAAGACGGGCACACAGCTTGAACTCTTCTGACAGAAACCAATATACTCTTTTCTGATAATTTTAGGAGCCGGCTTAGATGAGAGCATTAACAGCAAACGAACTTAGAAAGCTTTATATCGATTTTTTTGTCTCCAAGGGACATAAGCAGATTTCCGGAGCCTCGCTGATTCCGGAGAATGACCCCACAGTCCTGTTCACGACAGCAGGCATGCATCCCCTTGTTCCCTACATTCTGGGAGCGGAGCATCCTGCAGGAAAGATGCTGTGCGATTACCAGAAGTGCATCCGCACCGGGGATATTGACAGCGTGGGAGATCCCCATCATCTCACGTTCTTTGAGATGCTTGGCAACTGGTCGCTTGGAGCCTACTTCAAGAAAGAGGCTATCGAGTACAGCTATGAATTCCTGACAAAGTATCTTGAAATTGACCCTGCACGTCTTTCTGTCACTGTCTTCGCAGGCGATGAGAATGCTCCGCGCGATGACTTTGCGGCCTCAGTCTGGGCCTCTCTCGGCATCCCTGAGGAGCGTATTTACTTCATGCCGAAGGAAGACAACTGGTGGGGACCTGCCGGCGAGACCGGCCCCTGCGGTCCTGATTCTGAGATGTTCATTGACACAGGCCGTCCTGCCTGCGGCCCTGACTGCAGGCCCGGCTGTTCATGCGGCAAGTATTTTGAGATCTGGAATGATGTCTTCATGGGCTACAGGAAGGATGAAAGCGGCGCATACAACGAGATGGAGCGCAAGTGCATCGATACCGGAATGGGCATTGAGAGGACAATCGCTATCCTTCAGGGCAAGAAGTCTGTCTATGAGACAGAAGTCTTCACTCCGATCATCGCAAAGGTTGAGGAGCTTACAGGCAGGAAGTACGGCCAGAATGAAGATGATGATATCTCAATAAGGATCATCAGCGACCATATCAGGACAAGCGTGTTCATCCTTGGAGATCAGCGCGGGGTGGCTCCCTCAAATGTCGGTCAGGGATACATCCTGCGCCGTCTGATCAGAAGAGCCGTGAGACATGGAAAGAAGCTTGGAATCACAGACTCCTTCCTTTCCTCAATCGCCGCAGTCGTGCTTTCCATTTACCAGGAGGCCTATCCTGAGCTTAAGGAGAGGGAAGATTTCATCTTTGATGAGCTGAAGAAGGAGGAGGCAAAGTTCTCTGAGACGCTGGTCAAGGGTGAGCGTGAGTTTGAGAAGATGATCCCCAACCTCATGAAGGGAAACAGCCGCACCATCTCAGGACGGCTTGCCTTCAAGCTTTATGACACATACGGCTTCCCGATTGAAATTACAAGGGAGCTTGCAAAGGAACATGGCTTCGATGTCGATGTGAAGGGCTTTGAGGAAGCCTTCCAGAAGCATCAGGAAGTCAGCAGGGCAGGAGCCGAGCAGCAGTTCAAGGGAGGCCTTGCGGATCACAGTGAAGCCACTACTGCGCTTCACACTGCAACCCATCTGCTTCACAAGGCACTGTCGGTTGTGCTTGGCGGCTATGTCAAGCAGCTTGGATCAAACATCACTGCCGAGCGTCTCCGCTTTGACTTCAACTGCCCGCGTCCGATGACAAAGGAAGAGCTTGCCGAGGTTGAACGCCTTGTCAATGAGCAGATCGAGAAAGACCTTCCGGTCACCTGCGAGGTGATGACGGTTGACGAGGCCAGAAATCTCGGCGCTGCTGCACAGTTTGACGCCAAGTACGGCGAGCGTGTCAAAGTATATTCCATTGGCGATTTTTCCAAGGAAGTATGCGGAGGCCCTCACGTTGAGCATACCGGCACAATGGGACACTTCAGGATCGTGAAAGAGCAGAGCTCCAGTGCCGGAGTAAGGAGAATCAAGGCTGTTCTCGAGAAGTAATCAGCCATTTGCCGCAGCTTTTCTGTATATGTGGTTATGGAAAGAATCAGAACCATACTGAAAAGCGGTGTGCACAACATCAATCTGGTCGCACCTGACAGACGCTGCACCAGCCGTTTCAGGACAGAACTCATGAAAAGCTCTTATAAAGGGCTGGTCATCGAGGAGACTGAGAACCTGAAGGCTGACAGAAAATGGTGCGACCTTGTTGTTTTCAGCCCCAATGATGAAGATCTTGTCTCATCACTGATCCTGCTCGAAAGGATCATCTGTCCTCACGGACTGTCAGGCAGTCAGGCACGACGTCTCTATGAGACACTTGCCAGGTCTGCGCTCAGTCCTGTCTGTGCGAAGACAATCATGAGAGAGCACAGGACTGGAACCTTCTACAGGACAAGGGAGATTCTTGCTTCCTTTGCCCGCTGCGGCCTCTTTATTCCTGTCACCTCAGCTGACGGAAAGCTTTACCTCATCCCTTATTATTACTGCCTGAATGATCCGGCCGTGCTTGTGGTCAGGCATCTCATGTCCCTTGGCTGGAGCGTCAGCCTGAATCTGCCTGTGATCAGTGCAAGACTGGGCTCCCAGTGCCTGTCGCTTGCCTTTGAGCTGGCAGGGCTGCAGCATGCCCAGGGCAGAAAGATCCTCATCTGCGAACATCCGGTGCTGAACTTCTCTGCCATCCGGAGCTATACTCTGGCCTCGTTTCTGGACAGCAGCAGTCTGCTTTGACCCTGAAAAAAGCATGAGAAAATGGAGTCAGTGTATCAAAATGACCCAGCAGCCGGGCAGGAGAGAGACAGCTGTGTCAAAAGGAAACTAAAAGGCAGTCCATTCAGGGCGGCAAGATCTGGTCTTTGATAAGCAATTCATTGTATTTAAACAAGTTAGCCTGATTGGCATGGATCATGCTGTTATGTAGGCACAGAAAAGACAAGAAAACAGGAGGCCGGAAAGATGGCAGACAACAGCATAGCAAGAGTACAGAGAAACATGATGAAGGAAATGGATAAAATGTTTGATTCTTTCTTTTCTTCCTATTCAGACAGAAGAATGCCGAGCGTTGACATAAGCGAGGGAAAGGAGTCCTACCTGATACAGGCGGCAGTTCCCGGATACGATGAGGATGCAATAAGCATCTATGTGGAAGATCATGTGCTTCACCTCAGAGGAGAGGAGAAAGAGAGGCACAGTGAAGAAGAGGAGAAGAAGTATCTGCTCAGGGAGAGAAGGGTGAGCAGCTTTGAGAGGGCATTCACGCTTCCGGAGGATGCAGATGAGGAGAAGCTCAGTGCCAGCATGAAGAGAGGGATACTGAGCATAGAGATAGCGAAGAAGGCAAAACAGGAGCCGAGAAAGATCGAAGTTAAGATCGGCTGAGAGACAGGAGGAGAGAGAAGATGAGATACTATTACAGAACATCTGACCCGGTATGGGGACTGGATTCAGTGTTTAATGATCTGTTCAGCACATGGACAGACAGCGGGAGGAGGTTCCCGCCTGCAGATGTGTATGAGACAAAGGAAGCATACATCATAGAGCTGGAGGTGGCAGGCTATGATGAGGAGGCAGTGAAGCTGCATGTGGACAAGCATGTGCTGACGATAAGCGCAGAAGAGATGAAGGCGGACAAGGACAGGGAGTACCTGGCAAGAGAGATAAGCATGCCGGCCTTCAGGAGGAGCTTCTCGCTGCCGGAAGGAGTGGAAGAAGACAAGATCAGTGCTGATTACAAGAGCGGCATACTGCTTGTGACGATTCCGAAGAAGGCAGAGGTTCAGCCAAGAAGGATAGAAGTCAAGATCAGCAGATAAGATAAAGCAAAGAGAAAAGATACAAAGGACGGAGGCTGCTCACAACATTGCTCCGTCAGAGCATCAGAGGCTGTCAGCCGGGAGAGACTGACAGCCTTTGTTTATTTTCTCCTGTCCTCACTTAAAAAAGAGCGGGCGGGAGATACTCTCCAGCCCGCGAAGGGGATATGAGTTTTTTTTTAAATCAGACCTTTGCGCACGCGCTCGTCGTATTCGAGGAGCTGGTTCTGCAGGGAGTCTGGTTTATCCACATTAAGCGCTCTCTTTCTGTTGAATATGCTGTACAGCACAGGAGAAAGGAGCAGCGTCAGGAAGGCGCCTGTCGTAATGCCTCCGACAAAGGTCAGTGCAATAGGCTGTATCATTTCCGTTCCTTCTCCAGGGAAGAAGGCCAGAGGAATCAGGCCCAGAATCGTTGTCAGCGTTGTCATGAGGATAGGGCGCAGCCTTGACCTTGCTGCTGACAGGCAGGCTTCCCTGACTCCCATTCGCTCAACCCTGACAAGACGGTTGATCCAGTCGACCAGAACGATTCCGTTGTTTACGACAACACCGATAAGTGCAATTATTCCGACCAGCGAGAACAGCGTGAAGTCCTGATTGTACACAATGTGTATGAAGACGACGCCGATCAGCAGCAGCGGGATTGTCGCAAAGATGATGAACGGATCAACGAGCGACTCGAACTGTGCCGCCATGACCGCATAGACCAGGAAGAGCGCCAGCAGGACGATGATGACCAGAACAGGGCCGTAGCTGGCAAAGTCCGCCATCTCTCCTGCCTGGGTTATAGTCACGCCTTCCGGCACTACAAGATAGGTATCCAGTGCCTCATTGACCGCAGCCTGCAGATCGCTTGAACTGTAGCCTTCGAGGGCATCGGCTGTGACATGGTTGACGCGTTCCTTGTTCTCTCTTGTTATCGTGAGAGGTGCGGATGTCGTCTCAAGTTCAGCCACTGTGTCAAGGCGGACAAAGGAGCCTGACAATGTCGGGATGAGGATGCTGTTCAGGCCGCTGATGCCTGTCAGGTCATCGCCTGAGAGCACCACATCAAGATCGTAAGTCGTGTCAGAGCTGAAGGTCGTGATCTCGACAGCAGTCGTGCCTGACAGGGCAGTAGTCAGTGCTGAGCTTATGCCAGAGTTTGTGACGCCGAGAGCCTGGGCCTCATCGTCTTTCATTCTGACGACAATCTGAGGCGCACCGTTGTCCAGATCGCTCTCGACATTGTCTGTGCCTTCAACCATTCTGAGAATGCGGACAATTTCATCGGCTGTCTGGCGGGCAAGCTCTGTGTCAGTGCTTCTGATCTCCACGTCAATCGCATTGGAGCCCATTCCCCTGCTGCCGGAGAATGTCCAGCTCTCATCGGCCGCTGTATTGAGATAAGGCCTGATGATGTTCTCAACCTCACTTGCGCTGTATGTCTGCATTGTGATGTCAGGCAGGTTCACAGTGATGCTTCCAGTGGCACTTGAACCCATGCCGGAGCCTGTGCTGAGGCTGATTGACTCATAGGCTTCTGCCGGAAGCACCTCAAGAAAGACATCCTGCATTGCAAAGACTCTTTCCCTGATCACTTCAGATGAGGTTCCGGGATCCATTGACAGTGTCAGGGACACTGAATCGTCACTCGTCATCTGAGGTGTCAGCGACAGTCCGACATTGCCAAGGCTGATCACGGAGAGCGTGAACAGGAGGACAAGAGGAATGATGAGCATGGCCTTGTGGTCAAGGAAGAATGACAGCAGCCGGGCATAGGCATCCCTCAGCTTGTCCTCTGCCTTCACCATAACATCATCAACCGCCCTGAACAGCCTGATCCTGAGAGGCCGCTGGGTCCTTGTGTTGATTTTAAGGATCGAGCCGCACAGCGCAGGCACGAGCGTGACTGCGACAAAGAGCGAGCAGCCCAGTGAAAGACAGACTGTTATGATCATGTCCTGGAACATTATTCCTATCATCTCAAGCTCATTCTTGTAGATAAGCAGAGGCAGGAACACGCAGATCGTGGTCAGGGTCGAACCGAGAATGGCATTGAACATGTCCTTGCTGCCCAGAATGGCTGCAACAGCGCTCTGCTCTCCCTTGAGACGGAATGAGTATGTGTTCTCAAGAATGATGATGGAGGCATCCACAATCATGCCGATGCCGAGGATGAGGCCTGCCATTGACATGCTGTTGACGCTTATTCCTGCGATGGACATGCACATCAGTGTTATCAGGATGCAGATCGGCATGGAAAGCGAGATGATGAGAGTTGTCTTGAATCCCCTGAGGAAGATGAAGATGACTGCAGCCGCAAGCACGACGCCCTGCCAGGCTGAGTTGCAGACCTCGCCCATTGTATCGGTGATCATCTCAGTCTGGTCTCTCTGGATTTCAAGGCTGATTCCTTCAGGCAGAGCTTCCCTTATTGACGGGAGGGCTTCTCTTATGCTGCCGGCGACAGTTGTCTCATTGCTGTCTGAGCTTGCAGTCACAGAAATCGAGACGACAGGCTCGCCGTCAATATATGACTCTCTGCTGTTGTCATCGCTTGTCTGTACGACATCTGCCACATCGCTGATGCGTATCGGAGTGCCGTTCACGGTGGTGATGACTGTGTTCTCAATTTCCGTCATGTCGGCATAACGTTCATCAAGTGCTATCTGATAGTCGGTGCCGTTTTCCGTAATCTCTCCGGCTGTGCTCTGGACATCCCGGGCACTCAGGGCAGATGAGATGTCGGAGAAGGAGAGTCCGAAAGCTTCCATTCTGTCTGCATGAACCTGCACCTCGTATACGACAGAAGAACCACCGTAGACATCAGTGTCTGCAACGCCATCGATTCTTTCAATGAGAGGAGAAATGTCATCCTCAGCTATCTGCTGCAGTGTCTCTATGTCATAATCTCCTGTGACAGAGAGCGTCATCACCTGTGATGTGTTGATAGAGTCCATTCTCATGACCTGAGGGCTGCCTGCCCAGTCAGGGAGCGAACGGGTCAGCATTGTGATCGAGCTGTTGACATCTTCTTCTGCATCATCGAGATTTGTGCCGTATGCGAACTCAAGCACCACAAAGCAGCTGCCTTCGCTTGACATGCTTGTGATGTCCTCAAGGTTCTCAATTGATGAGAGCGCGTTTTCAAGCGGACGGGCGACCTGCTGCTCAATAAGTTCGGGGCCTGCATCATCGCAGTCGACTATGACAGAGATGACGGGCAGATCAGTATCCGGAATGAGGGCTATGTCGAGCTGTAAAATATATACTGCGGCAATGATGGCGATGAGGACATAGACCATCGTCATCAGAACCGGACGCCTTACCGACAGTTCCGATATTTTCATATTAGTTCTCCTCTACGATGGAGACGGCGCTGTTCTCGCTGGCGCTTCCTGCCGTAATGACCTGTTCTCCTCCGTTCAGGCCTGAAGTGATGACAGTGCGTGTTCCGTCAGAGCTTCCCGTCTCAACATAAACCTTGGCTGCGATGCCGTCGCTGACTGTCAGGACGTACTGTCCCCTGTTGTCGCTGCTGATGGCTGAACTTGGCACAGTTATCACATTTTCAATTCTTTCTGTCTCAAGACTGACTGTGGCGAACATGCCTTCAAGCAGGCCTGTCTGTTCCTCATCGATCGTCAGCTCGATCGTCACAGTGCGTGTGTCTGTGTCAACGACAGGGGCAATGTATGACAATGTGGCGCTGTATGTCTTTTCAGGCCAGGCCGTGACTGTGAATGTAGAGCTGTTCCCGAGTGCAAGAGAAGAGATATAGCGCTCTGGAACAGTGGTCTCTATTTTCAGCTCCTCATCAAGCAGCACAGTGATGATGGAACTTGTCGTCTGGACTGTATCTCCCGCAGCCGCATCGACTGAAAGGACCTCTCCGCTGACTGTGCTGGCCACTGGACTGGCCTGGTAGTTGTAGCCGGGGCGTGACTGGTCAACAGCAGCGATGACGTCTCCCTGTTCGACTCTGTCTCCGCGCTTCACGTTTATGCTTGTGATCTCGCCTGAGACATCAGGGTAAATGGCGACAGGAGCGCTGTCCGTGACTATGTCGCCGAAAAGCTTTGTATAGGTTGAGAAGTCTGAGTAAGCGGCTGTCTCAACTGAGACATTCACGGTGCTTGCTGCCTCCTGTGCTGTATTGACAGCCAGTGTCTGCTCCTGTCCGGCTGTGACGTTAATGATTATTACGATGCCTGTGACAACACAGACTGCTGTCATAATGAGGCTCATGATCACATCAAATGGTGATTTCTTCTTTGACTTTTCTTTATCCATTTCAGTTCTGCTCCTGTGCTGAATATGTTGAGATCAGTTCATCGGTGCTTACTCCTGTATCAAAGGAAAGGCTGTACAGTGCGATGAGCTGGCTGACTTCGCTCTGGTTGAGGGTAAGCCGGGCATTCAGCAGATCCCGTCTTGCATCCGACAGATCGTCAATTGAGACATAGCCTGCCTCATAGCGCTGCTGTACAAGATCATATGTGGTCTGTGAGAGTGCGAGGCTTTCTTCTGCGATTTCAAGGGCCTGCGATGTCTGCTGCAGTGTCAGCAGATCTTCTTCAATTGAATAGTAAAGGTCATCAACTCCTGCCTCGAGTGCGATTGCCGCAAGCTTTTCATTGTCCTTGCTTGTCTTGACTGCGATATCGCCGCTTGAACCGGGAATCCAGCTGGATACAGGGATGGAGATGCCGACAGAGACAGACGCGTTATCATGCCACAGGTCATCAAAAGCTGATACAGAGGCCGCTGAACCGAGGCCGTATGAGGCTCTCAGCGTCAGGCTCGGCAGCTGATTTTCTGCCCTTGTCCTGCTTGTTTCCGCCTTTGCGATCTCAACCTGCTTTCTCAGTGACTGCAGCTGGGTGCTGTTTGTGCTTCCTGTGCTGACCAGCTCGTCTGCAGAGGGCAGGTCAAGCACTGGAATGTCCATCCTGTCCTCAAGCTCGAAATCCCTTGTCTGGATGCCGGTCAGCTGGCTGAAGGCCGTATAGGCCAGATCCAGGTTGTTTTCATAGACACTTGCCTCATACTGGTAATTGAGCACGTCAAGCCTGGCTGTGCTCAGCTCAAGCTCGTCTGCCTGGCCTGCATCGTAAGCGGCCTGTACTGAGTCAAGCGTTTCCTGTGCCGACTGGACAGCCATCTGCGCGCTTTCCGCCTGGCTCTTTGAAAGGGACAGGTTCCAGTAGGCCAGGGTGACTGCTTCCTCAACGCTCTCGGCCTGAAGCATGTATGTAAGCACTGCATTGTCCTGGTTCAGGCTCTTCACCCTGCTGTCAGCGAGAATGCCGCTTGAGATATCCCAGGAGATGCCGAAGTAGAGGCTGCCAGAACCTGAACCCGCATTCTGGTCTATCAGGCTCATATTGTCCCAGCTCAGTCCTCCTTCCAGTGAAATGTCAGGAATCAGGGAAGAGCTGAGGCTGTTGCTTCTTATTGTCGTCTCAAGCGTGACTTTTGCTGAGGCCAGATCAGTGTTGTTCTCTTCAGCGCTGGCCAGCGCTTCTTCCAGAGTCACCGTCCCGGCTGCAAAGACAGACAGACTGAGAAAGAGTGACATCAGGCTGGCTGCCAATAATCTTTTCTTCATGATTATTACCTCACAGGCCAAGTATTGTGACTGGGCTTGAAGTTTGAGCGTAGCTGAAATATTTGCTTAGTGTAATTTAGTGTGGTTTATGTGCCTGAATGTGTACGCACGGTGAATCTTCTGTCCGCAATGCATGTGGAAAAATATTCTCCCCATGAGGCGGACCGTCATCTTCCTCAGCCGGAAGGCGGTGCTGAAAAATCACCTTCAGTTTAAAAACAGAAAGCAGATTTTACTTGAAAAGTGGAAAAAGCGGCCTCAGAATAGCATCAAAGACACACATCTGTTAAGGAGGTATGACAAGATGAGTGGTATCGGTCTTATCATTTCATTCGTTATCGCTATTGTCGTGATGATCGTTGCAATCAGCAAGTTCAAGCTGCATCCTTTTATCGCCCTTATGGGAATCTCCCTGATTCTTGCGATTGTCGTAGGTATTCCGCTTGCGAATATACCTACAATGATCGGCGCAGGCTTCAGCGGAACATTCTCCAGCATTGGCATTGTCATCATTCTGGGCGCACTGATCGGAACGATGCTTGAGAAGACGGGAGGTGCTCTCAAGCTTGCGGAAATGGTTGTGAAGCTTGTTGGAAAGAAGCATCCCGACATCGCTGTCGAGCTTATGGGCTGGGTGGTCTCAATCCCTGTCTTCTGCGATTCAGGCTTTGTTATCCTGGATCCGATCAGAGGTGCACTGCAGAAGCGCACAGGCTATTCTTCTGTAGCTCTCACAGTGGCTCTGTCCGCAGGCCTTTATACATCACACGTATTCATTCCGCCTACACCGGGCCCGATTGCTGCAGCCAGCTCTCTCGGAGTGGGTGACCATCTGCTGCTTGTCATGGGCATCGGCGCCCTTGTCTCTATTCCATGTCTCATCGCCGCATATTTCTATGCGAATTACATTGGAAAGAGGGTCAAGACAGTTGAGGATCAGAACGAAGTCAGTCAGGAGGAGTATGAGAAGCTGCTCAAGAGCTTCGGCAAGCTCCCGAACGGCTTCATGGCCCTTGCTCCCATTATTGTTCCTATCATCGCAATGGCTATCGGATCTATCTCCTCAATGGCTGGATGGACAGGTCCCGCAGCAACTTTCTTTGCCTTCATCGGCACACCTATCATCGCACTTGCAATCGGAACAGTCTTCGGCGTCATCCTTCTTGCACAGCGCAAGCAGATGAAGGACTTCTACTCAATCGTTGATGATACTCTCAAGACAGTAGGTCCGATTCTCTTCATCACAGCTGCCGGCGGTGTTCTCGGCCGCGTTATCTCTGAAGCTGGCTTTGTAGGGTACATGCAGGAGCATGCGGCAGTGCTTTCAACAATCGGAATCTTCTTCCCGTTCATCGTCTCAGCCATCCTGAAGACTGCCCAGGGTTCTTCAACTGTTGCACTGACAACAACTGCCGGCATCATGGGCATGATCACAGATCCGGGTTCAATGATGAACCTGCTCGGCCTCAGCACACCTATGGCAGGCGTCCTGACTGTCATGGCCATCGCAGCCGGTGCAATGACGGTCTCTCATGCAAACGATTCTTACTTCTGGGTTGTCACGAAGTTTGGTCATATCGAGATGGAGGACGGCTATAAGACTCAGTCCGCAATGACAGGCATCATGGGTGTTGTCGGAATGATCTTCGTCTTCATTCTCTCTCTCTTCCTGATCTGAGGCAGCGCATGAGAAAGGCTGTTCTCATTCCGGATTCATTCAAGGGCACGATGTCCAGTTCCAGAATCATAGCTGTCATGAAGGCTCAGATTCTGAAGTACTGGCCTGAGTGCCAGATTGTCAGCATCCCCGTCGCCGACGGCGGGGAGGGCAGTGTAGACTCCTTCCTTACCGCTCTGGGCGGAGAGAAGATAAGCATCAGGACTCAGGGGCCGTGGGGAGAAGAGATTGACAGTTTCTATGGTCTTCTGCCAGACAATACAGCAGTCATAGAGATGGCCGCATCTTCAGGGCTTCCTCTTGTCGGAGACAGGAAAGATCCGTCGAAGACAACCACATACGGCGTCGGCGAGCTCATACTTGATGCGGCAAAAAAAGGTGCTGGCCGCATTGTCATAGGTCTTGGCGGCTCTGCAACCAATGATGCAGGCTGCGGCGCGGCTGCCGCCTGCGGCGTCACCTTCCTTGACGGGGAGGGAAAGTCTTTTGTTCCGACAGGAGCCACACTGGACAGGATAGCTTCAATTGATCTTTCGACGATGGATGAGAGCGTGAGTAAGCTGGAAATCACTGCCATGTGCGACATTGACAACCCGTTCTACGGTCCTTCTGGAGCAGCTGCTGTCTACGGGCCTCAGAAAGGGGCTGATGAAGAGATGGTGAGCTTTCTTGACGAGAGAATGAAAAAGCTCTCTTCTCTTGTTGAGAGCCAGCTTGGCATCGATCTTCAGGCCATTCCCGGAAGCGGTGCTGCCGGCGGAATGGGCGGAGGCATGAAGGCTTTCTTCAATGCAAGACTCCAGATGGGAATCGACACTGTCCTTGATGTGACAGGTTTTGATGACCTTGCACGCGGTGCTGACTGGATCTTCACCGGAGAAGGCAAGATTGACAGCCAGTCGCTCAGAGGAAAGGTTGTCATCGGCGTTGCCCGCAAGGCAAAGCGTCTCGGTGTGCCTGTCATCGCTGTGGTCGGCGATATCGCAGATGATATCGATGCCGCATACGATGAGGGCGTGACCGGCATTTTCTCTATCAACAGAGTGGCTGTTCCCTATAAGGAAGCCCGCCTGCGCGCTGAGAGCGATATGGCGCTGACAATGGACAACATTGTCCGTTTCATAAAATCAGTAAAAGGCGAGTGAACGTATCGTCCCTGCAGTCCTTGCGTCTGCAGGGATTTTTTCATCCCTGCCAGTGTTTTCCTCTTTCATGTCCGGATGCGGCTGCTGCGTCATAAACGCTTTTCAAAAAGAAATCCTCCCCGCTGTTTTCTGCGGAGAGGATCCGTATTCTTCGAATGGAGGAATCTTGCACGTCCAAAAAAGAACTCTTTTTGAATGTTAGAACTATCTAAATGCATTTTTAAGGCACTGTCAAGTGTTTGTTTTGTTTACAAAAAACTGAACAGTGTCAGCTAAAATGCCAGAAACAGGCATTAAACGTTTCAAATCGCTGTTTTCAGTCTTTCAGCGCCTTCTCACAAAAAGAAATTTCTTTTTCGAGAGGCTCAAGAAATGACCTGAAACGGTCAGGCTGACTGTCTTCCAGCTTCTTTGCGAGTCTGGCTGTCTCGGCAAGCGACAGGGCTTCGGCGCTCTTCCTTATCCTGTGGGCTATTGACCGCACAGCTGCTTCATCATTCTCTTTTATTGCCTTCTTCAGGCCCGCAAGGTTGCAGTCTGAGGGGAAGGAGAGGATCTTCTGTCTTAAAAGTGCTGTGTCTCCGCAGAAGTCCTCAACGAGTTTGTCGTAATCAATACCTGTCTTGTCTGAGAATGTCTTGATATTCATACGTGAAATAATTTTGCAAAATAGGAGCCTGCCGTCAACAGGCTCCGTGTCAAGTTCAGCCAAAAAGCGGGGCAAATTTGTCAAAGATGCCTTTTGCCATGATCACTATGATGATCAGCGGCATGATCCAGGTGCAGTAGAAGCGTGCCCAGCGGGGGAATCTGAGACCATCTCCCATATTTGCTTCCTTTATGAAGTTCTCAAAGCCCCAGCCGTAGCGCTGGGTGCAGAAGAGAAGGAAAAGCAGGGAGCCGAAAGGCAGGATGAGATTGCTGACGATGAAGTCCTCAAGATCAAGAACTGCGCTTCCTTCTCCGAAAGGCTGGAAGCCTGAAAGCAGATTGTAGCCGAAGATGCAGGGCAGCGAGAGCGCGATGATGAAGAAGAAGTTGAATGTGCATGCCTTCTTCCTGCTCCAGCCGCGGCAGTCCATCCAGTAGGCAATGATGTTCTCGAAGACGGCAATGACTGTTGTCAGCGCCGCAAAGCTCATGAACAGGAAAAAGAGTCCTCCCCACAGTGAGCCTCCTGCCATCTGCGCAAAAATGTTGGGCAGTGTCACGAAGATCAGGGACGGTCCCTGTCCTGCCTCAATGGAGAAGGCTGAGCAGGCAGGGAAGATGATGAAGCCTGAGCACAGGGCGACGAAGGTGTCCAGACAGATGATTCTTACAGATTCTCCTGCAAGGCGGTGCTCCCTTCCAATGTAAGAGCCGAAGATTGACATTGCGCCGATGCCGATTGAAAGAGTGAAGAACGACTGTCCAAGCGCTTCATAGACCACTGTTCCGATTCCGATCTCCGCCATTTTCGAGAAATCAGGCAGAATGTAGAACAGCAGGCCCTCCCTGCTGCCGGGAAGCATGCAGCTGCGCACTGCCAGGACGATGATGATTGCGAACAGGCAGAGCATCATGATCTTTGTGATCTTCTCGACTCCTTTCTGAAGGCCCTGTGATACGACGGCCATACATACGGAGACGGCAATCACCATCCAGAAGATCTGCAGGACCGGATTCAGCGTCAGCTGCGAGAAGAATGCGCTGACATCAGTGCTTGTCATAGCCTTCATGTCTCCGATGACTGATGAGTAGAAATAGTACAGCAGCCAGCCTGCGATTGTTGTGTAGAACATCATCAGCAGGTAGTTGCCTGCGATGGCGACAGGGCTGTAGAAATGCCACTTTGTCCCTTTGGACTCAAGCGTTCTGAGACTTAGCCCTATATTCTGCTGCGAAGCTCTTCCGATTGAGAACTCCATGATCATGATAGGCAGACCGAGTATTACAAGAAAGAGCAGATAGATCAGAACAAAGGCGGCGCCTCCGTTCTTTCCGGTAATGTAGGGAAAGCGCCATACATTGCCAAGGCCGATGGCGCAGCCGGCGCTCAGCAGGATGAATCCGATTCTGCTGGCCAGATTTTCACGTTTTTCCATTTTTCCTTTTTCTTCCTCTCCAAGTGTGTTTCAAAAAGACAACAGAAAGTACCTTAAACAAAAGAGGCAGGACTGTCTATCAGTCTCTGCCTCCTGTCTTCAGGGATTGTAAATGTTTTTGGAAGGGAAGCGCGGCTCGCTGGTCACGTTTATTCCGAGTTTCCTCAGTCCGATGGTGTCGCCTGCTGACGGGATATGGGTGAAATGCACCTCTGCCTCTGCCAGATCAGGCAGGCACTTCATGGCCTTTTCCGCTGCCTCGTTTGTCGTTGAGCTCATCGCAAGGCAGCTTAGGATCTCATCGATGTTCAGCGAGACACCCCGTCCGCGCAGCACATCGCGCTTCATCCTTGTGATGGCATCAATGACGGAAGGGCTGATCAGCATGATGTTCTTCGGTATGCCGGCAAGCGCCTTGAGCGCGTTGAGCACGACAGCTGAGCCTGCGTGCATCAGAGGTGAGTTGTGGCCGGTGACCATGATTCCTCCTGCAGTCTCAAGCGCAGCTGCGCATATCGTGCCCTTGTTGCCTTCCTTGTGGCGTGCAATGCAGTCTTCCAGCGCTCTGTTGGCAGCCGGAACGACAGCTCTGTCCTCAGGCACGAGGCCTGCCTTGTCAAGGATGGCGCGCGAGCGCTCCAGCGTCTCCTCGCTTGCCATTCCCTGTGCATACTGGACGCGGGTCGAGAGGTATCTTCTTATAATCTCCTGCCTTCCGGCCTCGCGGCAGACTTCATCATCGACAATGCCGAAACCGATCCTGTTTACGCCCATGTCTGTCGGAGACTTGTACGGGCAGGTCGTGTTCGTGATGCGCTCAAGAATGCGCCTGAGCAGGGGGAAGGCCTCCAGATCACGCGAGTAGTTGACTGCAATCTCATTGTAGGCCTGAAGGTGGAAGTGATCGATGAGGTTCACATCTCCGATATCTGCAGTCGCAGCCTCATAGGCTATGTTTACAGGATGGTCAAGCGGGAGGTTCCAGACAGGGAAGGTCTCGAACTTAGAATAAGAGCATTTCATGCCCATTCTGTATTCGTGATACATCTGATTCAGGCATGTCGCCAGCTTTCCGCTGCCGGGACCGGGAGCCGTGACCAGCACGATAGGGCGCTCGACAGGAATGTACGGATTCTTTCCATACCCCTCGTCAGAGACGACGACATCAATGTCTGAGGGGTAGCCCGGGGTCGCTGTATGCGTGTAGCAGCTGATGCCCTTGCTTTCGATTTTCTGCTTGAACAGGGCTGCGGCCGGCTGGTTCTCATAACGTGTGATCACGACCTTGCTGCATTTCAGGCCGTATGATGAGAAATCATCTATCATCTTGAATACGTCGCTGTCATATGAAATGCCGAAGTCAGATCTGATTTTTCTTCTCTCAATGTCGCCGGCATAGATGCAGATGAGCACCTCGATCTTGTCCTTGAGACTTTCAAAGACTCTCATCTTGACTGACGGTTCAAAGCCCGGCAGCACACGTGATGCATGGTAGTCAAACAGGAGCTTTCCTCCGCATTCCACATAGAGCCTTCCTTCGCTCTTCTCAACTCTCTCAAGAATATAGCCGGCCTGTTCTCTCAGGTACTTGCTGTTGTCAAATCCAGTTCTCTTCACTTTTTCTCCCTCTCACAAAGAGAGGACCCCGGCAGGGTCCTCTGCTGTATATAGCTCATTTCAGGAAAAATTGCATCATACATAGCCCTGGGCAATCATTGCATCGGCCACCTTGAGGAAGCCTGCGATGTTTGCGCCATCGACGAAATTGTTGTGCTCGCTGTACCTGTCGGCGGCAGCGGAGCAGGCTGAGTAGATTCCTTTCATGATGCCCTGAAGGCGCTGGTCGACTTCCTCGCTTGTCCACCTGAGGCGCATTGAGTTCTGGCTCATCTCAAGTCCTGAGACAGCGACGCCTCCTGCATTGGCTGCCTTTGCGGGAGCAAGATAGACGCCTTTCTCGATGAAAAGCTTTTCCGCTTCAGCCGTGCATGGCATGTTTGCTCCTTCTCCGACAAGCTGGATTCCGTTCTTCACCAGGTTCTGTGCGTCTTCAAGGCTGATCTCATTCTGAGTCGCGCATGGGAAGGCGTAATCCGCCTTGATGTCCCAGACTGGATTTGCGCCGGCTCCTTCGCGTGCAACATATGTAACACCCTTATACTTCTCAGCATATTCGTGTATTCTTCCTCTCTTCACGTTCTTGAGCTGCTTCACATAGGCAAGCTTTTCGCTGCTGATTCCCTCAGGGTCATAAATCATGCCGCTTGAATCAGAGAGGGTGACGACCTTTGCTCCGAACGCATTCAGCTTCTCAACTGTGAACTGTGCTACGTTTCCGCTTCCAGAGACAAGGCAGGTCTTGCCTTCAAGTGTCTTTCCTTCTCCCTTGAGGATCTCATTGCAGAAGTAGACGAGGCCGTAGCCTGTGGCTTCAGGACGGATCAGGGAGCCTCCGAAGGTCTGACCCTTTCCTGTCAGGACACCTGTGAAGGAGTTTGTGAGTCTCTTGTACTGTCCGAAAAGATAGCCGATCTCGCGGCCGCCGACTCCGATATCACCGGCAGGGACGTCTGTGTCAGGTCCGATATGGCGGAAAAGCTCGCTCATGAAGCTCTGGCAGAACCTCATCACCTCAGCATCGCTCTTTCCCTTGGGATTGAAGTCGCTTCCTCCTTTTCCGCCGCCCATCGGCAGGCCTGTGAGGCTGTTTTTGAAAACCTGCTCGAAAGCAAGGAACTTCATGATAGAGAGATTCACAGAGGGGTGGAAGCGCAGACCGCCCTTATACGGGCCGAGTGCTGATGACTGCTGGATCCTGAAGCCTCGGTTGATCTGAAGGCGGCCTTCATCGTCCATCCATGGGACGCGGAAGATAACTGCTCTTTCCGGCTCGACCATGCGCTCAATCACCTTGTGGTAAGTCACTTCAGGCAGTTCATCAACGATCTTGTCCATTGACAGCAGGAAGGTGTAAACAGCCTGCTGGAACTCTTTCTGATCCGGATCCAGCTGGCATACATGCTGATAGATTTTCTCTGTCACCTGATTCATTTTAAACCCCCGTTTAATTTGATTTATGTAATTTCAGGCTGTACTTTATAGGATTTTACCCGGCTTATCAAATAGGGAAGGAACATTTTCTGCAAAAAAATTCATTAAATATTCATTAAAATGAAAACCGCAGCAGTTCAGGAAGACCTCCGGCCCCGGTCTGGAACTTCGGCGTTTCATCACAGAAGGAGTGAAAGGCTCTGTATGGTCAAATTTCTTTTTAGATTGTCATAAATGTTGAGGATAAAAGTACACAATTCACAAAAATACTAAAATATTAAAAAATATTTGCACAAATTCTGATTACCTGTCTATAATGGTAAACAACGTTTACACGTTGGTTAAAAAACAAACACAATTGGAGGAAAAATCCCAATGAAGAAAGTTTTCGCTTTACTTCTGGCTCTTGTCTTGATTTTAGTGCCTTCTTGTTCCGGTGGTGATGAGGCATCATCTTCAAGCTCATCAACCGGTTCAACAACAGCATCTGCCAGTTCAGCTCCTGCAAAAGCTGTGACACTTGTTCTTTCTGAGGTTCACGCAGAAGGATATCCGACAACACTTGCCGACTACAGATTTGCTGAGCTCGTTGAAGAGAGAACAGAAGGAAGAGTCACTATTGACGTATATTCCGGCGGCACACTGTATGGTGAGGAGACCGGTTCTATCGAAGCCCTGCAGATCGGCGACCTTGATTTCGCACGTGTCTCTGCTTCTCCTGTCGCTTCTTATGTTCCTTCCCTCAATGTCATCCAGCTTCCTTACCTCTACAGGGACGGCGATCACATGTGGCAGGTTCTCAACGGACCTATCGGACAGCAGATGCTTGATGAGATTCAGGCTTCCGGTTCCGGCCTTGTAGGTCTTTGCTACTATGACGCAGGCGCCAGAAACTTCTACACAACAACACCTGTCCAGTCTGTTGCTGACATGGCCGGTCTCAAGATCAGACTCCAGAACAATGCAATGATGGTTGAGATGGTCAGCCTTCTCGGAGGCAACGGTGTCACAGGCATCGGTCCTAACGAAGTCTATTCAGCTATCAGCCAGGGAACCATTGACGGTGCTGAGAACAACTGGCCGACATATGAGTCAATGGGCGACTATGAGGCAGCTCCATACTTCATCCTCGACGGACACACAAGAGTTCCTGAAATCCTCCTCGCTTCAGAAGCAGTCATCGACAAGGTAAGTGCAGAGGACTGGGAAATCATCAAGGAATGTGCAAAGGAAACTCAGGAATACGAGATCGAGCAGTGGGCACTCAGAGAAGAGTCCTCACGCGAGAAGGTCGTTGCAGCAGGCGTAACAGTCTACGAGCCTACAACAGAGCAGATTCAGGAGTTCCAGGACAGAATGGCACCTATCTATGAAGAGTACGGCGCCGGCTATGAGGACATGATCCAGGAGATCATCAACACAGGTCTTTAAGATCTGAGTTTGTCAACGAAGGGCTGTAGGGGAGAGTGAAAGCTTTCCCCTACTGTCGGTTATATTTGGAGGATATGAATGAGTTCTGGATCTAAATGGGAAAAGTATCTTATTGAAAACAAACTCAAGATCAACAAAGCAGATTATCCAAACGGAGTTCCATTCAAAGCCTACATCATTCTTGTGAATCACTGGTGTCACAAGGTAATGCTCACAATCGCCCAGATTGCGGTCATTATCATGTTATGCACAGTCTTCATGAACGTAGTGCTCCGTTTCTGCTTTAACTCAGGCATTGAGTGGGCTGAAGAAGTACCCAGACTGCTGGTTGTGCTTTTCTCCTTCCTCGCCTGTGCAATTGGTGTAAGAGACCATATGCACATTTCCGTCACAATACTGTACAACAGATTCAAGAAAGACGGAAAAATGAGAAAGTTCATGGACTTTCTTGCTGATTTTTCCACACTCATCTGTGGAATCATCATTTTCTACTATGGAATAATGTTTATCGCAAGGCTCCGCCCCGGCTTCCTGCCGATGACAGGCTGGCCGACCTGGATCCAGTATATCCCGGCTCCGCTTGGAGGCTTCCTGATGACATTTGACTCACTCCTGTTCCTCTTCCGCGTTCTTGATCCGGATGATCTTCTCTACAGCGAGAAGGAAATTGACTATCAGGAGCTTGTCAAAGAGCAGCAGGCTGAAATCGCAGCACATGGAGGAAATCACTGATGGATACTAATGTACTTGCAGGAATTATCCTTATTGGCGGATTCTTCCTTCTCATGATGGTCAAGGTTCCGGTAACATTTGCAATGCTGATCTCAACCTTTGCATCAATGCTGCTGATTCCGGGAACCAATCCGACAACTATTATCAGAATGATGGTCGATGGTGTGAGCAACTTCACCATGCTGGCAATTCCGTTCTTCATCGTAATGGGTGAAATCATGGCGGTGGGCGAGATATCAGACAAGATCGTCAACCTGGCAAACCTCGCTGTAGGACGCTTCCGCGGCGGTCTTGCCTATGTGAACTGTCTTGACTCCATGTTCTTCGGCGGCATTTCAGGTTCTGCCGTAGCTGATGTCTCATCACTTGGCTCTGTTGTCATTCCTATGATGGAGAAGCAGGGCTATGACAGAGAGTTCTGCGTAGGCCTTACAGTCACCACAGCCTGTCAGGGCGTTCTTATCCCGCCATCACATAACATGGTCATTTACGCACTGGCTGCAGGCGGCGGCGTCTCCATCGGACAGCTGTTCTATGCAGGCTTTGTGCCCGGCATCGGCCTTGGACTGGGCTTCATGCTCATCTGTTTCCTGCTTGGCAAGAAGTACAACTTCCCCAAGGGAGAGAAGATGTTCAAGGATGAGAAAGTCAGATGGATCGGACACGACGAGAACGGAAAGTTCAAGTTCGGTCCCTGCATGAAGGTCGTGGGTGAGGCAATCCTGCCTATGTTCACGCTTGTCATCATCCTTGTCGGAACAGGTGCCGGCGTGTTCACTGCAACAGAAAGCTCCGCAGTTGCATGTTTCTATACATTCATCCTGACTTACTTCGTCTTCAGGAAGGCAAAGGTCAGAGACTTCGGAAAGGTCATCAAGAACTCACTCAAGACCCTTGCCGTTGTTCTCACCCTCATTGCCTCTGCAAAGGCTTTCGCCTACATGATGACAAGGCTGAGAATTCCTGAAGGCATCACAAACGGCCTGATCGGAATCACTGACAATGCATTTGCCCTGCTGCTCATCATCAACGTGCTGCTGCTCGTGCTCGGATGCTTCATGGACATGGCTCCGCTTATCATGATCATGACTCCGATCCTGCTGCCTGTTGTCACTCAGCTCGGCATGAGCACAGTGCACTTCGGCATCGTGCTTATCTTCAACCTGGCAATCGGTCTGTGCACACCTCCTGTAGGTTCCGCTCTCTTTGTCGGATGTGCAGTAGGTAAGACAAGCCTCGAAGATACTGCAAAGAAGATGATTCCTCTCTTTGCAGTCATGGTCATCGGACTTCTGCTTGTGACTTACGTGCCTTTCTACCTGAAGCCGGGTCTGTTCGGTTATTGATTCAAGGATTGGGTACATCAGGACTGGATGCCGGCCGGCATCCAGTTTTTGTTTGCCCTGCCGGCTGAGAAAAACAGTATTTTGCTTTCCTTTCTGCTTTCACTGCCTTATGATTGGAGGTATCTGAAACTTAAGTCTGAAAGATTTTTCATTTCTGGTGAGGGCAATGATGAATGGCATATTTTTCCCTGGAACAGGATGGGGCCACACAGAAAAGCTGATGAAGATGCTTTTCTCCCGGCTTGCAGAACAAGGCATCAGCATATTCCCTGTCGACTGGGTCGGCTCGATTCCTTTCAAGCCGATTAAGACAGTTGATCAGGCTGTGGACATCTCCCTGGGATTTTCCATCCATGCACTTATGGGCGTGGACCTTCCTGAGCACCCTCTTGTCATCTCAAAGAGCCTTGGCTGCCACACAGCAGGAAGGTGGGCCGCTCTGATGAATGTGCCGGCTGTTCATATCCTCCTCACTCCGCCCCTGGACTCGCTTGCCGGGTTTGATGACAGGCAGAAGATACTTGCCATTGCCGCAGGCGGAAAGGATGCTGTCGTTTCAGCAGAAAGACTTGAAGCCTGGGCCTGTGAGCACGCTGTGCCTCTGTTCATCCTTCATGACCTTGATCACAGCCTGAAGGCAGACGAGAGTGTTTACGGCAGCCTGATCAGCCGCCTGATGCCCCTTATTGCTGAATCAGAGCAGACTGTATTCACCCGCCGGCAGTAAAAAGGAGGAAGCCGTCACGCCCGGCTTCCTCTGCTTCAGGTTCCTGCCTTGTAAAGGTCAAAGGTCGTGAGGCTGGCTTTGAACTCCTCAATGGAAATGTCCTCTTCACTGAAGAATGTCACAAGCTTCTGGGCTGTGGGACGGATTGAGAAGAGGTTTTCGCTGAAGAAGCCTTTCAGAGAACCGGCATCCAGACAGACAAGGAAGGCAGGACAGGTGCAGCTGACGGTGCAAAGGAAATTCCTGCCGTTCCTTGCAACATCCACTTTCAGCTCCGGATCCCTGAAATGGCAGCGCTTGGGCTCCTCAAGCAGGACCAGATCTTCCCTGTAGATGTCGGGAGTTGAGAGCTTGACATAGGCAAAGGCCTCACTGGTGTCCTTAATAAACGAATAGTCTGTGCTGCTGACAGCAGTCAGGCTGTGAGGGGGCAGCACTTTTCTGAAAACCTGCATTTTCAGCTTGTCTCCATGGAAGGATGAGAACTTCACGGAGACTTTGACTTCTGTCTCCTGACCTGTGTCGTTCTGGGCCATCACGCGGATCTTCCTGTCCTGTCTTATGCAGATTGTGGTGATGGGAGCAAATATGTTCCTCAGCTGATACATCAGCATCTTCCATTTGCCGGAGTATTCGACAGCGCTCTCATCAGCGGCCGGGAAGTTTGATGTCAGTGACTTTATGAAGACGCCGGAGCACAGCGGACTCCTGCTTCTCAGGTTGTCCATTATGCGGGAGATGATGTCTGCCTGGCTTACCTGAGACAGATAGACCATCTTCTCGAGGCTGTCAGGGAAGCGGTAATGCTCGAGAATGGAGGAGACAATGAGTTCGAAGACTCCTGTCCTGCTCTGATGCTTCATCATGCTGTCTGCCGCGATGTTTATCTCCTTCTCTTCGCAGTAGCCGCTTATCGTTGAGAGAGACGGGAAGGAGGGGAATGAAACTGCACAGACAAAGCGCGGCACTGGGCCTTCTTCGCTGCTGATGACTGCCAGGCTTTCCTCGTCCAGGCAGCTGCTCAGTCCCCATGACGGACTGTTATGAGTGCGTACTGTGGTGTCAGGACTCTCCGCCAGGGAGTGAGGCACGTAGACAGCATCTGGCGAAAGGCTTTTCACCGTGCGCTCTATGACAGCGTAGTTCAGCCTGTCATAGCTGACAGCCTGCTTTGCATCAAGATCCGCAATTGCAGGTGAGCCTCCGGCGCAGAAGAGGGCAAGACACGGATGGCTCATGAGCCTGAGTGTCTGGTACCTGACTTCCTCTTCCACATTCTTCATGAAAGCCTCACTCAGACTGTACTCTGCCTCATCAAACATGAAGTCCTGCCAGACAAGAAGTCCGAGTCTGTCGCAGCTGTCGTAGAAGAGTTCGCTTTCATAGGCGCTGCTGCAGTGAACGCGGATCGCATTGATGCCGCAGCGCTGTGCGCTCTGAAGCGCCCTGATGCAGCGTGTGGGATTCAGCCTTGAGGGAAGTATGTCAAGGCCGGTCCAGATCATTCCCTTTATGAATACTGGCCTGTCATTGACAAGCAGGATGAAAGACCTGCCTGCGCTGTCTTCTTCGCTTACGAGGCTGACAGTCCTGAAGGCAATCATTCTCTTGTCGCTGTAGGATGCGAACGTGATGTCCAGGGGGTAGAGGTGCTGTCCTCCCATGCCCGCAGGCTCCCATCTTGCCACGTCCTCTTCAGGTATTGTGAATGTGAACGAGTAATTTTCCTGCCCCCTCCTCACGTGCGTCACTGTCTGTTCAGTGCGCATCGCAACAGATACTGAGAAGCTGACATCAGCCTCACAGAAGACATCAGCCGTGATCTCGACCTTCATTATCCAGTTGTGGCTGACAAGGCGCGGAATGCAGTTCCAGCTCTTTACAAACAGGACTTCGTCGCTGATGAGCCTTACTGGTTCGTAAATGCCTTCAGGAGTGATGGAGTAGGGCCCGAAATGCCTTGCTGACTTCCTGACAAGGCTTGCCGGCCTGAGATTCTTTCCCTCTCTTTTCAGCCTGTCAATTTCCTCATCAAGGGCGGAAAACGTTATCACCAGTTCATTTTCCCCGTCTCTGAGTTCATTTGTCACATCCATCAGCCAGCGTCTGAAAGCATTGTCTGCCTGGCCTACTGTGTTTCCGTTCAGGCTGACTGAGGCGATGCAGTCCAGTCCTGACAGGGAGAGGACTGTGCGCTGTCCCTGAGTCCTGCTGAAGGAAAAACTCTTGCGCATCTGCCAGCCTGTTTTTGTTATGAAGCTGCTTTTGAGGGCGTTCTGTCCGGTGAAGGGGTCGTCAATCAGGCCATGGTCAAGAAGTACTGAGTGAATGTCATTTGGAAGGGTGAACTCAAGCTCTGTGCCGTCCAGGCGCGGGCAGCAGGAGCGGATGATATCTTTATCGAGGGCCCTGAGATGCCAGGTCCCGTCAAGTGTTATTGTGTTCATAACATAGAGTATATCAGCAGAAAAACCAAAAGCAAAAAGTTTTCTTCCTGCTGTATCCTTTCGGCTATTGTGCTAAACTCAGGCTAGTATGAAAGACGGCTATTTGAAGACAGGGGCCGTGAGCCCTTATGTGAGTGTTGCTGGCGTTGCTGACAATGTGGAGAAGATTGTCGGCCTTATCCGTTCTGCCCAGGAGAAGAAGATCAAGCTTCTTGTCTTTCCCGAGCTGTGCATTACCGGCTATACCCTTGGCGATCTGGTCTTTTCCTCAGATCTGCTTGACAGCGCCATGGAAGGCCTGAAGGAGATCTGCCGCCAGAGCCGGGATACAGACGTGCTTTCTGTCCTCGGCCTTCCTCTGCGATGCGGCTCCAAGCTCTACAACAGCGCAGCCGTTGTCCATCACGGCCGTGTCCTGGCCTTTATCCCCAAAAAGAACATTCCCACTTACGGAGAGTTTTACGAGGGACGCTGGTTTTCTCCAGCCCCCAGTCAGGTGACTGAAATCCCCTTTGGTGACAGCCGCGTGCCTTTCGGGACCGATATCCTGATCCGCTGCGACAGCATGAGGGACTTTGTCCTTGCTGTTGAGATCTGTGAGGATCTCTGGGTTGCGGACAGCCCGTCTGTCCGTCATGCCATGGCAGGTGCCACTGTCATTGCGAATCTCTCGGCAAGCGACGAGATCATCGGAAAGAGTGAGTACAGGCAGGCGCTTGTCTCAATGCAGAGCGCCCGCCTGATCTGTGGCTATGTATACGCGGGAGCGGGAGAGGGCGAGAGCTCAACCGATATGGTCTTCACAGGCCACAGCCTCATCGCTGAAAATGGAAGAATTCTTGCCCAGCAGAATTTTGAGACCGGCACGATCCTTGAAAGCGAGCTTGACCTTTCCTTCCTCGCAGGCGAGAGGATGAAGCATTCCACTTTCCCCGGCTCTGCCGTATCTGGATATGTGAGCATTGAGACGCACTTTGACCTGGACAGCACCTGGCTGACAAGAAAGTATCCGCGCTTTCCCTTTGTCCCTGCTGATGAAGGCGAGGTGGCAAAACGCTGTGAGAAGATCATCCGTCTTCAGGCGCTCGGCCTGAAGAAGCGGCTGCAGCACACAGGAGCCAGGGGTGCTGTCATCGGACTGTCAGGCGGTCTTGACTCAACTCTGGCGCTGCTTGTGACTGTAAAGGCTTTCGATCTTCTTTCCAGGGACAGAAAGGATATCCTGGCTGTCACAATGCCCTGCTTCGGGACGACAAAGCGCACGAACAATAATGCGAAGCTCCTTGCAGGCTCACTCGGCGTCTCTTTCAGCGAGATTGATATCAAGGCCTCAGTGCTGTCTCACTTCAGGGACATAGGACAGGCTGAGGACTGCTACGATGTGACATATGAGAATGCTCAGGCCAGGGAAAGGACGCAGGTGCTGATGGATCTGGCAAACAAGACAGGATCTCTTGTCATCGGAACCGGCGATCTGTCGGAGCTGGCGCTCGGATGGGCCACATACAACGGTGATCACATGAGCATGTACGCAGTCAACGCTTCGGTTCCCAAGACGCTTGTGCGCTATCTTGTACGCTGGTTCGCCTCTTCTGATTTCTCAGCCAGCGGCGCTGTCCTTTATGATATTCTGGACACGCCTGTATCTCCTGAGCTCCTTCCTGCAAATGAGGACGGCACAATAAGGCAGGTGACAGAAGACCTGGTCGGTCCGTATGAGCTGCATGATTTCTTCCTCTATTATTTTGTGCGCTGTTCATTCTCGAAGGAGAAGATCAGGCGGCTGGCTTATCAGACTTTTGAGGAGGTCTATGAACGCCCTGTCATTGACAAATGGCTGGATAATTTCTTCAGGCGCTTCTTCAGTCAGCAGTTCAAGCGTTCCTGTCTGCCTGATGGCCCTAAGGTCGGCTCTGTGACCCTGTCTCCGCGCTCAGACTGGAGAATGCCTTCGGATGCCTCATCTGAGATCTGGAAGGGCTGAGCCGCTCTCCGCCTGTTCTCAAGAGCAGTTTGTGTGGTAACATGTACGCATTATGAGAGTTACATTTCTGGGAACAGGCACAAGCCACGGTATTCCTGTGATAGGCTGCCATTGTCCGGTATGCACCAGCACTGACAGCAGGGACAAGCGCTACCGTTCCTCGATTCTTGTGGAGGACAGGGGCAGCAGGATTGTCGTTGATACAGGATACGAGTTCAGGCTTCAGCTCCTGAGGGAGAATATTGATCATCTGGATGCTGTGCTGTACACACATTCCCATGCAGATCATCTTTCCGGCATTGATGACCTGAGGGTCTTCTCCCAGAAGAAGAACATGACTGTCTATTCCAACGGACCTACGCTGAAGTATATTGAGACGCACTACAGCTATGCCTTTGATGAAAGCTCCTATCCGGGCAATCCTCATCTGTGTGCTGTCGAGCTTGCTCCGCTTGAAAGCGTCAGCATTGCCGGCATAAACGTCATTCCTCTTCCTGTCGAGCATGGAAGGATGACTCACATGCCTATTTACGGCTACAGGTTTTCCTCCTTTGCTTACATCACAGACTGCACTTATATCCCGGATGAAGTCTTTGATGCCCTGAAGGGAGTGCGCATTCTGGCAATAGGCGGACTGAGAAAGAGACCTCATGGCGCCCATTTCTGCTTCCAGGAGGCTTATGATGCCGGAAAGAGGATAGGGGCAGAGACGATTTACTTTACCCATATCAATCATGAGACAAGCTGCAGCGAAATTGATTCGCTTTATCCCGACGCCTTCAGCGCCTATGACGGACTGAGACTTGAGAATCTGGAGTGATGCTATGGACGAACTGTTCAGCGAAGAAGACCTTGACCAGGAAAAGCTGGCTCAGACTGTGATGGAAAAACCGGAGAAAAAGGAAAAGAAGGAAGATAAGCCGCATCTTGCGCCTCTGAACGGAAAGAAGCTGTACATCATAGACGGCTATTCGCTGATCTACCGCAGCTATTTCGCCTTTCTGACCCGCCCGCTGACAGATGGAGAAGGCAACAACGTTTCCGCCTTCTTCGGCTTTTTCAACACAATATTCATGCTGATCCGTGAGTATAAGTTTGATTATTTTGTCATAGCCATGGACAGCAAGGGGCCGACATTCAGGCACAAGATGTATGCCCCGTATAAGGCAAACAGGGAGGCTGCCCCGCAGGATCTGCACTCTCAGGTGCCCCTCATCATGGATGCGCTTGACAGGCTGAATATCCCTTATATGGCAAAAGAGGGCTTTGAGGCTGATGATCTCATCGCCACACTTTGCGCTAATGCCTCCCGCCTGGGCATTGAGACAGTGATGGTCACTGGCGACAAGGACCTGCTGCAGCTTGTTGATGAGCGTGTCAGCGCACTGCGTCCGCCGAAGAAGAACCAGCCGAAATACACTCTTTTCGGGCCTGAGGAAGTCAGACAGGAATTTGGCATTCTTCCCTCCCAGATCGTTGACTACCTTTCGCTGCTCGGCGACAGTTCTGACAATGTTCCCGGAGTCAGGGGAATAGGAGAAAAGGGAGCTGTGAAGCTGCTGGAGGAATATGTTTCCCTTGACGGGATTTACCGCCATCTGGACTCTCTGCCGAAAGGACTCAGGGAAAAGCTTGAAAGCGGAAAAGAGAGCGCGCTGCTTTCCAGAGAGCTGGTCAGGCTCAGGCTTGATGTCTTCACGCTTGATACCTTTGACAGTCCTGAGTTCATGACAAGCACGATTGACTATCAGAGTGCTGTGGACATTTTCAGAAAGCATAACTGCACCTCGCTGGCCAAGACGGCTTCTGCGCTTGCTTCAGGGTATAAGGCAGAAGTGAAGGAGAAGGCGGCTGCCATTGCAGAAGAGGACAGCCCTTCAAAGGATCTCTGTCAGGACAGGAGCCTTCTCGGACTGGGCGAATACAGACAGCTTGACGACATCAGGACAATAGATGCCTATTTTGAGGATGCCTGCAGGGCAGGCGGGGTCATTGCCTTTGACACAGAGACAAGCAGCCTTGATGCGAGAAATGCTGATCTTGTGGCCTTTTCTTTCTCTTATGAGAAGAAGAAAGCCTTCTACTGCCCCCTGAAGGCCGCAGGACAGGACTACCTGAGCCTGTCTGATGCCGTGGCCTTGTTTGACAAGTGGTTTTCCAGCGGCAGGCTGAAACTTGTCGGCCAGAATCTCAAGTTCGACCTTCAGGTGCTGCATCACCTCGGCTGCGATGCCGTGCCTCTTTTCGACACCATGCTTATGGCATGGCTGCTGGATTCCTCGGCTCCCGGCTACAGCCTTGAAGCCCTTGCCCTGCGTTATCTGGCCTATGAGGCAGTGAGTTATGATGATATTGTCCCTCACGGCGAGGATTTCTCCGCAGTCCCCGCGGACATTGCCCTGAAGTATTCTGCTGAGGATGCTGATCTTGCTTACCGGCTTTATCTTCACTTCAGGTCTGAGCTGGAGAAGCGCGGCCTGCTTTCAGTTTATGAGACATATGAGAACGGACTGATCAGGGTGCTTGCGGGCATGGAGGAGGCCGGCGTACATCTTGACAGGGCATTCATGAAGGAGCTTGATGAGAAGTTCTCGCTCCGCCAGAGCCAGCTGGAGAAGGAGATCTGGGCCGATGCCGGCCATGAGTTCAACATCAACAGCACCCAGCAGCTCGGAGCTGTGCTGTTTGAGGAGCTCGGACTGCAGAGCGGGAAACGCACGCAGCGCGGCTATTCCACAGCCACAGATACGCTTGAGGCCCTGAAGGGAGAGCACCCGATAATCAACAGGATTCTCTCCTACCGCTCAGTGTCAAAGCTTCTGGGCACCTATGTTGACACTCTTCCTCTGATGTGTGATGAAAATGACAGGATTCATACCTCGTTCCTGCAGACGGGAACAGCTACTGGAAGGCTTTCAAGCAAGAATCCGAATCTGCAGAACATCCCGATCCGCAGTGAAGACGGTAGGCTGATACGCTCTGCTTTCTGTGCTCAGGACGGCTGGCTCTTCCTGTCTGCTGACTATTCCCAGATTGAGCTGGTGGTCCTGGCCCACATGTCTCAGGATGAGGAGCTGAGGAAGGCCTTCATCGAAGGAGGAGATGTCCACCGCTATACTGCAAGCCTCATCTTCGACAGGTCTCCTGAGGAGGTCACTGCCGATCAGCGCAGGATAGCCAAGACAATCAACTTCGGAATCATGTACGGCATGTCGGCCTTCCGCCTTTCCGGAGAGCTTGGAATCAGCCGCTCTGATGCGAAGACTTTCATTGAAAAGTATTTTGAGCGCTATCATCAGGTCCGCTCCTACGTGGACAAGGTCGTCTGCGAAGCCAGAGAGAAGGGCTTTGTGCGCACTCTCGGTGGTCATGAGCGCACTGTGATGGGAATCAACAGCCGCAACAAGACAGTTGCCGCTGCTGCTGAGCGTGTCGCGCTGAACACGATCATTCAGGGCTCTGCCGCTGAGCTGATGAAGAAGGCCATGATAAGCATAGCAGAGGCCCTGAAGGCGGGCGGCTATAAGACCAGAATGCTGCTTCAGGTGCATGATGAGCTGATTTTCGAAGTTCCCCCTGAGGAACTTGACAGGATCAAGGCCCTCGTGCGCACTGAGATGGAGGGAGCTGAAAAGCTTTCTGTTCCTCTGAGAGTAGGCATTGAGTCAGCACAGCGATGGGGGGATATGCACTGATGATAATAGGACTTACAGGCAGAAGCTGTGCCGGCAAGGATGCAGCGGCTGAGTGGTTTTCGCAGCGCGGACTGCAGGTGCTTGATGTTGACAGGCTCGGGCATGAGGCCCTGATTGCCCAGAAAGAAAGAATTGTGGAAGCTTTCTCTCCCTCTGTCCTGAACGGTGAGGGGCAGGTGGACAGGAAAAAGCTTTCCCGGATTGTCTTCGGACACCCTGAGCAGCTTGAGAAGCTCAATTCAATCAGCCATCCCTGGATGAAGAAGAGGACTGAGGACTTTGTCTCCTGTCATGAATGGGGCCTGATAAACTGCGCGCTTCTGGAGAAAATGGATCTTGTCCGCCTGTGCGGCGAGATTCTGTATTTCTATGCCCCTCTTGAGCAGAGATGCATGCGCGCACTGCAGCGTGACGGCATCTCGGAAGAGGCCTTTATGCGCAGGGAGGCCAGCCAGAGTGATATCGGGCAGAGTTTATTTAATAGCGGCAAAAGAGTAATAACGATCCTTAATGATAAAGACAGGGAATATCTTTATCGACAACTTGATTTTTATTATGCTACACTCTTAGACAGAGGTTACGTTTATGGGTAAGTCTTCTCGTATTGTTTTGTTGAGTATTACAGCCGTTCTGGCTGTTGCCGTATTTCTTGTTCTCTGGACAGTCCGTCCAGGCAGCAACAGTGAGCTGCTGGAACAGGCCAGAGCCCGGCAGGCCCAGGGACTTGTTGCTGCAGACAATACTGTGGACAGTGGGGAAATCGCTCAGTCTCTGGCAGCTGATCAGGACTTCATCTCAGCTGTAGCTGATGCTGTAGCAGCAGATGATGCCTTTGTCTCTGAAGTCGCATCCGGCATTGAGCCTGCAGTTCAGTCTGCTGTTGAAGATTATGTGTCAGCCTATGTCCAGGACAATCTGGATCAGATCAACAGCATCGTTGTCTCCTGCATCGATGATTACGTCAGTTCAAACATGAGTCTGCTCACACAGACTGTCAACGATGCGATCACAGCTTATGTCGATGCCAATTACAGCCTGCTTGAGGAGACTATCAATAATGAGATCAATGCATATGTTGATGCCAACTATGATGCTCTGCTCGAGATCATCCGCACGGAACTTGCAGGTGCCGCTGTCGATACTGAAGCACTGACCCAGACCGTCAGCGACGCAATCTATCAGGATGTGATGGACTATGTCGGCACGATTGACACTCAGGCAATCCTTGACAGTGTCAGCGCAACAGTGCAGAAGGAAATCGATGCAGTGATTGCCTCTTCCAATGCTTATACAGACAGCCAGATCTCAGCACTCGAGTCCCAGATGCTTACTCAGGATGAGGTTGACAGCCTGATTGAAAAGGCGAAGGCTTCTGCTCTTGATGAGATTTCCGCCCAGCTTAACAGGCAGGCTGCAGTGATCTCAGCTCCGGATTTCACCTCAAGCCCGGTCGTGAGGAGTGAGGATTCATATCAGGCGGTGAGAGAGGCCGAGAGACAGGGTGCCATCCAGTCTCTGCTGAACTCGCTTGCACAGTGAGACTGCCTGATAAGACAAGACAGAGGGCTCTTTCCGGAGCCCTCTTTCAATTTGCAGGGTAATGCCTGATTTCTCCTTCAGGCGTGGTGAATGTGAAAGTCTCATCATCTCTTGAGATGAGATGCTGTTCAGTCAGTATCACTTTTCCTCCTCCTTCAGGCAGGTCAATCGTGTACTGAGGCATTGCGAGTCCAGACAGTCTCTTTCTCAGTTCTTTCTCAATCTCAAGTCCTTTTGCCAACGGCACTCTCAGATGAGCCGTCCCCTCAACCAGGTCACACTGGAACAGGTAGTAGGGCTTTATCCTGCTGGCAAGAAGCCTTACGCAGAGCTTTTCAAGCGTGTCCGCATTGTCGTTGACGCCTCTGAGGAGCACTGTCTGATTGAAACAGGCAATTCCGAGTCTGGTAAAGGCCTTTACGGATGCAAGGCTTTCAGGCGTCAGCTCTGCAGGGTGGTTGTAGTGGGTCATCAGGTAAAGAGGGCCTTCCTCATTTGCCTTTTCTATTATCTGCATCAGTTCTGGCGTGAAGCGCTGCGGAAAGGAGATGTTCGCCCTTGTGCACAGTCTCAGCACAAGGTCCTTGCGCTTCCTGCGCAGAGTGGAAAGCATGTACTCTATCATTCTGTCAGAAAGAGTGAACATGTCGCCTCCGGTGAGCAGCACCTCGTACACTTCTTCGTGAGCCTCAAGATAACTTGCGGCCTCATCAATCTCACGCTCTGTTACTGCACCGCTTTCCTTTGCCGTGAAGCGGCGTCTGAAACAGTGGCGGCAGTAGGAAAAGCAGCGGTCTGTCGTCAGGAATGCTATGCGGTGCTCATAGCGGTGTATGATGCGCTTTGATACGGAGTGCTCAGTCTCGGCAAGCGGATCAAGGGAGGCCGACTTGTCGTTTTCCCTGACATCCGGCACAAACTGTTTCCTCACCGGATCATTCATGTCATCAGGATCGATGAGGTCAAAGAGCGGCCGGGAGATGAGAAGGGGCAGGCCTGAAGGGTTTTCAAACCAGGCCTTCTCTCTGTCTGTGAGGTGAAGCTTCGTTTCCAAATCTGCTCGGGATTTTATCATACAGCTGGATGTTTTACCTTTTTTTTGCCTTACTTGCAACGACACGAGTCCCCAGTCTGTGATACAGTGCTGAAAGGAGCGTTTTTCATGTCACCGACCCGCTATCCAAGGATAGGGGCTTGTGCCCAAGGTGATCAGCCGGAGTGAAGGACATCCGTCCTGAACTACGTTGCCCGGGAATATATAGGCACCAGGGGGTGCAAGCCGCAAGGCGCGTCCCAGCCCCCTGCTCTGCGGCCTGCCGTCAAACGCCCTCACGGGAGGGGGCCGTGCGGCTGGCAGTAAACCCCGGGACAACATCGGCCTGGGATAGCCGGGAGAGAGGCCCGGCGACCGGAGTAATCCGGCATTACCTCAATCGAGGTCAAGGAGGAATGATGGTCTACATCATCGACAAGGAAGGAAGGCCGCTGATGCCTACAAAGAGGTACGGCAAGGTGAAGTGGCTTCTGAGACGCAAACAGGCGAAGGTCGTAAAGCGCTCGCCCTTCACAATCCAGCTCCTCTACGAGCCGCAGACCCATTGCACACAGCCTGTGACGCTCGGCGTGGATGCCGGCTCGAAGCATGTCGGGCTCTCGGCATCGACGGAGAAGGAAGAGCTTTTCAGTGCGGAAGTCGCGTTAAGGGATGATGTCCCCAAGCTCATGACGGCAAGACGGGAATCAAGGCGGTCAAGACGTTCCCGTCTGAGGCACAGGAAGCCCCGCTTCGACAACAGGAAGCGTCCCAAGGGCTGGCTCACCCCCACGATGGAGACTAAGATCCGCTCTCATGTGAATGTCATCAATGACGTGTGCTCCATCCTCCCCGTCTCAAAGACCGTCATCGAGACGGCATCCTTCGACATACAGCGTATCAAGGACGAGGACATCGAAGGCAAGCGTTATCAGGAGGGGGAGCAACGGGGCTACAAGAACGTCAAGGCGTATGTGAAGGCAAGGGACAATTTCACCTGTTGGAACTGTGGCAGCTATGAGCACCTGGAAGTCCACCACATCGTCCAGCTCAAGGATGGAGGCTCCGACCGGCCGGCCAACCTCATCACGCTCTGCGAAAAATGCCACACGAACCACCACAATGGAAAGAGTCCATTGGACATCCCCTTCCCTGAAAACAAAGGCTTCAAAGGCGCGACAGAGATGTCGACGATGCGCTGGTTCCTCCTCGACAAGGTCAGGGCTGCGCATCCTGATATCCCCGTAACGCAGACCTACGGCTACATCACGAACCACGTGAGGAACAGCCTCGGCCTCGGGAAGAGCCATGCGGACGACGCCTTCTGCATCGCTGGGAACCTTCACGCTTCAAGATGTGACGATATCTACGACATCCTGAAGGTACGCTGCCACAACAGGAAACTCTGTAAGGACAACTTGAAGAAGGGAGGGAGAAGGCAGAACCAGCAGGGTCCAAGATACATCAGAGGATACCAGCGATACGACATCTGTCTTCATGACGGGAAGGGGGCACTGGTGGCTGCGAGGAAGTCCGACGGAAGGCTGAACCTCAGATACGCTGATGGAACGGTTTCGAAATACGTCTTAATGAGAAAGACCGTGCTCGTTGAGCATGCAAAGACAAGAATCTATACAAGGAGGGTGCCGCATTCATCCCCTATGCAAGCATAGGAGTACCCTGCGGCGATTTTATGGCAGAGAAAAAGAGCCTGAAGGGATATTATCTGACAACCTTTCTTATCGGACTCGGCTTTTTCACAATGGGGCTGATGGATCCTCTTTACGATACTTATATTCCCATCTTTCTTGCACGCTACATTGACAGCAGCACAGTTATCGGTCTGATCATGACCTTTGACAATGTTCTGGCCATATTCATGATCCCGCTGTTTTCTGCCCTCAGCGACAGGTCCAGCACCAGAATAGGGCGAAGGATGCCTTATATCATAAGCTTCCTGCCTGCCGCAGCCCTGCTTTTCGCCCTGATCCCGTTCTCAGCGCTTTCTTCTCTCTGGCTGCTCATCGCGGCGGTCTTCATCTTCAACCTGTCGAAACAGGCGGTGAGAGGCCCTGTGGTCGCCCTCATGCCGGACATGGTTCCTGCCGATCTTCGTTCGGAGGCCAACGGCGTGATCAACACAATGGGCGGCATTGCCACAATACTCGGAACAATTGCCCTTGCCCGTCTTATGGATGTGTATATCACACTGCCTTCAGGAGAGAGCGTGAACAACATACTCGCTTTCCCCGTCGCTTCAGTCTTTGTCATTGCTGCGGTCATCCTTCTTTTCATCTTTGTAAAGGAAAAGAACTCCGCAGTCGCAAAGGAGTCCTCCTCTGAGAAAAAGGAGCCTGTGCTGAAGAGCCTGAAAATTGTCTTTGCGCAAAAGGACAAAAGTGCTCTGTTCATTCTGATCTCCCTGCTTTGCTGGTTCATCGCATACCAGGGAGTCCTTCCGTTTGTCGGACTGTACAGCGTTGAGGTGCTGGGCACTTCTTCCGGAACAGCCAGCCTTGCTGCCGGCATGGTCGGCATTGCCTACGCTATCTTCGCGATTCCTTCCGGCAAGGTTGCGCACCGCTTTGGCAGGAAGAAGACAATCAGGGTTTCCCTGGCGCTTCTGGCGGCTGTCACTGTGCTTGTCTTTGCCCACAGCTACATCTCTGCTTCCTGGGCCGCTGTGCCGCGGCTGCTCACGTTCTGGCTCCTGCTGTTCCTGTTCGGAGTCTTCTGGGTTTCCGTTGTCACAAACTCCTTCCCGATGCTCTGGCAGATGAGCACTTACAGCACAGTTGGAATTTATACAGGCCTGTACTACTTTTTCAGCCAGGCCGCCAGCATCATTGCTCCGCCGATCTCCGGAGGCTGCATTGATCTGTTCGGTTATCCGGCGCTCTTTCTCTTCACTGCCTTCTTTATGGCAGCGGCCTTCTTCACGATGAAGAAGGTTGACAGGGGTGAGCCGGACGATCTTGAAGTAAAATAGTGAAAAAGGGGAAAAAGATGAAAAAAATACTTGTTCTGCTGATTGTTTCTGTCTGTGCAGCCGTCAGTCTCAGCGCTGATGTGGAGTTTGTCTTCGGCGGCATTGACCAGCATTCCGAAGTTCTCGGAGGCTTCCTGCCGACTTATGCGAGCCTTGGGGCAGGCTTTAACGGCCTGAGCCTGATTGACGGGCACATGACGCAGCTGGATCTGCTTGTCGGAGGCGGCTACAGCCAGAGAAAGGTCTGGCAGGATCCACAGACAGGCGAAGTGATCAGAACCAATCCTCTGATCTGGGATACAGTCAGGCTTGACTGGACAGTCAGGCTGTCACAGGGCTTTTTTGATTCAACTGTTGACGGAAAAGATCTTGTCACGCTGTCTGTCGGCTACACAGGACGCTATGACAGGAACATTGACTCCTTCAGGACCGGTTCGGTGCGCGACAACAATGGAGATGACGTGATTGACAGTCTGGATGACTATCTGGGAGGCTCTGATTATCAGGGCAGCATCTATCCTGATCTGAGAGGAGACAGACAGCATCTGGGCACGGCTTTCACCGCAGCTGTCCTGATTGACATGATGGATGACCAGAAAATGTACAGCAACGGCTTTGAAGCCTCAGCTGAGGCTCTCTGGGCGCCTCTTGCACTGAACAGGGCGCTGGACGGCATTGCGGATTACTACAGCCTGACCTTCAATGCTGTGGGTTCATGGTCTCCTTACAGCTTTGTGGAAGACGGAAACCATCTTTTCAGCATCACTCTCATCGACAGGTTCAATGTGAACTGGACTGACGGGGATGAAGTGCCTGTCTACGCCCAGTATCCGGTCTCTCTCGGACGCAAGGTCAGGGGCTACAACAGCTGGACATACAACACACAGTTCACAGTCGTTAACAACTTCGATGTAAGGCTGTCCGGTCCTGACTGGCATGCGATATTCCCCCGCATCAATCTCTTCTTTGATGCAGGCTGGGGCACAGGAAACTATTTCAACACTGATCTCAAGGGCGACAATTTCCTGATGAGCACGGGAATTCAGGTTACTGTGAGCTTTTTTGACTTCATTGACCTTGGCTATCAGGTCGCATATCTCTTCAGGGGTGACAAATTCACTGACGGACCTGATGTCAACATCACCGGCAGCTTCACTTTCTTCTTAGACTTCTGACTCTGTCAGTCAGCCCTCCAGACTCCTCTTCTGGGATTATGAGAGGGCTTTTCCTTTTTTTGAGCAGCCTTTCAAAGCGCGGGCGGTTGTAGCGCTGAATGAGAATGCAGGGGAGGTTGATGACTGTGAAGAAAACAGGAAGAGCCCAGCTGACCGTCTCTTTTGCTGACAGGATGACAAACCATGAGAGTGCGAGACAGACAATGTGTGCGATCTCTGCTCTCACAGTCTCAAGGATGAACACAGACAGGTAGGCTGCGCTGTCTCCTTTCAGATCCTTCTTGTCAAAAGGTCCTGCACTTGGCACGTAGTCCTTCCAGAGCCTGATCCGGAATATTGTGTTGTAGATTTCGCCGTCATGCTCCCAGCTCTTTGTGCTGAGAAAGAGCCTGAGGGAAGCCAGTCTCCTGTAGCTCAGGCGGTTTATGAAGAATGATGCTGCGATATGCAGGATTGCGATCAGAAAAAGCAGTTTCCAGCTGTATGAGAACATACCAGTCAAAGATAGGGGCTGCGTGCTCCTCTGACAAGTGGTTCCTGTATTCCAATGCCTGCAAGGCTGTCCAGCACAGACTGAAGCCTGTAAGCCTGCACATTCCCGACGCTGATGCGCAGCATGGAATCGCTTATGATCTCTGCTGTCGGCTTCAGTCCGGCTGACCTTATGTTCTCATACACTGTCCAGGCATTTGCAGTGTTTGTGTATGAGCCGATCTGGACTGTGTACCAGCCAGTCTCCTCGCCTCTGACGTACTCGCTCTCTGGCTGGGCCGGAGTGCTGATGACCTCAACAGTGACAGGCGTGATCCCTTCTTCATAAAATCCAAGCTGCCGGGCTCCTTCCGGAGTGAGGTCGATTATCCTGCCGGCGACATAGGGGCCTCTGTCGTTGATTCTGACTTCTATGCTTTTCCCGTTTGAGCTGCTGGTGACGCGTACGATTGTGCCGAATGTCAGGTCCCTGTGGGCGGCGGTCAGTGCGCTGCTGTCAAAGATCTCGCCATTTGCGGTAAGCGCGTCTGGTCTGTCACAGGTATACCAGCTGGCAAGCCCCTGCTGCGAGGCACAAAGCAGGACTGCGGACAAAAGAAAGAACAGTAAAAGGCTCAGTTTCTTCATAGAATTCAAGATACCATGAAGAAAGGCAGGAAAAAAGTTCTTAATTGCAATTATGACCTGTCTTTGTCATAATTCAGGCTATGAGCGAGAATAATTCAACACACTGGGCGGATATATACGCCGCAAAGATCATAAGAGAGAAGGGTGACAAGGAACTTTATACCTGTGCAAGCGGCATTACGCCGTCAGGCACTGTCCATATCGGAAACTTCAGGGAGATCATCTCTGTAGAGCTGGTTGTAAGGGCCCTGAGGGCAATGGGAAAGAAGGTGCGCTTCATATACAGCTGGGACGATTATGATGTCTTCAGAAAGGTTCCGAAGAACATGCCTCAGCCTGAAGTGCTCGAGACTTATCTGCGAAAGCCGATCACGCTGGTTCCCGATACCACTGGCGAGACGGAAAGCTATGCCAGAAAGAATGAGCTTGATGTTGAGAAGATCCTTCCCGTTGTCGGCGTGAATCCGGAGTACATTTACCAGGCTTCACGTTACAGAAGCAGCCTCTATGCTGACGGCATCAGGCGCGCTCTGGAAGTGAAGGACGATATCAGGGAAATTCTGAATGAGTTCCGCACGGCGCCTCTTGATGAGTCATGGTGGCCTGTCTCTGTCTTCTCCTCCTTCACTGACAAGGATACGACGACGGTGCTCGGCTGGGACGGAGAATATGGCCTCACATACCGTGACGATTCTACAGGGCAGGAAGAGACAATCGACTTGAGGACGACGCCGTATGCGAAGCTGCCATGGCGTGTCGACTGGCCGATGAGATGGGCCCGTGAAGGCGTTGACTTCGAACCTGCAGGAAAGGATCATCACAGTGAGGGCGGCTCCTTCGACACTTCCCGGAAGATCGTGAAGCTCTTCGGCGGAGAGGCTCCTGTCTCATTCCAGTATGACTTCATATCAATCAAGGGAAGGGGCGGAAAGATCTCTTCGTCTTCTGGAGAGGTCATCAGCCTGTACGATGTGCTTGAGGTGTACACGCCGGAAGTCTGCCGCTACCTCTTTGTCTCCACCAGACCAAATACGGAGTTTGCGATTTCCTTTGACCTTGATGTGCTGAAGATTTATGAGGATTATGACAACTGCGAGCGCATTTACTTCGGCCTGATGAACGTCAATGAGAAGAGAAAGGAGAAGGAGAAGAGAATCTACGAGCTCAGCCAGGTCAGCGAGGATATTCCGTCAGAGCCCGGCTATCAGATTCCTTTCCGCCACCTTTGCAACCTGCTGCAGATTCACTCAGGCGACATTGAGGCGGTCCTTGACAGTCTTGAAGGCATTACAGAGAGCCAGAGAGCGCGTCTGGAGGTCCGCTGCCGCTGTGCCTGGAACTGGATCACGACATTCGCTCCGGAGGATTTCAGATTCTCACTTGCGGATGAAAGCAGCGAGCCTGTTGAACTGACTGACAGCCAGAGGGCGGCTCTCAGGGATCTGAGGGGCTACATTGCCGATTATCTTGACAATACAAGCGAGAAGGATTTTGCCAACTATATTTACAAAGCCTGCTCGGACAACGGCATTGAGAATGCGGAATTCTTCACAGTTGTCTACAAAGTCCTGATCGGCAGGGAGCGCGGTCCGAAGCTTGCCGGTTTCCTCAAGGCCTGCTCAAAAGAAAAACTTGATTCAATTCTCTCCCGTTACTGAGATGTGCGCTTCGGCTGCCGGACAGGAGAGAAGGGTATGAGTCATCTGTTTTCGTATCTGAGAAAATATGCAAAGGAGTGCGTGCTCGCTCCTTTGTTCAAGTTGTTTGAGGCCCTGCTTGAGCTCTTTGTGCCCCTGGTTGTCGCATCCATCATCGACAACGGGCTTGCCGTGCATGATGTTCCTTACATCATCCGCATGACTGCACTGCTGTTCGCACTTGCCTTTACAGGACTTGCCGTCTCTGTGACCGCACAGTATTTTTCCGCCAGGGCGGCAGCCCTGTTTGCCAGAGATGCCAAGGCGGGCCTGTTCAGGAAGATTGAATCACTGAGCCTTGCAGACTGCTCGAAGACAGGCCTTGCCGGACTGATCAACAGAATGACAGGAGACATGAACCAGGTCCAGTCAGGTGTCAATATGACGCTGCGGCTGCTGCTGCGCTCTCCTTTTGTCGTTGCCGGTGCAGCCGTCATGGCGTTTGCCGTTGACCTCAAGGCCGGCCTCATCTTCGCACTCATCATCCCTCTGCTGTCTGTCATCGTCTACATCCTTCTCAGGATCACTGTGCCGCGCTTCAGGTCTGTACAGGGAAGACAGGACGGACTAATTGCCCAGACAAGGGAAAACTGCAGCGGCGCAAGGGTCCTCAGGGCCTTCAACCTGCAGGAAGAGGAAAAGAAAAGCTTTGAGAAGGCAAACAGCAGCCTTGTCAGGATGCAGCTCGGAGCCTCGGCAATTTCTGCTCTGACTAATCCTCTTACCAGCTTCATAGTGAATCTCGGCATCATTGCCGTGATCTGGTACGGCGGCATACGCGTCGACTGCGGCACCTTGTCGCAGGGCAGTGTGGTCGCACTGTTCAATTACATGAACCAGATTCTTGTCGAGCTGATAAAGCTGGCTTCTCTGATTCAGACCATAACAAAGGCCATTGCCAGTGCCAGACGCGTTGAGGCCGTGTTCAATATGGACAGCACAATGGCTGACGGAAGTCTTTGCACTGTTGATGATGATGCGGATACGGCGATTGAGTTCAGGAATGTCACATTCAGCTACAACAAGGACAGTGAACCTGTGCTTAAGGATGTCTCTTTCTCTCTCAAAAAGGGTCAGACACTTGGGATTATCGGAGCGACAGGCAGCGGGAAGTCCACTCTCGGGGCCCTCATTGCACGTCTGTATGATGCGGACAGCGGTCAGGTCAGTCTTTTCGGCAAGCCGGTGTGTGCATACAGTCTGAGAACCCTTCATGACAATGTTTCTCTTGTGCTGCAGAAGGCAAGGCTCTTTACGGGCACAATCAGGAGCAACATGCTGCTGGCCCGCCCTGATGCCGGCGATGATGACATCAGACAGGCTCTTGAAGACGCTCAGGCCTGGGATTTCGTAAGCGAGAAGGGACTTGATTCTGCAGTTGAAGCCGGAGGCAGGAACTTCTCAGGAGGACAGCGCCAGCGCCTGTCCATTGCCAGAGGTCTTGTTCATGGCGGAAAGATACTGATTCTGGATGACAGTTTTTCTGCTCTTGATTATGTGACGGATGCCCGTGTCAGGGCTGCTGTCGGACAGAGAAAGCTGACAAAGGTCATTATCTCACAGCGTGCCTCATCGGTCCTCAATGCCGATAAGATCCTGCTGCTGGAAAACGGCTGTGTAAGTGCTGCCGGCACCCATGCCCAGCTGATGGAAAGCAGCCAGGTCTACAGGGAGATTTATTACACGCAGTTCGAGAAGGAGGCAGAAAATGTATAAAGAGACACTGAAGCGCTGCCTTTTCTATCTGAGACGATACACGCTTGAGTTTGTGCTGTCGCTTCTGATGGCCTTTGTCTATGTCATTGCCTCTCTCTACATCCCGCTGGCAGCCGGACGGGCTGTCGATCTTCTGCTTGGTGAAGGGCTGGTGGACTTTGCTTCTCTCTTCTCTCAGCTCGTTCTCATCCTGATAACGGCAGCTGTATGCTTTTTCAGCCAGTATCTTCTGTCCAGACTGAACAACAGGATTGTGTACAGGCTTTCAGGGGATATGAGGGCAGATGCTTTCCGAAAGCTCCAGGTGCTTCCGTTCAGCTGTCTTGATTCTCACCGCCAGGGTGATATTGTCGCCAGAATCATAACGGATGTTGACCAGGTCTCTGACGGACTTCTGCTGGGCTTCAGCCAGTTCTTCACGGCTGCGCTGACAATCCTTGTCACTGTCTGTTATCTCTTTTCCCTTGACTTCATCATTGCTCTGGTTGTCATTCTGCTGAGCCCGCTGTCACTGGTAGTGGCGGCCTTCATTGCGCGCAAGACGCACAAACATTTCAAGGCCACGGCGGAAAAGCGCAGCGTGCAGACAGATCTGACAGACGAGTACATCTCGGACAGTGCGGAAGTCATCTGCTACAACCTGCAGGAAACCTGTCAGAGGAATTTCGATTCAGTGAATGAAGCCTGGGCGCAGAGTTCCTGGAAGGGGACTTTCTATTCTTCGCTTGTCAATCCCGTGACAAGAGCTGTCAACAGCATTGTATATGCCTGTGCGGCATTCTCGGGCAGCCTGCTTGTGCTTGCATCCCGTCTCACGGCGGGAGGTCTGGTCAGCGCACTGGCCTATGCAAACCAGTATACCAAGCCATTCAATGACATCACCGGCGTCATAACAGAGCTCCAGAATGCCATAGTCTGTGCTTCACGCGTCTTTTCACTTCTGGATGAGAAGGAAATTGAGGACAGCGGGACAGCGGTGCTTTCCGACGGTGCGCTGGATGTGGAGTTCAGGAATGTGTCTTTCTCTTATGTTGAGGGGCAGAACCTGATAAAGGACTTCTCTCTGTCAATAAGGAAAGGACAGCATGTTGCCATAGTAGGCCCGACAGGTGCCGGAAAGAGCACTGTGATCAACCTGCTGATGAGGTATTATGAGGCGGGTTCCGGCTCAATCCTGATTGATGGAATCCCCATCCGGGATATCAGGCTGAGCAGCCTGAGAAAGTCCTTCGGCACTGTGCTTCAGGATTCGTTCATACGTAATGCGAGCGTGCGTGACAATGTCACTATGGGACGCAGCTTCACTGACGATGAAGTCATTGAAGCCTGCAGAAAAGCCCATGTGCATAATATCATAATGAGACTGGAGAAAGGCTACGATACTGTGCTCAGTGATGATGAAGGGCTCTTGTCAGCAGGAGAGCGGCAGCTTATTTCCATTGCACGCTGCATGATCGACCTGCCGGATCTGCTGATACTCGATGAGGCTACAAGCAATATCGACACGAGGACAGAACAGCTGATTCAGAAGTCATTCAGTGCGATGACTGAAGGCCGTACAAGCTTTGTTGTCGCGCACAGGCTGTCAACAATCCGCAATAGTGATATTATTCTTGTAATGCGTGATGGAGACATCGTGGAGGCAGGAAGCCATGACGAGCTTCTTGCGAAGGGCGGTTTCTATCATGAACTGTATACCAGCCAGTTTGCATCAGCAGACTGAGGGAGGAAACATGATACTCTGCATTGCATCAGCTCCTTGCATGGCCTGAAGCGGACTGCCTGCCAGGGAGCAGTATCAAGAGTCCGACAGGCTTTGCTTGACGAAATACTTTTCAGGAGCAAAGCAATGCATAATTACAAATCATACAGGAGCCTCATCATACTCTGGCTTGGTCAGAGTCTGTCGCGTTTCGGCTCGTCGCTCACGCCCTTTGCGCTTTCGCTCTGGGCTTATTCTGAAACAGGCTCAGCCTTTGCCGTAAGCATGCTGACTGTTTCTGTCTATGTACCGTACATCATTTTCAGCATTCCTGCCGGAGTTGTATGCGAGAGGAGGAATAAGAAAGCCCTCATCCTTTTCGCCGACACTGCTGCAGCTGTCTGCACGCTTGCAGTCGGGCTGTGCCATGCTGCAGGATCCCTGACGCTTGGTTTTGTCTATCTGTCAAACTGTCTCAATGGACTCATGCAGGCTTTTCAGGCACCTGCCAGCGATGTCGCAGTCACTCTTGTCACTCCGGATGACAAGATTCAGAAAGCCGGAGGCCTGAGAAGTCTGTCAAACGCGGTGATCTCGCTTGCCGGTCCGGCTGCGGCAACAGCTGTTTATACTTTATGGGGACTGGATGCTGTCATCATGGCAGATCTGCTGTCGTACCTGGCTGCTTCTGCCTCGCTCCTTTTCCTAGTCAGGATACCGGAAGAAAAGAAGAAGGAAGCAGAGAAGGAGAGCTTCAGCAAGAGCCTTCGCGAGGGTGCCGGCTTTCTCAGAACTCACACAGGTCTGGTCGAGATAATACTGTTTCTCGGCTGTATAAACTTCATTGCATCAATATATAATGCCGCATTGCCGGCCCTGATACTGGAGAAGGCAGAAGAAACAGTGCTTGCAGCCATCAATTCTGCTGCCGGTGCTGCAATGCTTCTGTCCGGCATCGCTGCTGCTATGCTGAGTGCACCGCGCCGCAGAGTGCGCGTGATAGTCATCTCCCTGTTCATCTCAATGAGCAGCGAGAACTTCGTGCTTGCATTCAGTTCTTCGCCTGCGATGTGGTTTGCCGGTGCCTTTGCCGGCTGGCTGTGCATTCCTGTGATGAATGCGAATCTTGATGCGCTGATGAGGCTGGCAGTTCCGCAGGAGATGCAGGCCAGAGTGTACAGCATAAGAAATATGATGCAGTTTGGATCAATTCCTGCAGGCTATGCAGCAGGAGGCCTTCTTGTGGATAAAGTGTTTGAACCTTTCATGCTTCACACTGAGTCATCTGTCCTGCACACGCTCTTCGGCTCTGGAAAGGGAAGCGGTGCGGCCATGCTCTTTGCCGTAATAGGCTTCTGCGGGGTTGCTGTTTGCATAATCTTTTCATCCTTGAAAGCGATGAGAGAACTGGACGACTGAGAAAATGATGGTGCCAGGATGCTCTTCTGGCACCATTAAATGTCTGCCTGATGCAGCAGAGGCTGTCATTGCAATGCATCCAGTCTTCTGACCAGCTTGCTTAGCGCACCTTTTTAAAGACATGTCAGACCTGTTTCTGAACAGGACAGAAGCAGGTGAACAGCGCATGACATTCATGCTTAAAAAGAGGAATGGCTTGTCATTCCTTGACTTATTTCATGGGGGGGGGTAATTTGTCTTTTATGAAAAAAACTGTTTCTCTCTTCCTCCTGGCAATGCTCATGTTTTTTGTTTCATGCAACGGCTCTACGCCTGAAGTTAGCTCATCTGCACAAGCTCCTGTTCCTGTTTTTCTAAGCGGCATGAGTGCACAATCAAGGAGTGCTGAATCCGATGGCCAGCCGCAGGATAATCTGTTCCTGATGTATAAGTACATGATAGGCGGCTTTGCTCTTGTTGGATTTGACGACACAACCGGCAGCAGTGAAATTGCAGATGTCGATGTCCTTGGAACAAAAGTTGATTTCACTTGGACGGAAGAGAATGGTGTTTTCACTTATGAAGGAACAGGCGAAGATATGGCAATTGAGATCACTTATGACACAAAGGCAGGTCTGATTGATCTTATCCAGGTATCAAAGGGATCTGCTTTTGACAGTTATCATTTTATCGTATTCAATGCTGACGACATTAAATATGACAATGTAGAAAAGACCATTGATGGTGACTATACGTCATACTCCGCAATGGCATCGATACTTGAAGGAGAATATTCTCTTAACGTAATTGGTCGTGGCTATGCTCATTCAGATGAGAATGCAACAGGCGTTCTTACGACAGAAATTTTTAATCTGAATCCAATGAATGGTGATGAGGAAGATCTAATTTCATTTGGCGAAAAACCTGCTGCTGATATTGAAATGGGGAAAGAGCTTATCAAGAAGATGGAAGGATACTGGGAAGAATTCTCTGATGAAGAGAAAACAAAGAGGACTCAGATTGATCTCAAGGTTCTTTATCATAAGAATGATCGCTTCATTCAATATCCGGATGAAAATGATTCTGTTGAGATTGATTCTCCTGTGCGTCCTGAACAAATAACAGGATACATCAAAGAATCTGTAAGCGAAAAATGGATTGTAAATCCTGATGATTTGCCAGATCCTCCAGATAATGAAAATGCAAATTAATTCAGACGACAGCTGGAAAACTGTCTGAGGCTCTTGCTCTGTTTTTCAGCTGCTCTAAGAGTGATTGAGCTGCGGCTTACATGCAGGCAGTGATTACATTGCTATGAAAAGCGGAAGCATGTTTGGGTTGATGAAAGTCTGTCAAAACAAATCACTGTGCGTGCCTGTATGTGAACTACCCCATCCTTCGCTGACGCTTAGAAGATGGAGCTTCCGGGCTCTTTCCCTTCTCAGGGCGTTTCGCAGAAAGCTTCCATATCTCATACGAGGTATCGAAGGCTGACTTCCGCTCCTCCGGAGAACAC
>CALXRC010000001.1 GCA_944390865.1 uncultured Spirochaetales bacterium | reverse complement strand
ACACGACCGTGAAACGCCTCTTCGCCGATGGTACTGCGGCTTCGTCCGTGGGAGAGTAGGTCGTCGCCAGGTTTTTTTTGTCTTTTCAGCCGGTTTAAAATTTTTCTTCTAACAGCTAGAATTGACCTATGGCAAAACAAGATGATGGATTTGATCTGGCTAACAGCATATTTTTTGACATTACCCGGAAAATACTGAGTCTCGAACTTGAACCGGGAGCCCTGCTCTCTGAGAAGGACCTTTGTGATCAGTATTCTGCTTCGCGCACACCTGTGAAGACAGCGCTGAACAGACTTTCTGATCAGGGCTTCATAAACATGAAATCGTACAGGCAGACCACAGTCAGAAAGATAAATGCGGATGAAGTGCTTCAGCTCATGTATGCACGTGTCGCAATCGAATCCAGGATAATCGAGGACTTTCTGAAGAAGGACACTCCGCTTCTGTTTGAGGATGTCGCTCATGTAATCAGGCGGCAGGAAATCGTCATCAGTCAGCCTTCAGTCGATCCTCTTGAGTTTCATGAGCTTGATCTGGCTTTCCACAGCACCTGGTACAAGGCGGAAAACAAGACCCGTCTTCTGACTCTCTTTTCAAAGAACACTGATTATGTCCGGCTGAAAATCCTGGATTACAAGAGAGTTCAGGAATACGATGTCATCCTTCGTGAGCATAAGGCAATTCAGGAGTGCATAAGCTCAAAGGACAGCAGTCAGCTGAAGAAGATCATGCATCTTCACATTTATGACCACATTGCAGGTCTTATTGATTCCATGAAGAAGGAAAAGGATTATTTTCTCTGATGGCCGTTGCACTTACCAGCGGCTCAATAGTCAAGCCGATGCTGCTGTTTGCGCTTCCCCTGACGCTGGGGAATCTCCTCCAGCAGCTGTACAATATCACGGATACAGCGATTGTCGGACAGTTTGTAGGTCCTGATGCCCTGGCGGCGGTTGGTTCTGCCTACAGTCTGATGACCTTCATCACAAGCATCATAACAGGACTGTGCCTGGGATCGACATCCCTGCTCTCGCTTTACTACGGCAAAGGAGACAGCAGGGCCTACAGGCGCACTGTCTCTGCGTCTTTCATCATAATCGCTGCCACTACAGCAGTGCTGCTTGCACTGTGCGCTGCTTTCAATTCCAGCATAGTCAGAGTCCTCAACACCCCTGCAGATGTAGACCCGTGAGATAATCTCGGGGTTCTGATGAGATAATTCTGGGATTTACTGGGATGAGGCGGGAAATATCGAACCAGCTATTGAAATGAGCATTTCACAGGGTGAAATCATAAAAAGGCCGCAACTTTTTTGAAATCAGAGTCCAACCAGGGCTCTCTTTTTTTGCTTCAAATATTTGTCAAATTTCTTATCTAAAAAACGGCCTGCCGACTGCCTACCATGGAAGCTGGAGGCTATACATGGCGGAAGAGCAGGAAAGCAAAACAATCGTATCAACACACACCTATGCTGACGGGGAGAAGACTCCCGAGCGTTGGTATCAAGGAAGATCTGGCAAGACATCAGCGAAAAGGATCTCTGGGATCATTCTTGTGATCGGCGGGCTGACTGTAGCGATCCTCTCTGTGATACTTGGCTATGACCAGGCAGAGGACATCCTGTGGCCTGTTCTTTCTGCAGCCACGCTACTCCTTGGATCCGGAGTTCTGGAAAGATTCGGCAACAACAAGGGAGGTAGCAAATGACGGGTTTCATTGGAGTCTTGGTGTCCATAATCGTTGGAGTCTTTGGGATCATTTTCGGATCCAGTCAGAGGAAGAAACGTAAAGCCGCGGAGGAAAAGTCTGAGAGACTTGCAGCGGAACTTGAGCTGAAGGTACAGCAGAGCCAGACAGCTGCAGTGCAGGAAGCTGCGCATGCCGCAGATCTTGCCGAGCTGGTCGAAGCTGACGATTCGGATCTCGTCGCAAGAGCCAATGCATTGTTTGGCACCAAGACTATTGGTGATAAGCTGCGCGACCTGAGGCTTGACCATGGTTATTCATATACATACCTGAGCAAGTTGTCAGGCATATCTTCACAGAAACTGGTATGGGCAGAGAAGGGAAAAGGTGTGACTGATGACCTGATCGATGCTCTGGCAAAAGTCTATGACATTTCTGCCGATGAAAAGAAAGCCCTCAAAAAGATGATCAAGGAGGATGAATGATAAAAGTGGCAACGCTGATGCTGATCATAGTGATGTTCTGCGGATGCACCTCTACGGTGGATGTGGAGACCGTTCCTGTTGTTCTGCCAGAGCGATATGAAGAGCTTGCCGTCCAGTGGCAGGACATGCCTGAGCAAGGCGGTCTTTTCCTGAGTTATGGAGAGTATCGCAAGCTGGAGACGAATATCATCAATATGCGTGCTTACCAGGAGAAGCTGGAGGGGATAATCCTCGGCGATTATCCTCTTTCGAGGAACGAGGAGGCAGTCTGATGCCGGTCTGGCTTACTACCGCATTTTCAATCCTGTCTCCGATTATTTCTGTCCTCACGTTTTACTTGAAGGTCAAGAACACAAGAGAGAAGGATGAGGCAGAAAGGAAGAAGGCCAGGACGGCTGAGACCGCTGCGCTCAAATCGTCGATTACTGACGGCTTGAAAGAAGTGAATGGATCTCTTGACCGCATCCAGAAGGAGACTGCGAAGCAGATGGCAGAGATCGCCTCGCGTCATGACCAGGACATAGCAGCACTGCGCCTAGAGTTCGAGAAGCAGTATCAGCAGATATTTGAAAGGGTTGATGAAAGAAGACGTAAAGATACGAAAGACCTTCATAACCGCATTGACGAGTTCCAGAGCGGGTTTGCCTCTGATGTTGTCGAGAGGATAGGAAAGCTGGAGGGTTCGCTGACTGCCGAACTTAGGAACTGTACGAACTTCATGGAACTGATCCAGCGAAGCCTGCTTGAGAAGAATGGAGGAATTTGATGAACACACTTGTGAACATATTTGCAGAGCAGCAGAGGGTGCTGATCCTGCAGCTGCTCAATGAAGATAGCGACTGCTGCCTCAATGAACAGATGCTGCAGAAGGGCTTGGAGATGTTTGGCCACAATGTGAGCCTGGATAAGGTCAGGACTGAAGTCGCCTGGCTTGAAGAGCAGGGCTGTGTTACGACCGAGGATGTCAGCCACTCTGTGACGCTTGTAACACTTACGGACAGAGGGCTGGATGTGGTCAATCAGCGAGCTGTCATTCCTGGGATAGACAAGCCTGTCAAGGGGATCTGAGATGGGAAGGAAAAGCTCGATCGATCTTCTGCCGGAGAACTTGAAGAACAAACTTCTGGAACTTCTGGCAAAGCCTGATGTCACGCAGCAGGAGATAACCGACATCATCAACGAGATGGCCGGCAGCGCCGTCGTGTCCAAATCGGCGGTCAACAGATATGCGCAGAAGATGGAAGAGTTCTCCAGGAAAAACCGGGAGGCTGCGGAGATCGCCAAGGCCTATCTGCAGCAGGCAGAGGAGGGGACTGGCAATACCCTCGGCAAGGTAGCCATCGAGCAGTTGAGGATGATCGTCTTTGATCTGCTCATGGGTATAGACGAGATGCCGAAGGATTCTGCGGATCCCGAGAGCCTGCTCAGTCTGACGATTGGTGTCAATAAGGTCGCAAAGGCCTTGCGCGATCTGGAGAGTGCGTCCGAGGTGAACCTGAAGATTGAAGAGAAAATCAAGTCCAGGGCTGCAGCTGTCGCTGAAGAGGTCAGCAAGTCTGTGAAAGCAGAAGGACTGTCTGACAAGGCTGTTGAGGCTATCAAGGCAAAAATACTGGGAATCGCATCATGATTGAAAGCTTAGAGATTCTACTTCCTTATCAGAAGGCATGGGTTGGAGATGATGCGGAAGTAAAGGTTGCAGAAAAGTCCAGACGTGTGGGCTTGACCTGGGCCGAAGCCGCCGCATCAGTGCTTGACGCTGCCGCCACTGATGGAATGGATGTCTATTATATTTCGTACAACTTCGAGTTCACCAAGGAGTTCATAACGACCTGCGGAAGCTGGGCAAAGGGGCTCAATGAAGCCGCGGTCGCTTTTGGTGAAGAGATTATCAAGGATGGCGAGGACGAGTTCAGAGCATCGAAGATAACCTTCCCGTCAGGGCATAAGATCATGGGGCTTCCTGCCAGAGCGACAACAATCCGTGGCCGTCAGGGTAAGATCATCATAGATGAGGCCGCATTCTGCGACAACCTCTCGGAATTGCTGAAGGCTGCGCTCGCTATGCTTATGTGGGGAGGCAAGGTCTGCATCATATCTACGCATAACGGCGAGGATAATCTCTTCAACGAGATCATTAAAGACGTAAAGTCCGGAAAGAAGCCTTACAGCCTTCATAAAATCACAATCACTGATGCAATCAGCCAGGGTTTATATCGCAGGATCTGCCTTCGAAAGAAAGAGAAATGGACGAAGAAAGGTGAGGAGGCTTGGCTTCAGGGCCTTATCGCTCATTATGGGGAAGGCGCACCTGAGGAGCTTTTCTGTATACCTACCAAAGGCGGTGCCAAATACTTCTCCAGGGCTCTTGTTGAAAACTGCATGAATGATGAAATTCCTGTACTCCGATATCAGCAGACAAATGAGTTCACGTTCATGCCTGAAAGCGAGAGGAACAGACAGACAGATGAATGGCTTGAAGCTGAGCTTCTGCCGGTTCTCCGGGATGCCCTGCCGATTGGGAAGTATATCGGCGGAGACTTTGCAAGGTCGGGAGACATTTCAACGCTTGTTATTACACAGAGAATTTCCGAGACATACCGCAAGGGGCTTTGCAATATAGAGCTTCGCAATGTGCCTTTTGATCAGCAGCTCCGCATATCCCGCTTTATCCTGGATTCCCTGGAAAGCGTTTGGGGCTTTAGCACTGATGCCAGAGGAAATGGGCAGATGATGGCCGAGATGCTCCAGCAGGAGTATGGTACCGATCTTGTTAATGCTGTGATGATAACCACCGGTTTCTATGCCGAGTTTATGCCTGCCTTGAAATCGCGCTTTGAGTCACACGAACTGGAGATCCCGAAGAGCATGGATATCATCGAGGACTTCCGGCTTGTGACTATGGTCAAAGGCATCCCCCGGATCCCTGACGCCAGGACAAACGAGGGAGAAACCAGAAAGCTGAGGCATGGCGATACTGTCGTCGCAGAGTGCATGGTCGAACACGCCATGAAGAATGATGGCGGCTATCAGGAGTATTCATACGAGCCAGTGCGGATCAGCAATGACATGATGATGGGAGGTGATGAAGATGTGGACACTTTTTAAAAAGGGTAGGAATGAGTTTGACCGTTTGTCAGAACTTGTCAAGGAAGTCGGAGCGGAGATCAATGCCCTGAGGTCTGAGAATGCCGACCTGAAAGAACAGATCAACAAGACAAGCCTTACAAGAGAGGAGATTGTGCCGAGCACAACATCCGTCCTTCAGCCTGTCTTTACCGATACCATTGCCTATAACCTGACGCCGAACAGGCTTTACATGATCGTCCAGGGACTGAAGACGGGGGAGCTTCGGGACTACCTTACCATGGCCGAAGAGCTGGAGGAGAAGGACCTCCACTATAGGTCTGTCCTGGGGACAAGGAAAAGCCAGGTCATATCTCTTGAAAGCCAGATCCTTCCATCTGACGATTCTGACAAGGCGCAAGAGATCGCCGAGTCCATCAGGCGGGATATCATCCAGGCTCCGTGGTTTGAAGACATGAAGATGGATCTCCTTGATGCTCTTGGAAAAGGTTTCTCTGTTTGTGAGATCATCTGGGGTGTTAGGAAGGGGCGCTGGGTTCCTGTGGATGTCAAGCACAAGGATCCCCGGTTCTTCGAATATGATCGTGAGACCATGAGCCACATCGTCCTCAACAAGGGTGGCGAGCAGATAGAACTGACAAAGAATAAATTCATCATCCATGAGCCGAAGCTGAAGAGCGGTTTCAATCTGAAGAATGGACTTGCTCTTCCCTGTGCCTACTATCTGCTGATCAAGTCCTATGATGTGGCGGGGTGGGCGGCTTTTGCCCAGGTCTATGGCTATCCGCTGCGCATCGGAAGATATGGCAGAGGTGCGAGCGATAACGACAAGAAGGTTCTTCGCCAGGCGATTGCATCACTTGGAAAGGACGCAGGAGCGATTATTCCCGATTCGATGAATATCGAGATCGTCAACGGTATGACTGGATCCAGCGGGAATATCGACCTCTATGAACACCTTGCCGACTGGGTAGACAAGCAGGTCTCCAAGGGTGTCCTTGGGCAGACTATGAGCACGGACGCTGAAGGTGGTCAGTATAAAGGAGATCTTCATAACGAGATCCGCCTGGAGATCAAGAGGGCAGACGCCAGGCAGCTTGCATCCACCATATTCAGGGACCTTGTCATACCGTACATCAATTTCAATTTCGGCGAGCTGGATGAGTATCCGGAGTTCAGGATCGTTGTGCCTGAACCGGAGGACATCCCTGCAATCGTCAATGCCGTGACAAGCCTTGTGCCGCTTGGCTTCAAGGTCAAGGCTGACGACCTGTATGGAAAGCTGGGGCTGACAAAGCCCGAAGAGTCTGATGACGTGCTTCAGCCTGCTGTAACTCCGGATGCTTTCCCTGGTCTCAATACGGAGCTGAACAGGGAAGAGGACGACAAGGATGAGATCGATGACCTGATGGATGACGAGCTTGAAGAGTGGCAGCCAGTCATGCAGCCGTTTTATGACGATCTTGTGAAGGCTGCATCAGAGTGCTCTTCGTTTGAGGAGTTCAAAGCCCGGATGACAGACCTTGAAAAGAAGTTTGAGCTGAAGGAAGAGATAGTAGAGAAGATCGCTCTTGCAATGTTCAAGGCAAGAGCACTGGGCGCAGATAGCGTAATGAAACAGGAGGATTGAGATGGAAAGAATTGTGAAATATGGAGAGATATACAAGCTCGGGGATCATAGGCTGATGTGCGGAGACAGCACGATGACTGACGAGGTCGAAACTCTGATGGGGGGGGGTATTCAGACATGGTCTTCACAGATCCTCCATATGCGCTTGTCGGCAACTCAACAGGTGTGAATGGAGTCAGTGATTCAATGATGATCCGTCCGTTCTTCAGGGCTGTCATGGCCAATCTGAAGAGATCCCTAAAACCGATGGGGCATGCCTATGTCTGCTGCGATTTCTACACAGCACCGGCAATCCATGAGACGACAGATCTGATTACAAAGAATCTTATTGTCTGGCAGAAGGCGGAAGGAGGAGGGCTCGGCAGCTATTACACGAAAATATACGAGCTGATCTGGCTCTTCGCAAATGAACCTCAGATGATGATAACAGGAAAGAAAACCAAGGCAGAAAAAGCGCTGAGAGCACGCACGATCAATGGAATCCCGAACATCTGGAAGTTTTCAGTTGTACAGCTAAAGGATAGGCTGCATCCCGCTCAGAAACCTTTGGATCTGGTGAAGCTTGCCATCGAGAACTCTTCAGATAAAGGTGAGATTGTGCTCGACCTGTTCGGTGGATCTGGCACGACACTCATGGCTGCCGAAGAGCTTGGCAGACGATGCTTCATGATGGAATTCAACCCGGCGTTCTGCGAGAAGATAATCGCCCGCTGGGAATCTGCTACGGGCCGCAAGGCTGAGAAGATAGCAGGATAAGGAGAGATACTATGCCGCAGCCTGTGCCTCAGGAAGCACTGGACTATATCAAGAACAAGAAGCTGAAGGTTGGTTTCAGCTACGAGGATGTCTGGAGGGAAGAACATGCCCGTTCCTTCACGGTCGCCAAGTGCATGGAGATGGATCTCCTCAAGGACATCCAGGACTCTTTGTCCTCCGCAATCGAGGATGGCATACCTTATGAGCAGTGGGCTAAGGACATCCAGAAAGTCATGGAAGACTATGGCTGGTGGGGCAGGCAGGAGATGGTAGACCCTAAGACTGGGAAAAAGAAGGAGGTTCAGCTCGGATCTCCTCGGAGGTTGAGGACGATCTTCAATGTCAACATGCGCTCTGCATACAACGTGGGCGCATATCGGCAGACCATGGACTCGGATGCTCACCCTTATCTTATGTATCGAATAGGAAGTTCGAAGAAGCACAGGAAGGAGCATGTCGCCTGGGATGGGCTTGTTCTGAAGAAGGATGATTCCTGGTGGGATACCCATATGCCCCCTAATGGCTGGGGATGCAAGTGCTATGTGAGAGCTGTGACTGAAGCCAGGTTCAAAAGACTGAAAGACAAGGGAATTGTTGACGAGTCCTACAGGGACTACGGACAGCGTCTGGCATACAAACCTGTCAAGACGAAGGCCCCCGCTGATATTCCTGTCGAGTATGTCAACAAGAGGACCGGCAAGGTGTACCAGGGAGTGAAAGGCATAGATCCTGGTTTTGAGTACAATCCTGCATCAGAGAGCCGCAACACGACTCAGTCCGATTCATTTGCAGAGAAGAACAGAAAACTGACTGATGCTTTGAACGGACCTACAAAGCCCACGGCGAAAAGCCTTGAGACTCCCGTTGCCGATGCTTTTGAATCCATCCCTGCAAGGTGGAGTAGAGTTGCCAAGACGGTCTTTGATGCAATCAATACAGTACATGGGGATGGCGCGCTGCATAAGATCCCGATAAAGACAACATCAGCAACAACGTATTATGGCCAGTTCTCGTGTTATCCAAATCAGCCGATAAAAATAAGCTTGTCAACTTCAGCGGAAGGCGTGCATCCTGAGCTGACGCTTGCCCATGAGATAGGACACTTCCTGGACAATGATGCATTTCCAAAGGAGGCTGGCGAATACCACGCTTCCGATGGGTCGCCAAATGCGAAGGTTGCAGCATTGATGAAGGCTCTAAGCGACTCTGACGCTATTAAGTGGTTTATAGACAGTAAGGATGCACAGGATAGGGAATACTATTTAAGGCCAACTGAGATGGTGGCCAGATCGTATGCGCAATACGTGGCTGTAAAATCTGGAAATACTACAATGCTGGATCAGGTCAGCGCTATTATTGGCAGTGAATTAAAGGTTTATCAGCATACACAATGGACAGAAGCCGACTTTCGCCCTATCATGAAAGCATACGATGATTTGTTTGAGGAAATAGGATGGCTGGAGAAGGACGAAAACTAAGAGGGTATGATTATTCAGGCAACCCGGTATACGAGGCTGTTTCTTCTGCCACGCCTTCAAGAGAGGAAGCGGAGGAGATGCTTCTCAGAAATCTTGATTTAGTCCATATGTTTGAAAACGGGAAAGGATATTTTGTATTTTCCTCTGATGAGTATTTCGAGATGGATGAGAATGAAGAGCCTGATATCTCCCATACGGTGAAGCTTGACGAGGCAGGCAACATCATTTCATCAAAACCGTTCGATATCATGGCTGAATGAAATTTCCCAACGTTGTCATATTTGAACAAGGAAGAGGAGAGGTTAAAGCTCTCCTTTTTTCATGGCTAAGGTTTTGAGAAATTCGTATTTTTCAAAATCATAGGTACTGTATTTCTTGAGTTTTGTTTTAGACATATCGGAAATAAACATAAGCTGATATGTGTTGCCTTTCTTCTCTTTTGAAAGTGTGCCGGCTTCTGCTGCAAGCGAGATGACAAAACGCACAATTTGATCAAAATACTCATCGTGCTCGCCTGCAATATCATATAACGATTTTATAAACTCTGATTGCAGTATTGATGTTCTTCCGTTCAGCGCTTCTTTTAAGTAAGATATAATCTTCCTGTAGTATGGCGAACGATCATAATAATAGTCTTTGACCGCTAGAGTTACAAAATCAGTCATATCTTTAAAAAGGCTGTCCGATAGCCTGGCAATCTGATTTGAAAAAGAAAACGCTCCATTGTAATCATTAAATATAATGGCTTCGGGTTGCCCCTTTATCTCATTCAGCATGCCGTTAATAAGACATCCAAGAGGTCGCATTGTAAACTGAACAATATCGTCTAGACTTAGTTCGTTGGAGTGGAGGTGTTCACAAACATTGCTATTGTAACTTCGTACACGTTCCGAGGAGTTCTGTAGTGTTGATATAACAAAAGGGGTGTAAGATTCATAAATTAACTGAGGGTTCAATTTGAATGGCAGAATTTTGAGAGGCAACATGATTTGAGTTGTTCTGCTTTGCTTTTCTTCTGCAAGCCTCTTTTTTAGTTGTCTTCTTTCTTCTGTTTTATTTATTTTCTCGAACCAATTTTTAAACTTATTGCAACCTTCAACGAATTTCATTATTGCTATCTTCCTTATCACATCGGCTGGTTGTGGATCCAGCCTATGACCTTGCCGCACAGGCGCACGTTGTCAGTATCTGCCTTGACCTTGATCGGGTCGTATTTCGGGTTCTCGCTGCTTATGGTTACGGTGCTGTCAATGGGGTTGAAGCTGACACGCTTGACCAGGACTGAATCTCCAAGCGCAACAACATAAAGACCGTCGCCGTCATCGATGATACCAGACGCAAAGACCACGATGTCGCCAGCATAGATGTTGGCTCCTATCATCGAATCGCCTCTAACGACTGCGGCTCCGAGCTTCGAGCTGTCCAGGCCTCTTGCCATCCTTGCCGGAATCCTGACATATCCTTCGACCTCGCTCTCATCATTGAACATGATTCCGCGTCCAGCAGATATCTTCTGGGCAAAGATTGGCACAAGCACAGAAGGCTCTTCCGGCTTCGTATGCGTGACCTTGCCACCCTTGCCGGAGATTATTTCGGAAGGTTCTTTTATTTCTTTGCCTTCATCGAGAAGAGAAACTTCTTCTCCTGTCATAAGCCATTCAATGCTAACATCCAAGGCTTTTGCAATTTTTAATAACGATTCAGCATCTGGATAGCGATTAAATATCCTCCACCCGTTTCCTGTACTTGGACTAATCCCTGTTCGTTTCCATAAACGGGTGAGTGTTAATTCTTTTTGTTTTAATTCACTATCGACGCGATTCCAAAAGTCCATATGCATATACGATACTCCTAATTTTTCTTAATTGTCTTATTTGAGACATAAATTCTGATATTTTGCATGAAAAATATTGACTTATTGTCGTGTTAAAGACAATAATTATCTCAAACGCGATAAATTTGATATTGTGTTGGAGATGAGAAATGGGATTTGAAAATTTGTTTACAAAGATCCAAACGACAACAAGCAGGGCTTTAGATCACTTTTTGGCGGACAGGCCCAGTGTAAGGAAGTATGAGGTTGTCGAGTTGGCTCTTCGAAATTTCCTTCGCGATTCTGGTGTCTCAATAGAAGAAACTGCCGAAGAGCGAAAGCTGAGAAGGAGAATCAATGAATCGTTTATCGGGTGAAAGTGGCCAACGTTGGCCGTTTTGAGATGCAAAGAAAACTTTGAAATTAGACAACGTTGTCTAATTTGAGCGAACCAGCAAACGGAAAAGGAGACGTTTATGGCAACAGCAGCAATGGTAATCGGGAGCCGGCCTTGCCCGGTCAGGCTCAGGGAGGCAAGAAGGGCCGCAGGGCTGAGTGAGCTTTATGCGGCACTGGAGACGGGAATCAATCCTCGTGATTATCCGGCTGTCGAGGCGGGGTTGAAGAGACCAAGCCTGGAGCAGAGGAGAGCCATGGAGGAGTTCATAAAGGATATAGGAGGAGAAACATGGAAAAGTTGAAGAAAGCTTTTGAATTCGTGAAGAGGCATGCAGACAAGATCGCTCATTTCGCTGTGAATTTCTGTATTGTGCTTGCTGCAGGTGTTTTCAGGAACGGTTGGCTGATTCTTGCCGGAGTTCTTGTGGCTGTGGCGGCATCTCTCGCAAAAGAAGTCTGGGACAAGGTATCCGGCAAAGGCGAGTGTGACTGGAAGGATCTCGTCGCAGATGCAATCGGCATTGCCGCGGCACTCATCTTCACCGGACTGGGAGCGCTTGTATGATGCTTGGCGAAGAAACTGCAAAGAGGCTTCTGAAGGGTGGCGATGTTGTCTACTGCATCACCGCCGAGAAGGAAGGCCGATGGGACTTTGTCGCCATCGAAATCGATGGTGAGGCCAAGATGATCAACACCAGCAGAAGCGATGCGACAAGAAGGCTCAAGAGCATCGAGAACATACTTCCCGATTACAGGCTGAATGTGTGCAGTTACACATTGCACGGATTCCTCGAAGCCCGTCAGGCTTTGAGTGAGCACGAATGTTCTGTGAGCATCGAGACGAAAAGGAAGATCGGCAAGGGTTCTGTTGTCCATATAGGAAAGGGAGGAAAGACGCATGACGAAGGAAAGCTGTAATGAACCTGTGAACATAGTCATGCCGGGTTCAGGCGATATCGTCTACTGCATCGCCGCAATCGGCGAGGGTGAGGTCAAGCCCGTCTGCATTTCGGTTGGCGATGAGCGCAGGGTGCTGATGCTTGACTCAGGCAATGTCATCAAGGGCTGGGAGGTTGCAAGGGCGAATCTTCCCTGGCTGAAGCTCGGAGCCGTCGCTTGTGACAAGGCCGACTATGAAGAGCTGAACAATGCAGTCAATAACAATGATTCAGAAGGGCAGGCGGCAGTTGCCCGTCCGACAGGAGAGAACAGATGAAAAGAGGTTTTGACGGAATATTCACAAGCGAGAGCGTTACGGAAGGTCACCCAGACAAGATCTGCGACCAGATTGCCGATGCAATCCTCGATGCTCTTCTTGCCCAGGATTCTGACAGCAGGTGTGCCTGCGAGGTCACGGTCAGAGGAGGCAAGGTCGACATCTTCGGCGAGATCACTTCATGGGCGATTGTCGACTATGAACAGATTGCAAGGGATGTCATCAGGAGGATTGGATACACCAATCCAGCTCTCGGTTTTGATGCGGATCATGCCAGAGTCGTGGTCGATATAGCGCAGCAGTCGGCAGACATCGCCATGGGAGTCGACAGGAAGAATGCGAAGAGCCAGGGCGCAGGAGACCAGGGCATAGTATTCGGTTATGCGACGAACGAGACCGACAGCCTCATGCCTTATCCGATAGTTGCCGCACATGGAATCGCAAAGCGGCTTGCTGAAGTCAGGAAGAGCGGAGAGATCGCCGGACTCAGGCCGGATGGCAAGACTCAGGTTTCCGTATGGTACAAGGATGGAAAGCCTCTGCAGGTGAGCCAGTATGTGGTCTCCACCCAGCATGATGAGGCTGTCGACATGGAACAGCTCTGGGAGCAGATTGCAAGAAAGGTCATCCCTGTCGCCGTCCCGTACAGCAATGGCATGGCTCAGCTTTTCGTCAATCCTACCGGGCGTTTCGTGAAGGGAGGCCCTGCCGCCGACAGCGGACTTACCGGCAGAAAGCTCATCGTCGATACATACGGCGGAGCTTGCAGGCATGGCGGTGGAGCATTCTCCGGCAAGGATCCATCCAAGGTTGACAGGAGCGGAGCCTACAGAGCCCGCCAGATAGCCAAGAGCATTGTTGCAAAGGGCTATGCCGACAGGTGCGAGATCCAGATCGGCTACATCATTGGCAAGGCGGATCCGTGCAGTGTCCATATCGACACCTTCGGCACCGAGAAGATTTCATTTGACGAGATCAAGAGGAAGGTTAAGTCGGTTGACATGACTCCGTATGGAATCATCAGTGAGCTTGACCTGAAGAGACCGATCTACAGCCAGACGGCCTGCTATGGCCACTTCGGCGAGAACGCGGCGAACCTCCCATGGGAGCAGGTTCTGGACATCTGAGGAGGACGCTGATGGAAAGGTATGAATGCGACGCTCAGCAGCGCCTGCTGAAAGTGATAGATGCCCTGGTTGGCCATGAGGTCGACGGCATCAGCGCAAAGGATGTTGCAGGGCTGACCGGAACGAACAACGCCACGGCTTTCAGGGATCTGCAGAACCTTCAGATTGCAGGATGGGCAGAACAGCTTGAGGACGGAGGCTGGAGGATCAGCGTCAATGCGGCGAAGATGCTGCGCCGGATAAACGACGGCATCAACAGTGCACTTTCGAGAGTCAACTCGGCAAGGAGGAGTTATCAGGATGTCTGAGAATGAAATGACAAGGAACGGAGAACAGGAGCAGGGACAGGTATATCCTCAGGAAATTACGACGGTCGCAGAGAACATACGCAAGACCGATGTCATGTTCTCGTTCCTCGGTGATTATACCCTCGAAGGAGAGGTCACGGCAATAAGGAACGACCTCACGACCTCTGCCAACAGCATGCTCTCCGCAGGTTGCAGGCTTCTCAGACTGAAGGAGCACGAGGGACATGGCCGTTTCATGAAGGTGCTGGAAGAACTTGGAATTGGCTGGAAGACTGCTAATCGTCTCATGAACACAGCCATGAAGTTTGTTGCAGACAACGGAAGCGTGAAGTATCCGCGCCTGCTTCAGCAGTCGGTGTCGAAGATCTACGAGCTGGCGCTACTGGATGATGAAGACCTCAAGGATCTTGACGAAGGGAAGCCAGTCGCCGAGATCGAGGTCGACGAGATCGACAGGATGACGGTGCGCGACCTGAGGAAGAAGATCCGCGAGGCGAAGAAAGAGCGGGAGGCTCTTGAGAACGTCATCAAGTCGAAGAACGAGAAGCTTGATGAGCTCGAGAAGGAGATCGCGCTGAAGGAGCAGGCCACGCCAGACGAGGATAAGAAGTATGTTCCACAGCCTGAAGACGTGAACGCGCTGCGCAATGAGATCACGCTTCTTGCCACCGATTCCTACGACCTCTATCAGAGGATGGTGTCGCTTGCGGACAGAATCGAGAAGGCAAGCTCCGGCAGCGATCTGGCAGACAGCTCATACCGCCTTCTTTTCGGCCAGCTCAAAGGAGCCGCCGCATCGATCACAGAAGAGATGGAGAGGGCCATGGAATATGTCGAGAGCAGGGTGCCGGAGTCTTTGACTCCTGTCTCCGGCTTCGACTTCATGGGAATTCCAGAGGAGGTTGATAAGTAATGAGACCGGAACTCGTCGGCATCATCAGCGAAATAAGGTCAGCCGGTTACGGCCGTAAGGGCGAGCTGGTTGAGAAGTATTCGAAGATTCTTGGAATCTCTACCAAGACCCTCTACAGGATGCTGGCAGAAGCCTCGCCATCAGGGAGGTCTAAACGCTGTGACGCCGGCGAGTCATCGCTTGACGACGACACTCTCCGGCTGATCGCGGCCATGATGCTCAACAGCGTCAGGGGAAACGGCAAGCAGACGATGGACATCCCGACCGCACGGCAGATCCTGCAGGCCCAGGGCATACAGATTCCAGTGGGCGATTCCAGGGTCAATGCCCTCCTGAAGGAGAGGGGCTACGACATCCAGGGCATGAAGGCTCCAGAGCCTTGTGTGAGGATGCGCAGCCTGCATCCGAACCATGTGCATCAGGTGGATCCATCGCTCTGCCTCCTGTACTACTCTCCGGACGGAAAGCAGCATCTGATCAGGGATGAGGAGGCTTACAAGAACAAGCCTTTCATGCAGGGCAAGGAGAAGCTGAAGCTGTGGCGCTATGTGATGGTGGACCATTACAGCGGCACCATCTGCCATCGTTACTACCAGACCGAGGGCGAGAACGCGCTCACCCTCTGGGAGTTCCTCCTGTACGGCTGGGGGCTCAAGGAGAACGAGAGGGCTGTCTTCCATGGCCTCCCTGAGATTCTGGTCTGCGACAAGGGAAGTGCGAACACCTCTGGTGCCATAGCGAATGCGCTGCGCTCCCTCCGTGTCACACTCATTCCCCATACGGTTGGAAATGCCAGGGCAAAGGGGTCGGTCGAAGATGCGAACAACCTGATCGAGAAGCTGTTCGAAAGCCGCCTGAAGCTCCAGCCGGTCTCCAGCGTGGACGAGCTCAATGCGTATGCGGAAGAGTGGGATGCGCTGATCAATGCGAACATGCTGGATGGATACGACTCCAGGCTGACCAGGGCGAAGATGGCAAGGACTGATCTCTGGCTGAAGATAAAGCCTGAAGACCTGGTGGAGCTTCCCGAGGGAGCGGCCACCCTGCTGATCAAGAACGCCGAGGACAGGAAGGTGGACAGCTCGCTGGCCATCAACTACGGCGGTCTCCAGTATTCGGTTGCAGGCATGGTCGGCATCAGGCCGGCAATGACCGTGAAGGTGCAGCCGATCCTCGTATCGAGGGACAGGAAGGTCCTCGTCTCATACACATACGACGGGGAGAAGGTTGAAGACGAGAGGCTTCCGCTTGAGATGGATGAAGCCGGATTCAGGATTGACGCTCCGGTCTTCGGCGTTGAGTTCAAGCGAAATGCCGATACAGTCCAGGACAAGGCAAGAAAGGAGCTGAAGGCGCTTATCGGCGAAGACGGGGTGCCTTTCATCGAAGCGACAGATGGGCGCGGCATCAGGGCACTGGATGCAATCGCGGCCAGCGGAAATTCGCTGGTCATGCCTAAGGTTGGAAAACCTCTCCAGGTAGCACCGAGGCCGGCAAGGAGATACAGCCTGGTTGAAGCATCAAGGTACATCCGCGACAGGCTTGGACGATTTGATGCCTCGATCAGGCAGATGGTCATCGACAGGTTCCCTGACGGACCTACCGATGAGGAGCTTGAGACGGTATGCGATGAGCTGCTGGAAAAGGAGACAAGACATGCATGAGGAAGGAGGATGCGATGGGTGACGGGCTCAGGGAGATCCTGCGAGACAACGGACTGAAGCAGTCAGCCCTTGCATCGTATCTGGGGCTGGCAAAGAGTACGGTCTGTGCGATCTGCGACGGCAGGTACCCGGTCGGTCAGGAGAAGGATATCAGGAAGCGCATCAAGGCCTTCCTTGATGAGAATGGAGTGAAAGCGGATTTTCACAGCGTGAAACCGGCAGAGGAAGCCGGAGCTGATGAGGAGCCGGAAGAAAGGAGAAAAGTCGAAATGCTATCAATGGCAGCAAGGAAGCAGTTCGGAGTCTATGCGGATCCGTTTGTTGACGATGTCCATGACAAGGGTGATGTCTATCTGACCGACAGCGTCAGATACACATCTGAATATATGTATCTTACGGCGAAGAATGCCGGAATGATCGCGGTGATAGGGGAGTCGGGAAGCGGCAAGAGCACGCTGCGCAAGCTCCTCATCGACCGCATCCAGGAATCTGGTGCGAAGATCCGCATCATCTTTCCCCGCACGCTGGACAGGACCAGGCTGACCGCCGCAGCCATATGCGATGCGATCATCTCCGATGTGTCCAAGCAGACTCCGAGGAGGAGCTTCGAGGCGAAGTGCCGCCAGGTCGAGACAGTTCTCAGCGAGAGTGCCAGGGCAGGATGGAGCCATGTGCTGATGATCGAAGAGGCCCATGACCTCAGTATCCAGACGCTGAAATACCTCAAGCGCTTCTGGGAGCTTGAGGACGGGTTCAAAAAGCTCCTGGGCATCGTGCTGATCGCACAGCCTGAGCTGAAGCTGAAGCTGGACGAGAGCCGCAACTGGGAAGCCCGTGAGCTGATCAGGCGCATCGAGATCGTCGAGCTTGATCCTTTCATGGATGAGAAGGATGTGCGTGGCTACCTTGAGCTCAAGCTCGCCAGGGTCGGGTCGTCGGCAGACAGGGTCTTCGCGCCTGATGCCTATTCGGCGATAGTCGACGTCATGACCAGGCGGATGAAGAGCGGGCAGACGATCCGCTCATGCTATCCGCTTTCTGTGAACAACCTGGTCAAGAGGGCGATGAACGAGGCGTCCGAGCTGTGTGAGCCGCTGGTATCGGCAGAGATTATCAATTCAGTCAGATAGGAGGATAGAAGATGAAAGAGTACAAGACGGAGATCAATGGCAGCGAGATGATGATAGACGCCCAGGGCCGCTATGTCCCATGTGACACGATCAGGGCTGTCGACCTTCTGCGTGATGAGCTCATCCGCTCGCTCATCCCTGAGGTCGAGGAGATTTCGAAGAAGCTGGCGGAGCTGAAGGCCAAGGCATTCAAGGATGTCGACGACTTCCTCGCACTGAGCGCGTCCCAGTATGGGGTGAAGAGCAAGGCGATCAAGGGCAACATCACTCTCAAGACCTTCAATGGCGAGTATGAGGTGCGTCTGGCTTCAGCCGACAACATCGAGTTCGACGAGCAGCTGCAGGTGGCCAAGGAGCTCATCGACGAATGCCTGACGGAGTGGTGCGACGGAGCCAACGCGAAGCTGGCCGTCATCGTCAAAGACGCATTCAAGGTCGACCGCAAGGGCAGGCTGGACAAGAACCGCATCCTCGGCCTGAGGAAGTATGAGATCGAGGATGAGAAATGGAAGAGGGCGATGGAGGCGATCGGCAACTCCGTGAGCGTCACGGGACGCCGCCGCTACATCAGGTTCTTCAGGATCGATGATTCTGGAAGGGAATATCAGATCCAGCTCAACTGGACAGATTTCTAAGGGAAGCGGCCATGGCATCAGGGTGCAGCAGGATCATTCATATCGCGGCTCATAGGGCAGGGCTTGACGATGAGGCGTACAGGGCGCTCCTCATGGGAGCGGCAGGGGTGGCAAGCAGCAAGGACGTGAGGACGTGGAGACAGTACAATGCGATCCGGAAAGCCTTCGCCGCCCTTGGTGTGCGCATGCCTTATTGGAAGCCGCTGGGCTCTGACGATCCGCAGATGGGCAAGGCCTATGCACTCTGGTGCTCCCTCTATGATGACGGCAAGGTGGAAGACAAGAGCTGGTCTGCATTGACGGCTTTCATCAAGCGGCAGTTCGCAGGCCAGGACATCCTGAACAATGTCCAGAAGTCCCACCTGATAGAGATTCTGAAGAAGTGGCTGGAAAGGGAGGCGTGATGGAGATTGTAGACGCATTGACCGAGAGCATCGCAAAGGAAGTCGGCGATGTGGACGGTGCAAAGAAGATAGTCAGGAGGCTGACGAAGGACTTCGGCGGCGAACAGGTATACATTCCCCAGGAGCGCTACGCATTCCGCAAGGAGGTGGAGGAGGAGCTTTACCGGGACTTCAATGGAGCCAACCTCAGGGAGGTGGCCAAGAAGTACGGAATGTCCAATTCCTCCGCAAGAGAAGCGATCAAGCGTGTGCGCAAAAGACGTGCCGCGGCCGCAGAAGCCTCACAGGGCCGTCTTTTCTGATAGTTGGGGAAATTACACGGCTTGGGCGCTCCGACGCGCCTGTGCGGTTCATGAACGGTTCATGAACGCGATTTTCAAACCGGATGATGACAGGGATGCACTTTCATGGGTGGCATCCTTCTTTTTTGCCCGGATTCACTGGAAAAATTTGTCAAATTCCATACCTAAAAACTGGACGGGCGGCTTCCTACCATTTGAAGCATGGAAAGTGTTTTGCTCAATTCCGTTTATGACTTCACTGCAGACATGCCGGACAGGCTTGTTCTTGTTCCTGCGTCTGGATCTTTCAGCGGCATAGACGGACGGACATTCATCAACAGCAATCCGCAGCGGATCATAGAGCGCTGGAAGAAGACCGGTCATGACATCCCTGTGGATATAGAGCATTCGACTGAGCTCCGTGGACCTCAGGGCTTGCCTGCTCCTGCCGTCGGCTGGATATCTGACTTGGTCGTCGCAGAGAACGGAGGCATTGTCGGAACCGTCAGCTGGACGGAGGAAGGCAGGGAGCTTGTCAGTGCAAGGAAGTATCGCTACTTCTCGCCGGCATACCTGGTCGACAAGGCCACAAAGGAGATTGCCGGCATCAGATCGATCGGGCTTACAAACGTTCCCAACCTCGGCGTTCCCGCGCTCAATTCGGAAGGGAATGGAGGAGATTATATGGATAAGGATTTGAAAGTCATTTGCAATTCCCTTGGGATCTCTGAGGGGGCAACTGAAGCCGAGGTCGTCACCGAGATCAACACGCTGAAGACCAGACTTGCTGCGGCTGAGGAAAAGGCTGCGGAAGCCGAGAAGAAGATCCAGGAGCAGGAGGCGGCCGCATTCAAAGCCGAGCTGAACGCTGCAGTCGAGAAGGGTGTCGAGGATGGAAAAATCGCTCCCGCCCAGAAGGATTTCTTCCTGGCATCCATCAACAGCCAGGAGCAGCTCGATTCGTTCAAGGCGATGCTTGGCAAAAGTCCGCGACTCATAGGTGAAGGCGAGACCATAACTGGCAAGCCTGGAACTGATGACAAGGCGGACCTCAACGCAGAGGAGAAGGCGTTCTGTGCGGCGCTCGGCGTAAGCGAGGAAGAGTACAACAAGGCTAAGGAGGACAAATAATGGCGGTGGTGACAAGTGCGGCCATCCAGGCATTGCTTAACAATTTCAAGGCTCTCTATCTGAGGGGCCTGCAGAAGTCTGGCGACTGGCCGAAAGTGGCAACGGAAATCAAGAGCTCAGGTTCCGGCAACATCTACTCATGGCTCGGAGCTTTCCCGATGCTCAAGAAGTGGACGGGAGACCGTGTGATCGAGAACATGAAGAACTCCGACTACACTCTGAAGAACGACAGTTATGAGGCGACAGTCGGAGTGAAGAGGGCGGACATCGAGGATGACAACCTCGGAATCTACGGCCCGATGTTCGAGCAGATGGGCGAGTCTGCCAACGAACATATCGACATCAATGTATTCAAGGCTCTGCTCGATGGCTTTACGGCCCTCTGCTATGACGGTAAGCCGTTCTTCGCAAAGGACCATCCACTCTATCCGAAGGAGGATGGAACAGGTTCTGCGACAACCTTCTCCAACATCGTCAATGATACTGTGACGACCAAGCCGGCATGGTTCCTCCTTGATACAAGGAAGGTCATCAAGCCGATCATCTACCAGAACAGGCAGGACGCGCGTCTCCAGTCTGTGACGAATCCCTCAAATGACACTGTATTCATGAAGGATGAGTACCTGTACGGAGTCGACGCAAGGCGTGCTTTCGGCTACAGCTTCCCGCAGCTTGCGGTCGGCTGCCGTGACACTCTCAATGCTGCGAACTTCAACGCTGCCTTTGCACTCCTGGAGGGAATGAAGCTTGATGGCAACAGGCCGATGAATACCAGGGGAAGCATCCTTGTCGTCCCGACATCTCTGAGATCTGCGGCCGAGGAGATCCTTGAGAAGCAGAATCTCACAGGCGGCGAGAGCAACATCAACTATCGCAGGGTGGAGCTGCTTGTAACCCCTTTTGCTGAAGCCGTCACAGCCGAAGAAGACCTGGACCCCGAAGAGGACCTGGAGGCTGATGGCGGCACAGAGTAGAGCTGAGTGAGGAGGTGCGGAGATGGACTACATCACCCTTGACGAATTGAAACTGAGGGATGAGGAGAGGCTACCGCGCCTTCGCGACGGCTCCCTCAACGAGGACAGGGTGAAGGCTGCCATCTCGGATGCGTCATCGATCATCAGGACATATCTTCCCGTTCTCATCGGAGAGGACGGGAAGCCTGTAGACCCTCCTGCAAGGCTGGCAGGCTCCTTGGTCCCGATATGCCGCGACATCACACTCTACCTTCTGAACGAGCGTCCAGGAGAAGAGAATGCCGATGCCAGGTACAAGAGGGCGATCATGCTTCTGGAAGCTCTGGCAAGTGGCGGATCATCGGTGGAGAACAGCAATGGGAGCGCCTCGTCAGGAGGTGGAATAGAGGCGATGGACGACGACAGCTCAGCGATCATCGATGGTTATTCGGAGTTCCTTCTGCCTGGTGGAATAGGGCACTGATGGCTGGATCGACACTGAAGATCAAGATCGAGTCTGGCAGCTTCGAAGAGTGGACGAGGGATCTCAAAGCTGACGACCTCAACAGGCTTGAGAAATCGATAGGCCTGGAGATGGCAGAGATCGCACGGAACCACATCGAGGAGCACAAGACTCCTGAAGGGCAGCAGATGAAGCCCTGGTCCGAGAAGTACGAGAAGCGTGTCCGTAACTCCGGAGATCGACGGGACATCCTCATGGGGCCTGAGAGGCGGTTGCATCATTCGATCAGCTACATGATCACCAATGAAGGGATCTACTACGGCTCGAACATGGTCTATGCGGCAGTGCATCAGTGGGGGTGGAAAGAAAAGAACGTCCCGGCACGTCCTTATCTGGGAATGGGGCCGGAGGAGAAACAGGGAATCGAGGACATCCTCGAGGATTTCACAGTGAGGTTGGCAAGAGTATGACGATGAGGGAAGTGCAGATGAAGGCGGTCGCGGGGCTTGAGAAGGCTTTCGACGGAGCCTGCCCGGCTGTATATGTGGACCCCTTTGAAGGGATCCTGTCCATCACTGTCGCGTCCAATCGATACGCCTCCACGCCGCTTTTCCTGGTCAGCCCTGTAGCAGGTGACAGCGAGAAGGTGGATCTTGCCATCTACTTCCTGGCTGTTTCGTCAGACAGGGGGATTGTCGACATCCTCGACAGGGGAATCGATGCGATCAGGAACCTTCCTGGAGAAGGGAGGCTTCCTTTGGAAGTGAGCGCGAAAAGTGCATACGACGATGAGGCTTTCAGGAAAGGGCTGAGGATATGGGTGCTGATGACATCTTGGCCGCACCTGGCTGATGGCAGCAGTGGTTTTTCTCCTTTTTCCCAGCCGCTGTCAAAGGCCATGCGGTCCATAGCCCAGCTCTTTCCTGAGAGTCTTGCTGTCACGACCAGCGAGGCGGAAGCCAGGCGCTGGCTGTTTGGCCACAAGCTTCCTTTCGTGACGATCACAGCAGCCAAGGCGGACTTTGATAAGAGTGACGCCAGGCGTGTCTTCGGCATCAAAGATGGGAAGCGCTGGGAGGCCAAGGCAAAAGGAATCGCCAGGTGGACGCTGACTGTTACCGCATACGCTCAGAGCATCGCAGACTGTGAGGACATCATATGGCCGGTGGTGCCATATGTTCCGTCATCTTCAATGGATGATTATGCGTTCAATACCAAGCTCCAGGTCGCTGGATTCGAGAGCGGAGAGATGGCCGGAGCATCAACGCTGGCTGTCGTCTGCGTTTTGGAAGCCCCGGCATACAGGGCACCTGAAGAGATACCAAGCATCAGAAAGGCCGACGTGATCGGCAAGGAGGTTTGATGAACAAGAAAGAAAATGGCGAGGTCATGCAGCCCATAGAGACCTTCATGACCGACAGCGCGATCCATGAAGCCGTCTGTCTCAGAAACGGGTGGGCTGATGGAAAGGCAATGACCAAGGCCGAGTACGACAAGGCGGTTGCGGACTTCCTTGCCGCACCCGCAGGAAGTTGGAGGAGAAAGAAATGAGTAAAGGATATGTCAAAAATACTATCCTGGATGGTGCTCTTGGAGTGTCACCGGCATCTGCGACTGGAATCTTCGGAGCAGTCGGAGTCTGTGCCGCACCGACAGGGGGAATCATCACGCTGACCACGGCCGCCGACGCGAAGGAGAAGCTGGTCGATGGGCCTCTGTGTGATGTCCTTGTCCAGGCTTTGTCCATGGCGAGCACGACAGTTTATGCCATCGGACTTGAAGGCACGACAGAGGGCGCTATCGGGCAGGTTGCCCATACCGGATCCGGCAAGGCGACTGTGGTTGCGTCCGGAAGTCCCAGGAATGACTATGAGGTCATCATCACGATCGAGGAGGGCGGCCTGCTCAATGCTGCCATCGCCCACATCACTCTCGATGGCGTGGACCAGAAGCACTTCACGATACCGACTGGAGGAAGTTATGAAATCCCTGGCACGGGGATAACACTCACTTTCACTGCAGCAGAGGAGAGCGAGTTCGTAGCTGGAGACACCTACACCTTCATGACAGAGGCTCCGAAGGCAAGTAATGCCGAGATTCTGGCAGCAGTCGATACGCTGCTCAACTCTGCATATGACTACGAGTGGATCGCTATTGCGGGCGTTTCCGACGCCACGCTCTGGGCCGCGCTGGACACCAAGGCGACCGAAGCCATGAACAACTACAGGTATATCCATTTCAAGGCTCAGGCCCGTTACCTCGATGACGAGGAGACTGTCGATGACTGGGTTACTGCCCTGACCGGAAGCGAGAGGGGGACCACTGTCGGAGGAAGAGTCCAGGTCTGTGCTGGATGGGTGGAGTGTTCTGACCCTTATGGCGCGATCGATGTCAGGGGAGCCCTTGGCTGGAGCTGCGGCATGAGCGCCCAGAAGGACGTGATGGAACCGGTCGACCATGTAGGCTCATCGGCGCTGTCCGGCATCCTGAGGCTGATGCCTGACGGTCTTAATGACGGCCATATCAATGCGCTCGACAATGCAGGATATCTGACGCTCTGCCAGTATATCGGGCTTACTGGAGTGTACATCACCCATGGCCGCATGTTCGCAGAGGCGACATCAGACTTCGGCCTTGAGGAAAGGCGCAGGGTCATGGACCTCGCATGCAAGAACGTGAGGATCGCCCAGCTGAGCTACATCAACAGCACGGTGACCATAGGCGCAGATGGAAGTGCGGAAGGTCTTGATATGTTCAAGGCGATCACGGAGCAGGTGCTCGACAACATGGTCGCCGCAGGACAGATCAGCAGTTATGAGGTCGATATCGACGAGGATCAGGACCTGCTGTCGACTGAGACCCTGAGGACCACGATCCGCATTGTGCCTCTGGGCAAGATGAGCTTCATCGAGAACACCATCAGCTACAGCAATCCGAATCTTTCTTCAGGAGGAAACGAATGATAAACGGACGCACATACGACTTCGAGTCGATGAAACTGCAGACTCCAGTTGGAACGGCCTGCACCATAAGCGAGATCAACTACGACGGCTCAAAAGATGTCGAGATCAAGACGGACATGAAGGGCATCCCTCGGGGATATGCCAGGAAGGCCTATGAGGGATCCTTCGACTGCACGATGAGCCTTGAGGAATACAACCTCCTCAATGCTGCTGCGGGAATCAGGGGGATTCTTGCCATGGATCCCATGCCTGTCATTGTCAGCTTTGCCCAGACAGGTGCCCCGATCGTCACACATCAGCTGTCTGTGAAGATCACCAAGGTGACTCCCAGCGTCGCGAAAGATGACGAGGTGACCGTGAAGATCGAAGGCAAGCAGACGGCCGTGATGAAGATCAACGGCAAGCCTATCTACACAGCTATATAAGGAGAAAAGGATATGACCAAAGAAACAATCGAGAAGATCAAGGCTCAGAATCCAGATGCTGAGCTGTATCTCGGAGAGATCAATTTCTGTGATCACGAGGGCAAGAAGCACGAGCTGGAGTTCATCTACCGCCGTCCATCAGTTGCGGACATGGAGGCCTACACGAAGGCTGTGCCCAAGTCGTCCATCACAGCGCAGAGCAATTTGCTGGCAGGCCTGATCGTACATCCTGCGGCGGCCGAGATCATCAATGAGCTTGCTGCATATCCGCCTGTCGTCGCGGATTTCGTTAATGAGAACGTCTCGCCTTTTTTCGGAACTGCGATCGCAAGCCGCAGCTCTCGGATTTAGAAAAGGCAAGGCTGTTCATAAGAAGGTTCACAGGCGAGGAGCTTAGGTCTGACGCAACGCTTGAAGAGCTCTATAAGGCTCAGGCCGAAGCAAGTTTCGCCCGTGACCTTGAAGTGGGAGTCATGGCAGAGGCCATGGCAAAGGTATTCGGTTCCACAAGGAGACGGAAATGAGCATCAGGGAATTCATTGCCAATGTTAGAGTGGCCTTCGACGCAGGAGAGTTCACGGCTGGACTTTCTGCAGCCCAGAAGGCCTACAGATCCGCCTTCAACGGGATGAATGCCGCCATGGCCGACTTCCAGACGAGAGGCGGAATGGCGATGCAGACGGCCACCCAGCTGTCCATCATCGCAAGCCAGACAGAGCAGTACAGGCAGGGCTTGCAGAATCTTCTTCGGGCCCCTGCTGAAGAGGCTTCGTCTCTTGAGTCCGCACTTGCTGCAGCCTCGACTGTCGTCACTCCTGAATTGTCCATCGATGGCGACTATGCCAAGACGATGGAAGCTCTCAGGCAGCGTGCCCTGGACTGGGGCAGCGGTGCTGCCGAAGGTGCGGCGCTTGCGACGGCCAGCGCTGCCGATTTTGCCAGGACATCTTACAGCATGCTTTCTGCTGGGCTGAAAGCCGGGGCGGCCATGGATGCCACCAGCCAGGCTTTCATTCTTGCAAAAGGCACGATGGGCGAGGCCAGTGATGCGGCTGAGCTTCTTGCCATGGCGTACAATACCATGGGCGACAAGAGCCTAGACAGCGCTGTGGAGCTGCAGCGGCTGTCGGATGTCGTTGCCAAGACACAGGGGCTCTTCCAGATAGCGAATCTGAACCAGCTTTCAGAAGGTCTGAAGTATGCAATCCCGACAGCACAGCGTTACAAGATTGAATGGGAGGAGATCTCTACAATCATAGGCCAGCTGAACACGAGCGGCCTGACCGGATCTCAGGCAGGAACATCTTTCGCGTCCATGATGGCACAGATGCTCAAGGCATCGCAGTCTCTGGGTTTCGACATAGCTTATGACGAGTCTGGCCAGATGAGTGTCATTGGCACCCTGCAGAACATCCAGGACAGGTTTGGCAGCATCTCGGACATGGCTCCGCAGATGCAGATGGCTTTCGACACGGCTTTCGGGCAGGAAGGGTCGAGGGCACTTACTCTCCTGATGACCGGTTTGGAATCTTTGGAATCCAACTATCAGGCAGTGGCCGACGCGGAGGGGGAGTCTGCTTCGATGGCCGAGCGCATGAGTGATACCTACGCGGACAAGGTCGCCAGGATGGACAATGCCAGGGCAGCCATGCAGGCACGCCTGGGATCTTCCACAACGACGATGCGTGGATTCTTCGCTGATGTCCAGACATCTTTCTACAACACTGTATCCGCATTCCTCGACACTGACATTGGAGGGTTCTTTGGCACGATTGTCAGCGGGGCAGCGATGGCTGCAGACGGCCTGCTTGGAATCGGTGGAACTGCCCTCAATGTAGCTGCCCAGCTTGCGACTTTCGTTGCCATGACACAGCAGGCAGGGGGAGTCATGTCTCTTCTCAAATCAGGAGCCACGATGGTCACCTCTCTTTTCAGAGGCATGGGCAGCATCATCCTTGGATTTGGCTCTTCTGTTTTTCAGGCTCTGACTGCGTTCGGATCCGGCATCCTGGCTGTCGCCAGGACCATAGGCTCTGCCATGACTGCAGCACTCGGCCCTGTTGGCATAGTCATCGCGGCCGTTATAGCCATCGGCACGGCTGCTTATCAGGTGTACAAGCACTGGGACCAGATCAAGGCGTTCTTTGCCAACCTCTGGGAAGCGGTGAAAGGCATCTTCACCTCTGCCTTTGAGACAATCACTGCAGGTGTGACCAAGTTTGTGAACTGGGTCACCACACCGTTCAGGTGGCTTGCAGACAAGATAGGCGGATTTCTGGGATGGGAGACTGACAGTGATGATATCGGCGAGTTCATAGCGGATGCCGACTACACGTCTGAGCCGATACAGGTTGCAGAACCTGTTACAGCGGCACCTGTAATAGAAGCAGGCGCAGACATGGATGCCATCTCTGCAGACATAGCCAAGGATATTGAATCTTTCCAGGCTGTCGTAGAGGGCGGCATCGATACAACAAGCATCGACGATCTGGAAGCGGATCTGAACATGGGCACATCCTGGGCCATGCCTGACAACATCATTGACTTTCCGACTTATGGTACGGCCGACACGACCTGGACGCAGCCGGCAGGCTGGGACCAGATGGTGGTGGATGACGGATCTGCCATGCAGTTCCAGACACCGGTTGTCATCACGAGCGAGGAGTCTGGATCTGTCCTCTCTGCAATCAGGGACATAGTCGATGATATCCGCACGAGCGTGCAGAACAGGAAGGAGGGCAGCACCATCACGATCCAGTCTCTCAGCATTCCGCAGACTGATGACATCGAGGAGGCCATCAGATTCATCCGAGACCTGCGTGAGCAGATAGAAAGGGAGCAGACAGCATGAGCAGCATAAGGATAGATGGTGGGCTCATCGAGCTTGATGACAAGCCTCTGAAGGCTGTCGTCACTTCCGTTTCCGTAAACAACGAAGTCGTCTGGAAAGAGCAGACCATGCTGCTTGAAAGCGGCAATGAGAAGATCTTCAACGGATTCCAAGACGCTCAGATAGACATCTCTCTTGTGATCTATGAGGAGCACGACGGAGGCACGGCGAGGTATGCGGATATGCAGCGCCTCAGCTCTGCATTCAAGGCGCTCAAAGACAAGGAGGCCGTGGTCTACCAGATCTATGGGAGCCTGTTCGATGCTCTGTCCATCCGTGAAGTCGTCTTCAGTTATATGACCTCGATAGAGATGGATGACTCCCTGCAGGTGAACATCACCTTCAAGGAGAACAATCCGAAGGTGTCGGCCGTCCAGAAACAGCAGGTGAATACGGCATCAAACGATAGCGCTGCGGAGGCGGACTGGGTCCCTGTCAGCGACGAGGAGGTGAGAGGCCTCGAAGGAGTGGAGGACTCGATTCGATGATCAATACAAGAACCGCAACGTTGAGTCTTGAGACGAAGGACAGGGCAGTCGCCACCTCTCGGATTATGCTGCACAGCCGTTCAGCAGGGGTATATGTGGAGGCGGACCTTTCAAAGGGGGAGCGGCTGGCCGTTGATGACATAGTCTATGTGGTATATGACGACGGCTCTGGAGAGCGGACCCTTGTTGCAACTGCAAGAGTGTTCGCCGTCCCGAGGTCCGATTCCAGGAACATCATCTTTGCCTCGGATTTGTATCGGGACAGGCTGAAGACTATTGTTCCTGCATGTGCGTGGCGGAAAGCGGATGCTGCCGAGATCATGGAGTCCGTCATGGCCGATTGTGATGTCGACGAGTTCGACTCGTCAGCCCTTTCTGGAATCAGATTGCCACACTTCTCATGCCAGGCCCAGAATGGATGGACGGTGCTCAGATCGCTTCTGAGGGCTGTAAACGCCATGGAGGGACTGCGACTTGTGGTTCTGCCTTCTTCTGATGGGATTCTCATGATTGGCGAATACGATGATCTGTCCAGCTATTATTCCTCCCCGCTGCAGCTTGACCTTGAAGACGTGATGACTCTCGGAGAGGACAGGCTGACAGCCCATCTCGTCGCTGCCGGTTATGGACAGGAGGTCATTGTGGACGGGGTGCCTAGGGGACGAGTCAAAGAGGCGGTCCTCTCTGCCTCGGCAGATGCCAGGAGGACGCGCATATGGCTGGAATAATCGATCAGATCGCCAAGGCTGTCTTGAGCCAGTTGGCCTTTCCCCGCATTGTCCGCGTCACTCATGCGGAGGCGGGAGAGCGCGGCTATTACATCGACGGAGAGGCCGTCAAGCCTGGGTCATATGAGGCGACAGGGGAGCTTTTCAAGGAAATCCCTGTCCCGCCTGTCTGGGCAGACGGAGATGGGCGTGGCGTTTTCATTCCTCCGACAAAAGGCCAGATGGTGGTCGTCTCTTTCGTCGAAGGAAACAAAGCCTATCCTTTTGTTTCTGGCGTATACGGAGAGGAGTATAGGCCTGTCGGCACTGCAGTCGCCGGACAGATCGCAATCTGCGACGCGGCAGGGCTCCGGATTGAACTCGCTGCTGATGGAGGTCTGTCCATATCATGCAACGGGAAGATGTGCATGACGATGGATGCTGCCGGCAAGTGTGAGATCAAGGACGACAATGGTGCTGTGATGCTTATTGATTCAAGCAAGCTGAAGGTTGGGAATGCGGCTGGCTCTGTCAAGACTCTGCTTGAGCAGATCCTGGACATCATATCCGGTCTGCAGACGACTGGCACTGGCAATATGGGTTCGCCTGTCGTTTCGAGTGTTCTGCCGAGCGTCACGGCACAATGCGCTGCAGCCAAGGCGGCTGTCGGCCAGGTGTTCGGAGGCTGAGATGGATTACGGAAAAGACATGAAGCTCGATGAGAACAGGGATGTCATCTTTACTCCCGATGGAGATGTCGAGCTGCAGGACGGACCTCGGCTGGTTGCACAGGATGTCAGGGAGGAGCTGTCGATAGCTTTCGCTTCTGTCGAATGGGACAGGCAAGCTGGCAGCCATCTCCTGGACACTCTCAATTCGACCAGTGCAGACGATGTCGTCATTGCGGAGATCGAGCGCGTGGCCATAAAGGACCCGCGTGTGGATGCATCTACAGTCAAGGCTGAGAAACGCGCAGACGGCAGGTTTTCACTTTCGTTCTCGATTGTTGGAAGCCTAGAGACAGCCCTCCTTCTGTTTGATCTGAAGGAGATGTTCGCAGGAGTGTCAAATGAGTGACTTACCTACATATATAGACAAGAGTGATGAAGAGATCAGAAAAGAGGTGATAGAAGCTGCGACAAAAGAGCTGGGCTTCAGGAATCTGAAGAGCACGGGTGTGCTTAGAAGGCTTTTTGAAGTCTTCGCCAGGTTCCTTGGTCAGGTCTATCACAAATACATCTCTCCGATTTACCACGAGACGAACCTGGATTCCGCATCTGGCATCTGGCTTGACCAGTGGGGGCTGCTCCTCGGTGTCGCCAGGAAGGCTGCGACAAAGACCAGGGGGAATGCGACTGTGGTGGCTTATGGGGAAGGAACCATAGAGGCGGGAGCCTGGATCACTGTCACTGGGACAGAGCTCAGATTCAAGGTTCTTGAGGCGGCTGATTTTTCAGAGGGTGAAACGCAGGTTTCAGTCGAGGCAGAGTTCGAGGGTTCCGAGTACAACATAAGCGGAGAGGACGAAGGCATATTGACCAAAGTCGTCTCCGGGGTAGACCACATCCTGTTCGGCGAGGACTGGATCTCTGAGGCAGGTACGGACGAGGAGGATGACGAGTCTTACAGGTCCCGCATAAAGAACCTCTGGATCAGCCAGGGCGTGGGCAACCCGCCTCCTTCTTTCTACTACTACGCCGAGAGCGTGGAAGGCGTGAAGGAGGTCAAGCTTGTACGCACTCCTCGTGGTTATGGCACTGTTGATGTGATTGTGGTCGCGGAGAACGGCATGCCGTCTGAAGACCTGCTGCAGGATGTCTATGATGCGCTTTACGATCATGCTCTGATCTGCAACGACTTGCAGGTCAAAGCGCCTGAACAGAAGGCTGCGGAGATAAGCATCACATTTACAGGAGATGCAAGCGAGAACGAGGTGGAGGAGGCTGTCATGCAGTATGTATACGACCTCGGCATCGGCGGCCGTCTGGAGATCAGGGGAATATACGATACCTTGGAGCAGTTTGGCCTGGACACGGTTGAAGTACTTTCTCCGCTCCGGGATGTCCAGGCTGATGAGGATGCGATAGTCGTGGCGACTGTGGAGGCCGTGAAAGGATGAGGAACCTCCTGAAGAAGATGGCACCTCCAGGTGTGGAGAAGACGAACCTGGGAAGGCTCTACAAGGTCATTGCAGAGCTGGGAACCTCGGCGGCCGACGATGCGACAAGGGTCTTCAGGAACTTCTTCCCTTATCTGTCGGATGCCAAAGCCCTGGCGGCACATGGGAAGGCGCTGTCCATTCCTCGATACTCCAACGACACGGATGAGAGTTACAGGAAGAGGGTTGCTACCGCGCTTTTCTACATAAGGCAGCGTGGCACAAGAGGCTTTTTCAAGGCTGCGATCTCGCAGCGATTCGAAAGCCGCGGCTTCGAGCTCATAGAGGAGTTCCTTCACCTTACAGTCAAGGTCCTTGATATGACAGAGGCGGATCGCGCCTGGCTCTATGAGTTCCTCGAGGCTGAGCTGGACCCCAACATCCTTATAGCTCTTGTCGATTGGTTCAAGTGGGTTGAACGGTTCGAGATGCAGGAGGATCTTGCCCTGTCTGTTTTGCCTTCTTTCCTTGATGCCTGGCACTGGGGGCTGACTCTGGATGGTCAGATCCTGCTGGATCATGGGAAGGGTGTGGCGCTTGATGGCTCTTTCCTTCTTGACGGAGGCGAAGAGCTTGATGGGGTGCAGGCTGTAGCTGGAACGTGGACAGGTGTGAGATCGCTGGATTTCCAGCTTTCTGGAATGATGCCGCTTGATGGCAGGGAGGATCTGGATGGCGAGATCCTGGTGGAAGTAGAGAAGGGCGAAGGTGCTGCCACGCTTTCCGGTGGAGCCGGAGACCTTCTTGTGCTCAGGGTCAGTGCGGGGCTTGAGGATACGGTCCTCATGGTCGCTGCGCTTGATGGATGGATGATGCTTGATGGCGAATACTCGCTCGGAGAGGAGAGCGATGTCTTTGCCGGAGAAGGTTTCGAGATAAACGTCAGGAGGACGATATGAGAATGACGGATAATGCCCGGATCTGCGGCCGTCTCAGGATCTGGGTAAGGAAAAACGGGGAGCTGGTCGAACGGTTCGACGAGCACAATTTGATTGTGGACGGCGCTAAGGTAGTGATGGCTCATCTTGCAGGTGGCGATGTCGCGTCAAGGTCGATTGCAAAGGTTGCATTTGGCACGAATGGGACAGCGCCTGCAGCTTCAGATAGTTCCATCACGGATCCCTATGAGAAGCAGGTCGATGCCGTGGAGTACCCGCAGTCAGGGCAGGTGACTTTCCATTTCTCCCTTGGCTCCAGCGAGGCGAACGGAAAGCAGATACGTGAGTTCGGACTGCTGTGCGCAGACGGCACTCTGTTTGCCAGGAGGATCAGATCCGAGGCTCTGGCGAAAGAGCAGGATATAACAATCGATGGTGAATGGACTATCGCATTTTAGGAGGTGAATATTGGCTAACTTAACTGAATCTGCAGTCTGGGAAGACGGTGTATATCAGCTTGAGAAGACGGACAAGGCGATGGCGGGTGCAGACGGTGTCCTCAACACACCTCTCCGTCAGCTTGCCAACAGGACTGCATATCTGAAGGAAAAAACTGAAGAGCTCACAGAGGAGGTGGAAGGCTTTGGTGAGGTTTCGCCGGAAACCATCCTTGCTGCAGGCGTTGTGGCTGGTCATGCTCTGATGAAGGCAAACCAGGAAAGGCTGGCCAGGGAGTTGCGCGATGGCATCCTGACACAGCGCGGCCGCGTCTTGATCAAGAACCGTGGCGTGGTCAGTGGATGTGTCGTATCCAAGAGCTCCACAGCCGCCAGGAACCTTTCAGTCGCATCGGGTGTGATCTTCTATGGGGCGAGGCTCATCCCTGTCGAAGGACAGGAAAATGTAGCTGTTGTGCCGTCCAACACCGGGGGCGAGAGCGTGGTGTGCTGGGCTTATCTGCAGCAGGATGACGGGGTTTTTGTGCTCAAATGTACCCAGCCTGGTCAGGATGCCCCGGATGATTCGATGACCCTTTACAAGATCTCAATCCCGGCAGGCAACACGGCAGAGAGTGATTCTTCACTTGCTTCTGTGACGCTTACGGATGTGAGGAGGGTCGAGAGTGGCTGGCCGAAGTATATGTCCTCGGCATCGTATGCGCAGATAGCTTTCGAGACGGCTTTCTCCGATGACGACTACGAAGTCCAACTGGATGTCGTCGGCTATGACGGCGGAGGCTTCCAGCAGGGAATGATCTATGTAGGCGAAAGGGCGAGCAACGGCTTTAAGATCTATACGAACGGAACCGTGGATGCGATGGATGTGAGATGGAAAGTCACAAGGAGGAGCATATGACAGAAAAGAGGTTGGGCAGTGGCGACTATGCCACATATGAAGAGGATGGCACAGTCCTGACCATCGAGGGAGAGGCCTATGATCTTGCCGATCTGCAGCAGGATTCGCAGGTCATCAAGGACATCCGCAGAGGTGAGGCCTTTGCGGCCACGATAGAGATTCCGCCGAAGAAGTACAAACAGGTGGAAGGTGCTTTGGCAGAGTCTGGAGAGACCGAGATCCTGCTTGAAGCTGAACCGTTGGATATGGAGGCCGTGGTTATAACGCTCTGGCCTATTGTCAAGGAAGAAAATGCAAATGAGGAGGATATGTAATGCCTACAGTAATCATCAAAGATCCGCTCAGATCTTCAGTTGAAGCCGCTTCTGGCGGTTCGCAGACCGTCCTTTATGATGACAAGGGAAACCCCAGCATCATGAACATCATTCCCAAGTTCAGGCTTGAGGATGTCAATGAGAGCCTTGGAACAGGAGTGCATCCGGCTTTCATAAAGGGAGGCGTGGAGAAACCCGAGATCTTCATCAGTACATACAAGAACGTGGTCCTCGATGGCCGCGCCGTAAGCATGCCTGGGGTGAAGTTCTCTTTTGCGACAAGGGCGAATGCCAGGAACTACTGCAAGAGCAAAGGTGCGGGCTGGCATCTCATGACGAACCATGAATGGGCTGCTCTTGCTCTCTGGTGTGCCGCAAGGGGTATCAAGCCCACGGGCAATACGAACTATGGCAGAAGCCATGTCCGCAAGTATGAGACCGGCGTGAGGTTTGATGGAAAGGCCCCTGGGGATACGTCAGGAGAGCCTTACACCCTCACTGGAAGCGGTCCCAAGGAATGGACACATGATCAGACGCCTAATGGCATTGCAGATGTCGTAGGAAGCCGTTCTGAGATCGTGGATCTTCTGGATCTCAGGGAGGGAAGGTTCTATACACCTCTCGACAACAACTTCGATCTAGAGGAGTCGTCATGGCCTGCTATGGATCTCTACGTCGATGCCAAGACTGCCGGAACGAACGATAGTACGCAGCAGTCAAACTGCGGGGTGCTTTTCTCTGATGCGGTCACGAAGAAGACGAATGAGGAAGGATGGACGAACCCTGATTATGGTATCGTGACATGGTCTAGCATCGAGTTCAAGTCTGGATTGCCTGTGCCTCTTCTGGCAAAGCAGCTCATGATAGCACCTCTCGAGTCAGCTGGAGCTTCTGAGTTCTCAAAGCTTTCTGAAGGATCTTTCTACTTCAGGAACCAGGGAACGAGAATAGCTTTGCGCTGCGGCAACTTTTACAGTGGATCCAATGCAGGGCTCGGCTTTTTGTACTTGAATGGCGATACCACGTACACAAATGCGTTTCGCGCGGCTTTTATCGAGTAGCTCTGAAAATTCTGAAATCTAAAATCTGAATCTTGAGCCTAGCGGGCTGTGTCTGCTAGGCTCAAGTCACGTATGGATGATGAGAAACTGGTAATATATGAGAAGTGGGGAGACTGTGCGAAGGACGCCTATAATCTGCTGCGCAAGTTCCCATCGGAAGAAAGGTTTGTGCTATGTGCGCAGATCCGCGAAGTTGTGATGGATGTCGGGAATCTGATCCTGGATATCAATGAGGAACGGATGTCAGAGCAGAAGCTGAGGATGGCGGCCCGGCTCGATTCCCGTATCAGAAGGATCAGGGCATTGTTCAAGGTAGCGTTGAAATTCGGCTATATTTCGCAGAAAAACTACCTTGTCATCTGTGAAAAGTGGATTGAAATTGGTAGAATCCTTGGTGGTTGGAAGAAGAGTTTCCAGCCGAGAAGATATTAGGGGTGGCGTTGTTTTTCGTTAGCTTTGCGCTGCGGCAACTATAACAATGGATCCAATGCAGGGCTCGGCTATTTGAACATGAATAACGATACAACGAACACAAATGCGTTTCGCGCGGCTTTTCGCCTGGTGGTTGAAGCCTGTGGCTGCGACCGAAGGACGTACCTCCAGGAAATAAAAGGAACGCCATCCCTTCTCCCTTATGGGGGAAAAGAAAGCAATGTCACGGGAGGGGAGTAAGAGGATGAAACTCTCCCGTGATACTTTTTAAGGTGGAAATGCATGCCAAAACGAAAAGGGGATCTCTGGGCTGCTGTATGCGATTATGACAACCTCTATAGGGCATATCTTGAGACTGTGAGAGGAAGAAGATATAAGAAGGCGCTGCTCCGTTACACGGCAAACCTGGATGAGAATCTTATAACCCTGCATGATGCGCTGGCGAACAAGACATGGGTGCCACGCATAACATTCACCAAACGCATATCCTATCCGAAGCCGAGGGAAATCTCTGCCCCGGTTCCATATGACCGTGTGGCCTTCCATGCGATTATCGATGTGATCCGACCGTATTTCGAGGCCAAGTTCATTTACCATTCATACGCATGTAGAGCAGGAAAAGGGACGCTTGCTGCAGTAAAAGCTGTCCAGCGGATGATCCATGGAACAGTCTTGCAGCATGGTGGCGGCTATGTCCTGAAGTGCGATATCCACAGCTATTTTGCATCTATTGATCATACTGTGCTGAAGGGGCTCGTCAGGCGGACTATCAAGGATCCGGATACGCTCATGATGCTTGATAGGATCATCGACTCTTCTCCTGGTAATGTCGGTTTGCCCTTAGGCTCACTGTCGTCTCAGCTTTTCGCAAATGTGTACCTGGATCATCTGGACCATAAGGTTAAGGAAGAACTTCGCGTGAAGTGCTATGCACGCTATATGGACGATTTTGTGATAGTGCATCCAGATAAGAAATACCTGGCGTGGCTTCTCGAGGAAATCAGAAAGATTGTCGAGTTTGATCTGCGTCTTGAGCTGAATCCGAAGACGTCCATCTTCCCAATAAAGCATGGTGTGGACTTTTGTGGCTATCGGATATATCCCACCTATCTAAAGCCAAGGAAGAGAAACGTGAAGGCGGCCAGAAGGCGACTCAAGAAGCTGGCAAAGGATGTGAATGAAGGGAAGGAAGATCTGGAGAAGTTCAAGCGGTCTATGGCTTCATATATAGGATATGTGAAGCATTGCAAAGGTCGCTATTCGATGGAAAAGATTCTTGATGACTGTGTTCTGCATCCCATCTACTGTAATCAGGATTTCACAGAGTGAAATGAACGACTAGGGGAGATTATCTCACGAACCGGCCGCAATTTTGACGCGCCGCTACATGCAGAGATTGAGCAGATGCTCTCAGACTATCTCATGATAATCTATATGGGCCTGCCTGCAACCTTCATCTCAAACTTTCTTTCAGCCATGCTGCGCAGCACAGGGGAAAGCAGGGTTCCGGTCATCTATTTCGCCATCTCTGTAGTCCTCAACATCTTTCTGGACCTTTTTTATGTGCTTGTCCTTGAGCAGGGGGTAAGCGGAGCTGCTGTTGCCACCGTGATTTCGCAGTATGCAGCTGCCGTGCTTCTGCTGCTGCATTCCCTGATCCGCTACAGGAATCTCTACCCCTCAGCAGGAGAGCTCTGGCCGTCTTCCAGAGACATTTCTGATGTCTTCAGCTATTCTTTCCTCACCTGCATGCAGCAGTCTGTCATGAACTTCGGCATCCTGATGATTCAGGGACTTGTGAACAGCTTTGGCGTTGCTGTCATGGCGGCCTTCGCAGCAGGAGTGAAGATCGATTCATTTGCCTATCTTCCTGTTCAGGATTTCGCAAACGCATATTCTGTCTTTGTTTCCCAGAACAGGGGAGCAGGGAAGCCTGACAGAGTCAGGAAGGGAACCAGAAGCGCGCTCCTTGTCACAGTCTGCTTCTCGCTGGTGCTGAGCGTGCTGGTAAACGTCTTTGCCGCACCTCTTTTTTCCCTATTCATGGACAGCGGTGAGAGCGCGATCATCGAGATCGGCAAAGGCTATCTCAGGCTGGAGGCCAGCTTCTACTTCGGCATTGCTGTCCTTTTCCTGCTCTACGGGCATTTCAGGGCAGTTGGAAGACCTGCAGTCTCTCTTGTGCTGACAGTGATCTCATTGGGCCTGCGCGTGCTGCTTTCCTATCTTCTGGCTCCAGAGCTTGGCTATGAGATCATTTGGATTTCTATTGCAGTCGGCTGGATCTGTGCTGATATCACAGGCTATGTCATCTACAGGAAGGGGAAAGAAAGGAGTTCCGAATGAAGAAAGTAATCTTTGTCTGTCATGGCAACATATGCCGCTCTCCAATGGCTGAATTCATATTCAGGGCCATGCTGAAGGACAGGGGACTTGAAGGAAAGTACGAAGTTTCCTCTGCCGCTGTGAGCTGTGAGGAAATCGGCAATCCTGTCTATCCTCCAGCCCGGGCAGTTCTTGCGGAACATGGCATTTCCTGCAGGGGAAAGACTGCGCGGAGAATCACGGAAGATGATTACTATGATGCGGACCTGATCATTGCAATGGATTCTTCCAACCTGAGGTATCTTTCAAGGCTCCTTCCGTCAAATGACAAGACACATCTCCTGCTTTCCTTTGCAGGCGAGTCAAGAGATGTCGCGGATCCCTGGTACACGGATGACTTTGAGACCTGTTTTGATGATATTGTCTGCGGCTGCTCAGCCCTGCTTGACTGGCTGGAAGGCTGACAGCCTGCGGCGGTACGGCACAGACCGTACGCCATTATTAAAAGGTGCCGACAGAAAACCAGTCAGGCTTGTCCTAATGTCATTGATGAGATAAAAAACAGCCCTGCAGGCTTTCCTGAGCCCTGAATAATTGTAACTTTATTCATTTTCTGATATTAAGGAATGCATTCACATATTCAGGAATGATAAGGCAATGCACATAAAACTGGTAAACCTGAAGAGGGATTACGGCTCTCTGCATGCAGTGCAGGATGTCAGTCTGGAAATTCCCTCAAACACAATTTACGGCATCATAGGAAAATCAGGTGCCGGAAAGAGCACTCTGGTCCGTCTTGTCAGCATGCTGGAAAAGCCGGATGCAGGCGAAGTATGGTATGACAATGAAAGGGTTGACAACCTGACAGGCGGAGCCCTGATTGAAAAGCGCAGGCATATTGGAATGATATTCCAGAACTTCAACCTTTTCTCATCCCGCAATGCTGCAGGCAACATTGCCTATCCGATGGAAATCTGCGCAATGGACAAGGCGTATATAAAAAACAGAGTCAATGAACTTCTGTCCCTTGTCGGTCTGGAAGGCAGGGGAGATGCTCCTATCTCGACTCTCTCCGGCGGACAGAAGCAGCGCGTGGCAATTGCGCGTGCGCTAGCCTGCCAGCCTGACATCCTTTTCTGCGATGAGGCGACAAGCGCTCTTGATCCTCAGACAACAAGATCAATTCTGGCCCTGATCAAGGAGCTTCAGGCCAAGATGAATCTGACAGTCGTAATGATCACGCATCAGATGGAAGTTGTCCGTGATGCATGCGAGCGTGTCGCAGTTCTGGAATCAGGACGCATTGTTGAAGAAGGACTTGTCGCTGACATCTTTGCCAATCCCAGAAGCGAAGTGACAAAGGACTTCCTTTCCAACCTCACCAACGTCAAGGATTCGATCGTCCGCTGGTCGACTGAGGCCGGCCGCTTCACGCTGCGCTTCAGAGGCGGAAGCACTGACGAGCCTATCATAAGCAATGTCGCAATCGAGACAGGGGCCACCTTCAACATCCGTGCCGCAGGCGTGCAGCACGTAGGCGATGAGGAGCTTGGCGTCATGGTCCTTGATATCGGGCCGGATGAGGAGCATGTCAGGCTTGCTGTCCAGCTGCTGAAGAAATACGGTGTAATCATAGAGGGGGATGTCTAAAGTGGATATGCAGATGATCAATCAGGTAATGGAGGCGACGGGGGAGACTCTTGTCATGGTCTTCTTCTCCACAGTTTTCTCCCTGCTCCTGGGACTCCCCATCGGTGTCCTTCTTCACATAACGGGAAAAGAGGAAGACGGAGGCATTATTCCCTCTCCTGTCTTCAACAGCGTGCTCTCGAGGATCGTCAATGTCCTCAGAAGCTTTCCTTTCATCATACTTCTCATCGTGCTGATTCCTCTTTCACGCATCATAGTCGGTTCAAGCATCGGAACGAAGGCTGCAATTGTCCCTCTTTCCATAGCTGCGGCACCCTTTGTTGCCAGAATCATCGAAAGCGCGCTGAAGGAAGTGGATCCAGGTGTGATCCAGGCTGCAAAAGCCATGGGATCCACAAACTGGCAGCTTGTATACAAGGTTCTGATACCTGAAGCCATGCCTGCACTCATGAGCGGCCTGACGCTGACGATAATCAACCTGATCGGCTACTCTGCAATGGCCGGCACAATAGGCGGCGGCGGACTGGGAGACCTGGCCATACGCTACGGCTACCAGCGCTTCAGGCCAAGTTATCTTGTTGCTGCTGTCATTGTCATCCTGATAATGGTCGAGATCATTCAGGTTGCAGGTGACAGAATCGTGAAGCGCATGATGTCAAGACGCTGACAAAGCAGGGCTTTTCTTTCCGGAAAGGCCCTGTTTTTTAATTTTTTCTGCCGAATTATTTCTTTCTGGCATAAATCAATATTCATAATTTTTGAATAAAAATCTAAAATTTTGCATAAAAAGTATTGAAACGCTTTTATCTTTCCTGTATTCTCTAGCTATCTTGATAAAAAGGAGGACATCGCAATGACAAAGCTTTACACTTCACGTTATGCAATGATGATGTCCTCAATGATGATGCCCGTGAGGGCATAGTATTCTTATTTTCAACCAATCAGTTTTTTTGCAGACCAAGCCAAACTTTAAATCTAAAAATCAGGAATTACAAAAGGGAGAGTTTACCTAAATGAAGAAATTATTATCTGTTTTGATTATTGCAATTGTTTCTGTCGGTTTCGTTTTCGCTTCTGGTGCCAGCGAAAGTGCAGATAGTTCTGTTCTGAGAGTCGGTGCCACTCCAGAACCGCATGGAACGCTTCTCAATCTTGTTGCTGACACTCTTGCACAGCAGGGAATCTCACTGGAAGTTGTTGAGTTCACTGATTACGTGATGCCGAATGAGGCGCTTCAGTCAGGTGAGATTGATGCCAACTATTTCCAGCACCTTCCGTATCTTGAGTCATTCAATACAGAGCACGGCTATGATCTTGTCTCAGCAGGCGGCATTCACATTGAGCCGATGGCTCTCTATTCAACAAAATACGCATCAGCTGAAGAGATCCCGGATGGTGCAGTGATCGCAATTCCCAACGATCCGACCAATGAAGGAAGAGCGCTTCTTCTCCTCGAATCCGCAGGCCTGATCACTGTCAGCGATGAGGCTGGAATTGAGGCTGTTCCTTCTGACATCACAGACAATCCGCACAATTTCCAGTTCAGTGAGATTGAGGCAGCCTCTCTTCCGCGTGTCATCGAGGATGTTGATGCTGCAGTCATCAATGGAAACTATGCAATTCCTGCTGGACTTATCGCAACACGCGACGGCCTTTATGTTGAAGGCGGAGACAGCCCGTACGTAAACGTGATCGCAGTCAGGAACGGCGATGAGAACAGACCTGAGATTCAGGCCCTTGTCAGCGCTCTCAAGAGCGATGTCGTCGCCCAGTACGTTGCACAGAACTATCCGAACGGCGAAGTCATTCTGGTTGACTGAGCTGACGCATCAGCCGGCAGCAGCCCCGGAAAGGGGCTGTTGTTGTTAAATCTGCTTTCAGGTATCTTTTCATCATGACTATTGAATCTGTTCTCCTGATTGTCCTTGTCCTTATTTCGTCAGCCGGACTGATTGTCCAGTTTGTGCTCTCTTCGGGCAGGAAGAGCGACAGAGGCGTGAATGAGGCCCTGCGCATTTCCGACAGCGAGATGCGCTCTTATATAGAGTCCCGCTTTGATGCCATGGAGATGAAGAACAATCAGTTCAGGGAGGCCCAGCTGGCTGCCCTGGAAAAGATCAGAGGCGACAATTACAGACAGCTTGACAGCGTGATGCAGAGATCTGACAGGCTTACTGAAACGCTTGAGCGGAACATGCAGGCGCTGAGAAAAGAGAACAATGAGCAGATCGACAGGATGAGAAAGACTGTCGATGAGCAGCTTAAGGATACGCTCGAGACAAGACTCACACAGTCCTTTGAGCAGGTTCAGAAGCAGCTTGAGTCTGTATACAAGGGACTTGGAGAGATGCAGAATCTGGCAAAGGATGTCGGAGATTTGTCGCGCATCTTCTCCAATGTGAAAAGCCGCGGAGTCTGGGGCGAGATACAGGTGCAGAGCATCCTCGATGACATTCTCGCTCCTGAACAGTACGTGAAGAACTTCCGCCCTAAGCTGAGAAGCCAGGAAGCTGTCGAGTTCGCAATCAGGCTGCCTGGAAAGAGTGAGGAGGACAATGTCTATCTTCCTATCGATTCCAAGTTCCCGCGTGAAGACTATGAGAACTACATCAGGGCGCAGGAAGAAGGAAACATCGAGAAGATCAAGTATTACCAGCTGGCGATGAAGAACCGTGTGCTGGCAGAGGCGCGCGACATTCACGAGAAGTACATTGCACCTCCGCGCACTACGGACTTCGCCATTCTCTTTCTTCCTTCCGAGAGCATTTACGCTGAGATACTCTCAATTTCAGGCTTTGCCCAGGAACTGCAGACCCGCTACAGGGTAACGGTGGCAGGACCTACAACGCTTGCATCCCTGGTGAACAGTCTCCAGATGGGTTTCAGAACGCTTGCCGTTGAAAAGCGCAGTCATGAGGTATGGAAGCTGTTCAGCCAGATGAAGAAGCAGTTCACGCTCTTTGCCTCCTCTGTGGAAGCGGCAGGAAAGAGTCTTGGCTCTGCCGCCAGCAAGCTTGAGGACGTCTCTACGCGCACAGCGAGGATCAGAGGAAAGCTTGAGGCGATAGAACTGCCGGCCCAGGCGGATGACTCTCTTGTTGAAACAGGCGCCGAAAACAGGTTAGAATAAATTTAAGTCCTATATATGAAAGGAGATAGCTTATGAATTTTAAAGGAAGAAGTTTTCTGACACTGAAAGATTACACAAAGGATGAGATTCTTTATCTGATCAGTCTTGCAAGAGAGCTGAAGAACAAGAAGCAGTCAAAGCCCTGCGATCCTGCTGTCATGGGACGTCTCCTTTCAGGAAAGAATATCGTGCTGATCTTTGACAAGACATCAACACGCACGCGCTGCTCATTTGAAGTCGCATGTTTTGATGAGGGTGCCGGAGTTACCTATCTGACTAACAGCCAGATGGGCAAGAAGGAGTCGCTTGAGGACACGGCAAAGGTCCTTGGCCGTCTTTATGATGGAATAGAGTACAGGGGCTTTGAGCATTCAGTCGTGGAGGATCTTGCAAAGTACTCAGGAGTTCCAGTCTTCAACGGCCTTACGGATGATGACCATCCGACACAGGTGCTTGCCGACTTCCTGACAGCTTCAGAGCACATCGGCAAGCCTCTGGACAAGATGAAGCTCTGTTATGTGGGTGACGGCAGGAACAATGTTGCCAACGCCCTGTTCATCGGTGCGTCGAAAATCGGAATGGACTTTGGTGTTGCCTCTCCGGCTTCACTGTTCCCCTCTGAGAGTCTCGTGGCCTGCTGCAGGGCTTATGCAGCTGAGAGCGGAAGCACTATTACTATAACTCAAGACATCAATGAGGCAGTCAGGTCAGCAGACATCATCTATACTGACATCTGGTGCTCAATGGGTGAGGAAGACAAGATGGCGGAGCGCATTGCCCTCCTGAAACCCTATCAGGTGACGCGTGCTGTCATGGAAGCGACAGGAAACCCAGGATGCATTTTCGAACACTGCCTTCCTTCATTCCATGATCTGAACACAAGCACTGCACAGATGGTTTATGAGAAATTCGGCCTTAAGGAGATGGAGGTCACTGACGAAGTCTTCAGAAGCAGCGCAAGTGTTGTCTTTGATGAGGCAGAGAACAGGATGCACACGATCAAGGCTGTTCTGGTAGCCCATCTGTGTCCATCGCTGCGCTTTGAGGGCTGAGCCCGTTTTTTTAATTACACATTCCTCTCTTCTTGTCTTTTTAGACATTTGAGTGTATTATTGTCAATATGCCTAAGAAGATAGACCATGAAGAGAGGAAAGTGAAGATACTCAGGACTGCACTTGCAGTTTTTGCCAGAGAAGGCTACAGGGATACGAATCTTTCTCTCATCGCTGAAGAATGCGGTCTGTCCCGTCCTACGATCTATCAGTATTTCAAGGACAAGGATGAAATCTTCTACTATGCGGTCAAGCTTGTGACCGGCCGCATGTTCCAGACTTATGCGCTCGTTGCCTGGGATGAAAACTACGGTGACTGCATCCAGCGCATCGAATACATCTGCAACAACATCATTGACGAGGCTGTGGAGAATGAGGCAGCCCTGCAGTCCCTTATGGATGTCATGCTTCAGAGCAAGCGGGATCATGTCGATTTTTCCCGTGTCATCATGAAAAGGACGATTAAGCTGACGATTCTTTTCAAGCGCCTGCTGAATGCGGGAGTGAAGGGCGGTCAGATCAGGGACTGTGATGTGAACAAGGTCTCGAATCACATATTCACCCTGCTTGAGGCTTTCTGTTTCCAGATCGCTTTTCTTGGCAGCTTCTCGGCAGAGGAGTCAAAGGACTTTGTTGCCACCTACCTCAATGCTTACCGCCTCAGCAGCTCAGAGCGGCACTGAATCTGCAGAAAAAAGCATATTTTCACTTGCCGTTTCAGCCAGTCAGGTATTATTTTTCATTTTGTGAGCAGCCGGTCCGTTTAACGGAGGCATTATAATGGATTTCAATAAATTTACAGTCAAACTGCAGGAAGCAGTGGAGACTGCCAACACTTATGCGGGAGAGTGCAGCCACAGCCAGCTTGAGATTGCACATATTCTCCTTGCTCTTCTTGAACAGAAAGAGGGAATGACAAAGCCGCTGATTGATAAAATCGGTGTCTCATCATCTGCCTTTGAGTCTGAGCTGAGGAGAATCATCGATTCTCTTCCAAAGGCTTACGGCCCTGTGCAGAGGAGCCTGTCCCAGCATGCATATGACGCTTTCAACCGTGCTGACAAGATCAGGATGGATCTGAAGGACGAATACACTTCCGCAGAGCATTTCCTGCTGGCAGTTCTGGAAGTCGACTGCCCGGAACGTGAAGTCTTCATTCACATGGGCATTACGAAAGATGGCCTCATGAAGGCCATCAGGGAGGTCAGGGGATCTGAGAGGATCACCAGTCAGGATCCGGAGCAGAGCTATCAGACGCTGAAGAAATACTGCAAGGATCTCACGGCACTTGCCAGAGAGGGCAAGATGGATCCTGTCATCGGACGTGATGAAGAGATAAGACGTGTGATGCAGGTCCTGTCCAGAAAGACCAAGAACAACCCTGTTCTCATTGGTGAGCCGGGTGTGGGAAAGACAGCCATCGTCGAAGGGCTGGCGCAGAGAATCGCCAAGGGCGATGTCCCTGAGTCGCTCAAGTCAAAGCGTCTGCTTTCCCTTGATATGGGCTCGCTGGTTGCAGGCGCCAAGTTCAGAGGCGAGTTTGAGGAGCGTCTTAAGGGCGTCATCAACGAAGTCGCCAGAAGCAACGGAGAAGTCATTCTCTTTATTGATGAACTGCATACAATTGTCGGTGCAGGTGCCGCCGAAGGCAGCACGGATGCGTCGAACCTGATCAAGCCGGCGCTTGCCAGAGGCGAGCTGCATGCCATCGGTGCCACAACGCTTGACGAGTACAGGAAGTATATTGAGAGCGATAAGGCACTGGAGCGCCGTTTCCAGCCTGTCTATACGAAAGAGCCTACTGTCGAGGATACAATAGCGATTCTCCGCGGTCTTCAGCCGAGATACGAGGTCCATCATGGAGTCAGGATCAAGGATGAGGCCCTGGTTGCTGCGGCCACGCTTTCTGACCGTTACATCACGAACCGCTATCTGCCGGATAAGGCAATTGATCTTGTTGATGAGGCTGCCAGCCAGCTTAAGATGGAAATTGAGAGCCAGCCGGAGGAGCTTGACAAGATCGACAGGAAGATGCTCCAGCTTCAGGTTGAGAAGTCAGCTCTTTCCAGAGAGAATGATGAGGCCAGCAAGGAGCGTCTTGAAAAGATTGAGGCGGAACTTGCAGACCTGCGCGGAAAGCACGATGCCCTTCATCTGCAGTGGTCGAACGAGAAGGAGGCCATCAATGGCGTCAAGGAGCTGAAAGCTGAGATTGAAAAGCTCTCTGCAGAGCAGCAGCTTTGCGAAAGAGAGGGCAATCTCAACAGGGCTGCAGAGATCAAATACTCGCTGATTCCGTCGCGCCAGAAGGAAATCAAGGCCAAGGAGGATGCCCTGAAGGAGATCCAGAAAGGAGATCACAGGCTTTTAAGAGAGGAAGTCAGCGAAGATGACATTGCAAGGATTGTCTCTTCCTGGACAGGCGTCCCTGTCAGCAAGATGCTGTCAAGCGAGATGGAGAAATACCTCAATCTTGAGACAACGCTTTCAGGGGAGGTGATCGGACAGGATGAGGCGATCAGCGCTGTGGCCAATGCCATCAGGAGAAACAAGACCGGAATCTCAGATGAGCACAGGCCCCTTGGAAGCTTCCTCTTTGCCGGTCCTACAGGAGTCGGCAAGACACTGCTTGCCAAGAAGCTTGCTTCTTTCCTCTTTGACGATGAGAAGGCCCTGACAAGAATAGATATGTCAGAGTATATGGAGAAGCATTCTGTCTCCAGGCTTATCGGTGCGCCTCCAGGATATGTGGGTTATGATCAGGGCGGACAGCTGACTGAGGTTGTCAGGAGAAGGCCTTATTCCGTGATCCTCTTTGATGAGATAGAGAAGGCTCATCCTGACGTGTTCAATGTCCTGCTGCAGGTTCTGGATGACGGAAGGCTGACTGACGGTCAGGGCCGTCTGGTTGACTTCACCAACACCATCATCATCATGACAAGCAACCTTGGAAGCCAGGAGATCCTGGCAGGCGGCGGTCAGGTGGACAAGACAAGAATCCTCTCGATCATTGAGTCGGCATTCAAGCCAGAGTTCATCAACAGGATTGACGAGATCATCGTATTCAATCCTCTCGGAAAGGAGCAGATCGGAAAGATCGTCACGCTGCAGCTTGATACGCTCAGACAGCGTCTTGAGGGCCGCGGCTACAGCCTTGACTGGGATCAGAGCGTGACTGATTTTATCGCAGGCGTCGGCTTTGATCCGACCTTTGGCGCCCGTCCTGTCAGAAGGGCCATACAGAATGAGATCGAAAACCCTCTGGCAAAGGCAATGCTATCAGGCTCGCTGACCACAGAGAAGCCTGTTCACCTTTCAATGGAAGGCGGAAATCTCAGGATCAGCCAGTAATATGCATTAAACAGGGAAAGGACAAATCTTTCCCTGTTTTGTCATTAATTTGTTTCCATTTTTATTCAAGACGTGCTAATCTTGCCCTATAAGGTGTCTTGGGGGAAGTGTCCCCTGAGACCAGCAGGAGGGCAGTTTTGAAGAAGATTCTGACTTTGCTTGTCATCCTTGTTTTAGCTACATCCTCTGTAATGGCGGCTGACAACCATTACATCCAGCTCACTCCGGCAGGAATGAGCCTGACGATTTTCGGGGATGACTATGTGGATGATTATTACAGTGCCGGCGTCAGCTATACCGGATACTTCTTCGGCGGTGAGAGAAGCGGAGGAACTGGATTAAGCACGAGTTATGCCAGCGCCAGCGGCTATGTTCCGCGCCGCTATATCACACCAGCTGCGGAAGAGACAGCAGCTCCAGATCCTGTCAACACGATTGGCATCAACATGGGACTGGATGTAAAGTTCGAGAAAGATCTCATAACAGGACTTTTCGATGAAGGAGCTTTCGATGATTTCAAGTTCCGCGCACAGGGTTATCTTGGCATTGCGCTGAGGCAGCCGCTTGGCGATTTCATCCTGTTTTATGAGAACGCAGGCTTCACTATGGGCACTTCTGTTGCTCTTGGCGGCTATGTGGATGCAGGAATGGGACTGAATCTTGGTCATTTCCTGCTTAATGCAGGTGCCCGTGTCGAGACAGGTGCATACCTGCCGACTGATGATCTCAGCAATATTGATTTTGCGGACGCTGAGTTTGCGCTGACCGTCACGCCTTATGTGACACTTGGTGTCAGCTTCTGATTCTGGAGGTTTGGATTTATGAAAAAGATTGTTAAAGTTTCCGTTCTGGCTGTAGTCGCACTCTTTGCTCTTGCATCTTGTGCATCCTTCAATGAAGGTGCCATCGGCACTTTCCCGATGAGGGAAATTCCCGTAAGAAGCATTGAGGATCTTCAGTCCGGCAGTTTTGAGATCATCGGCACTGTCACAGGCACAGGCAATGTGAACGCAAAGAACCCTGAAGACGGAGATACTCTCGGCTATGGTTCTCTTGAGATCCTGGATGCTGACAGAATGTACTATGGAATCGACAAGATGCCTAATCTTGAGGATCCATATGCTGTCTCTCTGGCAAATGCCATTGACGCAATGATCAAGAATGCAAGGGAGGCCGGTGCCGCCTTTGTCACATTCCCGTCATACACAATTCAGGTTGAGGGCGGAAGGATCATCACTACAGTATCTGCTGTAGCCGTCAAGATTGTAGATCCGTCTCAGGTAGTCGTTGTGAACAGATCAATGGCTCCGGAGAACGTGACTTATGTCCTGAGCAATAACTGATAAGCGCACTGATGGCGCAGGACCGCTCCTCGAAGGGGCGGTCTTTATTTTTACTGTTTTCCCGTGAGAAAATTCTGGAAAGCTTCCTCTGTATCTATGTCCTGGATGCAGGCCTTTCTGCTGCTTGCATAGTAATTATGGCGGGACTGTCCAATCAGGTCCCTGACCATTGTCCTGCTTTCACTTCTGTACTTCCTTATCAGGCTTTCTGCCAGCGCCACTGGATGGCCCGGCTGTCCGTCATAGAGCGGGCGGGCCGCCTCATAGCCCTTGAGCATGGCTTCTGCCGTGAGGTAGTCCTCCTTCGTGATGAACGGAAGATCTGCCGGCAGCACGATGATATCCTCATCACAGCTCAGGAGTGCTCTTCTCAGCGAGCTCTCCTGTCCGAGCTCATAATCCGGATTGAAGATTTCCTCTGCGTTGTATCTGGCGGCGAAGAAAGCTGTTTTCTCTCTCTCGTATCCGGTGACGACAGCAAGCCTGTCTGTATAGGAGAGGGCAGCCCTGAGTGCAATTTCAAGCAGACATGTGCCATGCACAGGCCTTACCAGCTTGTTGGTCCCCATTCTCTTTGACAGCCCGGCAGCAAGAAGTATGACTTTCATCTGTCCTGACCTCTCAAAGCAGCGCAAAGAGCACTGGCATCAGCACAAGTGCCGTTGAAATGGAAATTGTGCTTGCGAAGCCCACGACTTCGACATCTCCCTTCATCTCAGCCACAAAGGCCGGACTTGCCGATGAGATGGGTGCAAAGGCTGTGATTGCGACAGCCTTTCTCACCTCATACGGGAATGGAGCAAGAAAATAGAATCCAAGACAGATCGCCAGGGCCAGGGCAAGGCGTATGATATTGACGCTGAGTACCTTTCTGAGCTTGGACCTGTCCAGGCTGAACTCAAGCATCAGGCCTGTCATTATCATTGCCATGGGTGCGTTTGCGGGGCTGATCATGCCTGCAAAATCAAAGATCACGTCAGGAAGCGTGAGAGAGAACATGCTCAGGATGAGCATGAGAAAATAGACGGTGAACGACGGCTTCTTGAAAATTGACAGCACTGCGGCAAGGGCAGTCCTTCCGGGTTTCTGTCCCACGGCATAGCTTGTCACCGTCGCGTTCAGTCCCAGGCACATCGGGCTGTTTCCCATGTCGAAAAGACAGGTTGCGACAACTCCTTCGGGGCCGAGAATGCCAGATACGAAGGGAAGGGTGAAGTTGCCGATGTTGTAGGCCGGAAGCTCAAGCATGTAATAGATTCTGTCATTTCTTGTGCCCTTCCTGCTGATTATATACCCGGTGAGAAGCATCAGCCAGTTCGCACAGAAGGAGATGAGGGGGATAAGCATATAGGCCCAGTCGAAGACGAAGGTCCTGAAGCTGACAAGGATCGCGCATGGAAGCGTGATGCTGAGTACGATTCTGGCCAGCGCAACGCCGTCTTCCTTCGTCAGTATGCCTGTTTTCTTGACTATATATCCGAGTACGACCATAAGCAGGAAAAAGCCTGCCCGGATCATGATTCCGCTCATAAAGCCTCCGACGTATGGAATATTACCAGCAGAGTGAAAAAAACAGAATCCCCGATGTGGACATCAGCGTGACGGAAAAATAAAATGTTTATCCATGACAGCGACTATTATCAATGCAATTGCGGTTATCCTGGGAACCTGTGCCGGGCTGCTGCTGAAAAAAAGGATATCAGACTCTTTCAGGTCTATTGTGATGATATCTTCCGGCGTCATCACTCTTGTGCTGGGCCTGCAGATGGCCTTTGCCACTCCGTCTGCTGTCGCCATGCTGTTTGCCCTGCTTGCAGGAGGCTTCACGGGCTTTGCGCTGCGCATTGAGGACAGGGTGCTCTCTCTTGGAACTCTTCTGGGCGGGAAGGACGGCGGAAGTGACTTTGCCCAGGGTTTTCTGAATGCGTCGCTGCTGTTCTGTACAGGCTCAATGAGCATCGTCGGCTCAATTGAGGCCGGCACATCCGGAGACTATGAACTCATACTGATCAAGAGCATCATGGACGGCTTTATGGCTGTTGTCTTTGCCGCAAACTATGGCAAAGGCGTTGGGGCCTCTGTCCTGACGATTATTGTCTATCAGGGCTTTTTCACTCTCCTTGGAGGCTGGATTGAGCCGGTTCTGGGAGACTCCGGCATCGCTTCAATGTCAGCCGCAGGAGGCTGTCTGCTGATCTTCCTTTCCTTCGGCCTGCTTGGCCTGAAGCAGATTCAGACAGGAAACTTCCTTCCTGCCCTGATTTTCGCCCCTGTCTGCCAGTATCTTTACTCCCTGCTCGGGCTGTGACTGAGGTGTGCTTATGGCAGTAAGGGACATGACAAAGGGAAACATAGTCAGACAGCTGGTCTCATATACGGTTCCGCTCGTTCTGGGCAATCTGTTCCAGCTTGCCTACAATGCGGCGGACTCGATGATAGCCGGCCGCTTTATAGGAGCTGATGCCCTTGCTGCGACAGGCATGGCCGGACCTGTGATGAACATTCTGATCCTCGGAATTTCCGGCATCTGTATTGGGGCAGGTGTGCTGATGAGCTCCTTTTTCGGCTCTGGAAACACTGAAAGGCTGAAGCGGGAGCTGTCAACGCTGCTGGTCAGCGGCACAGTCTTCTCCCTTGTCCTCACTGTGCTCGGCATAGTTTTCATCAGCCCGCTGCTCAGGCTTCTGAACGTACCTGAGTCCATACATGATATCACCGCAGTATATCTGAGAGTCGTTTTCATCGGAGTCCCGTTCACCTATTTCTACAATGCGCTTTCGCAGGCGCTGAAGAGTGTGGGGGACTCAAAGACGCCTTTGAAGTTCCTTATGGCGACCAGTGTGCTGAATGTCGTCCTTGATCTTTTCTTCATCGGCTATCTCGGTTTTGGAATAATGTGCTCTGCAATGACTACGACAGTGTCAGAGATTGTCTCAGCCCTGCTGTGCTTTATCTATATTTACCGAAAAGTGCCTGTCCTCAGCCTGCGCGTGAGGGAGCTCAGGGTGGACAGGGCCATGCTTTCTGCCACTGTGAGCTACGGTGCCGTAACTGCGCTTCAGCAGTCAGTGCAGCCAATTGGCAAACTGATGATACAGGGGGCAGTGAACAGCCTTGGAGTTGCCACGATAGCGGCTTACAATGCTGTGACGAAGATTGATGACTTTGCCTATACTCCGGAACAGAACATCAGTCATGCTATGACGACTTTCATTGCCCAGAACAGAGGCGCCGGAAACAAGGAGAGAGCATATAAGGGCTTTGTAAAGGGCCTTTTGATTGAGACTGTCTACTTCATTCTTCTTGCCGCTGCGGTGCTTGCGCTGAACAAAGTCATCATGCATCTGTTCATCAGCGGAGATGGAGCTTCTGCTGTCATAGCCGAGGGAGAGCGTTATCTGCGCACAATGGCTTTCCTGTATGTCTTTCCGGCTTTTACCAACGGCATTCAGGGCTTCTTCCGCGGGGTGGGAAAGATGAAGACGACACTTGCCGGCACCTGCATTCAGGCCTCTCTGCGTGTCATCTTCACCTTTATCCTCGTTCCGCATTTCGGAATCACAGGCATCTGCTATGCCTGTGCGATTGGATGGGTCTGCATGCTTGCATTCCAGATTCCATACTACTTTTACTACAAGAGGCGGGATGCATCAGATCTGTGAGCCGGCTTCCTCTGCCTGCTTCAGGACAGGGCTGGAAGCAATTTCAGCCGGATTATTGACGCCGCCTGCGAAGATCACTTTCTTCAGCCTTGCGCGCTCAAAGCAGTCAATCCAGCCCTGAAGCGTGACAATTGCTTTCTGCGGAGTTGTGATTTCATCTTCCGCAGCAGTAAGCAGCAGATAGATGTCCCTGAACCTGTAATCGCTGTCATACAGCGGATTTGCCCTGTCAAGCAGTGTCTTCAGCTGGCCTGTGATACTGTAGTAGTAGACAGGGGAGGCAAAGACGAGCACATCGCTTTCCTTCATTTTCTGAATGATTTCCTGAGCATCATCGCTGACAGGACAGCTGCCTGTCTTCTGGCATGCAAGACAGCCTCTGCAGAATTCGATATGCTTTCCTTTGAGACTGATGAGCTCAACGTCATGGCCTTTTGCCCTGGCCCCGCTGATGAAGCTCTCAGCAAGGATTTCACTGTTGCTGTGATTCCTCAGACTGGATGATATTACTGTGACTTTCATTTTTCTTTCTCCATTCTGTGACCAAGAATACTGCACGTGGTCTGCCAATTACAAATATTTTGTATCTATGGCAAATCATAGCTGTTTTCTGTATCTGCAGCCGCAGAAGTAGTGTACAATTGACCTGTTTTCCAGCAGCCACGCGCTTCTGGAATGGCAAGGAACAAGAAGTGAGAAAAATTATACCCGTTTTATTTATCGTGCTGGCTTTTCTGACAGTCTCCTGTGATGCAGAGTTTCCTTCTCCGGAAGATGAGTTTGACTATAACTTCTCTGACAGGATAGAAACCCCAGATGCGGTTGAACCGTCAGAAAAAGTAAACGAGCTGATTAGTGAACTCAGCGTTCTCTGTGATAAGATTGATTCTCAGACATTAGAAAATCAGAAAACTACTGAATCAACGAATGCAGGCTATATCTATACTGACAGTTCAAATCAGCTTGCTTTCCGTATAAAGCATTCGAGGCAAACAATAAACGGCAATGGTTTGGAGGATATTTTTATCATCACTGGAGATGGTTTTGACGACTCTGGAAACACATACTTCAAAAATAACACCTCCTATCATGTAATCAGATCTTTGTCTGACGGCGGTATTGCAAGGACCGTTTCTGATACAACTGTCTTTATTGATGGAAAGTTATGTGATGGAGATTTAAGCCCCTTAGAGGGTGAATTCATGAGTATTTTTAACGATGAGAGCATAAGACAATATGAGATGTTGTCTCATAGTATTAATACCAGATCTGGCAGCCTTGAGAGGTATTCTGTAGAATATGAGGAAATCAGGCTTATCGCTTCTGTTGACGGGACTCCTGCTGATTTTAGTTCAAAGCGTACCTTTTCATTCTCCCCAGAGTACGGGGAAGAAAAAATAGCTGCAGTCATTTCATACAATGATGAGGCAGTCGAGCTGCAGGGCAGCTCTGATCTGGCCGGAACATATAGCTATTCTGGTTTTGCCTCAAGCTCTGACTAGGAATTAACAGAGCCGGCTTTACTGATTTAAAACCGGCTCCTCAGTGATCTCAGAGAGACGAATAGCCTGTCAGGTAATCGACAGTGAAGCAGCTTGCAGCCAGACTCATTTTCTGGGTGATCATTTCAACCTGTGCCTGACCCAGCTCAATGCGCTTTTCAAGGATATCCTGTCTGCTTGAAGCCCCGAGATCGAAGCGTGACTGTTCAAGCTCAAGTTCGCTTTGCAGCAGTTCGATATTTGCCTTCTGGTATTCGATGTTTGCCAGTGCGATATCAATATTGCCCAGATTCTCATTCAGCGTTGTCTTTATCGTGTTGACTGCTTCTGTTCGTGTGATCTGAGCGCTTGAGACTGCGCTTTCTGCTCTCTGCCTGTCGTTGCTGCGCTGTCCTCCGTCCCAGATTGTTCCCTGCAGTGCAACTGCAACAGTGACGCCCCAGGCGCTTTCATCAGCAAATCTGTCAGTCAGAGGGGCAGTGTAGTCAGCACTGACGCTCAGCGCAATATCAGGGACTACATACATGGAGCCCTTGGCTGCATTCTGAGCATAGCCTGCTGCTGCAGCCATATGATCAAGCATCTGGATTGATGCCTGACTGTTGCCTGTCGCCATCAGCTCAAGCTGAGCTCTGTCTGCATTGGCAATTTCCGCAAACCAGGCCTCATCCGGAGTGTAGTCGATGACAGTCTGGTCAAGATTCTCAATTCCTGTCATTGTCTCCAGTGCTGTCGTGATGTTCTGTATCTGACTTTCAACCTGCGTCTTTGACAGGGCTATCTGGCTTGCACTCACTCTGGCGGATGCGACATCCTGCTGAAGGAGCACTCCTGTCGAGCTGCTCTGCTCAGCTATCGTGACAAGCTCATCTGCATCCTGCTGGATGGAGTCCAGCAGAACAAGTACCTGGTCAAGATAGTAAAGAGAAGACAGATAGGCCTTGAGCTGTGCATCAAGCTGAGCTTCTGTATCTCCGATCTGCAGGGCTCTGGCACTTTCGATCTCTTCATACATCTTCACGCTGCTGGTGACTTTGCCCCAGGTGTAGATAGGCTGTACCAGAGAGACAGAGGCATTCAGATACGGGGCATTCACTGAAAGCCATTTTGTCAGTTCCAGCGGTTCGTTTAAGTGGGGCAGAGGTCTCCCAAATATTTGTGATACTGTATCTATTAAAGGATTAATATCGCTATTATCTATAAACATCGGCTGGTGCTGATAGACATAGCTTCCTGCAACTGTATAGCTGATCTGCGGATGATAACTGCTCTTCGCATCTTTAACATCAATGCCGGCTGTCCTGTAGTCTTCCATTGCCGCAAGCAGAGTTGTGTTATTGAAGCTCAGAGCATTGCTCAGATCCTCATAGGTCACAGTATCCTGAGCTGCAAGGGGAGCGGCAAGCAGGGCCATGAAACTCAGAACAAGCATTGCTTTCTTTCCTGTCATGCTTTTACCTCCATTGCTTTGACACTCTTTCTGTTCTTGTTGTATGCCTTCCTGATCTTTCTGCGTTCAAGAGTGTAGTAAATGACGGGCAGCACAAAGAGTGATATGACTGTGGTTGCGAAAAGGCCTCCTGCGATTGCCTGTCCGATTGATGCATATATTTCGCTGCCTTCTCCTGAAGCGACAGCCATAGGAACGACGCCCATCATTGTCGTGAGTGTTGTCATGAGAATTGACTTGAGCCTGTTCATTGCAGATTCCACGATAGAGTCTCTCAGAATGTTCCTCTCGCTCTCGTAGTCAAGACGGCCTGTCAGGACTGTATCCTCGTCAACCGTGATGCCTGCATTCTGAACAGCCGCGGTCCTCTTGCGCTTCATTGTCATGTTCGTATAGTCGAACAGGATGATTCCGTTGTTGACGGCAGTGCCTCCCAGAGTGATGACTCCGAGCATTGAGAGCAGATTCAGCGTGGAGCCGAAGGCAAGCAGTCCTATTGCGATTCCGATAAAGCAGAACGGAATGGTGAGCATGACGATGATAGGCTGATCAAAGCGCTCAAACTGGAAGACCATGACTGCAAATACGAGGAAGAAGCCGATCAGCATCGCACCTATGATAGGCCACATGATGTCCTGAATAAGGGAACTGACGCCTCCAGCCTGCATTGTTACGCCGTCTGCCAGCGGATACTGGTCAAGGTAATCATAGAGCCTGTTCCTGATTCTTGAAGAATCCTCTTCAGTGATGGCGGCATTCAGACTGATCGTGCTGGCCCTGTCTGTATGGTTTATCTGGCTGATCGTGTTCTCAACCACGAGATCAGACAGGGAGGCATAGCTGATTGTGCTGCCTGTCTGTGTCGTCACAAAGAGGTTGTTCAGCACGTCCTGAGTCATTTCACTGCCCATCAGGTCGCTTTCAAGCCTGATATCATAGCGTTCTCCTGTTGCAGGATCTGTGAATATGCCGCTGTCCATTCCGTTGAACAGGATTGCAGTCGTTGTGCCGGCCTCATATCCTGTCAGGCCTGCAGAGGAGAGCAGGTCATTGCTTGCCTGAATGACGGCTGAATATGAGTCATATGAGGAATCCATGGCCACAGAGAGGACCTCCGGATCCGTAAGCAGATAGTTCTTGATCCTCTCTGCTTCTGCATAGACTGCAGAAAGATCCTCGCCCTCAAGCGTAATTCCGTAGCCTCCGCCGCCGGTGACATAGCTTACCAGGTTGTCAAAGCCGCCGTTGAGGACTTCAACCTCGCAGTCTGTCATGTTCTCATCAAGCACTCTCTTTGTCTCATTCATCAGAGTGTGGACATCCCTGTCCTCAGACCTTTCGCTGACAGGAGGCAGAATCACGCGGATAGAACCGTTGGATGAACTTGAATTGAAGCTCAGTCCGCTTGTCTGGCCTGTTGTGGTGACGACTGTCTGCAGTTCCGGAATGACCTGCCTGATGTAAGCTTCGGCCTCATCCAGCCTGGCTTCTGTCTCTTCCATTGTATTGCTGGAAGGGAAGTAGAGGTTCACATAGAACTCGCTGTTGTCTGTGGATGGAATGAAAGCCACGCCGAGCTGCATTACGGCCCAGACTGTAAGGACAAGCACTGCAATTGAGATCGCAATGACGAATTTTCTGTTCTTCAGAACCCAGCTGACGCCCCTGCCGTATACCGCTGTGATTTTATCCATCGTCCTGGTGATCACATTGTCAGTGATCTTTCTGTCTTCTTCCTTCAGAAGCTTCTTCAGCAGGTATGGAATGATTACAAGCGCAACAATGCAGGAAGCGGTGAGGGCATACATGAAGGTCAGTGCGACATCATGCATGATCTGGCCGCCCAGACCGCCGACGAAGAGGATAGGGATAAAGACGATGATTGTCGTGACTGCGGAGCCCAGAATGGAGACTCCGACTTCGTCAGCACCCTTGAATATGCTCTGGTTGACTGTGTACAGGAAACGTCCGTCCTGCTTTGTCTGCCAGTGCTTGTATATCTGTTCGAGCATGACGATCGAGCCGTCAACTATTGCTCCCAGGGCAACGACCAGGCCTGAAATGCTCATCAGGCTTATTGTGATGCCGCTGACCTTCATTGCTATGAAAGTGAAGAAGATGGAAAGCGGCATTGAAATTGCGATTGTCAGCGTTGCCTGTATGTTGCCGAGTATGAGGAAGATGACAAGAACAGCAACAATAACTCCCATGATGCCTGAGTTGATTACTGTTGACAGGGAAGCGCTGATTGTCCTCGAGTCGTCTCCGATTGTGTTGAAGTGGACAGCTCCGTTCATCAGGGCTTCCTGTTCTGCCAGGATGTCCTTTACTGTTGACGTGATCGTCATTGTGTTGCCGTCGCTCCGCTTGCTGACATCCACGAGCACAATGCTCTTTCCATCATTCTTGACAACTGTGTCCGGCTCTCTGGCGGCAAGCTCAACTGCCGCGACATCCCCGAGCCTGATCACCTGTCCGTCGGCTGAGGCTCCTACTGTCAGGTTCCTGATCTCATCCAGACTCTTGTACTGGGCATCAAAGCGCAGAGAAGAGTTCTTTCCTTCGTAGGTTGTCATGTCCAGCGGGATGTTTGTGTTCGAGTAGCCCAGCACCTGATAGACTGCCAGCGGACTGATGTTCTTTGCTGCCAGCTGGTCTGTGTCCAGCGTGATCACGACTTCTCTTTCGCTGCCTCCTGTGACGCTGACGCTGCTGACACCTTCAATCTGTGTGATGAGCGGAACAAGGGTGTCATTCACATAGGCTGTGGTGCCGGCCAGATCGCTGCCTCCCTCAACGGAGAAGGTGAAGATCGGCAGCATGTCTGTGCCGCCTACAAGCGCAATGGGATCACCCTGCAGGCTGCTGGGAAGATCGTCAGACATCTCATTTATTCTGTTCCGCACTTCATCCAGCATGTCATAGGCATCAACTCCATCTGCAAATGAAACCTGGACAACGCCTACGCTTGAGTAGGCATTGCTCGTCATGGAGCTGAAATTGGGAAGCGTTGCGAAGTTCTCCTCCAGTATGTCGATGACATCGCTCTCAACCTGCTCTGCGCTGGCTCCGGGATAGACTGCGTAGACAATGATCTGAGGCATGTTGACGCCGCTGACAAATTCGATGTTCATGCTTCCCAGAGAAAGCAGGCCGAAAAGGATCAGGGCGATGAGAATCATCGTGATATAGACAGGATGTCTTACTGCGATACGTGCGCTTTTCACTTTAATTCTCCCTGATCACGACGCTCTCTCCGTCCAGAATGGAATTCTGTCCTTCAATGACGAAGAGCCTGTTTTCAAATCCCTCAGGTGCTATGAACCAGCCGTCTGCATGGATTCTGTCCGCGGGAGCGATGTAGCGGGCTGTGCTGTCCTCCACATAGTAGATTGAGCCGTCGGACTTCATCACGCGCTCAGGCAGCGCCATTACGCTGCTGTAATGCTGGTAGACTACCTCGGCCCTGACATACATTCCGATGGTGAAGGGAGCCGGATCATCCAGACGCACTTTCATCACGAAGGACTTTGATGCGGGGTCAATATACGGAGCGATTGAGACAAGCTGTGCCGTTGTCTCAGCTCCTGCATCACTGCTGTACACCCTTATTTCAAGTTCATCTTCATGTTTCCTGAAAATCTGGTAGTAACGCTCAGGAACCCGTATGTTCATCACGAGATTGTCTGTATCCGCAATGACTGCCAGCGGGGTCTGGCTGTTTGCAATGTCTCCGGCTGTCTGATTTGTCATGATGACAGTGCCTGAGGCAGGCGCCTTCACATCAGTGTATGAAAGCTGGAGCTGCGCCAGCTCAAGCTGCGCATTAGCCGCATCCAGCTGGCCGCGCATGGTGTCAGCATCCTGCTGAGTTGCGGCCTGCACCTGCTGCAACTGAACCAGTCTGTCGTACGAACTCTGGTATGTGCTTGCGGCCGCCTGTGCCTGGGCTTCCTGCAGCAGGTAAGGTTCTTTGTCGATCTGGGCTATGACCTGATCCTTCTGCACGGCATCGCCGGCCTCAATGTCAAAGGAGGTGATTGTTCCCTGCACAAAGGGAATGACAGGGATCATCGCCTGCGATTCAATATAGCCGGAGAAACTTGCCGAGGCGGCAAGGTCTCTCTCCTCCGCCCGGATCACTGCAACACTGCTCAGCGGAGCAGTGTAGGTGGTCACGGTTCTGGAATCAAAAAAGAGTTTCAGACCGGCTGCAGCTGCAGCGATGAGGATAATGAATACAAGATATTTCAAAGCACGTTTTATTAAAGATCTGCGTTTTTCAGTCATATGGCAAAGTATAATAAAGCTGGAAGCGCAAAGAATATGGCAAAGTCTGACGACATTTGACTAAAATCAGACAAAAAATGACAGATATGTCTGATTTTGAGATAGACAGCAATGCGGCTGCCTTTTGTTCGTTTTCGCCTTTGCCTCCGTTCATTTCCTTTGTCTGGAAACAATTAGTTCCATCTGATGCCTCAGCTGCGTTTCATTCTGGTCTCTTGCCCTGTATTATTCCATATTCTGCAATGTTTTGCTAAAGTTCTCTCTGTCATTCATCAGGAGGGCTTATGAGTGAAGATGTGAGTGCTTACTTCGGCTGCATGGTGTTTAACGATGAGGAGATGAGGCTTCGTCTGCCAAAGGATATTTACCGTCAGCTCAAGAAGACTATTGCAGAGGGCAAGGATCTTGATATCAACATTGCAAACGGGGTGGCCCATGCGATGAAGACCTGGGCTCTTGAGAATGGAGCCACACATTATACCCACTGGTTCCAGCCCATGACAGGCATCACTGCGGAAAAGCATGAGGCCTTCATCAACCCTGCCGGCGGCGGCAGGGTCATCATGGAGTTCAGCGGCAAAGAGCTGATCAAGGGTGAGCCCGATGCTTCAAGTTTCCCTTCCGGCGGGATAAGGGCCACGTTTGAGGCCCGCGGCTATACAGCCTGGGATCCGACAAGCTATGCCTTCATCAAGGATGAGACACTGTGCATTCCTACCGCCTTCTGTTCTTTTTCCGGTGAGGTTCTGGACAAGAAGACTCCGCTGCTGAGAAGCATGGAGGCCCTGAGCGAGGAAGCTGTCAAGATCCTGCATCTTTTCGGCAAGACTGACGTAAAGCGCGTGATAACCACTGTCGGCGCCGAGCAGGAATACTTCCTGATTGACAAGAAAGACTATGAGAGGAGAAAGGATCTCATATACACAGGACGCACGCTTATCGGAGCGAGAAGTCCAAAGGGGCAGGAACTTGAGGATCATTACTTCGGTGCATTGAGAACGCGCGTTTCTGCCTACATGAAAGATCTGGACAGGCAGCTGTGGAAGCTTGGAATCTACGCCAAGACCAGCCACAATGAAGTCGCCCCCTGCCAGCATGAGCTTGCTCCTGTCTTCACGACGACCAATGTCGCCGTTGACCAGAACCAGCTGACAATGGAGCTGATGAAGAAAGTGGCAGAAAAGCATGGCTTTGCCTGTCTGCTGCATGAGAAGCCCTTTGCAGGCTTCAACGGTTCTGGAAAACACAACAACTGGTCGCTGAAATCAGATACGGGGATCAACCTGCTTGAGCCGGGAGAGAGTCCTCAGGACAATGCCCAGTTCCTGCTTTTCCTTGTTGCGGTCATTAAAGCGGTTGACGAGTACCAGGACCTGCTGCGCATTTCCGTTGCCTCTGCAGGCAATGATCATCGCCTTGGAGGCTTTGAGGCGCCGCCTGCCATCATCTCAATGTTCCTTGGCGATGAGCTGACTGAGATTCTGGAAGCACTGGCAAGCGGCAGCCCTGTTGCCGGAAGGGGCAAGATGCAGATGCAGCTCGGCGTGCACGTTCTTCCTCCCGTGCCGAAAGACACGACTGACCGCAACAGGACAAGCCCGTTCGCCTTCACAGGAAACAAGTTTGAGTTCAGGATGCTGGGTTCCTCGTTCTCTGTCGCTGATCCGAACACGACTCTTAACACAATCGTCGCGGCTTCCCTGAGAGATTTCTATAATGAGCTTGAGGGCGCAAAGGATTTCAACCTTGCTGTTCAGGAGCTGGTGAGAAGGACATACAAGGAGCACCGCAGGATTGTCTTCAACGGGAACAACTATGCGCCTGAATGGATCAGGGAAGCAGAGAAGAGGGGACTGCTGAACCTTCAGAGTTCTCCTGATGCCTATGACACTTTCCTTCTTCAGAAGAACATTGATCTTTTCGGATCTTTCAAGATCTTCAACTCTGTTGAGATGCATGCGCGCTACGAGATCCTCAATGAGGAGTACAGCAAGACTGTCCATATTGAGGCTGTGACTCTTGTCGACATGGTCAACAAGCAGATCCGTCCTGCTGTTGACAGGTATATGACAGAGCTGAGCAGCAGCGTGGCTTCCAGAAAGGCCGTGATTCCTCAGCTTGAATGCAGAAGCGCTCTGGAGCGCATCTCGAAACTGTCTGTCCTGACTGATGAGCTTGCTGACAGGACTGACCGGCTTGACGAGCTTGTTCATCAGGCCTCAGCCTATCAGGGCAGCGAGCTGGCCCATTTCTCCCAGCGCAGCCTGATTTCCCAGATGCAGAGCGTAAGGGAAGTATGCGACAGTCTGGAACTGATTGTCGACGAAAAGATCTGGCCTTATCCTACATACGGACAGATGCTGTTTTATGTATGATGATTAAAGAGACCGTCCCGCAGCAGGGACGGCCTTTCATTCTTCAGGCCTTGTAGAAGGCGGAATATGCGCTGTATGCGCTTTCAATGTCATGGACGGCAGTGATTTCCCAGGGGCTGTGCATTGACAGCACGCAGACTCCGCAGTCGATGACATTCATGCCGTAGCGTGCCGCGAACTTTGCAATCGTTCCGCCGCCGCCGACATCGACACGGGACATCTCATTCATCTGGTAGCTTACACCCGCTTCATCAAGCGTCTTTCTGAGCCAGGCGATGAATTCCGGGTTTGCGTCGCTGGAGCCGCTTTTTCCTCTGCTTCCTGTGTATTTCTCAAATGAGACTCCTTTGCCCATGATTGATGCGTTGTCTTTGTCATACAGATCCCCATTGAGCGGGTCGTAGGCTGCTGTGACATCGCTTGAGAGCATCATTGACTGCTTCAGGCAGCGTCTCAGGCTGAGAGACGAGTACTGGCCGCACTTGTCCATGAGTTCGCTTACAAGGTTCGCAATCAGCTCGCTGTCCATTCCTGACATGCCTGTAGAACCGATTTCCTCCTTGTCCACAAGGAGTGTGCAGGCTGTTGTTTCCAGCTCAGAAGGAAGATCCAGCAGTGCCTGAAGGGAAGTGTAGGCGCACACCCTGTCATCCTGTCCATAGGCCATGACCATTGAAGAGTCAAAGCCGAGGCTTCTGGCTCTGCCGGCAGGCACGACTTCAAGCTCTGCGGAAAGGAAGTCCTCTTCCTCTATTTCATATTCCTTTCTTATGATGTTCAGAATCTTCTTCTTTCCAGCATCCTTTTCATCTGCATTGAGGTTCAGTCCGATGACAAGATCAAGGTTCTCGCCGGGGATGAATTCGCCTGCAGTCTTCTTCATCTGCTCCTGGGCCATGTGAGGCAGGATGTCTGAAATGCAGAAGGAAGGACTCATCTCATCTTCACCCAGCACGACAGTCACCTTTGAGCCGTCCTTCCTGCAGACAACTCCGTGGATTGCCAGAGGATGAGTGACCCACTGATACTTCTTGATTCCTCCATAGTAATGGGTGTTGAAGTATACAAGGCCTTCCTTTTCGTAGACCGGCTTCATTTTCAGGTCAAGCCTCGGAGAATCGACATGGGAAGTGACAAAGCGTATTCCTTCATCAAGAGGCTTTGATCCTATGATGAAGAGGGCTGCAGCCTTCCCGCTGTTCACTATGTAGACTTTGTCGCCGGGCTTTGCCTCCCTGCAGCTGTCAAGATTCCTGAATCCTTTCTCCTCAGCCATTGCGACAGCTGATGAGATGCATTCCCTTTCAGTTTTTCCATTGTCAAGAAAATTTTTATATCCGTTGATCAGATCCATAATAATCTCCTCAGCTGGGATATTAGCACAAGCTGAACAAACTGTTAAATGAGTTTGTATTAAGGAGGAAAAAACTGTAGTATATGCCTATGGCAAAGAGGAATAAAATCCATAACACGCGATTCATAGACAGAGCCAGGGAGCATAAGGCTCTTTTTGCTGTCTATTTCCTGCTGCGTCTGTCAGTCGTGCTTATTCTGATTGCACAGATTCTGAACAATGACTGGGAGAACGCCTTCTACTGTGTGCTGGCGCTTGTGCTGATGCTTGTTCCCTCCTTTATTGAGACAAACTGGCATATTGATATTCCTGACACGCTGGAGATAATCGTCCTTCTGTTCATCTATGCGGCTGAGATTCTGGGCGAGCTGAGAGCCTATTATATCAATGTTCCCTTCTGGGACACGATGCTGCATACGATCACAGGCTTTCTGGCGGCGGCTGTCGGCTTCAGCCTGTGCGATATCTTCAACAGAAATGACAATATAAAGTTTTCCCTCTCTCCGTTTTTCCTGGCCTTTGTGGCTTTCTGCTTCTCAATGACAGTCGCTGTCTGCTGGGAATTCTTTGAGTTCTCTGGAGACCAGCTTTTCGGAGCAGACATGCAGAAAGACACAATCATACACACGATACATACTGTCGAGCTTGATCCGACGCTGTCAAACAGGGTCGTCACAATTGACGGAATCGCGGAAGTCTACTTCCAGGACGGCACGAGTCTGGGACTCGGCGGCTATCTCGATATCGGGCTGATTGACACTATGAAAGATCTCTTTGTCAACTTCATCGGTGCTGTTGTCTTTTCCTTCATCGGATTCTTCTATACCAAGAACAGGGGAGAAGGGCGTTTCGCACGCCTGTTCATACCTACTGTGAAGTACAAGGAAGCCTTTGAGGCAAAGGAACGCAGGCAGAAGAAAAAGGCACTGCGGGCAAAAGAGATAGAAGAGCGGAAAGAGAGAAGGGAAAGGGAGGAGAAATTATGATCAGAATAGGAATTGCAGGCTGCGGGAATATTGCATCCACGCTGGCTTCTGTCATGGTGAAGCTGCCGCAGACGATGAAGCTTGAGGCAGTGGCCTCGCGCGACAGGGCAAGGGCAGAGGAGTTCGCATCAAGGTTCGGCGTGGAAAAAGCCTATGGCAGCTATGATGAGCTTTATGCGGATGATGAGGTTGATCTTGTCTATGTGGCGACGCCTCATTCTCATCACCACGATGTCATGATTGCGGCCTTAGAGCATGGCAAGCATGTCCTGTGCGAGAAGGCTTTCTGCGTTAATGCAAAGGAGGCAGAGGAAGTCTTTGCCCTTGCAAAGGAGAAGAACTGCTTTGTCTCAGAGGCAATATGGACGCGCTATATGCCTTCCAGAAAGATGATCAATGACATCATAGCCTCAGGCAGGATCGGAAAGGTCACGACTGTCAGCGCCAACCTGGGCTACAAGATAATGCACAAGCCGAGGATCTCAGACCCGCGCCTTGCTGGCGGCGCCCTGCTTGATATCGGCATTTACCCGCTCAACTTCGCCTTCATGGTGAAAGAAGGTGTCGGCGTTGAGTCAATGAGCGGCACCTGCGTGAAGAGTGAGACAGGCGTAGATGTGAGGAACATGATCCAGATCAGCTTTGCAGACTCTTCTCAGGCCGTGCTTTTCAGTGATGCCGAGACAGTCACGGACCGTATGGGTGTGATCTATGGAACAGAAGGGCGCATTGATGTTGTCAATGTGAACAATCCTGAAGAGATCAGGATATACTCCGGAGACAGGAATCCTGTGCTGCTTGAGACAATCCCTGTCAAGGAAGAGATAAACGGCTATGAGTATGAGCTTGAGTCTGTCTGCCGCTGTATTGAGGAAGGCAGGCTGGAAGATGAGCACATGAGCCACAGCGAGACGCTCAGAGTCCTGCGCTACATGGACGCCCTGCGCGAGCTTTGGGGCATCAGGCTTGCAAGCGAGCTTGAGTGACGTTAATGGGTTCATGAACAGGAAAGCCGCCGATGAAAACGGCGGCTTTCTGTATGCTGCGGCCAGCTCTGGATGCGCATGTGCTGAGATTCACAGCGTCAGGGCTTCTTTTATGCACTCTTCCTGGCTGTTGATCGGACTTGACAGATTCTGGATCTTTGAATAGCTGCCATCGCTGTTCAGCCTGCGTGCCTTCACGTTGTCTGACTCAGCGAGCGAGAGGATGTGAAGCACTTTCTTCTTTATCTGCGGATCGAGCACAGGAGTTGCGATCTCGACTCTTTTTTCAAGATTTCTTGTCATCATGTCCGCGCTTGAGATGTAAACCCGCTCATCATCGCCGCGTCCGAAGGCGTAGATGCGTGAATGTTCAAGGAAGCGTCCGACAATGCTTATGACGCTGATGTTTTCTGTCTGGTTCTCGACTCCGGGCACCAGGCAGCAGATGCCGCGCACGATCATGGAAACGGTGCAGCCGGCCCTGCTGGCTTCGATCAGCTTCTCTATGCATTCCTTGTCGGTCAGGGAGTTGATCTTGATTCTTATCATGCCTTCGCTTCCTTTTGCTATCTCCCTGTCTATTTCGGCAAGCAGTCCGGATTTCAGCGAATAGGGTGCGACAAGCAGCCGCTTGTAGGTGTACTCAACATTCAGGACGGCAAGATTGCGGAAGAAGGCAACAGCATCCTGTCCTATTTCCTCATTTGCGGTGATGATGTTCAGATCAGTGTACTGCTTGGCCGTTGACTCATTGTAGTTGCCTGTTCCCAGCTGCGTGATATAGCTGATTCCCTCATCATCTTCCATTGTTATGGAAATGATCTTTGAGTGGACCTTGTAGTCCTCAATGCCGTAGAACACTGTGCATCCTGCATCACGCAGCAGGTCTGCGTTGTAGAGATTGTTCTCCTCATCGAAGCGTGCGCACAGCTCCATCACTGCGACGACTTCCTTTCCGTTTTCAGCAGCGCGCAGCAGATGCTCGATAATCTTTGATCTGTCTGCCAGACGGTAAATGGTGATCTTGACTGATGTGACTCTGGGATCATCCGCGGCCTGAGAGAGCAGGTTAAGCAGCACATCCATGCTCTGGAACGGGTAGGCCAGGAAAATATCATGGCGCTTCACTTCTGAAATCAGGTCCGTACAGCCGCTCAGCGCTCTGGGAATCACTGGCTTGTAAGCACTGTAGCGCAGCGATGAGACTGTCTCGTAGTCGATGAAGTCTCCCAGCCGGAACATGAACTTGTAATCAAAGCAGCCCTGAATCTGGAAGCAGTGGCTTTTCTTGATGCCCAGATTCTTGAGCAGGAAGCCTTTCAGTGTCTCCGAAAGCTCTGTTGACTCAAGGCGTATGACATCGCTGCCTGTCCTGCCTTCCACCCTGGTCTGCACAAGACGTGAGAAATCAAAGCCGAACTCATCATCCGCATCTTCCATTGTCGCGTCAAAGTCTGCGTTCCTCGTGACTCTGACAAGCGCCTTGGACTCAATATTGAAGCCGGGGAAGACCTTGTCTGCAAAGCCGTAAAGCATTTCCTCGCAGAGCATGAGGTGAGTCTTTTTCCCTCCTGTCAGCCTTATGAGCCTTGGCGTGGAGGAGTGAAGGGAAGCGACTCCGATCATCATCCTTCCCTTGCGCTCAAGGCTCACGAGCAGGTAGACCTTTATGTTCTCGAATCTGTACAGCGGATGCTTGGAGTCAAGCACCATGGGTGTTGTTCTTGGCAGGATTTCCTTCTCAAAGACCTCCTGGGCGACAAGCTTCTGGCGCTCTGACAGGTCCTTTGCCTTCAGAATGCTCACGCCTTTGTCATAAAGCTCAGTCCTGAGAAAGCGCCAGGTCTCGTTGCTTGCCTTGTACAGGGAGGGCAGGCAGGTGAGAATCGCGTCGACCTGTTCCTTTGCGGTCATTTCTGTCTTGTTCTCCCTGGCAAGGGGATCCCTGCTGCTCTGATTGATCAGAGTGCCCAGACGCACCTGGATGAACTCGTCCAGGTTAGAGATGAAGATAGACAGAAACTTGCAGCGCTCAAGCAGCGGATTGGTCAGATCCATTGCCTGATCAAGGACTCTCTTATTGAATGAGAGCCAGCTCATTTCCCTGTTTTCATAAGCGCCCCTGACGCATTTTGACAATACTGACAACTCTTTAGACATATCAACCTTCCAGCTCCAGTGCTTCCGCCTCCCTGAGTCCGGAGGCAATCTGCTTCAATACTCCTTCCTTGACGCCGAGATCTGACACAATGATGTTTGACACGCCGAAGCGCTTGAGCAGCTCCTTGGCCAGAATTGTCGCAGGCACTATGAGGTTCATGAGCTCCGGCGTGCTCTTCAGGATCATCAGCGAACGGCTGTTCTCCTGCCTGATCAGGTACTTGCACAGCTTTTTCAGCTTTTTGTACTGGATGATCTTCTCGCCATGCTGATGGGAAAGCTTATAGTATTCGGCATACAGCTGATAAAGCGCCCAGCTGTATGCGCCGGCAAGCACTGCGTTCTCAAAATACCCCTCTTCCGGCAGATTGGCCTCATCAAGCGCCTTTCTGACTTCCGCCTTTATCGCATCAGACTCCCTCTGATCGGGGATAACCTGACTGACGTTATTCTTGTACAGACCGAGCGGACCGACCTGGATTGTGCACAGATAGTTGGAAAAACTGTACAGCTTCAATGAAATTGAGCCGAAGTCCACAAGCACGGCCCTCGGCAGGATATTGTAGCGCTCATTTGCAATGAGCCTGGCCTCTCCCTCCTGTGCAATGTCCATTTTCTGCACAGTCAGCCCCAGCTTGTTCTTTATCAGGGCAAAAAGACGGGAGGAGTCTTCCATTGAAGACAGAGTAGAACTGGCGATTGCATAGACTTTTTCCACTTTGTTCTGCATGCAGAGGCTGACCATGCCTTCGGCTGTCTCGACAATCTCAAACATCTCCTGATCACTGAGAATCCTTCCCTCATAAATGGACGTGGAGAATGACAGCTGCGATCTGGTGTGCAGCACTGATTCCATCCTTGAGCCCTCTATTTTCACGATGAGCAGGGACAGCGAGGATGCCGAGAAGTCGATTATGGCATATTTTCTCACTTTATACCTCTGAATTTCTTTCCGTCGCCGAATGAGATGCCGATGGAGCGTGCGACATTGACCATCTGGTTGTTCTCATCGACATACTTGGTCTTTCCGGCAACATCCGCAAGCCAGTTGTACGTGATTGAGTTGTTCTGCACGGCGACTGTGGTTCCGAAATTGCCTTCCTGGACCAGCTTTCCTGCAAAAGAGCCGAGTTCAGTGGAGATGAGTCTGTCGTAAGGCGAGGGGCTGCCTCCGCGCTGCAGGTGGCCGATTACAACAGTCCTTGTCTCAACGCCTACATTGTCCTGAATGTATTTTGCAATCGCATTGGTTGCGGTCGCGGCTCCTCCGCGCGACTCAATGCGGTCGGCTTTCTTCATTTCCGCCTCTGCCTTGGACATTGCGCCTTCTGCAATGGCTATGATCGTGAAGTCCTTTCCGCTCTTGTAGCGCTTTGCCACTGTCTTGCACACTTCATCCGGATCAAATGGGATTTCCGGAATCAGGATGATGTCGGCACCGCCTGCAATTCCTGAATACAGTGTCAGCCAGCCGACCTTATTGCCCATGATCTCTACGACCATTGTCCTTCCGTGGCTTGCTGCCGTTGTGTGAAGACGGTCGATGCACTCTGTGTCAATGTCCACGGCTGAATGGAAGCCGAATGTGATATCAGTGCCCCAGATATCGTTGTCTATGGTCTTTGGCAGTCCGATGACGTTGCAGCCGGCACCGGAAAGCAGGGCCGCGGTCTTGTGCGTGCCTGCGCCGCCGAGCGTGACGACAAGGTCCAGCTTCGCTTTCTTGTAATTCTTGACCATCTGGTCAAGCCTTGTCTGTCCGTTCTCTTCTCCCTTTGTCATTTCCTTGAAAGGCTGGCGGCTCGTTCCAAGGATCGTTCCTCCTATGTTCAGGATTCCGGAGAAGTCAGATTCCTTCAGGTTCTTAAACTCTCCGTTGATCAGGCCTCTGTAGCCGTCTGAGATGCCGATGATCTCTGCATCCGGAATCTGGTTGTAAACATATTTTGCGAATCCTCTGATGACTGCGTTCAGGCCAGGGCAGTCACCGCCTGCTGTCAAAATACCAATTCTCATGACTGTACTCCTTTTTCTACCATCTTATCAAAGAAAAAAGAATTGTGTGAGATGCTTTCAAAGTAAAAGAAATGTAAAAAATCATTTTCTCATCTGCTCTTCCTGTGAATGCGGGAAAAGATGTATCTTACATGATATGGAAATGCGACAGGCTTTTATGCTGTTTGTGTCAGCCCATGTCCTGGGCTTTTACTATTTCTCTTCATTCAGGAAGGACAGGTCCGCGCTGCGCCTGATACCGGAGCTTGTTCTCTATGTGTTTGCAGTCGCTCTTGTGTTTTCGCCGGTGCTTGATGGAAACAACTATTTATATGCGCTGACCATTATCCTTTTTCATCTGATCACGGCTCCGGTGGTCTTCTTTGTGACAAAGAAGGCTGAAAAGGAGCGCACAGGATCACTTGTCTTTGTCATCACTGAACTTGCAGGCCTTGCGGGCTATGCCGCAATGGCTTTTTTCTACAGCGTGCGCTGGGGCTCCTTTGAGCCATGGAGGCCAGTGCGCTTCTTCCTCGCGGAAGCAGGCCTGAATTTCAATCAGGTGCTCTCCTGGGTCTTTGCCGCACTCGTGCTGATCAGGCCTGTGAACATCATCATCAGAAAGCTGAATGTCTTCGCGGCAGAAGGGGAGACAGAACACAGGCATGTCAGCGGGGCATTCACAGGGGTAGTGGAGAGGCTTTTGTATTTTGGACTCTGCATCGCAGGCTCCTGGTTCGGCTTTGCCCTTGTGTTCTTTGGAAAGTGCGCCCTGTTCTGCCTGGCCGTAAGGAAGGATGAGCTCTGGGGCCTGAGACTTTACACCGGATCGCTCATCAGCGCTCTCTCTGTTGTGCCCGCAGGCCTGATTGCCAGAGCGTTCTTTTAAAAAAAAGAGGAGATTTCTCTCCTCTCTCCGGTCAGCCGCTGAAGCGTGACAGGAAGTCCTTTGTCCTCTCGCTTTTCGGACTCTGGAATATCTGCTGCGGAGTGCCGTCCTCCTCAATCTTTCCGTCTGACATGAAGATCACCCGGGACGAGATGTCACGGGCAAAGGCCATTTCATGAGTGACAACAAGCATTGTCATTCCGCTTTTTGCCAGATCCTTCATGACATCAAGCACTTCACCGACCATTTCCGGATCCAGGGCGCTCGTAGGCTCGTCGAACAGCAGGACTTCCGGATCCATTGCCAGGGCCCTTGCGATTGCCACTCGCTGCTTCTGGCCTCCTGACAGCTGGCGGGGCTTTGCATTGATGTACTGCCCCATGCCGACCTTGTTCAAATAATCAACAGCCTTTGCCTTTGCTTCTTCCTTTCCGCGCTTCAGCACGTGAGTCTGCCCGATAGTGCAGTTGTCAAGGACATTGTAGTTGTTGAAGAGATTGAAGGACTGGAAGACCATGCCCACCTTTGTCCTGTACTGGTCCTCATCGATCTGCTTGTCCAGCACGTTCTTTCCATGATAGAGGATCTTTCCGCCTGTTGCCTCTTCCAGCATGTTGATGCATCGCAGCAGGGTGGATTTCCCGCTTCCGGATGAACCGATTATGCTGATCACTTCTCCCTTGCTGACGCTGAAGTCAATGTCCTTGAGGACTTCATTTGTCCCGAAGGTCTTAACAAGGTGCTCAATCTTCAGAATACTGTCCATCAGTGTGTTCCCCCTGTCTTCTCATTGTACTTCATCATTCCGCTTGTGAAGGCAAGCGTGTCCGCCGTGGCCAGATCAAAGCTGGACGGTCCGTCCATCTTGTTCTCAATCCACCTGAGAATGCGTGAACAGGTGAAGGTGAGGATGAAGTAGATGATCATTGTCACTGTGGCTGCCTCAAAGTATGTGTAAAGGGCACCGGAAATGCTTCTGAATGTGAAGAAGAGCTCGACGGTTCCGATAATGGAAAGCACACAGGTATCCTTGATGTTGATGATGAGGTTGTTGCCAATCTGCGGCATGATGTTTCTCAGCGACTGCGGCAGGATAACCAGAAGCATTGTCTGGAAGTGACTCATGCCGATTGCCCTTGCGCCTTCGCTCTGGCCAGGATCGATTGAGAGGATGCCGCCGCGCACAGTCTCTGCCATGTAGGCTCCTGTGTTGATGGATACAATGATGATTGCGGCAGACCACATTCCGAGATTGATCGAGAAGATCTGGCTTGTCCCGTAGTAGATAAAGGCTGCCTGAAGCATCATCGGAGTGCCTCTGAACACCTCGACATAGGCAGTGAGCACGAATTTGACAATTTTAAGAATTCCCCGTCGGATAATGCCGGAGTTCTTGCCGGGCTCGGTTGTCTGGATCAGTCCTACAGCGAAACCGATCACGCAGCCCAGGAAAGTGCAGACAATGGCTATCACCATCGTAGTTGCGGCGCCTTCCAGAAGGGAGACGCCGTAGTGCTGGACGATGTAGACCATTCTCTGGAAAAAGTTCATTTCCCCGATAGTCATAATCTAATTTATACCTGTCCTTACTGTGCCAGAGGCTGAACTGAAATAGCCTCGTTCATCATTCTTGTGTAGTCGTCAACTGTAAGTGTTGCAAGCACTCCGTTGATTGCATCTCTCAGTTCTGTGTTGCCCTTTGCAACGGAGATTCCGATGTTGATCTCCTCTTCGCTCACGACAAAGTCATCATCGCTTCCTGAAAAGTCCAGAAGAACCATGTCGGGGTAGGCTGCGAGTGCGGCCTGTCCTGTGGGCATGTCTGTGCACACGAGGTCAACTCTTCCGCTGTTGAGAGCGACAAGCATTGCAGGTGCGCTGTCCTGGGCCGGAAGGATGTTTGCATCCGGAATCTGAGGCAGGCAGACATCGTACCAGATTGTGTTCATCTGGCTTGTGCATGTCGCGCCGGCAAGGTCGCTCACGCCCTGTGCGTCCGCATACGGGCTGTCCTTATCGACAAGGCAGATGATTGACGCATAGTAATAAGGATCTGTGAAATCGACCATCTGAAGGCGTTCTGAGGTGATTGACTGGCCCGCGATCACGCAGTCAACTGTACCTGACTGCACAGCAGGAACAAGTGAGTCCCAGTCAAGCTTCACGATTTCAAGATCATAGCCGAGCTGTTCAGCGATATACTTTGCCATCATGACATCGTAGCCGTAGGCATAATCGCTGGAGCCGGAAATCTGGACAGCACCGTTGGCATCCGTTGTCTGTGTCCAGTTGTATGGTGCATAGCCGCATTCCATGGCAACGCGCAGCACCGGACGTCCTGATGCTCCTGTTGTGCTTTCGCTGCTTCCGCCTGCAAAGGCAAGAGCGGCTGTCATCAGAGCGACTATTGTGAATAATGCAATTCTTTTTCTCATCATTGTAATCCTCCCTCCTTCAGGGTATGGCACGATATTACCCATTCGTTATGATAGTGTCAAGATGTTATTTAAAAAACTTTTATGTTATTATAATAACAAAGATATGAGGAATAATGCTGCTGCCGGAATTACTTTAGCCTCATCCTCATGATAATATAGCCCTATGGCTGATACTGTGGTTCATCCTTTTCCGCCAATCTGGAACTGCGGCAGCAGGATTCTGATTCTCGGGTCTTTCCCAAGCGTGCAGTCACGCTTGGACCAGTTTTACTATGCGCACATGCGCAACAGGTTCTGGCCTCTAATGGAGAGGATCTATTCAGTTTCCCTCTGCTCGAAAGAGGAAAAGACAGCTTTCCTGCTGTCCAGCGGACTTGCGCTGTGGGATGTCATTTTCTCATGCACGCTTTCTCTTTCCGCGGATTCATCCATCAGGAATGTTGTGCCGAATGACATCTCGGTGATACTCGAGGGGGCAGAAATTGAGAAGATAATCACAAACGGGGCAAAGGCAGACGAGCTTTACAGAAGATACATTCTCCCCGTGACAGGAAGAGAGGCGCTGAAGCTGCCTTCCACAAGTCCGGCCAATGCCGCCTGGTCTTTTGACAGACTTTATGATGTATGGAGTCAGGCTCTTGGAAAATGACAGCCTGGCAATGGAGGTTCGCTTATGATGTATGATTACGTGATTGTCGGTTCTGGGCTTTTCGGCGCCGTGTTTGCCTATGAGGCGGGATTGAGGAAAAAACGCTGTCTGGTCCTGGAAAAGAGGGATCATGCCGGGGGCAACATATATACTGAGAAGCGCGACGGGATCGATATTCACAGATACGGGGCCCATATCTTCCATACAAGTGATGAGGAGGTCTGGAAGTATGTCAATCAGTTCGCCCGCTTCAACAGCTTCATCAATACTCCTGTGGCAAATTTCAACGGAAAGCTGTACAGCATGCCGTTCAATATGAACACTTTTTATCAGATGTGGGGCGTCACCACGCCTGCTGAGGCAAAAGCGATCATCGAGAAGCAGAGGCGGTGCGTCACAGGTGAGATCGACAATCTTGAGAAACAGGCCATAAGCCTTGTCGGGGAAGATATCTACAGGACGCTGGTCAAGGGCTATACGGAAAAGCAGTGGGGAAGGGACTGTGCCGACCTTCCGCCGGAAATTATCAGAAGGCTTCCTGTGCGCTTTACTTTTGACAACAACTATTTCAATGATCCTTATCAGGGGATTCCTGAGGATGGCTATACTGCGATAATCGATAAACTGCTTGCCGGCGCTGATGTCAGGCTTGGCGCTGACTTCAACGCTGACAGGGAAAAGTACAGGTCAATGGCGGACAGAGTGCTTTACACAGGGGCCCTTGATGCCTACTTCGATTTCAGGCTCGGCCATCTGAGCTACAGAAGTGTCCGCTTTGAGGATGAACGGTTTGAATGCGAGAACCTGCAGGGCGTGGCTGTCATGAACTACACTGACAGGGAGACGCCGTATACAAGAGTGATTGAGCACAGGCATTTCAACAGGAAAACTGTCTCTCCAGTCACCTGGATCAGCAGAGAGTATCCTGTTGATTACAGTGAGACAGGAGAAGCCTATTATCCTGTAAACGACAGGGCCAACAATGAACTCTATGCCCGCTACAGGGCCCTTGCTGAAGGCGAGAAGGGCCTGATTCTCGGCGGAAGGCTTGCCCAGTATGCCTATTTTGATATGGACAAGACGATCCGCGCTGCTCTTGATCTTGTCAGACAGGAGCTCGGCTGATTGTGTATTTAGCAATTGAGGACTGTAGCATAACTATGTTATTATGATATAAGTTGAAGGGAATATGGTTGTGGCAAAAAGAGTTTTCCTTATCATGCTTCTTGCATGCTGTCTTGCTGGTGTTCTTCCTGCCGACTCATTCACAATGAGTACGGAAATCAACAATGTCAGCTACGGCATCGACAAATTCGGCTGGGGGCTGTTTCCGATCGGAACTGAATTTGAGTATGTTACGCAGTTCCCGCTTTCTGATTCTCTTGAGCACAAGGCCGAGTTCTCTCTATCCATGAATTTCGGCGTGGGAACTGTTTCTCCTTCAGGCAGTGACGGAGAGCACTGGTATGACTACCAGACAGGTCTGCCCTGGTGGTACGGCCCGGACAGTTCAAGCATTCTTGGCATTGAGTACTTCAGGGTATATTCGCAGGTTGAGACTTATCTGGAGCAGGGCTTCGGCATAAATCCGGTCGCCGGCTCCGGCCCTATGGTATACCTGAACCTGAGATGGATAACCCGCTATGCCTATGCAGGCGAGTCCCTGGGCCTTTCTTCGGATGGCCCTAGTGGCGCTGTCTTTAATGAGCCTCCATTCAGCACGGGAGAGAGCATTCCGGCCTATCCCTGGCTGGAAGGGGACGGAAACTTGTGGAACAATTCCCTGATGCTCAGCTCCTACTGGTATTTCAGGCGCTCAACGTCCGGAACAAGCACATACGAAGGCCTGTATATGGATCTCAGCTTTGAGATCGGACCATGGTGGCTTGGCAACAATATCTTCCCTGATACGGTTACCAGCGATTTCTACCGTGCGTATTTTTCTGCGACGCAGTATATGGATGTCTTTTCCATCAGGCAGGAGAACGGGTGGAACTGGCTGAATCTCATGCTTGGACACTCAAATACAGTCAGCTACACCTGGGGAGACGTGATCCCTGAGCACAGGATCCAGCGCGACAGACTGCGCGGACAGGTCTCAGACTCGCTCTATCTGCGCTTTACGGGACCTCAGTTCATTGCAAGCGACTGTTATCCTTACTTCCAGGTGTCCCTCAACAACAATATTTATTTCGGCGGGGTCCAGAATGACATCACTGGCAGCATCTCAGGCGTTGAGCTTGTAAGCAGCGTGAGTTTTGAGATCCATCTGAGACTTTTTGGATTCATTCATGTCCATTACCGCTTCGGCTATGATTTCATCAAGGGCTTTGAACCTGAAGGTCCGTCCTGGTGGCAGAATGCCCAGCTCGGCTTCTATGTCTCGCTGTAAGGAGGATGAGGAATGAAAAGAAAGCTGATCAGCATCGCAGTTCTTGCCGCACTTGCCATTTCTCCTGTCCTTGCAATCGGGTTTGGCTACCATGTCATTGAAGCAAAGGCCGAGCTTGATTTTGCAAACGGGATTTTCCCTCTTTCCGTTGATTACCAGTTCAATTTCCCTGTTCCTGACATAGTGGATGGAAGCTCTACTGAGTTTGCCTTCCGCCTCAACAACGGCCTTGATTTCAGGACGCTGAGGCAGGATCCTGATACAGGCAGCTTCTATGCCCTGACGGGAGGAGCTGGTTATCCTCAGGACTATATGACAGTCTTTGACGAGTTCAATCTCTTTTACAACCAGGGGTTTGTGGATGATCACATCACAATCGGCCTGGCCATAACAGGACGGTTCGAAAACTCATATGAACGGCTGACCTTCCTCAGAGACGGCATAAATGAAGGCCTTTTCTGGGACAATGAAGGAAATGAGCGCTTTTCCGGCAGCTCATTCACCGGAGCTCCGGAACTCAAGGGAAACCGCTCTGTCTTCCAGACATACATCTCGGCCCTTTTTGAAGCAGACTATCTTGATGACAGGATAACAAGAAGGGACGGCTTCAGGTTTTCCTCTTATTTCAGAATCACCGGCCCCTGGATGCTGCTGAATGACAAGTCTGCCGACTTCATCTATTCATCTAATACGGTTGATCTGGCGGTGAGCTTCCTTTCATTTGAACGCGAGAGCGGAAAGAGCTGGTTTTCCATCGTCTTTGACAACAGCACCACATACCGCTACATAATGGGATCCAAGGTCCCTGTCTATATCCAGGGAGGCAATGTCTGGGGTGATATCGCAGCTCCGAACACCCAGCATGTGATCACAAACAAATCCTCTCTCACATTCTACGGACCTCAGCTCACAGTTGACACTTATCCTGCGCTGTCAGTATTCCTGAACCTCGGCTGGTCCTTCGGAAAGGCGCTTAACAGCACTGACAGCGCCAGATACAATGAGTTTGTCATTGTCTACGGAGCAGAGGCCAGGCTCATGCTTTTCAACATTGCACAGCTTTACTGGCAGTGGGGCTATGTCACGAATCCTGTGTTCAATGAAGAGGGCGGTCTGGTGAGCCGGATCGGCTTTACCCTTGCGCTTTAGGAGGAAAGTGTGAAAAAGCGGTTAATAATCTTTCTTTCAGTCCTGGTCCTTGCCCTGTCCTCATTGAGTGCCAGTGGAGAGCTTTTCCTCCGTCCCGGCTTTCTGGTGACGTATGAGACGAATGTTTTCTCTGATCCTCTTCCCCGCGACAATGAAAAGGGCTATCTCCAGAGAACCGGTCTGGGCGGCTATCTTGATGTGGATTATTTCTTCTCTGAAGACGGAAAGACTGCTCTTTCCTTTTCTTTCCTTTACAGTCATCCAGTGTCCAGCAGGACGAGAATCTATGGCACCGAACCTCTTGACGAGTGGGTGCTGACCGAAGACCCGTCAATCTTTTTCTCATTCGGACCCATGTTCAGGGCCCAGCTCGGAAGCGTGGACTTCGGTGTTGCCATCAGGGCCAGCATAGGCTCGATCAATCTCTTCAGGGACAGCGTGAACCTGTCGCTGCAGGTCGAGCCCTTTGTAACCGTTCCTCTGGGAAGCGAAAACTGGAACCTGTCTGCCGGCATGATATACAACGCTCATTTTTACGACTTCCTTCTGGGAGACACAGAGAACATTTACAGGAAAGATTTCTTCCTGCTGACGCTTGGCGGATACATAGGAATAGCGTATAGGTGGTCTGTATGATAAATAGAAAAACACTCACTGCACTCATATTCATGGCCCTTGTCTGCCTTCCTCTGTGCGCCGCTCCACGGTTCTTTATTGGCGCAAACTTCAACTACGATGCAAACATGCTGTCAGACGTTTATCTTGACCGCCTGGAGGGGCTGCCAGATGATGTGTACAACGGCGGCAATATTTCCGGGCTGCATGCTGTAGGGCCCAGGTTTGAGCTCATCATCTTTCCCTTCAGCAGCATACCTGCAGGGCTGGGCGTAACAAGCACGACGATGTTCAATGTCGGCTATATGGGCGGAGGTTCCGGCTCCTATTTCAGCTACAAGTTCGATTTCAGGCAGGATCTGGGGCTGAATTTCTTCTTCCAGAAGTCATTCAGCAGCACCTGGGGGCTTTTTGCTGATCTCGGCCTGATGTATTCCTGGTACAGGATTGCGACAGAGAATAAGGCAAACAGCAAAGCCGATGTGGAGTACATACGCTTCACTAACTGGGGCGTGAGTGCTGATTTCGGCGTCTATCTTGAGAACAAGGGCAGCTTCTTCAAGGTAGGAGCGACGCTTTACTATGACCTTGAGAACATGTCTGACTTTGCCTTCCGTTATGGCCTGACGCTTGGAGGCGGGGTTACCCTGGGCTGAAAAGGTCCCTGAAGACCATCTGAAAATGAGAAAAATGTAATTAAATTTGACAAAACAGACAGATTTTTCTTTTTTTGTTCGATAATCCTTGTAACCTTGGACCTCCATTATTATATTACTATTTTGTAAGCTGTCCTTTCTGGACAGCGAGGAGAATTCAATGAAAAAGAAAATCGTTCTGCTTGCACTCGTTTTTGCCATGCTTGTGACTCCAGCATTCAGTGCCGGTGCGACAAGGGACAATTCTGTTGGTGTCGGTCTTAACCTCGGAACAAACACAGGTGTTGCGCTCCGCTTCGGCCTTGGCGACTTTGATATCCTGTCAAACATCGGCTTTGACCTGCTTGATTCTTTCAGCGGGGATTTCAAGGTTTCAGGTGATGTCGCAGCCAGCTGGAATTTCTATACAATCGACGGCGGAAGGGGCCTTCAGTTCCCTCTGACAGTCGGTGCAGGTGCCAATGTAGCTATTGATTTCAGCAATGACTTCAGCACTGATCTGTCCGTGCTCTTCCCGATTGGAATTGAGTACAATTTCGCACAGCTCAATGCTGATGTGCCAATCACAGTCTACTTCCGCTTCGCTCCTGGCTTCTCAATTCTCCAGAACAGCGATGCCAATGTGGAATTTGACTATGGCGTCTATCTTGGAGCCATCTGGAATTTCTGACAGGACTTCAGGACTTTTAAGCAAAAGCAGTCTCCGGACTGCTTTTTTTGTGCTATAGTCAGGCCATGAGCAATTCTTACTCACTATTCTTTGACATTGACCATACACTCTTTTCGCATACGCAGAAAAAAGTTCCCTCGTCCTGCATGGACAGCCTGCTGAAGCTGAAGGCAGACGGGCACAAGATCTTCATTGCTACAGGCCGCCACAGAAGGGAAATGGCAGCCCTGGACATAGACTGGTCATTTTTTGACGGCTTTGTCACGCTCAACGGGGCAGTCAATTACGACAGGGACTTTTCGTTTATCTCGGCATATCCCTTTGACAGCGCTGCCAGAGACAGCGTGGTCAGCATCCTCAATGAAAAACGGATTCCGCTCTTTGTCTTCACTGCAGATCGCATGCTGGCAAATGTGGACAATGAGGTCACACGCAGCGTTCTTGCCTCAATCTCTCTGCCTCCTCCCTGCTATGAGCTGCCGGAAGAGGATGAGGAGATCTACCAGCTTGTGTTTTACGCATCCAGAGAAGAAGAGCCTGCGATCATGAGAAACTTTCCTCTGTGCACTGCCACACGCTGGAATGAGTATGCTTTCGACTGCGTGCTTGCAGGTGTGGGAAAGGACAGTGGCGTCAGGGATGTGCTCAGGGCGCTGGGCAGGGATGAAGAGCACTGCATTGTCTTTGGCGACGGCGATAATGATGCATCCATGCTTGCCGCATTTGAAAAATCAGTGGCAATGGGCAATGCCACAGAACGTGCAAAGCAGGCGGCGTCTTTCATTACTGATGACATCGACGATGACGGGGTTCAGAAAGCGCTGAGGCACTTCGGCCTTATCTAGCTTACTGTGCGCGGGCAAACAAAAACCCTTCCTGCTGTGAGGAAGGGTTCTCAATATCGGGCAAGGGGGATTTGAACCCCCGACTTCTTGGTCCCGAACCAAGCGCGCTAGCCCCTGCGCTACTGCCCGTTGATGCTCTGACCATTTTCTTAAATCAGAGCAGTCCTTGTCAAGATGATAATCAGCCAATTTTCAGCTTCTTCTGCCTGATGCGGCTAGAAAGAGAAATAAGCACCGACTCTCCAGTCCAGGAAGTTTCCATAATTCGGAATGTTGCTGAAGACATAGCTGACTTCTGCTGTAAGATGGAGGGAGCCCAGAAGCTCAAAGTGCAGGTTGATGCCTGTCTCAATATAGACAAAATTCTCCCAGTCAGCGCCGCTGCTGTTGTTTGGCACACCTGCAGCAAGACCTGTGTCTACAAAGATGTAGCCGTATGGAATCGTATTGTCTGACAGGAAGTTCGGGCCGTAGACATAAAGTTTAAGCTGGTTCTGGATGACAATCGGCAGGTTTGTGTATCCAATGCCCGGGTATGAGATTGTATCAGCGAACTTCGGCACATCCTGTCCGAACAGTATCTGGGCAAAGGTCCTGTTCTCAATGACAATGGACAGCCTGTTCCATCTCTTCCAGTCTTCCCTGCTGTACAGGACCTTTGCGTATGTCACGTCAGCAGAGAGTGAATAGTAGTCAACCTTCGTGTCAAAGAACTTCGGCATCCTGTTTGCCATGAACCATGGGGCAAGCGTCAGCTTTCCGGAAGCAGTCAGGCCTTCGCGGTAGATCTTGTTCTCTTCCCTGTACATGTCATCCCAGGATGCGCTGAGGGAGAGGGAGTTTGCAAGCATGTAGGCCTCTCCCTCAATGTCAGGCGCCGCTATGAAATGCTGGTCCGCATTCCAGTATGTCGTATCGCCCTGATTCAGCTGCTCAAGATAGGTGTCAAGAAAGCTTCGTCCTGTCCTGATGTTGTCAAAGGAGTCGAAGGCCTGCTCAAAGCGGATATTGAGGGCCGCATCAAGCGTTAGATACTTGCCTTCCGTCCTGATGTTGTCAAACAGGGAGTTGCGGAAAGAGTAGCTGATCTGTGAATAGAAAGTGGAGTAGTTGAACTGCCCGTTTCCCAGCTGCGCTGAATCAAGGTAATGGCCTGTCAGCGGATCCTGAACCAGACGGCGCTGCGTGAGCCCGAAGCTCATATCCATGACAAGCGAGCTGTCCACATCATCAAACCAGCCCAGATCATTGACTCCCTGCTCGATTTCAGCCGAGGCAGGGAAGGAGGTGATGTTTCCGAAGGCAAAGTTTGACATGTGCCCCATGCCCGCAATGAGCGAGTAGGATGTCGCCGCCGCCAGCGGAAGGGCCAGAGTGAGGAGGAAAGACACTGCAAGCAGCTTGAGTTTCATCACTTTTTCACCTTTATGACTTTCCTGGTCTCTTTCGCGATCCTGAACTTATGTCTGATCAGATAGCACTTGTGAATCTTCTCATCACGTTCGAAATCTGCTCCGATTGTCTGCTGCGTGATATCCTCTACTGCGTACTTTTCAGTCACATAGTCATCCAGCCTGAAGCGTCTGTAGTTGCAGCTGAAAATCATGAGACCGTCTTTTTCCAGGTGCATCATGGCTGCATCAATGAGCCTTGAATGATCGCGCTGGACATCAAAGTTTCCGCGGCTTTTGCTGTTTGAGAATGTAGGCGGATCGCAGAAGATGAGATCATAGCGCTCGAATGTGTCCCAGAGGAACTGGACAGCGTCGCTGCGGTAGAAGAAGTTGCCGATATCCGACGAGTAGCCGTTGAGCTTGAAGTTCTCGACAGCCCAGTCCAGATAGGTTGAGCTTGCATCCACGCTTGTCGTGCTGACAGCACCGCCCTTTACTGCATTGAGGCTTGCTGTTGCCGTATAGCAGAAGAGGTTGAGGAATCTCTTTCCCTCTGCGTGCTCCTGAATGTATTTCCTGATCGGCCTGTGGTCAAGAAAGATTCCGGTATCCAGATAATCTGTGAAGTTCAGCAGGAAGGCCACTCCGTTTTCATGTCCGATATAGAACTTGTCGACATTTCCCAGCTTTTTGTACTGGTTCTTGCCTTTCTGCTCCTTTCTCTGCTTTACAAAGATATTCTCATAATCAATGCCTGTAGCCCTTTCAGTGGCAAGCACAAGCTCTTCCAGGCGGCGCTCCGCGTCTTCCGGATCAATGGTTGCCGGAGGCGCATATTCAGCCAGATTGATGTATCTGCCTTCATACATGTCAATTGCAGCACTGTATTCCGGCATGTCCGCATCATAAATGCGGTAGCAGGTGACGCCTTCCTTTTCCATCACGGGCCTGATTGCCGCAAGATTCTTCACAAGCCTGTTGTAAGCCATCTGGGCTCCGGGAGAGAGCGGGGCAGAAAGCCGCTCCTGCTTTCTCTGCTTTGCCTTTTCTATGATTGCCTGCTTCTCCTCATCGGTGAAGACCTTGTAATGAGCCAGCTGGCACAGCAGCCCTCCGTTGAATACAGTGTTTGTCCTGTCAGGCTTCATGTCTATATTGGACAGCAGCTGGCTGTCTGCGCACAGTATGGATGCCCTCCAGCCCTTGAAAAGATTCTGCAGCTGAGTGCCAATCCTGCTGTACAGTGTCTTCACATCAACATCAGCCATTCTCACGCCGTAAGGAGGGTCAGTGATGATGCAGCCTTTTTCTGCCGGCACGTCAGCTTCCGTGTACTTTGTGAAATCCTTCACTGTGAACGTGATGTAATCAGCGACGCCTGCCTTCAGCGCGGCTGCTTTTGCAAGCTCTATGTTCATCCTGCTGATGTCGCCTGCATAAATCCTGATATCCCTGCCGCGTGCCTTTTCAGCCTCATCCGACAGCTCATCCAGGACTTTGTTGTACAGATCAGGATCGAAGGTCTTGTGCTTCTCAAATGCGTATGGGGTCTTCCTTGTCAGCCCGGGTGCGATCTGTGCTGCGATCTGTGCTGCCTCAATCGGGATTGTTCCGATTCCGCAGAAAGGATCCATCAGGGGCAGAATCTGGCCGTCAAGCACGCTCTTGTACCACTCGCTTCTGTAAATCACGGCAGAGGCCAGATGCTCTTTCAGCACGGCCTCAGGATCTGCAGAGCGGTAGCCTCTCTTGTAAAGGCCCTCTCCGGAAAAGTCGATGTAAATGATTACTCTTGTGCCCTTGATGTGAACATGAAATGTGAAGTCAGGATTCTCTGTGTCGACATCAGGACGCTGTCCTCCTGTCTTCTCCTTGATCCTGTCTACAATCGCATCCTTGAGCCTGAGTGCCGCGAAATGGCTGTTTTTCAGCCAGTTGCAGGCTTTTGCGGTGACAGTGACCTGAAAACTCTGCTCAGGGGAAAGAAAATCTTCCCAGTTGAGAGCCGTGCACTGTGCATAGAACTCATCCGCATCATCTATGCTGTCATCATAGAAGAGGGCAAGCAGAACACGGCTCGCCACTCTTGTTGTCATTGTAAAGCGGTATCCCACTTCAAGGTCTCCGGAAAACTGCACTCCGGAGGACACGGCCTTTACCTGTGACGCACCTGCCTTTTCGGCTTCTCTGGCCACCAGATCATTCTGGTTGGCAGCAACCTGGACGAAATAGATCATCGGTCTTTCTCCTTCTCAAAAAGCGCTTCCACTTCGCTTTTTGTAAATGAATATACAGTTCCACAGTTAAAGCATTCGAGTTCAAGCGGGAAGGTGCCGGCAAGAATCTCATCTTTTTCTTTCTGTGGCAGTTTTGAAAGGTATGACTGGAAATGCTCTCTCGTGCACGGGCAGGAAAAGGCTACGAAGCTTTCGGAAAGCTTTTCAGGAGAAAAGGCTGCGAATTCAGCCTCGATGTAGTCGCTCACTGTCTTTCCTTCGCTGACAGCCCTGCCAAGATTCGACAAAGCTGAGGCCTTGCTGCTCAGACTGGCCAGAGTCTCATCGCTGCAGCCCGGCATTGCCTGAATGAAAAGGCCTCCTGCACCGGTCACTTCAGCTTTCGAATCAAACTGGAGGGAAATGTAGAACAGGGTGGGCGTCTGCTCGCTCTCATCAAAATAGACGGCAAGATCCTTTGCAATGTTCCCATACTGCATCATCACGGTGCCGCTCACAGGTTCCTTGCTTCCTTCAAGCAGCCTGCTGACCGTAATGAATCCTGGGCCGAAAAGCATGGATGTGTCCAGACTCTTCAGCTCTTCTGTGAGCGGGATTGGGTTCTGCAGCAGATAGCCGCGCACTGCACCGCAGGCCCAGGCTTCAACGCTCAGGCCTTTCACAGGTCCTCCGCACTCGATAGTCAGGATGACTCTGTCATTGCCCTTGATTGTAGAGGTAAGCAGCAGGCCTGCCGTATAGGCCTGTCCGAGTATGTATGTCTCCAGCAGGCCGAGTCTGTGGTTGGCCTTCATCTGGTTGACAATATGTGTTGAGCTGACGACAGTCAGGCGGGCCTGCCCTCCGCTGAGCAGGTATACAGCCTTGCTGTCATCTTCCATTTTCTTCAGGTATTCAGCTAACTGACCGTTTTCAATTGGACTTTTCTTCATAAGCGAAGCATATAGTACACAAATATAAGGAATTAAGGAAGAAGGGGCAGAAAAAAGCCGCTGCCCGTACTGCAGGCAGCGGCTCTGGTCTGTATCTGGCCTGAATTATTTCTTCTTCAGGTATTTCACGCTGTCCAGGGCGACAGCTGCGATGATGATGGCACCCTTGAATACAAACTGGAGGTTTGTGTCGATTCCGAGGAAGGTCAGACAGTATGTCAGACCGGTGAAGATGATGACGCCGATGATTGCGCCTCCGATCTTTCCGATACCGCCGTTGAACGAGATTCCGCCGACAACGCAGGCTGCGATGGCATCTGTCTCATAGCCCTGGCCCGTACCGGCAGAAGCGTTGGCCCTGAAGGCTTCAAGGAAGGCTCCGCAGCCGTAGAAGATACCGGCCATGATGAAGACTCCCATCGTTACCTTGAATACTGAAATTCCGGATACGGCAGCCGCCTCGCTGTTTCCGCCTACTGCGTACATGTTCTTTCCGAAGGTTGTCTTGTTCCAGATGAACCATGCGACCACACAGGCAATTGCGGCAGGAACAATCAGTTTCGGGAATGTTATCACCTGTCCTCCAAGAACACCCAGAGTCCAGCGTCCTCCCAGAAGATCCTTGATGGAACTGTCAATTGAACCAACAGGTGTTCCGCTTGTTCCGAAGAACAGAAGGCCGTAGATGATGAGCTGTGTGGAAAGCGTTGAGATGAACGGATGGATTTTCAGCTTTGCAGTGAAGACGCCGGCAAAACTGGAAAAGGCCACACAGAAGATAATTGACAGCACCAGGGCGATCACGACTCTGAGTCCCATGGGGATTGCATCAAAGGTCCAGGGCTCTGCTCCGAATACTCGCACGATGTTTGTTCCTCTGTGCAGGAGCAGACCTGTGGTGACAGAACCGAGAGCAACCATTCGTCCGACTGAAAGGTCGGTACCGGCAAGCAGGATCAGGCCGGCTACGCCAAGTGCATAGAACATTCTGGTCGAGCACTGCTCAAGAATGGTCAGAATGTTCGGCAGCGAGAGCAGGGCACCTCTTCCCTGCAGCGGAGCCACGACCACACAGACGATGAAGAAGATCAGGACTGCAATATAGAGGCCGTTGTTCAGCATGAAGGTTGAGAACTTGAAGCGGTTGATGTAATCCTTCCACTTCAGCTTCATGTCCTCGCTGAACTTTGTCTTGCCGTTGCGCAGTGTGCGGTTAGTCTGCACATGGTCGACATAGGCCTGATTTCTTGCGGCCTTGGCCCTGTCAACATTTGCTGTATAGTGGCTCTTTGCATCAAAGAGGGCAGACTTCTCCTCATAGCGGATCTGATCAATTTCTTCCTTTCTGGCCTTCGCATCCGCAATAGTGATCTTGCTGATCCTCTGAGCCGTGTTTTCCTTGATCTTCTGGATCTGCTGCTGATATTCTGCCTTGAAACGTGCGATATTGGCATTCTCTGTCTCTTCAACACGCTTTTCGATTTCAGCACTGGCTTTGTTCACATAGGCAACTGCCTCTTTTGTAAGTGCATCGATCTCGCCCTTGTGCCTTGAAGCGTCTTCCTGAGCAACTGCAATCTGCTTCCTGCAGTCTTCGATCAGCTTTGCCTTTGCCTCCTCGGCCAGCATTTTGCTTTTCTTTGCGGCAGTGATCTGCTGTTTCAGATCTGTCACGCGGGTCACGCCGGTGCTTCTCAATTCAGCAAGTCTGGTGATGTATTGCCTGACTTTTACATCTTCGTCCAGAGCTGCCGGAACATTTGTCATGTTGTTTGCCATTTACTCCTCCCTTTACAGATACATAGCAGAAAGACGCAGCAGCTCTTCCTGATTGGTTTCCTTTGTTTCAACAATGCCGGCCAGACGGTGGTTCGACATGACCGCGATCCTGTTTGTGATTCCGAGAATCTCGGGCATCTCACTGGATACGACGATGATTGTCTTGCCGTTCTTTGCCATTTCAATGATGAGCTGGTAGATCTCGTACTTCGCGCCGACATCAATGCCTCGTGTGGGCTCGTCCATCAGGAATACGTTCGGCTCCCTCTCCAGCCACTTGCCGATGATGACCTTCTGCTGGTTGCCCCCGGAGAGGGCAGTGATCAGCTCATCGCAGGAGACGCACTTCGTATTCATCTGCCTGATCTGCCTGTTTGCGGCATCAGTCATGAGCCTGTTGTTCAGCATCTTGTGAGTCTTGTAGCTTTCAAGATTTGTGATGACAGTGTTGAAGCGTATTGTATCCTTGCCGAACATTCCGTTGAGCTTGCGCTCTTCGGTGACAAGCGCAAAGTCGTAATCCATTGCGTCCTTTGACGAGCGGAAGCGCAGCGGCTTGCCGTCAAGGATCAGGCGTCCTGAAGCAATTGTCCTTATTCCGAACATTGATTCGAGCAGCTCGCTCCTTCCTGCGCCGACAAGACCGTAAAGTCCGAATATCTCTCCTTTGCGGACGGTGAAGGAAATGTCTTCAAGCTTTGGATCAAACTTCGTTGACAGGTGGCTTACTTCCAGATAGTCTCTTCCCGGTATATTGTCAACATCCGGGAATCGCTTATCCAGAGACCGTCCGACCATGGCGCTTATCAGCTCATTCATGTTCGTGTCTTTCGTCTTCTTGACCATGATCATCTTGCCGTCGCGCAGGACAGCTACTGAATCACAGACTTCAAAGACCTCATCCATCTTGTGAGAAATGTAGATGAAGGAAACACCCTTTGCCTTAAGCTCGTTGACAATGGAGAAGAGTTTCTTCACTTCACGTTCTGTCAGTGATGAGGTAGGCTCATCGAGAACAATGATCTTTGCGTTGTAGCTTACAGCCTTTGCGATCTCAACCATCTGACGCTGGGAAACGGACATCGTTCTCATAATTGTCGTCGGGTTGACGTTCATGTTGAGAGAAGCAAAGAGCTTGTTTGCTTCCGTCAGCATCTTGTTCTCATCGATAATTCCGCCCTTTGTGGGGTAGCGCCCTAAAAAGAGGTTGTCTGTGACGGATCTGTCAAGGCACTGGTTCAATTCCTGATGAACCATTGCCACGCCGTTTTCCAGAGCTTCTTTGGGGCTGTTGAAATTAATCTGACGGCCGTCAAAGATGAACTGTCCCTCGTCTTTTGCATAGATTCCGAAAAGGCACTTCATCATTGTGGATTTTCCTGCTCCGTTCTCTCCCATGAGGCCGAGGACAGAACCTTTCTCCAATGTCAGGTTTATGCCGTCAAGGACTTTGTTCTTTGCAAAAGATTTGGACAGATTCCTGATCTCAAGTATTGTATTGTCCATATTCTAATTGTTTTCCTTATGCCGTTCGGATTGCTCCTCTAAGCCAAAACAAGCATGTGAAAGGAGTCCTTCCACATGCTTGCGTGAATCACAGCTGACTTCTTGTGGAAGTCTGTTGACTGTTAGTACTGAAGTCTCTGTGTGTAGTCAGGACCTGAGTTTGTCTTAACCATGTTGATTGCGTATGCATCAAAGTTGCTGAGGTTGGTGAAGCGGTCAAGACAGCTGGACTCGTTCTGTCCGTCACCCTGTACAACTGTGAGGTTGATGCCCATGAGAGGAGCATAGTAGTTAAGGGCAGGCAGGTAGTTTGAAGAGAGGAAGTTGTCGGCTGAGTTGTAGATTGTCAGCAGGACGTTCTTCACAGGAGCTTCGCTCTGCTTGATGCCTTCATCTCTTGCACCGGAAAGCAGTCTGTCAACATTGGCGATTGTCACAGCTTCGTTTGCAGCCAGGAGTGCCTTGTTTGTTTCGTCGTAGTTGACTTCAGGAGTGATCTGGTTGCCCCACTGATCTGGTTCTGTGAAGCCCTTTGTATAGACATCAGCACCTGTCAGGCCGTCCAGGAGGTTGCGCAGAACCTGAAGAGTTGCAGCAGCCTGAGCGTCGGCATTCTGAGAGACTGTGCCTGTCAGACGGCCCTGAGCGATGGCTTCAAGAGCATCTGCGTTTGCGTCATATCCGAAGATTGGAACACCTGTAGGATAGTTGGATGCCTGCAGACAGCCCATTGCCATTCCGTCGTTGTTGGAGATGACCATGTCAATCTGGTCTCCGAGCTGAGTTGCCCAGTTGCCCATTGCATCTGTAGCGGCATTTGCGTTCCATGTTGAACCGTCTGTACCTGTCATGGCTCTTGAATCGAGCTCAACAACCGGCATTGTTGTTCCGCCGACATTGGCACTGCCTTCCTGAGCTACGCCGGGATCTGTGCTTCCGGCCCATGTGCCGAGAGCTTCTCTGATTCCCTGTGTTCTGGCTCTGGAGTCGTTGTGTCCGACATCGCCGATGCACAGCACGTAGCCGATGACTCCATCACCGTTTCTGTCAAGTGCTGCCGGGTCTGCTGTTGCGAGATAATCGACAATCATCTGGCCCTGTACAACGCCGCCGCCGATTGCATCGAAGCCGACATAGTAGGTCTTGTCGTTCCAGTTCATTGTCTCCATGTCGATCTCACCGCTGACAGGATCAGAAGGCTGTCTATTGAAGAATACAAGAGGTTTATCTTTGTTCTGGACTACAGTGGCAGCTGCTTCAGCTCCGCCCTGTGCGAATACGGATGTGACTGCGATGAGCGCAATCAGCATGAGTAATAAAGCTTTTTTCATTACTTTTTCTCCTTTTTTGAAAAAAGTTGCAGTAAAACTACAAATACTATTTCACCATGGTTTAGGCGTGATTGCAAAACTTTTTTTATGAATTTTGCATGAATAATGGCAAAAATGGGATATATCCAGGCCGGAACGGAGAAAAAGTATGAAGAGCTGTCACTTTCAGTACTGAGTCACGTCGTTATGCTGCTTTGCGACCATCTCCTCGATGGGGACGAAGCCTTCTCCAAGCACATGGTATGTGTCCTGTATGATCATGAATGCGCTGTTGTCCAGCTCATGGACTTTTCTCACCAGACGGGAAATGTATTCCTTTGGGATGACCGTCATCAGCATTTTCTTGTCCTGTCCTGAGTACAGGCCCTTTGCAGGCAGCACTGTCCCGCTCCTGTCCAGTTCCTTTGTGATGAACGTGCCTATTTCCTCAAGTCTGTCAGAAATGATTGTTATCTCTTTCGCATAGCCGGTTCCGATTGACAGGACGACTTTGTCCAGGGCGACAGACGTGATGAAGGCGACAACGATGGCATACAGCGCGCTTTCAAGGCTGAAGACGAAGGCTGATGCAGCGATGATGACTGCATCTATGATCATCAGGCTGGTCCCTGTGGTGATTTTTGTGTAGCGGGCCAGGATCAGTGCCATGATGTCTGTGCCGCCTGTGTTGCTTCCTCCCTTCATCACAAGCCCGATGCCGATTCCGGCAAGCACTCCGCCGTACAGTACGCTGAGCCAGAGCGACATTTCCCTTGAGTAGTCCAGAATTCCGCCGTATCCGAAAATGAGGTTCCAGAAAGAAGTGAAGGCTGAGAGCGCGACAGTTCCGATAAGGCTCTTGATGCCATAAAGAGAGCCGAAGAGCCTGACTCCTGCAATGAAGACAGGCACTGAAAGCACGAAGATTGACAGGCCCACGTCAATTCCGAACATGTGATAGAGGATTGTTCCTATGCCGCTGACTCCTCCCGGAGCAATCTGGGCAGGGGTAGTGAAGAGGGCGATGGACAGCGCCGTTACGGCACTGCCGATGATGATATATGTGTAGTCAATGAATTTCTGTTTTGTTTTCAGCTGCATTATTCAGATACCTTGTCAGGAAGTTTTCTCTCTTCCTGGTCAAGTGCCGCCAGCACCTGAGTGCAGGAAGAGCAGACGATGAGGCTTTCTCTCACTTCCCGTGACAGGAAACCTTTCTCTGCAAGCCCGTCAAGCCAGTCAAGCAGGGGAGTGAAGAAGTCTTTTATATTGAGTAGGATGATGTTTTTCGTATGGAAGCCTATCTGCTTCCAGGTGTAGATCTCGAAAAACTCATCAAGTGTGCCTATGCCTCCCGGCAGTATGATGAAGGCATCGGCAAGCTCATACATTTTTGCCTTTCTCTCATGCATGCTGCCGACGATATGAAGCTCGGTGAACAGTTCGCCTTTTCTCACCTCAGGGCGGTCGAAGACTTCAGGCAGCACTCCCGTGACGCGGCCTCCTGCTTTGTGGCATGCGGCTGCGGCCTGTCCCATGAGCCCTCTTGTCCCTCCGCCGTATACCATAGTGATGCCGCTATGGGCAAGCAGAGTGCCGAGCTGCCGGGCGGATTCGATGAAAGCTTCATCACTGGGAACGGATGAAGCGCAGAAAACAGCTGCTGATGATGGTTTTGTCATGCCCGTATGTTATCATATTAACAAAATGAGGCCAACAGCTGGTACTTGTGCAATAATCCGGCAATTAGCCTTCAAAAAGAATTTTTTCTTGTTATCCTTGCCGTTAATACCTATAATATTGAAATAAAGGTGCCTGTTTGAGCTTTGGCACAGAGAGATGAGAAGATTCAGTCTCTCCTGCCCTGAGGCAGATAAGCCGCAAATAAGGAGATGCCGTATGCCAAACATACGGAGGTAAGTTATGAAAAAGAGAATTTTGTTACTGGCTTTGCTGATTGCCTGCTTTGCACTTCCTGTTTTTGCTGTGCAGGTTACAGTTGACTGGAACTGGGCGAAGAACGACTCAGCCGTTCAGTATTTCAGATACCAGCTGGACGGAGAGGCTGATGACGGATGGACAGTCGTGTCTTCCAGTGTCACAAACTATTCTGTCAGCGGACTTGACGGCTCAAAGAGCTATACTCTCTATCTCCAGCAGTCTTATGACGGTGTCTACTGGTCAGAAAGCGCTTCTTCAACTTCTCAGCCTGCAGTACCCGCAGAAGCTGCCATTGAAGAGCCTGTGATCACAGAGGAGACAGTTCCTGCTGCTGTGACTGAGCCTGAGACAGCTGCGGAAGAGACTCCTGCAGCAGTGGAGGAGACTCCTGCTGAAGCTGTGCCTCTTGAAGAGGTTCCTGCCGTTGTCGTGGAAGAGACTCCTGCTCCTGCAGCCGCTGAAGCTGTGAGCTCACCTTCAACATTCAAGTTCACTCTCACTCTTGGAACAGGCCCCGGCCTCAATAATATCGGAGAGACTCTGAACTATGACATTCAAGGTGTCATCGGACTCGGTTTTGAGGACATTGTCGCAAATGACATCGCCGGCTGGGACATCAGGATGAATCTCGGTTATATCGGACATATCAACTATGACATCAGCGATATGATAAGCGATATGGATTTCGGAACCTTCTTCAATCCCGACAACTATACTCACGGCATGTTTGCTGACCTGCTGACAGGCTTCAACCTCAAGGCCGGAAGCACACAGTTCTATCTTGACGGCGGTGCAAGGCTTCTCATGATGCACAATGCTGCAGTCGCAGATCCTATTTTCGAGCTCGGCGACTTTGACGGTCTGGTGCAGATCACAGGCATCCTCGGCTTCAGATGGAATATCGGCTGGTTCAGCCTTGGTCTCGAAGGTCAGTATGTTTACGACTTCGACGCCAACTCACATGCAGTCACCCCGAGACTCTACATGGGCTTCTCATTCTGAGAGAAGTGAGCTGCAAGGCCGGCAGATGCATTGCTCTGCCGGTTTTTTTGTCTCCGGCTTCCGCCTTTGTTGATGAGAATTAAGCCTCGCATACTCCATCCCTGTCTGTCTGCCATGGTGGAGAAAGGGGCTTGCAGAATCAGGATGCATCGTCCTTGTTCTGGTTTTCGATATAGTCCCGGATAGTCTTGTCATCAACTTCGGATGCAGTTGACAGGAAGCAGGAGCGGGATCAGAAGCTGGGCTTCCAGTAATAAGGCGCAAGCTCTGACGGGAATTCCTTTCTTATAAGCCTTGCGCTTACAGTCTTGTAATTATTGATCAGGCCGGAAAGCCGCACCTGCGGCGGTGCAGAAAAATACACATGCAGGTGATCCAGAGAGCTTTCTGCGCTGATGACATTGCATTTCTATTTTCTGAAGGTCTGCCTTGTTATCTTCAGCAGCCGTTCCCTGCCTCCTGAAGAGGCAGCTGGGATTACCGCGCCAGAAGGGAAGTTCCATCTATAACTGAATGCAGTTTAGATGGAGAGAGGCTTCACAATTGTCCGCTCTCACTATATATTCTAAGCATTGGAGGAAATTTTTGGTTTATGAAAGACAGCCAGGTGCAGGACTGTATCGACTATATAAAATTCACAATGGAGCTGGAAGGCAGCCAGCTTGACAGCCATGTTGAAGAAACTGCGAGGGGCATTCTTGAAGGCAGCCTCAGCGCGGATGAGGAAGTATCACGCTACATTACGGATCACGGACTCGGAACGAACTATGAGGCAGGCTATGACGAGATGGAGAAGTACCCCGGCACCAAATGTCTTGTAAACTATTTCAATATCAGGGATAAGGCAGAACTGAGGCAGTGCGAGCACTTCTTTGTCAATATCCGTACGGCCCAGCTTTTCCTGATGCCGATGGAAAGCGAGTTCACGTTCAGCTATCTGGTTTTCGTTCATTCCCATCTTTTTGGTGATATCTATCCCAGTGCAGGCGTGCTGAGGACAAAGGATGCGAGCAAGCGGAAGGATTTCTGCCGTCCTCAGTACATTGAGCGCTACAGCCAGGAGCTTTTCTCCCGCCTCAGCCGCGACAATTATCTGAGGAACATTGAAGATGATGCGGACTTTGCGAATGACCTGGCCTTCTACATGGGTGAGGCTGAGGCGCTTCATCCGTTCAGAGACGGCAACGGAAGGGCTGTCAGGTTCTTCTTCAACCGGCTTGTCAGCCGGACAGGCAGGAAGCTTCACTGGGCAGGCTGTGATGCCGACAGGATGCTTGAAGCTTCCATTGCTGCCATTGACGGGGACTATCAGGCTCTGGTCAACGTGCTTGAAGACATGCTTGTGAAAAGAGACTAAAGACTTGCTTCAAGCTTTCCTTTTGCATCCTCAAGCGTTGTCTCATACTGCTTGCGCAGTGCGTCAAGCTGCTGCTGTGCGAGTTTCATGAATTCCTGATCGTTTTCCGCCTCCAGGTGGATTTCCTGGCCATACTGCCTGCTCAGTTCGGCTGACTTCTGCTCCAGGGCAGGGGCAAAGCGGTCTTTCAGCTGCTCTACGAGCTGTTTCTGGTGTTCCGGATACTGCTTCAGGAAGGCAATGATCTGACCAGTGAGCTCCATGACTGCCGGATCACTGGAGATCATGCTCACAAGAGTCTCGACACGCTCAAATCTGTCATTCAGCACAGGTGCTGAGGGCAGGGTGAGATTCTGAAGGATTGTAGCCTTCACGCCGTCCCTGACTCCTTCCTTTCCGCTGATTTCCCTGTATGAAGATACAAGCCTTTCCTTTGTCATCTCTTCATCATAGTTAAGATACCGGCCGGCGAGCGTCCTTGCCTGCCTTATATTCTCTTCCTTCTCAAGCTTGCTTTTGTCTATTTCAATGTTCTCTGTCTTTTCCAGGGCTATTTCCCAGGCAGATCTGATTTTTGACATTCTTCTTTTCCTCCCTGTTAATGGAAAATAATGCTTTTTGCTGATCTTAACAACAGGCAGTTTTTGGAATACACTTCTGGCCATGCAGCAGGACGTGATTTATTTTTTTGATCTTTTCGGGACTGTGATCTTCGCAATCACCGGCGCTGTCAAGGCAGTGCGTCTCAGGCTCGATTTCTTCGGCGTCATCGTCATGGCCGTGACTGTCGGCTGCGCCGGGGGAATGACGAGGGACTGCCTGCTGGGACTCACTCCTGTTGCCGCCTTTACGGACAGTGCCTACATCATCCTGTCTGCAGTCACAGGCATCATTGTCTTCTTTACTGCGCCCAAGTTTGTCGGACGCTGGCGCACAATCCTCTACTGCGATGCCATCGGGCTTGGAGTCTTCACTGCCATCGGACTTGAGAAAGCCTGCCTCATCGGCCTCGGAACGGCAGGCCAGGTGCTGTCAGGACTGCTGGGGGCAGTTGGCGGAGGAGTGCTGAGAGATGTGTTTTCCAAAGAGATCCCATCTGTGCTCAAATCTGACTTTTATGCCACGGCCTCAGTAATCGGAGCCGTCGTGTACATTATTCTGGAGAACTTCCCTTCAACCGGCACCGGGCTGCGCTTTGCTGTCTGCGCTGTCCTTGTCAGCCTGATCCGCATCTATGCGATAAGGCATAACCTTAAGCTTCCTGTGGCCAGAATGGTCGGAGAAGAGAAAAAGGGCTGATAATATTTCGTTAGTTCTGCAAGAAAATTGACCTGTCAGACAAAGCTGCGTCCTGCTGTCTGTTTCACCCCGTTGCCCAATTCCGTTTATAAGATTAATTTTCATTCTGTTATGCCATTAGAGACTGAAAAAGTTTATTACAGCGATCCCTATCTGACAGAGCTGGATGCGAAGGTGCTGGCTGTTTATCCTGACGGCCTGGTGCTGAACCGGACTGTCTTTTATCCGGAAGGCGGAGGACAGCGCGGCGACAGCGGCCTGATCAGCGGCATTCCTGTCACATCAACAGTCTGCCGCGGCGGTGAGACAGTTCATCTGACAGAAGGCAGCTCGGCCTTTCATCCGGGTGACAGTGTCCGTCTCCTTGTCGACTGGCCGAAGCGCTACCATCTCATGAAGGCCCATACCGCACAGCACATGATCGCAGGTCTGGCCTATACGCATTTCCAGCTTGATACTGTCGCAATCCATCTTGGAGACGATGAGCTGACTGTCGAGTTTGTCCAGCCGTGCGATGACAGTCTGCTGTATGAACTTGAGAGCCTTATCAATGAACACATCTGCAGCGCAGAGAAGGTGACAAGCCGGACTGTGAGTCATGAAGAGGCTGTCTCAATGGGCCTGAGGCGTTCTGTCAAGGTGACAGGGCCTGTCCGTCTTGTCAGCATCGATAATACTGATCTCATCGCCTGCGGCGGCCTTCACGTGTCATCAGCCGCAGAGGTGGGTCTTGTGGCCTATGCCGGTCAGGAAAAGATACGCGGCCATGTACGCACATTCTGGCATTATGCTGACAATGCGCTCAGATACAATCATGCCAACCGGGAAATTGTCATGAGAGCCGGAGCCTTGCTCTCTGCTCCTGCAGATAATGTGGTCTGTGCGCTGGAAACTGTGCTTGAAGAGGTGAAGGCGCTCAGAGCGGAGCTGAGGACTGTGTCTGAAAATGCGGCTGCTTCCTTTATTGAGTGCTGCCCGCCGGTCTTTGACTCTCCGTTTGAGCTTTCTGCATTCCAGAAATGCGCAGGCCGGAAGCAGTTCTTTGCTCTCAGAGAGAAGGATGGAGTCATTGTCTGGCTGCTGAGCGGATCTCAGGAGCTCTTTAATGAATTCAGGACTCATTTCTCTGCCCTCAGAATCAGCGGAGGCGGCAGAGCCCCGCTGTTTCAGGGCAGGGCCCAGTGCAGCAGGACGGAACTGATGAGTGTTGTCTCTGATATGTTTGAGAAGGAAGAATCCAATGAGTGAAATTGACAAAAATGATGATGCAAAGCTGAACTGGGCGAAGGTCATTACGATCGGGCTGATCCCGATTGTGCTGATATTCGCAGCCTTTTATATTGCTGTCCAGCTGATAGGAACTGAGAACTACGACAGGATTGTCAGCTATGTTGACGAGAATTTCGGGCTTGCCGGCATTTTCCTGTATGTCTTCATTGTTGACACTCTCATCCTTCCCCTTTCTCCGGACTTTGTCTTTCCGGTAGTGGCAGGCATGCCGTGGTATGAAGTCGTGCCTGTCATAGGCCTGGCATCAGCCCTGGGCGGCTGGGCCAGCTATTTCATCGGCCGGCTGCTTATAAGGGTGCCCGTAATCGACAAATGGGTTGAGAAGGCAAAGGACAAGTGGGGAAAATACATTAACCGCTACGGCATTGTCTTTGTCATTCTCTCCACGCTTACGCCAATTCCATTCTCTACAGTATGCATGGCAGCCGGTGCCGTGAAGCTGAGCAGCAAGAAAGTGCTTCCCTGCTGCCTGTTCAGGATCCTGCGCAACGGAATCTACTTCTTCCTTTTCAAAGCCGGCCTAGTACTTGCCTGATGCGCTCAAGCACAAGGTCAGTGCGCTGGGCGGCGTCGCCTGTATAGTCATCCGCATTCAGAAGCGAGGCGATCTCATCCTTGCTGAAGTAATCAAGAAGCCTTTTGTCGCTGATCAGGCTCTCTCTGAGGTTGTTGCTTCTGCCTTCCTGCACTTCAGCCCAGGCTTTGAGACTTTCCTCCCTGATGACTTCATGCATCTCCTGCCTGTCAGCACCGCGCTTTCCTGCTTTCATCAGCAGCCGCTCCGTTGCGCTGAAGATTCCGTAGGATGACATGAGGCGCTGCACTGCCGCCATATGCACATCCATTCCTTTTACGACCTTTGTCAGCGTCAGCAGGGCCTCTTCTGTCGCAAGGAAGGCTTCAGGGAGCATGATTCTCCTGTTCGCGCTGTCATCCAGCGTGCGTTCCAGGAAGGTTGTGGCGCCGTTCTGCCAGGCTGTCATATAAAGCGATGAGACAAAGCGGGTCAGGGAGTCTACTTTCTCGCAGTTGATCGGGTTGCGCTTGAACGGCATGGCAGAGGAGCCGACCTGTTTCCTGCCGAAAGGCTCAGACCATTCTCCGACAGGAGGAGACTGCATGATGCGGAAGTCCGCAGCGAACTTATACATTGTGCAGCACAGCGAGGAGAGGGCCTGGATGATTCTGAGATCCTGCTTCCTCGTGTAGATCTGTGTGGCGGCATCGTAGCACTTCAGCCCAAGTTCCTTCATCACGAGCGCTTCCAGCTCCATGGAAGTCAGGCCGCTGCCTTTTACAAGCTCCTTGTAGCTTGCACCTGTTCCCACAGCGCCTTTCAGGCCCTTTCCCCTGACTGATTCACTGACATGGATCAGCTCTTCCAGATCGTCGCACAGATCCTGCGCACTCTGGCTGAGACGGTAGCCTATTGTGGTTATCTCGGCAGGCTGAAGATGCGTGAAGGCCATGCATGGAGTGTCCCTGTAAGCTTCCATTTTCTCCTGGAAGGCAGAAAGAAGGCTGCCTGTTTCCTTTATCACGAGCGACAGCGCCTCTTTCAGCCTGACTGCATCCATGTTGTCCAGAATATCCATGCTGGTGGCGCCAAGGTGGATGATGGCGCCTGCTTCCGGACACTGCTCTGCATAAGTCTTGATCTCTGCCATCAGGTCGTGCCTGATCTCGCTTTCGATCTGTGAGGCTCTCTCAATGTCAATGTCGCGGGCATGTGCCTCAAGCTCGTCGATCTGCCTCTGGCTGACCAGGCCTGCCTTTGATTCCGCTTTTGCTATGGCAATCCAGATCTGTCTCAGCAGCTCTCTCTTGTGCCGTTCGCTGAAAATAGCCCTCATCTGCTGCGAGCCATAGCGCCAGGTGAATGGGGATATGAAGGTGTCATGAGTGAATTCAGTCATAAAATATGTCTCCAAAAACAGTTAATGCCGGCAGTGTGCCGGCATTATAATGCACTTCAGCGGACGATGAGCTGATCCCGCTCTGGGCCGACAGAAATGTAAGTGATGTGGGTGTGCAGCTTTTCCTCTATGGCAAGGATATAGGCTCTTGCCTTTTCCGGCAGCTCTTCCCAGGTCCTGCATTTTGTGGTGTCGCACATCCAGCCTGACCATTCCTCATAAACAGGCTTTGCCCTTTCCTGATAGGAAGTGTCAGGAAGATAGCTGTAATACTCTCCGTCGATCATATAGCCTGTACAGACCTTGATTGTCTCAAAGCTGTCAAGCACGTCAAGCTTCGTGAGGGCAAGATCTGTGACGCCGTTCATATAGCAGGCGTAGTCTGCGGCAACGAGGTCGAGCCAGCCGCAGCGTCTCGGTCTGCCTGTAGTCGCTCCAAATTCTCCTCCGATTCTCCTCAGCTTCTCTCCGTCGGAGTCAAAGAGTTCTGTCATGTACGGACCTCCTCCTACAGAAGTGGAGTAGGCCTTGATCACACCGTAGACTCTGCTGATGCGGCAGGGCGCAATGCCTGCGCCGTTGCAGGCTCCTGCAACAGTCGGGTTGGAGCTTGTGGTATAAGGATAGATGCCCCAGTCATTGTCTCTCATGATGCCCAGCTGTCCTTCGAGCAGGATCTTCTTGTCTGATTCAACCGCTTCACGCACGACAGGAACAGAGTCGATGATATAAGAGCCGAAGCGTGCCTTCCATCTGGCGCACAGCTCCATGAGCTCATCGACCGTGAAGGTCTTGAGGCCATAGTATTCAAGATCTCTGTTCTTCTTAGGCAGCAGAAGCTCGATCCTTGTCCTCAGCCAGTCCTCATCGAGAATGTCGCCGGCTCTCAGTCCCATTCTGGCAGCCTTATCGCTGTAGCATGGTCCGATTCCGCGCTTTGTGGTTCCTATTTTCTGGCTGTCAGAGCGCTTGTTCTCCTCTGCGCCGTCAAGCAGGCAGTGATATGGCATGATAAGATGGGCCCTGCGGTCAATGAAGACATTGTCGACACTGCGTCCGCTGACCTGCTCAATATGGTCAATCTCTCCGGCCATAGTGTCAAAATTGACGACTGTTCCGGCTGAGACGATGTTCATTGTATCAGGATTGAAGACTCCTGACGGAATGATGTGAAGGGCAAACTTCCCCTGATCGTTGATGACTGTATGCCCTGCATTGTCCCCGCCCTGGAAACGGATGACGAGCTCTGCATCCTTTGCAAGGTAGTCGACGATTCTTCCCTTGCCCTCATCTCCCCACTGGACTCCTACTACAGCATTGACACTCATAGCTTCTCCTTGTTCATTTCGCTGAGCATCTCAGCCTCAAGGCGTGTATGCTCATCAATATCTTCCGCATCCCATGGATACTTGATCCACTTGTCCTCAATTTCAAGTGCGGGGTAGTAGCGTCTGATCTCAGGCGGGAATTCCACATCCTTCTTCTTGAGCTTGTTGTGGAGCACCAGGACAGCAATCTCCTCCGGCTTGTAGCTCAGCAGTTCTCCGACACAGTAGGCAAGCGTCGCTCTTGTGTCATCAACCTCATCGATGAGCAGAACCTTTTTGCCCCTGAGCTGATCAGCGACCTCATCAATCCACTGGATCTTTGTCGGGTGATCCTTATGCTTCTTGTCAACTCCGTAATAGGAAATGCCGACAGCATAAATTGGTCTGTTGATGAAAGTCTTGATAATTCTGGCAGGAATGAAGCCGCCAGATCCGATGGCAACGATAACATCAGGATCGAAGCCGCTGTCCAGAATTTTCTGTGCAAGCCCTTTAACCAGTTTGTGCACTGTGTTGTAGCTTACATAAAACTTGTCGCTCATATATGTCCTCCGCCTAGTGTACTGGATACATTTCTGCGATATAAGGGAGAGTGCGGTACTTCTCCTTGTAGTCAAGCCCGTAGCCGACAACCCACACATCAGGGATTGTGAAGCCCATGTAATCAAGCTTCAGGTCCACCTTGTGGCGTTCCGGCTTGTCCAGGAATGTGGCTATTCTCACGCTCTTTGCACCTCTTGTGCTGAAATTGCGCTGAAGATAGGCCAGTGTGTTTCCGCTGTCGAGAATGTCTTCCACAATCAGCACGTCGCGGCCTGCCATGTTCTCCCTGATATCCATCAGCATTCTGACATTTCCCTGCTGGTCTCCGCCGCTTCCGTAGCTTGAGATCGCAATGAAATCGACAACATGGGGGACAGAAAGCTTCCTGCACAGGTCTGCCAGGAAGATGAACGAACCTTTCAGCACTCCGATGATGAGAAGGGGCTGCGAGATGTTCTGGTAATCCTTGCTGATTTCAAAAGCAAGCTCGTCCACACGGCGCTCAATGGTTGCCGCATCAATCAGCACCTGAGCCAGATCCTCTGTAAGAGGCGGAATTGTCAGTGATTTAGCCATCGCACTTCCTTGAAAATTTGTTGACAGCTGTATTTTAGGCAAACTCCGGCCTCTTTGTACAGCCTGTGGGAAAATGCCTGTCAGCCCCCTCTTTGAGCTTGATAACAGACAGGCATATGCTAGAATTGATCTCAGGAGGTACCGCAATGAAATCAGAAGTGCTTATCAGCCAGCTTGAGTTCAACCCCTTTTCAATGATCGGAGAGGAGGGCTTTCTTATCAGCGCCGCAAAGTCAAGCCAGGTCGCGCTGACAACTGCTTCCTGGGGGCTGATGGGTTTTCTGTGGGGGCACCCTGTGGTCACTGTCTATGTCAGGCCCTCACGCTATACTTGTGATTTCCTGCGCACCACCGACAGGTTCACTGTCTCATTCTTTCCCCATGAGCACAGCAGGGTGCTGGAATACTGCGAGACCCACAGGGGCTGGGATGTGGACAAGCTTGCAGGATCAGGCCTGACTGATGAGAGAATAGGGGACTATGTCGTCTATAATGAGGCAAACCTGACTTTTGCCTGCAGGAAAATATATATGAGGGAGATGGATGAGCGCCTCATTCTGGACAAGAGTGTGGCAGCTGTCTATTATAAGGAAAAAGATGTGCACTGGTCTTTTTCAGGCCAGATTGAGCATGTCTATATCTGACAATCGTGCTGAGGGGGTGACCGCCGGACTCTACATCCGGGGTGTATTGTGACAGATAAAATCGAATCTTACCGTCTGATGCTCCGTTCCCGCTTTTTTGAGGAAAAGGTCCAGCAGCTGTTTGCTGAGGGCGGAATGTACGGGACAACGCATCTCAATATTGCTCAGGAGGCCAGCCATACAGGCCTCTGCCTTGCCCTTGATGAGGGTGACTGGATAGTTCCGACACATCGCTGCCATGGCTTTAATGTCGCACGCGGTTCTGATCTTGCTGCCATGTTCAGTGAGCTTTACGGCTCAAGACAGGGACTTTGCAAGGGAATCGGAGGCTCAATGCACATGACTGATGTCTCTACTCACGACTTCGGCTCTTCTGCCATAGTCGGCTCATCAGTCGCTCTTGCCACAGGCATTGCCTTTGCGCTTGCCAGACAGAAGAAAAAGCAGATAGCTGCTGCGATCATGGGAGACGGGGCCACAAGCCGCGGTGTTGTTCATGAATCGATGAACCTTGCTTCCGTCTGGTCGCTTCCAGTGCTTTTCTACTGCGAGAACAACCATTACGGAATGTCTGCCGCCCAGGCGAGGATGATCTCCACTGATGACATTGCTTCAAGAGCTGCGGGGTACTCGATCAAGTCTTTCCGGGTTGACGGAAACGATCTTGATGCCGTCATTGAGACAGTGAGGGCAGCGCGCAGCTATATCATCTCTCACTGCGAGCCGGTGTTCATTGAGGTGGACACTTACCGCCAGTGCGGACACAGCAAGTCTGACTCCTGTGCCTACAGGAGCAGGGAAGAGGAGGCGGCCTGGAAGGAAAGGGATCCTATCGCCAGATATGAGGAAAAGCTCAATCTGACGAAGGCCGGCATCAGACAGATCAGGCAGGAAGTCTGGCTTGAGGTGGAAAAGGCGCACAAAGAGGCGCTGGAAAACAGGTCTGACATGCTTTCTGAGGATGAGCTTGACTCTTATGTCTGCGCTCCTCCTGTGCAGTGTCCTGTCCGCAGGAGCGGCCTGCATCCGGCAAGCTACAGACAGGCCATACGCGAGGCGCTTGCTGAGATTCTTGCCAGTGACAGCAGAGCCAGCCTGATCGGTGAGGATGTCGGGCTGTACGGAGGCTGCTTTTCCGTCACGCAGGGGCTGAGTGAGGCTTTCCCTGATCAGGTGCTGGAAACGCCTGTCAGTGAGGAGGCTTTCACCACAATGGCTGTCGGAGCCGCCGCGCTTGGCGAACACCCTGTTGTCGAAATAATGTACGGAGATTTCTCGACACTGGCATCAGACGGTCTCATCAACCATGCCGCGAAGCTCAGGTACATGAGTGCCGGACAGCTTTCCTGTCCCATGGTCCTGCGCACTCCGATGGGAAGCGGAACGGGGCATGGAAGCCAGCATACACAGTGTCTGGAGACCATGTTTCTCAGCATTCCCGGACTGAAGATTGTCGCTCCTTCTGATCCTTTCACCGCAAAATGTCTTCTGAAAGCTGCCGCAGGCGATCCTGATCCCGTGCTTTTCATTGAGCACAAGGCGCTTTACGACAGTGTGGGAGAGGCCGGTGACAGTCTGAGCTCATGGCCGATAGGAAAGGCTCAGGTTCTCAGGGAAGGCAGCCAGCTGACTCTCATTTCCTATTCTCATGCGACCCTGGTCTGCAGAAGGGCTCTCAGCCTTGTTGACTGCGACGTGGAGCACATTGACCTTGCCACAATAAAACCGCTTGATGAGGAGACAATCCTTAACAGCGTCAGAAAGACAGGACGGGCTGTCATTGTCGAGGACACTCCGCTTTCCGGCTCTGTCGCCTCGACTGTAGCGGCCCTCATTGCCTCTGACAGCGAGTGTTTCAGTGCATTGAAGCGTCCTGTACGGATATTGTCTGCCAAAGACAGGCCCAATCCGTTCACGCGTACGCTGGAACGCAGCACTATTCCCGCAGAAGAAGATGTTGCCGGTGCTATTGAAGACTTGATGCAGGCGTGATATTTTTTGCTCTGTTCTGGAGGCTGCTTACACTATGGCATCACTTAATTCCTTTCTTGGGGTAAAAAGGGAAAACGCACCTTTGCTCTATTATACCTACTACGCGTTCCTGGTTTCAGGAATGACCAGCACTGTGCTTGGTGCAGTGCTGCCAAGCCTTTCTGCAGAGTACAGTCTGTCTTATTCCGTGCAGGGCACCATGCTTTCCTTCCACCAGATAGGAAACCTCTTTGCTGTTTATTTAGCCGGATTCCTGCCGTACGCCCTTGGCAGGAAGAAGAGCACAGTCCTTGGAGCCTCAGGCATTATTCTGGGACTTGTTCTGATGACGCTTTACGGGAATCCGTTTTTACTGATGTTTGCCTTTGCCCTTACAGGTATTGGCAGAGGCACTCTGTCTAATATGACAAACGTTGTAGTAGGGCAGAATGCATCAAACAAGGCAGGCGGCCTGAATCTGCTGCATGCCTGCTTCGCAGTCGGTGCCTTTGTCTCTCCCCTGATCGCTGTGGCTGTTCCTTCTTCATGGCGCACACCCTGCTGGATAATCTCAGCGCTGATGCTTCTTGCACTGATCCTGCTTGGCACATCTAAGCTGAGCAGTGAGAAGATAAAGAAGGAGAAAGACGGCGGAGAAAACAGCTTCCTGAAAGACAAGTACTTCTGGTTCAACACCATGATCATGTTCTTCTACCTCTGTGCAGAAGCTTCCCTGACAGGCTGGCTTGTCACTTATTTCAAAGATACAGGCATGATCCCTGCATCAATCGCTCCTTCAATCCAGTCTCTCCTGTGGATCATGATTCTGGCCGGCCGTCTGATCTGCACAAGCATCAGCAATAAAATGAACAAGAATATTCTCATTCTCATACTTGGTCTCATAATGACAGCTTTCTTCGCACTTATGGTGTTCAGCGGAACACCTGTCCTGGCTGTCATCGGAGTGCTCGGCGTCGGCATGAGCATGAGCGGAATCTATCCTACAACACTGTCCACAATGCCAGGCAGGTACAACTCTTCAACAGTTGCCACAGGCACCTGTATTGCTGTTGCTACTGTGGGCGGAATCATCATGCCTATCATCATCGGTGCTGTTGCTGAGACGCAGGGACTTGAAAGCGGAATCTCCCTTATTCTATTTGCGCTTGCCGTGATGCTTGCACTGATGGCTGCAAAGCTTGTCATAAGCAGGAGAGAGCAGGCTTCCTGAGTTTTCTGCATATCAGATTTTTGTCCGGACTGTGCTGATTATGTGATAGACTTTTTCTCATGGATGATCTTAAGAACACGCTCTATACGGCGATGCGGCTCGACTTTCTCTATATCGACCGCTACAACTTTCAGAGGGGATGGGTCTATCCTGAGAGCTATATTCCTTACTGCATGATCCGCCTGATAGAGAAGGGCGATGCGCTTTTCATGATAGACGGGGAAGAGTTTCCTGTTCATGAGGGACAGGTTGTCTACATCCCGCAGGGGTGCAGGCTTTTCTGCGAGACAAGCTCTAAGTCGTTTCAGTTCATATCAATCCGCTTTCGTCTGCGTGTTCAGCTGGATGAGGGTGATTTCCTGGCGGATTATTATCACATAGCAAGAGTGACTGACACCCTCGGCGACAGGTTTGTTTCACACTGCTTCAACCAGACTCTGACAGCTGCGGTAAGCAGCTGCAGATCTAAGGTTTTCCGCATCAGAGGAAACCTGGAGCTCATCATCGCCTGGCTGTGCGAGCATGGTGATACCGAGAAGGCAGCAATTGTTGAAAAGAAGCTTTCTGAAACGATTAAGCAGTATAAAATTGAGGATGTACTGCAGCGAGAGACTATCATCAGCAAAAGGACTCAGGATCCACGCATCAATGCCCTGACTGATTATATTCTTACTCATTTTGACCAGACACTATCCTGCAGCAGGCTTGCTGAGATGGTTGGCCTGAGCGAATCATCAATGCGCCGTCTGTTCAAGAAGCATACCGGCAAGAGCCCTGTGGATTTCATTACGGACAGCCGACTGACAGTGGCAGCCAGAAGGCTCCTGGTCTCAAATGAGCATATAGCACAGATTGCCTATTCTGTCGGAATTGAGGATCCAAACTACTTTAGCCGCCTTTTCAGGGAAAACTTCGGCATTTCTCCTCAGGAATACAGAAGAAATGCAGAATAATATATAATATACGCTCAAAAGTTAATCGTTTTATGCTAGTATTAAGCGAATCGTATTCTTGCGTGGTTTCTGCTTTATCAACTTATCCTGAAAATACAAACGGAAAACACGGAGGTAAAATTAATGAAGAAACTAGCAAGTGCAGTACTTTTGCTGCTGATGTCCATTTCTCTGGTATTTGCCGGGGGCTCTGCTGAAACATCACAGGCTGCTGATGGAGAACTTTCCGGAACCATCACATTCTGGCACTCATTCACACAGGGCAAGAGAATGGAGGCGATTCAAGCTGCTGCAGAAGAGTTTATGGCAATGCATCCGGGCGTCACGATCAATATTGAGACAATGGCCTGGGGCGATTTCAATACCAAGTGGAATGCTGGTCTCACAACTGGAGATCTTCCCGATATGAGCACAGCACAGAATACAGGAGAAGTCGCTGAGATGCTGAATGTCGGAGTGCTTCACCCTGTTGACAGTGTGATTGATGCCATAGGAAGGGACCGTTTCAGTGCAAATGCTCTTGGAGACATGACAGTCGGCGGCGTCGTTTATGGTATTCCTTATTATTCTCATGCCCAGGTTATGTGGTACAGAGAAGACCTTCTTGCCGCTGCCGGACTAGAAGTTCCTCAGACGTGGGACGAGTTCTATGATGCAGCAGTCGCCCTTACAAAAGACGGTGTCTATGGTGCAGCAGTGTCACTCAGTCCGAACGATCTGCTTGGAACACGCTATCTGAACTACTATGTGCGTTCAGCCGGCGGAAGCCTGCTCAACGATGATCTGACGGCTAACCTCACAAGTACTGAGGCTATCGAAGGAATCAAATTCTGGGTCAAGGTCTATGAGAACTGTTCTCCGGCTGAGACTATCAACTACACAGTCAACGACCATGCCACATTGTATTACCAGGGCATTACAGCCTTTGACTTCAACTCAGGCTTCATGATTGACGGCGTCAGGAACAACCGCCCTGATCTGCTTCCTGAAGTATCATGCGCAATGCTGCCGAGGATGAATGAGGATGATCCTCTCTACAGCGCAGAGGCCACGCACATTCCTCTGGTTATCTGGGAAAACAGTGAGCATCCTGAAATCTGTGAGGCTTTCATAGAGTATCTGTATGAAGAATCAAACTACATTGATTTCCTCAGTGCTGTTCCTGTCGGAATGCTTCCTGCGATTTCCGGAATCTCTGAGACAGAAGCTTACAGAAGCAACGAGATTGTCCAGCAGTTCGCAGAGGAAGAGGCCGTCATTGCACAGGCAGTTGACATGGGACGTGCTATCGGATTCGAACACGGCCCGAGTGCCCAGGCAGGACTTCTTGCCAACCAGGGAATCATTGAAGAAATGTTCCAGGATATCATAATGAACGGAACACCTGTTGAAGAAGCAGCCGCTGCGGCAGAAGCAGAACTCAATGAAATCTTCGCTACTATGGTTCAGTGAACTGAAGCGAGTCAAATTGATGCGGGGCCGTAAGCCCCGCAGATTATTGGAAAAGAAATATGCGATACAACTTTAAGGGGAAGTCATCAATACAGGGCAGTTCCCTGACCAGATGGTTTTTTGTCGGCCCTGCAATGCTTGTTGTCATCTGCCTGCTGATTTACCCGCTCTGCTCAACAGTCTTTTACAGTTTCACTGACAAGACAATGATACGCAGCAGCTATAATTTCACCGGCTTTGAGAACTATCAGCGCATACTGACCGATTCGGGCTTCTGGTCATCTTTTGTCAATTCTCTGATTTGGACAGTCTTTGGTGTGCTGGGGCAGATTATCATTGGATTCATCGGGGCACTCTGCCTCAACAGAATCAAATCTCCTGTGATGCGCAATGTATTCAGGATCACGGCAATCATACCATGGGCTTTTCCGTCAATTGCAACAGCAATGGTATGGAAATGGCTGCTGAACGGTATTTATGGCTTTGTGCCGGTCTCACTTCAGAATCTGGGACTGTCGGAAGGTCTTGTACAGTTTTTCTCTGATCCTGACCTTGTTCTGCCTTCATTGATTTTTATCAACATCTGGTATGGCTTTCCACTGATAATGGTCAATGTCTATGCAGCGCTGCAGACAATTCCACAGGATCAGTATGAGGCGGCGCAGATTGACGGAGCCTCAGCCCTGCAGTCATTCATTCACATCACGGTCCCCCATATCAGGACTGTTGTGGGCCTGCTTGTAGTCCTGCGCACTGTGTGGATTTTCAACAACTTCGATTTGATTTACATGATAACAGGCGGCGGCCCTGCGGGAGCAAGCTCTACAATGCCAATTTACATTTATGATACAGGCTGGACTGGAAGGATGGTCGGCCGCGCATCAACTGCATCTGTCCTGCTTCTGCTCTTCCTCGTCATTCTCTGTGTCCTGTACTTCAAAGTCATTAATCACTGGGAAAAGGAGGATGTCAAATGAGTCTGAAAAAACGATTTACGGCTGGCAGCTGCTTTTCATACATCTATCTGGCAGTCCTCTGCGTCATGGCAATCTTTCCTCTGATCTGGCTTGTTGTATCGGCATTCAAGTCCAGCGGTGAAATGCTGGCCAATCCCACGAAAATCCTGCCTGTGGACTGGACGCTCGAGAATTTCAAGACCGTTCTTTTTACACTGCGTTTTACAGTGAACATCAAGAACAGTCTGATCATCGCTCTTGCCACAACAGTGATTGCCACTGTGATCTCTGCTCTGGCTGCGTATGGAATCATCAGATTCTTTCCGAAGCTCGGAAACATCATGACAAAGATTCTGATCACAAGCTACATGTTTCCATCCATCATGCTTGTCATTCCTTATGCCGTTGTCATGAGGAACATTCATCTGACAAACACAAGAACAGGACTTGTTCTTGTATATATGTCATTCAGTGTTCCTTATGCGGTATGGATGCTTGTAGGATTTTTCAAGACCGTCCCGATCGGAATTGAAGAAGCTGCAAGGATTGATGGCGCGAACCGTATCCAGGTCTTCACAAAGGTCGTTCTTCCTCTTGTGCGTCCCGGCATAGTGTCCACTGCAATTTATGTGTTCATCAATGCCTGGAACGAATTCCTGTATGCGATGCTGCTTGTCTCAAGTTCAAGCAAGACAACGCTGTCTGTCGCAGTCCGCACTCTTGAAGGGGCAGATATCCTGAACTGGGGTTCAATGATGGCCGCAAGTGCCCTCGTTGTCCTTCCATCAATCTTCTTCTTCATTCTGATTCAAAATAAGCTTGCAGGCGGCCTTACTGAAGGCTCTGTTAAATAAAAAAAGGAGAGAAAAATGAAAAATATCGGATATGGTATTGTCGGCACAGGATATTTTGGTGCTGAACTGGGAAGAATCCTGAATACTCTGGACGGAGCTGCTGTAAAGGCTGTCTACGATCCCTCAAACGGAAAGACAATTGCTGAAGAATTCGGCTGTGATGCGGCTGAGAGCCTTGAGGCCCTGTGCTCAAGGACCGATATTGATGCTGTCATCGTCGCAACCCCGAACTATCTGCACAAGGAACCTGTTCTCTGTGCCGCCAGGCATAAAAAGCATGTGTTCTGCGAAAAGCCGATTGCCCTGTGCTATAAAGACTGTGACGAGATGGTGAAGACAGCTCAGGAGAACGGAGTCATTTTCATGGCCGGTCATATCATGAACTTCTTTCATGGAGTAAGGATCGCCAAGCAGTACATTCAGCAGGGAAAGATCGGCCGTGTGCTGTATGCCCACTCTGCAAGAAACGGTTGGGAGGAACCGCAGCCTGAGATCAGCTGGAAGAAGATAAGAGCAAAGTCCGGCGGACATCTTTATCATCATATTCACGAGCTTGACTGCATTCAGTTCATCATGGGCCCGGCCAAGGAGGTTGTTATGGTTGGCGGCAATGTGGCTCATCAGGGGGAGATGTTCGGCGATGAGGATGACATGCTGCTGCTCTCGCTTGAGTTTGGAAACAACACTTATGCCGTAATCGAGTATGGTTCTGCCTTTCATTATCCTGAACACTATGTGCTCATAGAAGGCACTGAGGGCTTTATTCGTATTGATATGTGCAACACCGGTTTCACTATGAAGACCAAAGATGGCACTGTCGTCACAGACACGACTCATGATTCAAAAGAGCTTGATGAAGATCGTACTCATATTTATCACAGCACTGAGATGGACGGTGCCATTCAGTACGGACATCCCGGAAAGAAGCCTCCGATGTGGCTTCAGAGCGTGATTAAGAATGAGATGGGATTCTTCAATGGAATCATGCATGGAGATCCTGTTCCTGAAGAGTTCAGAGCCCTTATGACAGGAGAGGCCGCAAGGGCTGCCATTGCCACGGCTGATGCAGCCACAATCTCCCGCTTTGAAAACCGTAAAGTTGCAGTCAGCGAAGTGACTGGAAAGTGAGAAATCGATAACCGGTCTTAATCAGGCCGGTTGTCTGAAAGAGGAAAAAATGAAGAAATATCATGGAATATATCCGGCATTCTATGCCTGCTATGATGAAAGCGGAGCTGTCAGTGCTCAGGCTGTCAGAGAGCTTGCAGAGAATCTTATCAGCAAGGGAGTTCAGGGGCTTTATGTCGGTGGATCTTCCGGCGAGTGCATCTATCAGAGTGTGGAAGAGCGCAAAACCATACTTGAGAATGTCATGGCGGTCAGCAGGGGAAGAGTCAGAGTGATCGCTCATGTTGCCTGCAACAATACAGCAGACAGCATGGAGCTTGCCAGACATGCGCAGGATTGCGGTGTTGATGCAATCGCTTCAATTCCTCCAATCTACTTCCACCTTCCGGAAGCTTCTGTAGCCGCTTACTGGAATGATATCTCATCGGCAGCGCCTGATACGGACTTTGTGATCTATAATATTCCTCAGCTTGCAGGAGTTGCCCTGACAATGCCTCTTTTCTGCAGGATGCTGGAAAATCCGCGCGTCAGGGCCGTCAAGAACTCTTCAATGCCTGTACAGGATATTCAGATGTTCAAGATGTATGGAGGTGAGGATTTCACTGTTTTCAACGGTCCGGACGAACAGTTTGTCGCAGGACGCCTGATTGGCGCTGACGGCGGCATCGGCGGCACTTATGGCGTGATGCCGGAGCTTCTGATCGCAGCGGATGAGGCGGTTGAAAAGGGAATGAACCAGCGTGCCAGAGATCTGCAGAATGCTATTGATGCGATTATTTACAAAATGTGCGAATGCAGCGGGAATCTCTATTCCGTACTCAAAGAAGTGATCAGAAAGCGTGACGGGCTGTATCTTGGTTCTGTCCGCCGTCCTCTTCAGGGCTTCAGAGCGGAGGATGAGCCTGTCATTGATGAAGCCTGCAAGATGATTGATGATGCGCTGAGGAGGTTTCTGTGATCTTTGATTCGTTGGACAATCTTCTCAGATACAGGGACCTGCATCCTGCCATTGAAACGCTGGCCCATATTGTCTCTTCTGCCAGTTTCAGATCTGCGCCTGACGGAAGCTTTGAGACAGGCAGGGCTGATCTTGCATGCAGTATCATGACGTTTGATACAGGCAGTGAAGACAAGCCATTTGAGTATCATAAGCGCAACTGTGATGCCTTTGTCATGCTTTCCGGAAGTGAGGTATGCAAATCTGCCCGTTCTTGCGCTGACATGAATGATCCAGCGTTCTGCAGTGCGGACATTGCCTTTGCCGACGGGCAGGCGGATGATGAGCTTGTGCTGGGCAAGGGCTGCTTTGTCATCTATTTCCCCGGAGAGCTGCATAAAAGCGGCATCAGGGCAAATGATGATACTGTAAGAAAAGCTGTGTTCAAGCTACTGTGCTGAGGCTTTTTTCATTTTCCTTTCAGCCCGGTTATCCCGGGCTGTTTAATAACACCGGAGGTAGAATGATTCAGTTGGATTCTGTCAGAAAACGTTACTGCGATGAGCTGGTCGGCGATGTGCTGCCTTTCTGGCTCAGATATGGAATGGATAAGGTCAATGGAGGAATTTATACAGGCCTTGACCGTGATGGAAGCCTGATGGAGATCGATAAGTCCGTCTGGTTTCAGGGAAGGGCTCTGTGGACCTTCTGCACGGCTTATGAAAAAATTGAAAAAAGGCCAGAGTATCTGGAAGCTGCCCATTCGCTGGTCCGCTTTATCGAAGAACACTGTTTTGATGAGGATGGAAGGATGTTCTTTCGTGTAACGGCTGACGGCAAGCCTGTGATCAAGAGGCTGAGATATTTTTTCAGCGAGACTTTTGCGGTCATTGGATTTGCCGCCTATGCGAGGGTAACGGGAAAGAGTGAATATAAGCAGAAGGCTCTCAGACTGTTTGAGTTTGTGGAGCATCTGCGCACGACTCCCGGCATCCTGATACCAAAGTTCAATCCTGAGACTGAAGCCTCAATCGGCTTCGGCGGGCCCATGATTCTTCTGAATGTCCTTTCTGAGCTCAGATCGGCCTGCCCTGAAAACAGTGCGGAGATAAATGCTTATATGACAAGGCTCCTGAAGGAGGTTGAGACTTTCTTCGTGAGGGATGACCTGAAGCTCGTTCTGGAGCAGTGCGCGCCTGACGGACGCTTCATGAGCGAACATTATGAGGGCCGTCTGCTTAATCCCGGACATGCCATTGAAGGAGCCTGGTTCATAATGAATGAAGGCATTAATACCGCTGATGAGCATTTGACAGGACTAGGTCTGAAGATGCTTGAGTGGATGTGGAAGATTGGCTGGGATGAGGAGTATGGAGGCGGAATAATCCAGTACAGGGATGCTCTGGGGCTTCCTGTCAGTGAGTACCATCAGGACATGAAGTTCTGGTGGCCGCAGTGCGAGGCCGCCATTGCGACGCTGATGGCATACAAGATAACCCGGGAGCCGAAATGGCTGACACGCTTTGAGCTTGTGGATGATTATATAGAGGCACGTTTCACAGACAGAGAGTATGGAGAATGGTTTGGATATTTTCACAGAGATGGCAGTCTGGCTACGCGCATCAAGGGCAATCTGTATAAAGGTCCTTTCCATGTGCCGCGCATGTATATGAAGTGCATTGAACTTATTGATTCAATGAAGGCCTGAAGTTTTTCTTAGCTGTCTGCAATCTCCGGGAAACTGCATTCCCGGAGATTTTTTTCAGACTCCCGTGCTCTTGCCTGGGCGGTGCAGCATGAGACAGGCCGGCATGGACAGATCTGCAGCTAAAAAATGAAAAAAATTTGACAAACCGGAAAAGCGGCGACTATCATGTGTATCCAAACTTTTGCACTGAAAATGGCATGGAGGCTTGCGTTTGGACAGTATTGTGCAACCTTTTGAACCGGAATGCATCATCCGGATATTCATAGCCGCTGTATGCGGATCCTTGATAGGAATAGAGCGTGAGAGAAGGGCAAAGAACGCCGGAATCAGGACTCACATTCTGGTTGCGATTTCATCTGCGCTGATGATGGCTGTCTCAAAGTACGGCTTTTTCGATGTTGTCGGATATGAGGGGATATCACTGGATGCATCGAGAATAGCTGCCGGCGTTGTCACCGCGATCGGCTTTCTTGGCGCCGGCGTCATATTCGTCAGGAAAGAAAACACAGTTGGACTGACAACTTCTGCCGGGCTGTGGGCAACTGTCGGAATGGGAATTGCAATTGGAGCCGGGATGTATGTCACAGGCATTGTGTTCACCATTTTCATCCTCATCATACAGTTCATTCTCCACAGCCATTTCCTCTACAGCAGCGCGTTCACATCGGCCGAAATGACTGTGAGCATCAAGGACATGAATCTCACTCTGGAAATGGTGGTCGCCTCGCTCAAGAAGGCCGGCATATCAGTCAGGAATGCCCAGCTGGAGATTGCTGATGACAGCAGTCTTGTCTTCACCGGCCGCGTCGTGTTCAGGAGCCAGATGAGCGTCAGCGAGCTCATGTGCCGCATCAGACGGCTTGGCTTTATCTGTGAGATAAACAGAATAAAGATTTCATAAAGACAGAAAAGACCGCTCATTGATGGCGGTCTTTTCCTCTCAGGCCGGAGTCTTGTCTAGTTGAGAAAGTCCTCGTTTATCCTGACGCCGAAGGCGGAGGCTAGGATTCTCAGCTGATCATCGCTTATTGTCCTGATTATTCCGGCGCCCTTTGCCTTGAGATAGATTTCTGCAGCCTTCTCGATTGTGTGAACAAGTCCGAAGGTCTCGTCAAAGGTCTCTCCGGAGCCGAAGATCCCATGGAAGGCCCATACAATTGCCGGATATTTCCTTATGAGCTTCGCGCTTTCTGCTGCGATGTCTGTGCCGCCGGGAATCATCCAGTCGAGAATTCCGACGCCTTCCGGGAACACGACTGCACATTCTGTCTCGCTCTGCCAGAGAATGCGTGAGAGAGTCTTTGCATCAGGCTCGATTGTATAGCTGAGTGCCGTGATGTTCGCAGGATGCGCATGATATATTACCCTGCATTTTCCGCCGGTCGCTTCCATGCGGCTTACATGATTGAGCAGATGGCTTGGCAGTTCGCTGGTCGGCCTTGCGCCTCCTTCCAGTCCCCAGAGTATCGTGTAGCCCCTGCCGTCATCATCAATCCTGATGATTCCGATGTTCTCCTGCGGAGCCAGCGGGACATTTCTCATATAGCGTCCGCTTCCTGTGGTTATGAAATATTCATTTTTCAGGGCAGGCACCTCGACAGGCAGGGCAATGTGCCTGTCCTGGCTGAACAGAGGGGCGCAGGAAGCCGCTTCCTCTTCCCTCATTCTGTATGTCAGGTTTCCTCCGTTGCGCTCATGCCAGCCCTGAAGAAAGCCGTCATAGCACATCCTGATGTAGTCTTCCAGTACTTTCTGCATTTTTCCTAGCTCCTTTTTGACAGCACGTCTTTCTCATACTTCATGACTTCGTCAAACCATGAGAAGTCTGTGCTGAGATTCTCCCTGCGCAGCGCTTCATTCCACACTTCCTGCCAGGGAAGGTTCTTCATCTGCTCGCTGTAGGCGAAGAGGTGAGTGTAGTTCTCTGCCTCCTGATCTTCCTTCATTGTCCTGTTGTCTTCAAGCATAGCCATCAGGAGGGCTTTCTTCATGTTCCTTGTTCCCACGACCCAGGCCACAATGCGGTTGATGGACGCATCGAAGAAGTCAAGGCCGACAAGCACTTTGTCCAGAGCATCATTGCGTACGATTTCCTTTGCGATTTCTTTCAGCTCGTCATCAAGACGGACAACATGATCGCTGTCCCACCTGACAGAGCGCGTGACGTGGAGAGGGATCCTGTCAAAGACTGTGAGCAGGGCAGATATCTTTTCGGAAATCATTTCCGTCGGATGATAGTGACCGCTGTCAAGCAGCTGGTAAACACCTTTGTGGCGGGCTGCATAACCCAGGTAGAACTCGCTTGAGCCGACGGTGAACGACTCAACTCCGATTCCGAAGACCTTGCTTTCCACGCTGTCGATGACGCCGTCAATTTTCTCCTCAAAGATCTGGTTGAGAGAATCTTCCAGCCTCAGTCTTGGGCTGAGGCGGTCTGCCGGGGTGTCCTTGAATCCGTCCGGGATCCAGAGATTGCACACTGAATATGTGCCAAGCTCCTTCGCAAAACAGCCTGCAATTCTCCTGCTTCTCCTGCAGTGCTCAATCCAGAAATCCCTGACTTCCTTGTGAGGAGATGAAAGAGTGAGGTTGTTTACAACCATCGGGTGAGAAAAGCAGGTCGGATTGAAGTCAAGTCCGAGCCCGTGCGCCTTTGCATAGTCAATCCAGGGCCTGAAATCCTCCTCTGTTATCTCATTCCTGTCCTTCGGCCTGTCGCTGATGAGGTAGCTTGCATGCAGGTTGAGGCGCTTGGCTCCGGGAATGAGAGAAGAGGCGAAGGTGAAGTCATTCATCAGCTCCTGCGGATTTCTCGCTCTTCCCGGATAGTTTCCGGTTGTCTGGATGCCGCCTGTCAGCGGACCTGCGTTTTTCTCAAAGCCTATGACATCATCTCCCTGCCAGCAGTTGATGCTGACAGGCACCTTTGCCAGCTGTGCCAGCACCTTTTCCGTATCAATGCCGTATCTGGCGTAAATCTCTTTTGCTTCGCTGTACATCTATTCCTCCGCTTTCACTGTTTTTATGTCAAATGACGATGTGATCAGATCTTTTGCCTCAGCTCTTTCAACAAGTCCGGTGTGGATCATTGCTGAGAGTATGTTTCCCGCTGCGCTTGCCTCGACAGGTCCTGCTGTCACCTCAAGTCCCGTGTATCTGGCTGTCAGTGCATTGAGGTAGCTGTCCTTAGAGCCGCCGCCTGCGATGGCAAGATGGGTGAAGGTCCTTCCTGTTATCGCACTGAGCTCCTCAGCAGCTTTCCTGTATGCAAGGGCGAGACTGTGATAGATGACATTGGCAGTCTCTCCTCTTGTCCGCGGCTTCCTGAGACCCTGTTCTGACAGGGCTGAGGCGATTTCATCTGTCATGGAAGAGGGAGAGAGAAAACGGTCGTCAAGCGCATCGATGCACCCGATGAGCTGCGAGTGCTCTGCTTCTTCCTGCAGGACTGAGAAGCTGACATTGCCGTTTTCCTTTCTCACATTCTGGAACATCCATGTTCCCATGATGTTTTTCAGCAGCCTTATCTTTCCGTCATCAGCTCCCTCATTTGTAAGGTTTGCATCCTCTGCAGCCCGGGATGTGTATGGCGTTCGGCTGACTGTGCCGAGCAGCGACCAGGTCCCGGAAGACAGATAGAGTGATGATTCTGTCAGAGGACAGGCCAGCACGGCGCAGGCCGTGTCATGAGTGGGTGCGAGGATGAATGAGGCGTCATAGCCTATGTCCTCCGTGACAGGGCCGAGAACAGTTCCGCTCATTGTAAGCGGCTTGAAAAGGGTTTTTTTCAGGCCTAGGCGTTCAATGAGTTCAGCGTCCCATTCCCTTGTCCCGGCCTTCAGAAGTCCCGTCGTGCTTGCGTTTGTATACTCCTGGCACATCTTTCCTGTAAGTCTGTAAGCCAGGTAGTCAGGAACAAAGAGCAGATGCTCCGCCCTGTCAAAGATTTCCGGCTCTTCCTCTTTCTGTGCCAGCAGCTGATAGACTGTGTTGAACTTCTGGTACTGGATGCCGGTATGCTGGTACATCTCATGACGGGAAACCGGGCAGCTGACATTGTCCGTCCGGCTGTCGCGGTAGGAGACAGCATCGCTGATGCGCTTTCCGTTTCCGTCCAGAAGGACATAGTCCACAGCCCAGGTGTCGATGCTGATCCAGTCTGCCTTTCCCGCAAGCCTCAGGCCTGCGACCATTTCGTCATAAAGCCTGTCAATGTCCCAGCACAGATGTCCATTGCGCTCAATGAGACTGTTCTCAAAGCGGCAGACAACTTCAGTCTTTATCTTTCCGTCAGCAAGACAGGAGCGGATCAGCTTTCCGCTTGATGCTCCGATATCCATCGCAAGGTATGTCATATCTGAATCATCCTCCCTGTAAGGGCTTTGTGCAATTGACAATTTGCACAACTTATTGATTGATTTTATCCATTGCGTGACCCATAATCATCTTATGGGACAGCTTATTGATGAATTTTATACTTTAAGTGATGAAGAGCTTTATTACAGGAAGCTGTATGAGGAGGGCAGGAGCACTGTCGAGTACATAAACCTTCCTTCCCCTGTGCAGGAGTTCGCACGTCTGGAGGAGAAGATTGTCCTGTCTTCCTCCTATTACAGCAGCAGGATTGATGAAAGCGTCATAATCCTGAAGCATCCGTGCTACATGCCGCGCTATCTGCACTCGCACAAGTTTGTTGAGCTTGTATACATCTGCCGCGGAGAGGCAGAGCAGAGCATAGAAGGGCAGGATGAGAAGCTGGCCCAGGGGGATGCGGCAATAATCTTTCCCGGTTATTATCACAGCATCTGGAGCGCGGATGAGAAGACAATCGCGCTGAATTTCCTCATCAGCCGGGACTTCTTCTTTTCCCTTGATCAGCGTTTCTCGCTCTCGCTGAGAGACAAGTCCTTTGTCATTTTTTCCGGCAACAGCCTGGATGACGATGTGGAGGAAATGCTGCAGCAGGACAGAATAAATGACAGCCTGAGCATGCGCTTCAAGGAAGTCCTGTTTGAGAGAATGATTCTGAAGATAAAGCGTTCGGGCAGTCTCCGCTCAGCCATGACCGGTGGCGAGAGACGCGAAGTGTTCCGCATAATGAGCTATCTTGAAGAGCACAGCAAGGACGCGACCCTCACTTCCTTTGCACGTGACTTCGGAATAACAGAGCAGTATGCCTCCCGGCTCATCCATGAGAAGACAGGCCTGTCCTTTTCCCAGATTGTCAGAAAGCTCAGGATGGAAGAGGCCTGCAGGCTGCTCAGAAAGGACAGGCTGTCCTGCAAGCAGATAGCCTGGATGGTGGGGTACAGCTCTCCTGAACATTTCAGCCGCACCTTTAAGTCTTATTACCGCGTCAGCCCGGAAGTCTGGAGAGAAAGAAACTCAGTCTAAGTGGAACATCTCCTCAAGCGGAACAGAGACAGGACTCTCGTCTTCGTTTGTCTTCATGAGCGGCGCCATGTAGTGCCACCACTTCTTTATTGCATCCTCTGCTCCAAGATCCTGACTTGACTGCGAGCCGCTGATCTTCTGAAAGGCAAACAGCGTGCCGCTTTCCTCATCAAGATAAATAGAGTAATCATAGACGCCGCTGTCCTTGAGGATTTTCCTCACCTCAGGCCAGAGTGCTGCATGGCGCTTCTTGTATTCTTCCTTGCAGCCTTCCTTCAAATACATCTTGAATGCTTCACGTTTTTCCATATCTGAAAGGATAATGGCCCAGCCAGCAGTCTGGAACAGACTTTTCTTGACATCGCATGACAGAAACAGCTCTTCCCTGCAAAGGAAAGAGCTGCCTGCATAGCTGAAAACAGAAAAAGATCTCAGCGGCGTGAGTGAATGTGAGTCAGGAACTCTTTGTAATCATTTCTGCTGCCTTCTTCCGGTTCGTATTCCACCAGAGGGTAGTTCGCCATGACAAAGTCTATGTCCTTGTCTCCGCGGCCTGAAAGGTTGACGAGGATTGTCTTGTCCTTGTCCATTGTCTGTGCCAGTTTCACAGCGTATGCCACTGCATGGCTTGATTCAAGGGCGGGAATGATTCCCTCCATTCTGCTCAGGGCATAGAAGGCTTCAACAGCCTCCCTGTCTGTGATTGTCGTGTAATTCACTCTCTTTATATCGTGAAGATAGCAGTGCTGAGGGCCTGCTCCAGGATAGTCAAGGCCGGAGGCAATGGAGTAGACAGGCAGCGGCTGTCCGTTCTCATCCTGAATCAGGATCGTCTTGAAGCCGTGCAGGATGCCCGGCTTTCCCATTGTTATCGAAGCTGCATGCTGGTCTGTATCAAGACCCATGCCCGCAGGCTCAACGCCGTAGAGCGAGACGTCCCTGTCATCAAGGAAGGCTGAGAAGATACCCATTGCATTGCTCCCGCCGCCTACGCAGGCCACGATGCTGTCAGGAAGCCGTCCTGTCATCTTCTGCATCTGCTCTTTTGCTTCGACGCCTATGACAGACTGGAAGTCGCGGACCATCATCGGGAAAGGGTGAGGACCGACAACAGAACCGATGCAGTAGATCTGAGTGACAGGATCCTTGAGATAGGCCTTGAATGCCTCGTCAACCGCATCTTTCAGCGTCCTTGTACCGCTTTTCACAGGAATGACCCTGGCTCCGAGAATCTTCATCCTTGAGACATTGGGAGCTTCCTTCATCACATCCACCTCTCCCATATAGATGTCGCATTCAAGTCCCAGAAGGGCAGCAGCCGTTGCCAGTGCCACGCCGTGCTGGCCTGCTCCTGTTTCCGCAATGACTTTCTTCTTGCCCATCCGCTTTGCAAGCAGGGCTTCGCCGAGACAGTGGTTTATCTTGTGTGCGCCTGTATGGTTCAGATCCTCTCTCTTGAGATAGATCTGGGCTCCTCCCGCAGCCCTGCTGAGGTTTTTTGCATGAAAGACAGGCGAGGGGCGTCCTGTATAGTGCTCCTGAAGATCCCTGAGCTGGGCTATGAACTCAGGATCCCTGCTGATTTTCTCATAAGCCTGAGTGACTTCATCCATTACACTCTGAAGCTCTGGAGGGACGAATGAACCGCCGTAGGAGCCGAAGTAGCCGTTCTCATCCGGAAGTGATGCTGTGTTTATTTTCTCGTTGACAAGGTTTTTCATAATGCTGTCTCCTGTGTTTTTGTTTATAGAAACATTACTGTATATAGAAACACATTGTCAACAGAATTTCCGCTTCAGTGCTCACTTTTTCCAGCCGTCAGCCGAGACGCTGCTTGTCCTGCTGTGAAATGCGTCTTGAATCCCTGCATTTCTGCCTTGCCATTTTCCTGATCCTGCCATCCAGTCTGGGATACCAGGCATAGGCGAGGTCGGGCAGGCGGGTGTAGGCTGAGGCGAAATACCAGGCGGCGCCCATGTTCAGAAGATAATGATCTGTATGTATTGCGCTGATCTTGTCCAGCATCAGGGAAATGTGCTCTTCATCCATGAAGGACCTGTCCATGAGTGCGACAATGCCGAGCCGCTGCGTCATTTCCTCTTTTCTGTCAATAAGGGAGAAAAAGTAGGAAAAGACGTCCTTTTTCTCATCCTTTCTGTACCAGAGTGACGAGGAGACAATGTCAGTGACCATCCAGCTGCAGAGGAAGGGCAGAAAAGCCTCTATCAGCGTCTTTTTCTCTTCAAAGCTGATGCGTGCGCTGAAGATGACTATTCCCCGCACTATGATGTCCTCTATGTATTCAAACTCGATCTCATCATCCGGAGAAAGCGCTGAGGCTGTCTTTCTTGCCTGGGGAATGCTCACCCCTGCGCTCCTGAACGGAGATTCAGGAATGAGCCTGTCCGTAAAGGCTTTTCGCTTGTCCCTGCCGGGGAAAACCGTCCAGTCAATCTTAATAGCCAAGCTCTTCTCCAACTATGATGACTGTGACCCTGCCTTTCACTCTCTGTCTCTTCATGATCAGCGTGTTGCAGCAGATTGTGCCGTTCCCGCAGTCGGCGTGGCACATGAGATCATTCTCGTCAAAGGAGGGGGACACGCAGACTCCTGTCTTTGCGCAGACTGAATCTACGTCAAGGCGTATGCAGTTGGCAGGAGCTGCCTGCCTCTTGACTCTCTCTACGGCTGCGCGCAGATGAGGGACTATCTTGTTGATTCCTGCGACAATGATGACATGCTCTGGCCCGAATGCCAGCGCACTGATCCTGTTGCTTCTTCCGTCCACCTGATATATCTCGCCATGCTCTGTGATCGCGTTGGCAGAAGTAAGATACCAGTCGCTGAGGAAGATCAGTCCGTCCCTGCGTCTGACCTCGTCTCTGTTCAGGCCTTTCTGTGCGCGGTCCGTGTAGTTTGTTTCCTTTCTCAGGTAATCGGTTATTCCGCACTGGGCCAGCGTTGCCGAGCCTCCGGTTCCTGTCATTGAAGAAGGGGGAACAAGCTGCTTGACAACCTTCAGGGCATCTTCCTTTGTCTGGACGTAGACTGCGTTCATGTTGTTGTTCTCAAGCGCTCTCAGGACCTTTGCAATCCTCATGTTCTCTGCCTTTGCTTTGTTTGCATCCACCACAGCATCCTCCTATCTGAAGTATTCCACAGCACCTTCGAAGAATGAAGAGCAGCTTGTGCTGACCACATTCCTGTACAGCTCATTATAGCACCGTTCTATATGTCCCATGCGTCCGAAAACTCTTCCGTCAGGCGAGCACAGTCCCTCAACAGCCATTGCTGACCCGTTTGGGTTGTATCTCACATCCATTGAAGCCAGCCCGTCAGGGGAGGTGTACTGCGTGCAGATCTGTCCGTTTGCTTCCAGCATCCTCAGTTCATCTTCTGATGCGATGAACCGTCCTTCTCCATGGCTTACCGGAACCATCTGCACCTGTCCGAGCTCGTACCGGCTCAGCCATGGACTGAGTCTGGAGCAGATGCGTGTCTCGACAAGCTTTGACTGGTGGCGTGCGATTCTGTTGTACGTCAGGGTGGGGCTGTCAGCTCTGGCAGGGCGGAACTCCCCATAAGGCAGCAGACCGAGCTTGATCAGGGCCTGAAAGCCGTTGCATATGCCTCCGGCAAGACCGTCTCTGACATTCAGCAGCTTCATTATCTCATCCATCACGGCGCTGTTGCGCATGAAGGCTGTGATGAACTTGCCGGAACCGTCCGGCTCATCGCCTCCGGAAAAGCCTCCCGGAATGAAAAGGATCTGGCTTTCGCTCACCCTGGCTGCAAAGCTTCTGATGCTTTCAGCAAGATGCTGCTCATCAAGGTTGTTGATGATAAAGGTCTCAGGTCTGGCTCCTGCCCTCTCAAAGGCAAGAGCTGTGTCATATTCGCAGTTCGTTCCCGGGAAAACAGGTATGAGCACTCTTGGCTTTGCACAGCTGATGCGGCTGTGGGGATGAGTGCATGCGGCAGTGCTTGTGATGCTGTGCACGCTGCCTTCCTGTTCCACATGCTGCGGATAGACTCCTTCAAGCGTTTTCTGCCAGGCCTCGAGAAGCTCAGTCAGTGTGAAGGAGCCGAAGCATCCGCTGTCAGCTGTGACGCCTGCCAGCACAGCCTTGTCTGTTTCCGTCTCTGTCTCAATGATGAACGCATGCTCCCTGCAGAAGGAAAGGTCTGAAAGCGGCTGGAAGCCGATCATTGAGCCGAAGCACATTCTGGCGATTGCCACATCAGGACGTCCGTGTTCCACATAGCAGGCAGAGAGGGCTTTTGTCTCCTTCAGCAGAGCCTCAGTCCTGTCCAGAAAGTCTGCCGGGCTTTCCTGTGCCTCCTGGCGCACCAGATAGACAAAGCTGCCTGCCTTCTTCATGTCATTTGTGATTATTCTGTCTGCATCCAGCGTGTTTATGGCAAAGGAGACAAGAGTGTTTGGAACATTGAGATCTTCAAAGGTTCCTGACATGCTGTCTTTTCCGCCTATGGCCGCCGTCTCCAGATCAAGCTGGGCCCGGAGTGCTCCAAGCAGTGCGGCCAGAACACGTCCCCAGCGCTCCGGATTCCTTCCGGTCCTGCCGAAGAACTCCTGAAGAGAGAGACAGCAGTTTTTTCTGCTGCTGCCTGCTGCGACAAGCTTTGCGACTGAGGTGAAAACAGCATCATAGGCACCGCCGAAGGGATCAGCTTCTGTATAGTCCGGATCAAAGCCGTAGCTGAAGAGGCTTGCTGTCCTCGCTCTCCTGTGCTCATCCGGGATAAGGGCTGCCATTATCTGGGATGGCGTCTTCTGATATCTGCCGCCGAAGGGCATGATCACTGTTCCCGCTCCGATGGTTGAGTCAAACCGTTCTGCAAGGCCCTGCCGTGAGCAGAACTTCAGGCTTGAGAGAGCTGTCTTCAGGTCAGACTCGTCCCTGCTGACCTCTGCGGGCTTTGAGACAAGGACCTCAGCTGTCTTCCCGGCTCCGTTCGTGTCCAGGAACCATCTGTCCAGACAGACAATGGTCTTTCCTGCCCAGGTCATTTTCAGCACGGGCTCCTCTGTCACTTCAGCCACTGCAGTCGCTTCAAGATTTTCGCTTTCTGCAAGACTGAGAAAGGCAGGGGCATCTTCTGCTGAGACGACGACTGCCATGCGCTCCTGGCTTTCAGAGATGGCAAGCTCTGTCCCGTCAAGACCCTGGTATTTCCTGGGAACCCTGTCCAGATTGATCTCAAGGCCGGCAGCCAGTTCTCCGATGGCCACTGCAACTCCGCCTGCACCGAAATCATTGCAGCGCTTTATCATGTGCTGGGCTGCGGGGTTGCGGAAAAGACGCTGGAGCTTGCGTTCTTCCGGCGCGTTGCCTTTCTGGACCTCTGCGCAGGCTGTATCGACAGAGGTGCTGTTATGGCTCTTTGACGAGCCTGTGGCGCCTCCGATTCCATCGCGTCCTGTCCTCCCTCCTGTAAGGATGACGACATCTCCGGGCTCAGGACGGCTGCGCCTTACATCTGCGGCCTTTGCTGCTGCGACTACCGCGCCGAGTTCCATATGCTTTGCAATGTAGCCCGGGTGATAGATTTCATCCACGAGTCCTGTTGCCAGTCCGATCTGGTTGCCGTATGAGCTGTAGCCTGCACTGGACGTCTGTCCGATCTTCTTCTGGGCAAGCTTGCCTTCCAGCGTGGAAGATACAGGGGCCGTCACATCTCCGCTGCCTGTGATTCTCATTGCCTGATAGACATAGGCCCTGCCGGAAAGAGGGTCCCTGATTGCACCCCCAATGCAGGTGGCAGCTCCTCCGAAGGGTTCTATCTCGGTGGGGTGGTTGTGCGTTTCATTCTTGAACATCAGCAGATAGTCTTCCTGACTGCGGTCCTGGAATGTGACTTTCACCTTGATTGAGCAAGCGTTGATCTCCTCGCTCTCATCAAGCTGTATCAGCTTTCCCTCTGCCTTCAGCCAGCGTGCTCCTATTGTGGCGGCATCCATCAGCGTCACAGGCTTTGTGCATCCGAGCTTCTGTCTTAATGACAGATACTCCTGGTACATTGCCTGTGCGCTGCTGTCCTCAAAGCGGATATTCTCAAGTTTTGTCTGGAAGGTTGTGTGGCGGCAGTGATCTGACCAGTATGTGTCGCATACTCTTATTTCAGTGATAGTGGGATCCCGTCCGACAGAGGCAAAGTAATCTCTCAGACAGGCCAGATCATCGGCATCCATTGCGAGCGAGAGTTCATGCAGCAGCTTCTCAAGCTCATCGTCAGACAGTTTCGTGAAGCCTGTGAGAGTTCTGACGGAGGTCTTGACTTCGCAGCTCCTGTCCAGGGTCTCCACCTCGTCCAGGCTGTCTTCAGCGGCTTCAACCGGGTTGATGACATATTTCTTTATTCTTTCAAGGACTTCCGGTTCTGTCTTGTCCAGCAGATACACCTTTGCGGCTTTCACTTCTACCCTGGCCTGGGGATCTATGAAGGAGATGCACTCGGCGGCTGAATGGCTGCGCAGATCAAACTGTCCGGGCAGCGGGCATACTGCAAAGCATGATCCGCTTTCCGGGAGGCTGGTGTAGGTGACATCCACGCTTTTTTCACTGAAAACCGTTTCCGCTGCTTTCTCAAACAGCTGACGGGAAATGTTCTCCACATCATAGCGGTTGATTATCCTCAGCAGGGGAAGCCTGATGCCGAGGGCTGACTCAAGATCGCAGCGCAGGTTGTCTGCCTCCTGTCTGAAGCCTTCCTTCTTCTCAACGTAGATTCTGTATACCATATGCCTCCAGCGCTTTCGCGCCAATGTCCTTTCTGTACTGCTTGCCGTCAAAGTGGATTCTGTCACAGTCACTGTAGACCTGGTCTACCGCACTTTTAAGATCCTTTGCCTTTGCGACAAGTCCGAGCACTCTTCCTCCTGAGGTGACAAGCCTGCCGTCCTTCATGCATGCCCCTGCAATCATGACTGAACTCCTGATGCCGGGATCAGCCGTTATTTCCCTGCCTTTCTCATAAGGGCCGGGATAGCCTTTGCTCGCAAGCACGAGACAGCAGGCACTGTCTGATGAGAACCTGACCTCTTCCTCAGCCAGCGTGCCGTTTCTGCAGGCAGTCATTATTTTCAGAAGATCGCTTTCAAGCAGCGGAAGGACGACCTGGGTCTCAGGGTCGCCGAAACGTGCATTGTACTCAATGACTTTCGGCCCCTGTTCTGTCAGCATCAGTCCGAAATAGAGGCAGCCGGAGAAGGGGCAGCCTTCGCTTTCCATTGCCCTTATTGTCGGCAGGAAAATTCTTTCCATGCATTCTGCTGCAATGTCCGGAGTATAGTAAGGATTGGGAGCCACAGTTCCCATTCCTCCTGTGTTCGGCCCCCTGTCATCGTCCCAGGCTCTCTTATGATCCATGGAAGAGACCATCGGGACGATTGTCCTGCCGTCAGTGAATGAGAGCACTGACACCTCAGGGCCGGTGAGAAATTCCTCAATTACGACAGTCCGTCCTGCCTCTCCAAAGCGTCCTTCCTCCATCATCTGCCTGAGAGCCTCTTCTGCCTCGGCTGCAGTCCGGGCTATCACAACTCCTTTTCCGAGAGCCAGACCGTCTGCCTTTATGACGGCGGGGAATGATTTCAGGTTATGTATGTAATCCAGAGCCTGGCTGAGGTCAGAGAAGACTTCCGCTTCAGCTGTCGGTATGCCGTATTTTTTCATCAGCGCCTTCGAGAAAGCCTTGCTTGATTCGATTCTGGCAGCTTTCCGGCCTGGTCCGAAGCAGGGAATTCCGTTTGCCTCAAGATAGTCGCACATGCCTATTGCAAGCGGGTCATCCGGCGTGACGACGCAGAATGAAATGCTGTTTTCCCTGCAGGCCTGCAGCACAGCAGCCTTATCCATGACCGAACCGGGCAGGCAGTGTTCAATGCCTCCGTTTCCCGGCAGGGCGTATACAGTCCGCCCGGGCTTTGACAGGGCCTGGACAACAGCACTTTCCCTGCCTCCTGATCCGAGTACAAGAATATTCAAGATCCTCTCCTTGTTTTCCTTAGTGGTGGAAAAGCCTCACTGATGTGAAGCACATTGTCATGCCGTGTTCGTCTGCGGCCTGGATTACGATGTCATCTCTCACGGATCCGCCTGGCTCGCTTACGTAGCTGACTCCGCTTCTGGCCGCTCTGTCGATATTGTCGCGGAAGGGGAAGAAGGCGTCTGAGGCGAGGCTGACTCCCTTTGCCTTCCTGAGCCAGGCCTTCTTTTCCTCTTTTGTCAGCTCTTCAGGCCTGTGCTCAAAATACTTCTGCCAGTCTGCTGTGACATCTTCCTCTTTTTCCTCGGCAAGGTACTGTTCGATGACATTGTCCTTGTCGTTGCGGCTGAGATCCGGCAGGAATGGGAGGCTGAGCACTTTCTCATGATGCCTGAGAAGCCACAGGTCTGCCTTGTCTCCGGCCAGCCTTGTGCAGTGTATCCTGCTCTGCTGACCGGCGCCCACACCGATTGTCTGCCCGCGGAAAGCGTAGCAGACAGAGTTTGACTGAGTGTATTTAAGGGCGCACAGCGCGACAGTGAGATCCCGGCGTGCCCACTGGGGAAGCTCCTTGTTTTTTGTGACGATGCTGCTGAAATCCCTGTCCGAAGGGATAAAGCTGTTATGATCCTGCGTGAATGTTATTCCGTATACAACTCTGGTCTCCCTGACAGGAGGCACATAGCTTTTGTCCATCTGAAGCACGACATAGCTTCCTCTGCGCTTCGCGCTGAGCAGCTTAAGCGCCTCTTCGCTGTATGAAGGAGCAACGACTCCGTCGCTCACTTCTCTGCTGATTATCTTTGCGCAGGACAGGTCGCACTGCTCCGACAGGGCGATGAAGTCGCCGAATGAACTCATCCTGTCAGCGCCTCTTGCCCTGACGTAGGCTGTGGCGACAGGCGAGAGTTCTGCCTTTGGGCTGACCATGTACATTCTGCGCTCGGTTTCATCAAGCTCAAGAGCCACAGCGGCTCCGGCAGGCGAGACATGCTTGAAACTTGCCGCCGCAGCCAGGCCAGTGGCCTTCTGCAGCTCGCTGACAAGCTGCCAGCCGTTCAGGGCATCAAGCAGATTGATGTAGCCCGGGCGTCCGTTGAGAACAGTTACAGGAAGTTTTCCTTCACAGCTGACAGAAGCGTTTGCCTGGTTTGGATTGCAGCCGTATTTAAGTGTCAGGGTTTCCACTCTCAGTCTCCATTGTTCTTGTTGAGGATTGTCATCTCATCGCCCACCTGCACGAAGAGCGAGATCTTGTTTTCCTGGTCCAGCGAATTCCACAGCTGGGATGTGAGTTCTGCCAGCGAGTCCGGCAGATTCAGTCTTTCCGGATCCTTTGTGAAGGGTGGAAGCAGGCTGTCGTCATCGCTTTCAAGATATGTGTGGATACAGTGTCCATAGCCTTTCTGCTGCGGGTACTTGTAAATCACGCGTCCAGTCGCATCTCCCTCTTTCCTGACAACTGCAAGCTGGTAGGAGGAAGTCTCCTCATCAAACAGTGCGCTGATTCTGCTGGTCCAGTTCGGCTCATCCGGCTCGTAAGACATTTTGATGACAGCGTCTTCAAAGCTTCTGCCGTTTTCAAGTTCATCATAAATCAGGTCTGTCTGGCTGCCGTTTGTCAGGATAATGCTGTTTCCTGTCTGCCTCATGGCATTGTAGATAATGAGCGACGGGTCTGAGACCTTTGACTCATCAAAGACTCTGGTCTGGAGCTTTCCCTCATCATCAAAGGCAAACACACGGTTGCGGCTGTTTTCGCTTCTGCCCATGATGGCATAGCAGAGCACGCTCTTCCCGCTGGCAGTGCTGCCTGCGATGATAACTCTTCCAGGATACTTTCTTGATGTGAAATACTCGCTGATTGTCATACATCCTCCTCTTTCTGAAGCTCTGCTGCCATCATCTCCACTGCCTGCGGCAGGATGATGTGCTCGGCTTCTCTCATGACTCTTTCCTGAAGGCTCTCCGGACTGTCTCCGTCCTTCACCTCTACCGCCTTCTGCAAGAGTATTTTACCACCATCTGTAATCTCATTGACAAGATGTACAGTGGCGCCTGTGATCTTCACGCCGCGTTCGAGGGCGGCCTGATGCACCTTAAGGCCATAAAACCCGTCTCCGCAGAAGGAGGGTATGAGGGAAGGATGTATGTTGATTATCCTCCCTTCAAAGGCCCTGACGAAGTCTTCTGAGAGAATGGACAGAAAGCCTGCCAGGACAATGAGCCGGCATTCATGCTCTTCAACTGCCTTTTTCAAGGCTGCCTCAAAACATTTTTTCCCGAGGCTTCTGCGGTCCAGACAGAGATGCGGGACGTTGTGGAGCTCTGCTCTTTTCAGGGCATAGCAGCCGGGGCGGTCAGCAGCTACAAGAGCCACACGCGCGCTCCTGATTGTCTTGTTCTCGACAGCCGTGAGGACTGCTTCAAGATTTGTGCCTCCGCCAGAGACGAGAACAGCGGTGTTCACCATAGCCTGACTCCTCTTTCTCCTTTCTCGATTCTTCCGATGGTGTAGGCCTGCGTCCCTTCAAAGCTGTTGAGCACCTCAAGGGCCTCCTTTTCATCTTCTGCTGCTGTGATGACGGCCATGCCCACACCCATGTTGAATGTGTTGAACATGTCGCGTTCCGGAATGCTGCCGGCAGAGGCGATGAGTGAAAAGATTTCCGGGGTGCGGATATCTGCTTTCCTTATCACTGCAGTGCAGCCCTCAGGAAGAGCCCGGGGAATGTTCTCGTAAAAGCCGCCGCCTGTGATGTGGCAGACGGAATGCACTCTGATCCTGTCTGTCAGGGCCAGAATCTGCCTGACATAGATCTTTGTCGGCTCAAGAAGGGTTTGTCCCAGCGTTCTTGAGTCAGAAAGCCTTATTTTTGTCAGGACCTGCGGATCTTCCTCAATCCTGAAAACCTTTCTGACCAGGGAAAAGCCGTTGGAGTGGACTCCTGACGACGCCAGTGCGATAATCACGTCTGAAGGCTTCACGTTTTTTCTGACCAGCATGTCTGAGCGTCTGACAATGCCTGTCGAGAAGCCTGCCAGGTCGTATTCATCCTCGCTGTAGAAGCCAGGCATCTCAGCTGTCTCTCCGCCGACAAGGGCGCAGCCTGCCTGTATGCAGCCTTCGCTGACGCCTTTGACAATTGCTGCAATCTTCTCGGGATGGTTTTTCCCGCAGGCTATGTAGTCCAGAAAGAGCAGAGGCTTCGCGCCTGTGCAGACAATGTCATTCACGCACATTGCGACGCAGTCGATTCCCACACTGTCATGCCTGTCCATCAGGAAGGCAAGCCGCAGCTTTGTGCCGACTCCGTCTGTTCCGCTTACAAGCACGTCTCCGCTTTCCGACGAGATGTCAACACAGCCGCCAAAGCCTCCGATGTCATCAATTGAGGCAGATGTGCGCGTTCGCCTGACGTGTTCTTTCATCAGCTCGACTGCCCTGTATCCTGCAGTGATGTCAACACCGCTTGCCTTATAACTTTCGCTGAAACTCTTTTCCATAAATCATCCTTTTCCGGAAACCGGCATCGAGAACTTGTCTTTCTTCGTTACTTTTGGAGGAGGACAGGGGTAATCCCTGCTGAAGCATGCTGTGCAGAAATTATGATCGCCGTCTTCCGTCAGCCTGATGACGTTCTCGACTGAGAGAAAGCCCAGGGAGTCCACGTCGAGCAGCTTCTTCATCTCTTCATCTGTGTACTTGTATGCAAACAGATTCTCAGATGAGTCAATGTCAGTGCCGAAGTAGCAGGGGTAGAGGAATTTGGGGGCAGAGGAGCGGAAGTGTACCTCTCTGGCTCCTGCTTCCCTGAGCAGCCTTACTATCCTTATGGATGTCGTGCCCCTGACAATTGAGTCATCAATTAGGACAACACGCTTTCCCCTGACAGCAGAGGCAATAGGATTGAGCTTTATCCTTACTTCGTTTTCCCTCATGCTCTGAGTCGGCTGGATGAATGTGCGTCCGATATACTTGTTCTTTATGAATCCTGTGCCATAGGGAATGCCTGACTGGCGTGCAAAGCCCATGGCTGCCTCAATGCCTGAATCCGGGACGCCGACCACAATGTCCGCCTGCACTGGGTGTTCAAGTGCCAGAAAGGCTCCGGCTCTCTGCCTCGCAGTCTGGACTGAATGTCCGTCCATGACTGAGTCCGGGCGTGCGAAGTAGATCAGCTCGAAAACGCACAGGTGCTTTCTTTCCTTATTGCAGTGGCTTGTATCGCTTTTCAGCTCACCGTTTGAGATAGTGATTACTTCTCCCGGCAGGATGTCTCTTATGAACTTTGCGCCTATGGCATCAAGGGCGCATGTCTCGCTTGAGATGACATAGCCGCCTTCGAAGGATCCGAGGCACAGCGGCCTGAAGCCCCATGGATCTCGTGCCGCAATGAGCTTCTGCGAAGACATGACAACAAGGCTGTATGCACCCTTAAGATCGTCCATTGCCCTGATCACTGCATCCTCAAGCGCTTTCTCTGTCAGCCGGTGCTTTGTGACTGTGTAGGCTATTACTTCTGTGTCGCTTGTCGTATGGAAGATCGAACCTTTCAGCTCCAGCTCTTCCCTCAGCTCATAGTCATTTGTGAGGTTTCCGTTATGGGCCAGCGCCATGCGGCCTTTCAGATGGTTTATCACAAGAGGCTGGACATTGAGGCGGGGATTGTTTCCTGTTGTCCCGTAGCGCACATGGCCCAACGCCATAGTCCCCTGAGGGAGTTTTGACAGCACATCACTGTCAAAGACGTCGCTTACCAGACCTGCATCCTTGTGGATGCTGATGACCCCGTCATCACAGACTGCGATGCCTGCTCCTTCCTGTCCTCTGTGCTGCAGGGCATACAGTCCGTAATAGGTCAGCGGTGCGATATCGCAGCGCCGGGGCAGGGAGAGTGCGAAAATTCCGCACTCCTCGTGTATTCCGCCTGACATCAGTTGTTATCTCCAAAGACTCTTCTCAGCACTTCTCTGTAGGCCCCTTCAGCATCTCCGAGGTCTCTCCTGAAGCGGTCCTTGTCAAGCTTCTCGTGTGTCGTGCTGTCCCAGAAGCGGCAGGTATCCGGACTGATCTCATCCGCAAGGACAAGCGTGCCGTCTGCCGTGATGCCGAACTCAAGCTTGAAATCAATGAGGTCAATTCCCAGAGTCTTGAAATAAGAGACAAGATAGTCGTTGATCCTCAGCGCGTACTCCTTGATCTTCTCAAGAGTCTCATCGCTGCACCATCCCATTGCCCTGATGTGGTAATCATTGACCATAGGGTCTCCAAGCTCATCGTCCTTGTAAGAGAATTCAAGGACAGGGCAGAGCAGGCTGGTTCCCTCTTCCTTTCCCACCCGCTTTGAAAGAGAGCCTGCCACAACATTTCTGACGATCACTTCCAGCGGGACAATGTCGACTTTCCTGACGAGTGTGTCAGTATCGCTGAGTTCCTGGACAAAATGGGTTGGGATTCCTGCTTCCTTCTCCAGCTTCTGCATAAGATAGTTGGTAAGGCGGTTGTTGATCACGCCCTTTCCCCTGATAGTTCCTTTCTTGAGTCCGTTGAAGGCTGTCGCATCATCCTTGTAAGAGACAATGCACATGGTAGGGTCTTCACATTCAAATACTTTCTTTGCCTTTCCTTCGTAAAGCTGCCTGAGCTTAGTTGCCATTAAACCTTTCTCCTATTTCCTTGTCTTTTCTGATGACTTTATCTCTCATGTCATTTCTGTCTGCATCCAGACGCCGTGCCAGCTCTGTGTCGCTGAGTGCGAGGATCTGGGCTGCGAAGACAGCCGCGTTGACAGCACCTCCCACTGCCATAGATGCCACAGGCACTCCAGGCGGCATCTGTACAGTGGACAGCAGCGCATCCATGCCTGAGAAATCAGGGGATGAGACTGGAATCCCGATTACGGGAAGCAGTGTGTGGGAAGCCAGAACACCTCCAAGGTGTGCGGCCTTTCCTGCAATTGAGATGATGACTCCAAATCCGTTCTTCTCTGCGTCTCTGGCAAATGTACGGGCCGTTTCCGGTGTTCTGTGTGCGCTGATTACATGTACCTCATAAGGCACTGAAAGCTGGGAAAGCTTTGAAACCACTTTTTCTGCGACTGGCAGATCTGAATCACTGCCCATGATAATTGCGGCCTTTCTCACGACAGGGGCTCCTTGTTGCAAAAAATCGGGATGAGAACAACTTATAGAAAAAGGAAAGCTTGTTCAATGCAGAAAAGAGACTAATTTGTTGTATTTTTGTTGCATTTTTCATATCTCTGATCTTGTCTTGAAAAAACAGTTGCAGTCATAATCCGTTTTTTCAGAAAATTGTTCCGGCACAGGGGGTTCCAGTATTGACATTATTTTTCCTTCAGGATATTTTAATGAAACGATCGACGCAGGGTAGAGCAGTTGGCAGCTCATCGGGCTCATAACCCGGGGGTCGTAGGTTCGAGTCCTACCCCTGCTAAAAGTGATGTCAAAATTTTGCTAAATTTTGGCATCTTTTTTTATACTTAGGTGCTTTCTAAATGGTTCCTGCACAGTTTTGTTGGAATCTGGAGTATGACATGGACTTTCTGATGAGTCGGAAAACAGTGCAGATTATGTTGTCCTCTACCTGGTGCTCCGCTTAAACACCAGAAATACCAATCGAAGGGATTGAACACTGTGGATTTGCCATACTGGCCGTGTTATACGGACAGAAGTGCCTTAATTGCTTTCGCTGTCCTCATCTCAGGCTGGCTGAAATGGCTGCCCGGGTTCATTTCAAAGATGACATTCAGTTCTTTTTGCCTGAAAGCAGACACGATGGATTCGGTTTTCTCCTGAACGCTTCTCATCACAGGACTGCCTTTCTTTGCTTCCCTGTCTCCAAGAGATACATAGATCAGCGAAGGGCGGCATTTCAGCTCATTGGCTGCTGCAAAGTCTGCAAATCCAGGATACCAGAGGGATCCTGATATGCTTGCGGCTCTGGAAAAAATATCAGCCCTGAAAAGGGCGTACAGTGCAAACAGCCCTCCGAGCGAGTATCCTGCAGCTGCTATGTATTCAGGTTCTGCACCAAGCCTGCTGATTATTTCCGGGATTATTGTTTCTTCCAGCTGCGACAGATATTTGTCCGCAAGCCCGGAATAAGGCGTATCCCATGAAGAAACAGGCGGGGAAGGCCAGGGAGTCATCTCATCATTCCACTTTATTCCGCTGACTGAAGCAAGCGTGAACGGGCTTGCTGTCAGCTTCTTAACGCATTCAAACACAGCGCTGCTTTCTGTGCCTGCTGTATTCATTATGATGAGAGGACTCCCTTTTTCTGTCCCGTACAGCCTGATGAGCTTTCCTGCAGATTCAAATTCCATGAATCATAGTGTAGCATTGCAGATGGCATATTTCACCATTCTTTCCGGTCTGATCAGCCGTCAGACAGCTTTTATCTGGCTGCTGGCATCTATCTTGCATCATTGAAAGCAGAGGAAAAGGAAATGATTCAGGAAAGACATATTGATGACACAAGTGCGGAAAAGATAGCCCGTGCCTATCTTGAGTATCAGTTCAGAGAAGGTGAAAAGAGCATTTTCTCCCTTCTGGGGGATGAAAAGGCAGTCATTGCCTATCTTAAAGCCGGGATAAAGACTCTTTCCCGCTGCGGCTGGCTTTACCGCAGCGAAGGAGGCGAGGCCTGGATTGCCATTGACTTCAGTGACGACAGGGTTCCTTTTTCTGCCATGCTCAGCAATCTCGCACAGGCCGTCAGGGCTGTCGGCCTGTGCCGGATGGCAAGGCTTGCAAAACTCAGAAATGGAGACAGAAAACCGCTTGCAGCGGCAATGCGGAGGGCCGGAAAGCCTTTTGTCCATGTGGAGATGCTGTGCGTGCTGCCTCAGTGGCAGAAGCAGGGCTGGATGAGGAGGCTGACTGAATATGCCTTTTTCATTGCTGATGAACGGGGACTGGACTGTGTGCTTGAAACTGATGAGTCGGCAAAGGCTGAGATGTACATGCATCTGGGCATGAGGCTAGCGCAGATACGCCGGGTCAGCAGCGAGATTGCCTTCTATGACCTGATCCGGGAGCAGCCTCACTCCTGATGCGGCCTTTCCCCGCCATCTTGTTCTAATCCGGGCAAATGGATAAACTTTGACACAATTGTTTTTAAGTTATCAGGGAGTATTCCGCTTATGGATATCGAGGTCAAGAATCTGCATCCGCTGGAAGTCAAGCTGCTTCGCCATGTTTCAGCCGGAGAGGATATTACTGCAGAACGTCTGGTCAATGAACTTGATTACAAGATCGGACAGTGCAATCAGGCTTTCAGCTGGTTGACGGCCAAGGGCTGCATCAGCGAGAAATCAAGGGAAAAATACACATTATATGAGCTGACAGAGACAGGTCTGCAGCAGGCAGAGTCCGGGCTGCCGGCAGAGCGCATTTTCGCTTCTCTGGCAGAAAACGGTCCGCAGAGCCTTCCTACGCTGGCTGAGTCTCTCGGTCTTCAGCAGAGCGATGTCGGTTCTGCATTCGGACTCCTTTCTGGCAGCAGGACTGCAGCCATGAACGAAGAGAAGAAGGCTGAGCTGCTTTCTTCTGAGCTTCCTGAGGAGATCAGGATTCAGAGAACTCTGCTTGACAGGGCAAAGACTGCCGGTCTGCTGAAAGAAGCTGAGCTCAGCGATAAGGAAAGGCAGGCAATATCAAAGCTTGCGAAGAAGAGAGGTGCAGGAAGCGCGACTTTCAAGCAGGTTGAGAAAGAAGACGTTGTCTATGTCCTTACTGAAAAGGGCAGTGAGGTCAAGCAGGCGCTGCTGAAGGCAAACATCACTGGTGAGGAATTCGGACAGCTTACCGCACAGATGATCCAGACAGGAAGCTGGAAGAACGGCACTTTCCGTCCTTACGGACTGAATGCTCCTGTCTCTCGCCTCATCCCGGGACGCACAAACGCATATGCGGATTATCTGCAGTGGGTTAAGGACAAGCTTGTCTCTCTCGGCTTTGAAGAATACGACGGACCGCTCGTGGTCAATGAGTTCTGGAACGGTGATGCCCTGTTCATGCCTCAGTTCCACTCTGCAAGGGATATCCATGACGTCTATTATGTCAAGGATCCGTCTCACTGCAGGAAAATCGAGGAGCCCTGGCTCAGCCGCGTGGCAAAGACGCATGAGGACGGAGGCGACACTGGTTCAAGAGGCTGGGGCTACAGCTTTGATCATGAGTTCACCAGACGCCAGATCCTGCGCAGCCAGGGTACTGTCCTTTCCGCGACACAGCTTCCAAAGGCAAAGATCCCCGGAAAGTATTTCGGCATTGCACGCTGTTTCCGCTACGATCAGGTAGATGCCACCCATGGTGCAGACTTCTATCAGACAGAAGGCATTGTCGTGGGCAAGGACGTGAACCTGAGAAATCTGCTTGGACTGCTGAAGATGTTCGCAAAGGAAGTTGCCGGCGCTGAGGAAGTCAAATACGTGCCCGGATACTTTCCGTTCACAGAGCCGAGCATCGAAGTTCACATAAAACATCCTGTGCTTGGATGGTTTGAGCTTGGCGGAAGCGGAATCTTCCGCCCTGAAGTCACAAAGAGCCTGGGCCTTGACGTGCCTGTGCTTGCATGGGGCCTCGGTATTGACAGAATGGCTCTGATGCATCTCGGTCTGAACGACCTGAGAGAACTCTTCACTCCTGATATTGAGAGTGTGAGAATGAGGAGGGGAAACTGATGCCCAAGATAGAAGTACCTGAGAAACTCTTCTTCAGCCTTGCGGGAAGGGAATATACAGATGATGAGATGAATGACATTTTCCCTGTCGCCAAGGCAGAACTCGACGGAAGGGAAGAAGGAAGCATAAAGATTGAGCTCAACGATACAAACAGACCTGACCTGTGGTCGGTTGCAGGTGTCGCCAGAGCTCTGAAGACATATGAAAGCGGAGAGATTCCCGAGTATAATTTCTTCTCAAGCGCATCAAAGGCAATGGACTGCGGCGGCAGGGTCCACATTGATGACGAGAGCGCTCTGGGAATAAGGGATTTCTCCATCAGCTTTGCGGCAGATGGCTGCCGTGTCACTGAAGATCTGCTTGTGAATCTCATCCAGAGCCAGGAGAAGCTCTGCCAGAACTTCGGACGCAAGCGCAAGACCATTGCGATCGGAATCTTCCGCTCAGATCTTATCAAGTATCCTGTCCATTACTATGGTGCAGATCCGGACAAGACAGCTTTTGTCCCGCTTGGAATGACGGAAAAGCTCACTCTCCGTGAGATTCTCGAGAAGCATCCGAAAGGAAAGGAATACGGCCACATCATTGCCGACAAGCCTCGCTATCCATATCTGACAGATGATGAAGGCGAGACGCTGAGCTTCTCTCCTATCATCAACAGCGCGCGTGCCGGCGCAGTCCAGGTCGGAGATGAGAATCTCTTTGTCGACATTTCAGGACCCATTATTGATGACATTCTGCTCGCAGCCAGCATACTTGCCTGCGACATGGCTGATCTCGGATTCAGGATTCTCCCTGTCAAGGTCACTCTTGCCCGTGATACAAAGTACGGACGCGAGATTACTGTGCCTTACTATTTCCAGCAGGAAACAAGCTGCACGCTTGACTTTGTCGAAAAGGAGCTTGGACTGAAGCTCAGTGCCCAGGAGTGCATTGATGCACTGAGAAGAATGGGAGTCAGGGCCTCTGTTAAGGATGATGTCATCACAGTACGCTGTCCTGAGTACAGAAACGATTTCCTTCATGCTGTAGACATTGTGGAAGACATAATGATCGGTCATGGCCTTGGCAGATTCGAGCCTGTCATGCCCTCTGATTTCACGCTGGGTTATCTTTCCGGGGCAGAGGAGTATTCAAGAAAGGTCAAGAAGATCATGGTCGGACTTGGCTTCCAGGAAATGATGTACAACTACCTCGGCAGCAGAAAAGAATATGTTGAGAACATGCACATCAGTGACGAGAAAGTTGTCTTCATCGCCAACCCGATGAGCGAGAACTATGAGGTCGTGCGCCCCAGCATTCTCCCCTCACTGCTTGAGAGCGAGTCTGTCTCAGGCCATGCCGTCTACCCGCACAGGATCTTTGAGCTCGGAAAGGTCTGCTACAAGGATGATTCAGACAACAGCGGAACAGTGACGAAAAACAATCTCGGCTTCCTTGCCGCAGATAACCAGATCGGTTTCAATGAAGCATCAAGCTATGTGAATACGCTGCTTTATTTCCTGCGCATTGATTACACCCTTGAGCCGGCTGACGGAGATCAGCGCTTTATTGAGGGCCGTGCGGCAAGGGTGATTTCCGGCGGCAGACAGATCGGCGTGTATGGCGAGGTTCATCCGCAGGTTCTCGAGAGCTGGGGCTGCTCGATGCCTGCGGTAATGGCTGAGTTCGATCTCGACCTCATGCACTGAGAGGCAGCTATGCTTGAGCGTACTGCAGAGGGCTATCTTCTTTTCTCACAGCCTGTGGGAAAAGAAGATCTGCTTGAGATGATAACACGCATCGATGAGGAGAGCGGGGAGTCTTCCGTGCTGTCTGCTGAGGAAGACAGCAGACTGAAAAAGCTCTTCTCTTCTTATGCAGGACTTCCTGATTTCACTGCAGTGCGTTTCAGAAAGGCATCAAGCGCCCTGTTTTCCTATCTTGCCTCATCTCAGGACAGCGAGCTTGCTTCCGCCGTCGCAGCCGCAATGGGCTGGCAGAGTGAGGAGGAAAAGCTTGAGCTGATCAGAAAGTATTCTCAGCAGAGCGCTTCATACAGGGAATACTGGCTTGCTCTGGCCCGTGAGGTGCTGACCTGTGAAGGCTTTGACACTTACCGTTTCGGTTCAGTCCGGCCGGACAGAAACGGGACCTATCTTTATGACGGGGAAAAGGCTGTCTGCTATATCGAAGTGTCGCGCAGCGGCGATGAGAACCGGTCTGCCCTTATCTCCCTGACATTGCTTGGAAATCCGGAGGCGATTGAGGACGAAGAAGGAAACAGGGCCTTTGAGTGGTGCTGTTTCTTTGATGATGAGCTTTCATCCTCCGCAGATGCGAGAATTCTTGGCGGAAAGCTCAGGGCCATTGATCCCTTCGGTCCTGGCAGCATGCTTCACCGCCGTTATGATATTGTGTACGACTCTGTTGATGCCTCCACTCTGGCAGTCGTTGTCGTGAATCTTGTGAAAATGCTTGAATCATATCCGCCGGAAGGAAGATAGAGCATAACCCGGAAGATGGCGCAGGCTGATGAGAAAAAAGGAGGGGAAGTCTTGTATGAGCATCGCGGTGAATCTGTACTACACAGGGAAAAACGGCGCCGCACGCAGATTTGCACAGGAGATGGAGAACAGCGGAACAGCTGACCTGATCCGTGCAGAGGATGGCAATCTGGGATATGAATATTTCATTTCACTTTCTGATCCTGAGACCGTGCTGCTGATTGACAGCTGGCGCGACCAGTGTGCGCTTGACCGTCACCACGCCTCGCCGATGATGAAAACCATTTCAGAACTCAGGGAGAAATATGATCTTCACATGAGGGCAGAGCGGTATAGTGCTGACAGTGAAGGGGTCCCTGATTCCGATTCACAGTTTCTGAGGAAGTAAGGGATTCCCGGAAAAGAGCAAAAAACTGTCCCTGATGCCTGCAGCCCCGGAGTTTGATACTTCCACTCCAGCTACGGATGTGGTAAATATTGTCAGAGAAAGTCTGACGGCAAGGCTGTTCACGCCTATGGCGGGTGATTCTCATAAAAATGCTTGATTCCCGGCATTCTGAGAATTAGAATTAAGCTGTCATGCGATTGTAGTACAATGGTAGTACTCCAGCTTCCCAAGCTGGTTACGCGGGTTCGATTCCCGTCAATCGCTTCTAATGTCCCTAAAATATGTCCCTAAAGGAGGGGCCCGGGGCACTATGATTTCACCATATCAGTTTTGGCAGAGATTCGATGAACTGAAAAAAGAATCAATGAAGGATATATGCCGTAAATATGGTATACGCTATGATCGTCTTCTTCATAACAGAAGTGACTGCCGCTTTCCCAAGGCAGAGGACCTGCTTGCTCTCAGCGAAGCTGTGGGAACATCGGCTGAATATCTTCTCACAGGAAGAAAAGGCTATCCTGACCGCGTCAGGTCAATAGCAGACAAGCTGATTCAGGCCGATGATGCCTTGCTTGAGAAAATCGAGAAACTTATAGCAGCGACAAATTGAGATTGTTTCCTTTCCTCCTTTTTGGGTATTATTAGACGAGGAGGAAAAGGAAATTTATGACAATCGCAGTCACTTATGAAAACGGGCTCGTGTTCCAGCATTTCGGACATACTGAGCAGTTCAAGATTTATGAGACTGATGGTGCTTCAATCCTGTCTCAGCGTATTCTTTCTTCTGACGGCCAGGGACATGGCGCCCTTGCTGTGCTGCTCAGCGGGAATAAAGTCGACGCACTGATCTGCGGAGGCATTGGCACCGGTGCTCAGGCCGCCCTTAAAGATGCGGGGATCAGACTGTATGCAGGGGTGCAGGGCAGCTGTGATGAAGCTGTCAGAAAGCTTCTTGACGGAACTCTGGTCTACAGCGAGAGCGCAAACTGCAGCCATCATCATGAAGAGGGCCATGAGTGCCATCACCATTCTGAGGGCGGAAGCTGTCACTGCCATCATTAAGTAATGAGAGCCTGTATCCTCATACTCATTCTTGCTGTCTGCATGACATCCTGTTCCCTCAGTACGCTTGAAGGGATAGCAGGACTGACTGATTCTCTGAAAGAGAATATTTATGTCAACACAGGTCTTGTTGATGTGGATACGGCTCCATTGATCCGGGATATTGAGGCTCAGGTCCTGAATCCGGAAACCCTTTTAGTCAGTTCAGGCTTCATTGTCCTGCCTTCATGCAAGCTGAACCTGAGTCCTCTGTATCCTGACTCTCCTGTTCTTGTTCTTGCTCCGGCTGACCGCACTCTGCTGCAGGAACTGGCTCTGGCTGGGGAGAACAAAGTGAAGCGGCAGGCTGTCTCCCGCTTTCTCAGACAGGAAGCGGGTGAGGAAGCCTGCATTGCCGCCGGAAACACTGCAGCACTCTTTTCTGATCTGGTTGACTATCTCGGACCTGATCATAAGCTTGCTCCTGTCCTGTCACGCTTCTGCAGGGAAGGTGAGGACTTCACACTGGCGGACATACTCTCATTTCAGGTCTCAGTCTCTTTGCTGTCAACAGCACTGAGTTATTTTGAAGAAGACACTTCTGTCACTCTCGGCGAGGTGACGGATGCTCTTAAACAGAGTGCGGAAGAGATTGAACCTTCATACATAGATGCTGTCGCCCTTGCGCTTGGTCAGGGCAAGAGTGTGGCCCGCTGCATCGGTTCTGACTGGCTTTTCGGCGCGCTTGACGGTGTTCTGGACTACGTCAGGAGATCCCTATGAGAAAGCTTGCAGTGCTTCTGGCCCTTTTTCTTGCCATTCTGCCGCTGCATGCCGCAGTCAGCTCAGCTTATGCTCCGCTGTACTCAAGAAATCTTGCACTGGGAGGCACATCAGTCACGTCTGCCCGCTACAGCGAGGTCTTTTACTCAAACCCGGCGCTTGTCACCAGCGACAACCAGTTTCTTTCCATACCTTCTGCCAGCTTCACTTTGTACAACATAAACAAGCTTGTGCAGCCGGGCGGCGCCCTTGACATCTTCTTCACCCAGAACAACAGCGATGAGGACATGAACAGGGCCTTCAACCAGCTGATCAACTCAATCGGAGCCGGAAATGGCGATGTGGTCTCCTTTCAGGCTTCTGCCGGTTTTATCTCAGGAATTGCAGGCCTCAGTCTGGACACTGGCATAGACGTGCACAGTATGGGGGAAGGGGGTGAGTCTTCCACGCTGATACTGGAAGGCAATTTTGCCCTTTCTCTGGCAATAGCCCTGCCATGGCACATAGGAGAGCATCACAGCCTGAGCTTCGGCCTTGGCGCCCATCTTGTCTTCCGCGGATACACAATTGAGAGCCTGAGCGGAGACATCATTCCCGGCGGTTTTACTGCCTCATCCCTGATCGACTTCTACCAGTCTGACGATGTGCTTGCCTCTGTGCTCAATCAGGTTCCTGTGGCATTCGGCTTCGCCATTCCCTTCGATCTTGGCTTTACCTATTCCTACAGTGATATTTTCAAGACCGGCTTTGTCATAAAGAACCTGAATGGAATCTATCACATGCAGACGTACAGCTCTGCGAACCAGCTGTATTACATGCTCACTGGCGGCTATCTGGGAGACAGCGTGCCTGAGGCTCCTGTGCAGGGGCCTTCGTTCAGATATGCGACTCCGGTATCGTTTGACATCGGCTTTTCCCTGAGCACTCCAGCCGGAGGCATCTGGGACTGGATTGACATCACAGGCAGCCTGGATGTCACAGATGTGTATTCACTTTTCTTTACTGACGGGCTGAGCTGCGAGAATTTCCTGCAGCGCCTGCACTTCGGCCTGGAGCTGACGCTCATGCGCACCTTTGATTTCCGCTTCGGAATAAACAGCGGCTACATGAGCTTCGGCTTCTGCTTTGACTTTCAGGTGTTCAGCCTTGATTTCCTGTATGCGGCGCTGGAATATGGAGAGCACCCGGGAGACAAGCCGCTTGATTTCATCACACTCTGCATCCGCATAGGCTTTGAAGAAGATTAATGCGTGCTATACTTTCTTTCGGGAGGCATTATGCAGATAGTCAAGATTAAGGGCTGCGTCAAGAATTATGACTGGGGCTCAAGAGACATTCTTCCTTCTATGTTCCACTATCAGCCGGATGGAACGAGTCAGGCTGAGATGTGGTTCGGAGTTCATCCTTCAGGTCCTTCCAGACTTGAGGACGGCACACTGCTTTCTGATTACCTGAATACAGACCCGGAGCGTTTTTTCGGACCCCGGCATAAAGAGTATCAGGAACGTTTTCCACTGATGATGAAGGTGCTGGCTGTCAACAACCCGCTCTCGCTTCATGTACATCCTGATGCAGTCCAGGCTCTGCGCGGCTGGCAGGATGAAGAGCTCATGCGCTCACGGCCTGAGAATGCCGGACAGCTGAATTTCAGGGACACGAATCAGAAGTGCGAGCTTTTCTATGCACTGACGCCTTCGACCCTGCTGTGCGGCTTTCGTGATTTTGAATCAGCCTCGCACCATCTCAGGCGTCTGCTTCCGCTCTGCTATGATGAGTACTTTGCGAGAAACAGGACACTCAGGGGACTTGTCAAGACGCTGTACAGCCTTGACGAAGACTGCCTGAAAAGGGCAGTTGATGAGTTTCTCATGCAGCTTGACGAGGCCGAGGAAGAAAGCAGGAGGGGCGGTCTGTACCTTACAGAAAGGGGCATCAGCGAAAAGTCTTTCTCCCTCTTCGGCTATGATGCCGGCGTCATCATGCCTTATCTGATGAATGTCGTTCCCGTGCGTCCCGGAGAAGCCATTTACATCCAAAGCGGCGTGCTTCACTCTTATGCGCATGGAACAGGCATCGAGATTGAGGATTCCAGCGATAACGAGATCCGGCTGTCGCTGAGCCGGAAGCATAAGGATATTCAGGGTGCGCTCAACCTGATTGACTTCGACTCTTCATTCAGCGGAAAGGTCTGTCTGAAGCCTGACAGCGTATTGCGCTCCGTTGCCTCAACTCCCACTTTTGCCCTTGCCGTGCTGTCCAGCGGCTCATATGATATCAGGGAAAAGACGCCCTGCTTCTCTCTCTGCCTTGAAGGACTGGCAAGAGTCGGAACTCCGGATGATCACATCATGCTGAGAGAAGGGGAGTGCTGCTTTATCCCTTCATGCGATGAAGAGTATCATGTCAGAGTCAGCGGAAAAGTGTATCAGGCCCTGTTTTCCGCTGATGAGGAGTGAAGCTTGGAATATGTTGCAATAGATTTTGAGACAGCGAATCAGGATCCGTCCAGCGCCTGTGCAGTAGGCCTGGCGCGTTTTGACAGCGATGGAAGGATGACCGACTCCTTTTATTCCCTCATCCGTCCTCCTGTGATGTATTTCGACCCTGTATGCATGGCTGTTCACGGCCTGAGCCCTGCGGACTGCCGCTGGCAGGAAACCTTTGACAATCTCTTTGACCGCATTGCCTCTTTCATAGGCTCTGACTGTCTTGTGGCCCACAATGCACCTTTTGACATGCGTGTGCTGAAAGCCTCAGCTGCCTTCTATGGAATAAAGCTGCCTGACTGGCAGTATTACTGCTCTCTTGCTGTCAGCAGATCACTGCTTCCGGCCTATCCGTCGCATGCCCTCGGCTATCTTGTCCATGAGTACCTGGAAAGCGATTACGACGCGCATGTGGCGATCAGTGACGCCGAAGCCTGCGGGCGGCTGTTCGCCAGACTGCTCTCAGACCGCCTTTTTGACAAAGCCACGCTTGATGCCTTTCTTGCAATGAGGAACATCAGATATCCTAAGCATCTGATTCCATCAGACCGAGACGGACTGCGATAAGAGGCCAGAGACCTGTCGCCCACAGCCCGATAAGCGCATAGCGCACCAGTGCTCCAAGATAGTACAGCGGGGACGGCACAATGAGCTTTGCAGCCATGATCAGGGCTGCGCCAAGCATTGCCAGGACAACTGTCATGATGCTTTTTCTCCACTCGCGCTGGAGAGTGAAACTGACATAGAGTGTTTCGATCAGACAGCCTGCATAGGAGCCTGAGGCGAGGGCAAGCACCTTCATCAGGTCAGAGAATGCAGTCGGATCAGCAAGCCTGAAGGAAAGAAGAATCATCAGGACTGTACCGGCCAGGCCTGAGATGAGCGAGAAGCATCTGCACCAGCAGATTCTCTTTTCCTTCTGATCATAAATCCTGTCAGTGACCGTGGTGAAGGCGAGGGCGAAGACAAAGCCGATCACAAGCCCGGTGAACACATCCAGAGGCCAGTGCACTCTCAGCATGAGCCTGGACAGCCCTACCAGGACTGCAAGGATTACTGAAAGCGCCAGCCACAGCCGGCCTCCTTTCTCTTTTGCCGCCGCAGTGTAGAATGCGGCTGCCCCTGTGCTGTGGCCTGAGGGAAATGAATAGCCTGTTGCAGTAGCAATCCTGTCTGAATCAAGCTCAGGATAAAGCGTGAACGGGCGCGGCATGCGCACGACAGCCTTTATGCAGTTTGTCATGAGCTGGCTGCACAGCAGGCTGGAGAAGATGCTGAAGCCTTTCCTTTTATCCCAGACGTAGTAGATAAGCAGCATGAAGAAGATGAGCAGGCCTTCTTCTGCAAGCATTGAGAAGAAATTCGCGCAGCTGGCGAGAAAGCCTGTGCTGATTTGCTGGAAGAACCGGAGTATCAGATACTGCATTTTTGCCTCCACGTGGGGGCTGTCAAGAATTCTGTGTAAATGGAATTCTCAATCATAGTTTGACCCTGTCTCCAAAGACGATGGAGAACTG